>CAIZEI010000070.1 GCA_903931945.1 uncultured Hyphomicrobiales bacterium | reverse complement strand
GGGTGAGTCGCTCGGACCTGCGTTACGACGACCGGCCCGATGGGACCGGTGAACTGGTCGTGCTGGAGGTCAACACCCAACCTGGCATGACCGAGACGTCGCTGGTGCCGGAAATGGCGGCTTACGCCGGATTTTCGTTTGGTGGACTGGTTCGATGGATGGTGGAAGACGCCTCCTGCGATCGTTGAAGGAGGCTCTCGGAGCGCTGGCTCCCACGCGCCCGGCTTTTGCCGGTGCGGCGGGCGCTCTTGCTGCGACGTCTGGATTGCGCGCAGCAGCGCCGGCGCCGAGGCGCAGGCGGCGGGAGGCGCGCGCGAGCCGACTTCTGCGCTACGCGCAGGCGCATGGCGTTGGTTCGGCGCTGGCGGTCTGCGTGCTGGGCGGAGCAGGCGCGCTGGGCGCGTTCCACGGCGGCGAATACCAGAAATTTGTCGCGGAGAATGGCTCCATCGGGGATTCGATCGCACGGGCGATGGGTTTCGGGATCGAGGCTGTCTCCATCGCCGGCGCGCGCGAATTGCATGAAAGCGAAATTCTTGCAGCCGGCGGCATCGATTCGAAAAGCTCTTTGTTGTTTGTCGATGTCAATGCGGTGCGCGCGCGCCTTGCCGCTATGCCTCTGGTGCAGGACGTCAGCGTCCGAAAATTGTTCCCGAATCGTCTGATTGTCGACATTACCGAACGCGAACCCTTTGCAATCTGGCAGAAAGGCGGCGTTCTGAAGCTGGTTGCCTCCGATGGGGCGCCGATCGCCGAAATGCATGACGCTCGTTTTGCCGGCCTGCCATTTGTGGTGGGCGAGGGCGCCAATCTGCGGATCGCTGAATTCAGGCGCATCGTGGAGGCGGCGGGCGATCTGCAGGGGCGTGTGCGAGCCGGCGTCCTGATTGGCCAGCGTCGGTGGAATCTGGTGCTTTCCAGCGGTCTCGAGGTCAAACTGCCCGCGCTCGCGCCCGAAGCGGCAGCGGCGCAACTTGGCCGCCTGGCAAGGGACTCCAGGCTGCTGGACAAGGACCTGCTATCTGTCGATTTTCGGGTTCCCGGACGTATTTTCGCGCGTATGACCGATGAAGCGGCGGCAGCCAGGGCCGAGAATTTGCCGCATGTCCGAAAGCGGGGGCCGGCATGAGCGCGGGCTTCTCACCACCAAGAATGCGCCCGCTGGCAGCGCACAAAAGCATGATCCTGTCAGTGCTGGATGTCGGCACATCGAAGATCGTGTGCCTGATCGCCCGGCTGACGCCAATGGAGCCGTCGACGACCCTTCGCGGGCGCACGCACCATTGCCGAATCCTGGGCATCGCCCATCAGCAATCCAGAGGCATCAAGGGCGGCGCTGTCGTCGATCTCGAAGAGGCTGAAAAGTCCATCCGCCATGCTGTCGACGCCGCCGAGCGGATGGCGAAAGTTCAGGTCGAAAGCGTGATCGTCAATCTGGCTGGCGGACGCGTCGGGTCAGAGCATTACAGCGCGAAAATCAACGTCTCCGGTCGGCCCGTCGCGGACTCTGATCTGCATCGCGTGCGAGAGGCCGCCGCGCGCGGCGCCGCGCGTCCCGGGCGCTCCGTATTGCATGCTTTGCCCAACGGCTATGCGCTCGACGCCATGACAGGCGTCGATGAACCCCGCGGGATGATTGGCGACGAGCTTGGCGCAGCGATGCATGTCGTCTCCTGCGATGACGCAGCCGCTCGCAACCTGATGCTGGCGATTGAGCGGTGCCATCTTGATGTTGAAGCCATGGTTGCCGCGCCCTATGCCGCAAGCCTTGCGGTTCTGGTCGATGATGAGAAAGAACTTGGCGCAACCGTAATCGATCTTGGCGGCGGCACGACCACGCTCGGCATTTTTCATGACGGCGCATTGACGCATGTCGATGGTTTTGCCATTGGCGGGCGCCATGTCACCAACGACATCGCCAGCGGCCTGACGATCCGCCACAATGACGCAGAACGTCTGAAGGCGCTTTACGGGTCATGCCTGCCGTCGGCCAGCGATGATCGTGAAATTCTTGCGATAGCGGAAGTGGGCGAAGAACCCGATCAGGCCCATCACGTGCCCAAATCGCGGCTGACGCGCATCATCCGACCGCGGGTTGAAGAAATACTGGAACTTGCGCGCGATCGTCTGAAATCAGCGGGCGTCGGCTCTCTGGCCGGCCAGCGACTTGTTCTGACGGGCGGCGGCAGCCAGTTGACGGGCCTTGCCGACACGGCGCGGCGGATCATATCGCCGCAGGTTCGCATCGGTCGCCCGTTGGGCGTGCAGGGCCTTCCGGAATCCGCCAAAAGCCCGGCTTTTGCCGCCTCCGTCGGCTTGCTGATCTATCCGCAATTCGCCGCCAGCGAACATTTCGAACCCCGCCGCACCTCTGGCCTGCAAGCCACCGGAACGGACACGTATTTTACCCGCGTTGGCCGCTGGCTGCGCGACAGTTTCTGAATCTGCTGTCAGCCGGGGTCAAAGCGATCTCCGACTGACGGCTCAACCCTGGTCCGGGCGTCGCGTTGGCGCCCCTAAAATCGAGAGGCCCGCAATGCCCATCAGTCTGAAAGCTCCCGAACTGCGGGAATTGAAGCCCCGTATCATGGTGTTTGGCGTCGGCGGCGCTGGCTGCAATGCGGTCAACAACATGATCGTCTCAGGCTTGCAGGGCGTCGATTTCATCGTCGCCAACACCGATGCGCAGGCGCTGACGACCTCGAAAGCCGAACGCATTATCCAGATGGGTTTGCAGGTGACCGAAGGGCTCGGCGCGGGCGCCCAGCCAGAAATCGGCCGCTCCGCCGCAGAAGAAGCAATCGAGGAAATCCGCGATCATTTGCAGGGCGCGCATATGTGCTTTGTCACCGCCGGCATGGGCGGCGGCACCGGCACCGGCGCTGCGCCGATCATCGCGGCCTGCGCGCGCGACATGGGCATTCTGACTGTCGGCGTGGTGACAAAGCCATTTCAGTTCGAAGGCCAGCGCCGAATGCGGGTCGCCGAGGCGGGCATCAATGAACTGACCAAGGCGGTGGATACGCTGATTGTCATCCCGAATCAGAATCTGTTCCGGATCGCCAATGAACGCACCACCTTCGCAGACGCCTTCTCGATGGCCGATCAGGTGCTCTATTCCGGCGTCGCCTCGATCACCGACCTCATGGTGAAGCAGGGTCTCGTCAATCTCGATTTCGCCGACGTTCGCTCGGTCATGCGCGAAATGGGCAAGGCCATGATGGGCACCGGGGAGGCCAGCGGCGACAAGCGCGCGCTGATGGCCGCAGAGGCGGCCATCGCCAATCCGCTGCTTGACGAAGTCTCGATGAAGGGCGCGCGCGGTCTGCTGATCTCGATCACCGGCGGCGCCGACATGACGCTGTATGAAGTCGATGAGGCCGCCAGCCGCATCCGTCAGGAAGTCGATGACGAGGCCAATATCATTCTTGGCGCGACGTTCGATGAATCTCTGGTCGGGATCATCCGCGTCTCTGTCGTCGCGACAGGAATCGACAAACCGATCGACGCGCAGGAGCGCGATATCCACGCCGAGGCCCGCATCGCCGCCGTTGCGCAGAAATTGCGCGCGCAGGCGGTCCGCGCCGAGCAGCAAACCATCGCCGCCGCTCCGCTTGCGCCGGCGCCGCGCCCCGCAACCCTGGAGGAGGCTCCGGCGCCTTATCAGCAGCCGCTGCCTCTCAGCTATGCGCAGGCTGCGCCCGCCCCGGCGCCGGTTCAATATGCGCCGCAGGCGCAAAACGAAGTCCGGCTGGAGCCCGTCGCCCCGCGTGTGGTTTATCAGGAGCCGGCCCCAAGGCCTGCGCCCGTGCAGGAAGCGGCGCCCGAGCGCGGCCCCTATATTCCGCCGGCGCCCGAGATGCCGCGTCAGCCGCCGCGCATGCCCTCCATCGACGACCTGCCGCGCCCCGGCCGGGCGCAGATGGAATGGCGCGAGGCTGAACGTCAGGGCGAAGCGCCGCCGGCGGTTGCGCGGCGTCAGTCCCTGTTTGAACGACTCGCGTCCTTTGGCGCCAGCCGGCATGAGGAGCCGACCCCCCGCGCCGCCCAGCCGGTTCCCTCGCAGACGAGCTATGCGGCTCCCGCCCGCGCGCCTGCGCCGCGCGCCGGCGCGCCCATGCCGGTGCACGAAGAATATGGCAAGCGCCCGGCTGCGCCGCGTCCGGCCTCGCAGCTTGACGCCCATGGGCGGGTGATGCCCCCCTCGCGCCCGCAGGACGACGAACAACTCGAAATCCCGGCGTTCCTGCGCCGTCAAAGCAACTGATTGCGAAAATCGGGTTTGAAACACAGGAGCGCCCCGCCGGTTTGCGGGGCGTTTCGTTTGCGCCGTCCGCTATCGGGGGCTTCGCGAAGCTTGTTGAAAGCAGGCGTTTTCGCCGCTGAAGGCGGGGAGTGACCCGTCGCTGCATTTCGACCCGGCTTTATGAGCAAGGGCGGCAGCAGCGGTCAAACGATCCCCGCTTGGGGATTATTTGCAACGCTGGTCTGGCTCGGCGCGGGCCGGTTTGGGCGATGACGCCTGCGCGCTGGCCTTGCCGGAAAGCCTGCCAGCGAATGTCTTCGCCATTCCGAACAGCATTTTGCGCTTATACAATAGAATGCCGACGGCCAGCGCCAGGTAGGAAAGCGGGCCTGCGCCGGGAACGGGGGCAGGCGCTAGCGCCTGCGTCAACCCACCCGTGAAGGATAGGGCGTCGTAAAGGGTCCCGTTGGCCATCATCACCGTGCCGCCGTTTATCATCGGGGTGTTGCTGGAGACATTGATCGCCGATTGGAAATGTAGACCTGCCAGCAGGCCCGAGGTCGCGTTGGCCGAAGATGCCGCGGCGCCAATACCCACGGGGCCGCACGCGAAGGCGGGGTTGCCGCAATCCGAAAAGGCGTATGTCTGGTTTAGCAGGCCGCCGGCGAAGTTCATGCTGATCTGCGGCAACGTGTTATTGGATGTATCGAATTGGAAAGAGCCGGTTATCGTCTCGGTGAATCCATTGACCGTGATCGACGAATTTGGCGTGAATGCCCACGCGATGACCGATGCGCGTGCTGATGGCGCGGTCGCCAGATAGACCGACGACCCAAAAACGATAACGCCCACACCCTTTTTTATCGCGCGCGTTATTCGTACTCCGACAAATCGCAACAACATTTCAACTCCAGGCGACGACTGGCGATTAAAAAGGCCAACAACGCCGCCGAGAGAAGCGTGCGGTGTATAGATCATCCCAGTAGCAACCTGAGGCTGTATGGTCAAGCTGGGCTCGAAACAGGTGGAGGGGTCAGACGAGCGACATCCTGCCGCACCCCGGCCGGGCGCAGATGGAATGGCGTCGCCCGCCACGCCAGCATTCCAGTGTATCGCCGACATGGCGGCCAAAGGGGTGTTCCCGCTCGTGTCGCTCTTCTGACCGGGGGATCGATTCGGCGCCATGATCATTTTTGCCTATACTGGATTTTGATGATCGTGATGGGGCGGAAAAATTGTGCCGGGGTGCATAACACAACGGGAAATCGAGGGCAGGCGCATGATCAAAACGACCGCATCCATTTTGAGCGTCTTTGTGATGACATTTGCCACGTCGTCATTCGCGCAAACTTTAAAGCATGAGCCTGCGATGGGCGCGATGCGTGAAGGCCAGGTGGTGTTTGTTGATGACGGAACGTGTCCGGTCGGGCAGATCAAACGCGTTGTTGGCGGCAACCACACGAAGGTTGGCGGCACCAAACAGATCGTGCGAACCAGTCGCTGCGTTCCGCGATAGCATGGCGTGTCGCCGCCAATTGGCGCATGGCGTGGTATGACCGCCCTGGCGTGAACCCGTTTGGCGCGTCCAAGTTCAGGGGATCGCGTTGTTTGGGTGCGTCCGGCGCTGAAATTGACGCCCCGGTCGAGTTTCGGATGGATCGCTGACCCGGAAACCGGCGGGCGATTTCCACAGGTTTTTTCCGCCCCTGATCCTTCGCGACGTTTTTGTCCGGCTGGAACTCCCGCATACATTCCGGTTCCCGTTCGGCTATGTCCCCGGAAACCGGCGGCTCGAGTCGCCCTTTATCCAAAGAATTTTGCACTGAATGCATTCCGTGGCGGCGATAACGATATACGTTTTGAAGCGGATACGGTATTCGATCATCAGCATCATGCGTTCGCCCGTGGAACGCATAAGTTGGGGCGACCGGCATGATCTCGCAAAGCCTTCCAGTCCCGCTGCTCCAGAAAATCGTGCGGCGCATCCATGGCGAGTCCGAGCTCGATGGCTGCATGATCGGCTACACGCACATGGGACAGCAGCGATTGCTCCACAAGGGCGTGATTCCGACACGCAACATGCTGGAAAAATTTGTTATGGTCGAGCATCTCCCCTTGCCGCAGGGGACGAAGTCCGCGCCGGCTGCCGTGCAGTCCGCCGTGCGTTCCAACATCAGCCGTTTCGGCCCTGAAGTCATTGGCGTCGGGTGCAGCCTGATGTGCTTTGCGTTTTCGGCGGGCGCGTTGACGGTTGGCGCCGGGCTCACGCCGGAGACCGGTCCGGTTGGCGCTGTCGTGGGGGTGGCGGGCTGGGTGGGCCTCACCTCGGCGGGCGTGCAGACCTACAATGGCGTCGCCCGCCTCTGGCAAATCGCCGTCGATCCATATGGCCACGAATTGTCCGAATGGGACAAGAAGGAATATTACTCAAACACGCTGATGCTTGTCGATTTCCTTGGTTGCGTCTCATCCGTCGCGGCGGTCGGCGCTGCGGCCCCGGCGTTGTACAAAATTCTGGCGGCGCGCGGATCGCTGCAAAACGTGACGCCTGCGATGTTGAAGGCAATGGACAAATCGCAGCGTGAGATGGTGCTGAAAAAAGCCTACGATCAGATCACGAGTTCGCCGGGCGGACGCGAGGACCTCGCGGCGGCCATGCGCGCGGCGAAAATCTCGTTCCAGGGCTACAGCAAGGCAAACCATTCGGGCAAGGTTTCCGGCGTCATTTCCGCAGCGGCCCAAAGGCGGCTTCGATTGGGGATCATCGAGGAATTGCAGGGAGCGGTGGGGCCGGGCTTCAGCATGGTTCCGGCGGCGTTCGCTGGCTCGGCGAGCGGATACGTGAATCAGGTCGTCACGACCGGCAGCATTGACCCCGGAATCGCCTGGCTCTGGGGCGTCGTGAATGTGCACGTCCTGCAACGCAAGGCCTGACAACCTTGCCCGGCCTGATGGCGATTTCCGCTATAATACCAGGGGCGCTTCGGATTGACCGATGGTGAAACCGAAGCATTCGGCGCGTCAGCGCCGGCGCGCGTTCGCGCTTGCCAACGGCGATGTGTCAAGTCCCATCGCCGTTGGTATAAGGCAAACAGGTCAATCACGCGCGGGCGACATCCGGCGGGCGCCGCCCGCTTTCAGGGGTATCGTCAATCACGCGCGCGGTGGATGTTCGGGAGATTTCGTCCAACCTGACCCTTCGCGACGTTTCGCGCGGCAATGAGCAGGGGCGGCGGGAGCGGCTGAAAGCTCCGCTGCTTGGGACCTATGTGCGGCGCTGGACCAGCTGGGCGCGGGCGGGTCTGGAGAAGAGTTTTCTCGCGCTGCCTGACGCTCAGGCAAACCCGTCAGCGGCCCGCTTTGCAAGCGCCTGTATTTTCTTGCGATTGATCCAGACACCTCCGAGGATCAATGCCAGCCAGGAATAAAGGCCTGCGCCGGGGGTCGGGGCTGGACTTGCCGCTGTCAGCGCACAGGCCGTAGCGCAGTTGGCGTATACGATGTTTGTCCCGTTTGAACTATCGACACCAGACCCGCTTGCATTAAATGAGTAATTGCACACGCTGCCACCGCTGCCACCGCACCAATGAATGAAGGTCGGACCATCTCCGAAAAATATTTCTGGAGACGTCCCCGGTGCAAACTGGAGGACATCGACGACATAATTTGTTGTCGATATGAAGGTTAGGAACCCGGCGCTATGTGGTGAGCTCCAACTAAACACGCCATTTGCGATGCCTTGAGTGGCTAGCCCGGTGGCGGTTCCCGATATTGCGGTGACATTGTTGCCTGAGAATGTAACCAGGCCCGAAGCAATGCTCCAGCCCGTGCCGGACAGAGCGAAATTATAGGTCTGCGCCTCCGATCTTTCGACGCCGGCAAAGCCAAGGATGAAGCACACAATCCCGGTGAATCGTAAAACGCGCAACATGAAAGCTCACTTTAACAATGCCGGGGCTTCCGGCGGCTTCAGAGCGCAGCCACAAGCGTGGACAGCGCGGTTCATGATTGATTAACGGTCGGCGTGGCGTTTGGTCAAGGCTATGCTCGCTCCAATGTACGAAAAACGTTCTGGAGATTTCCCGTGACGCAAATTTGGCGCCGCATCGTGACGCGATTGGCGCTTCTGAGACAAGCCCGCCCCGCCGCG
>CAIZEI010000069.1 GCA_903931945.1 uncultured Hyphomicrobiales bacterium | reverse complement strand
CAGCGCGGCGCCGGCCAGCATTGGATAGTACAGGCGCGCCGAGGCTGCGTCGCCCTGCGAGCGGGTGAACCAGGCCGCTACAGGCCAGCACAGAAGATGGATCGCCACAAACGTCGCCGACGCGATGGCGGCGACGACATGCGGCCCCCTGGCGCCAAACATGGCGCGGAAGCGGAGAAAATTGAGTTTGACGTCATGGCGAAGCAGCCACACAAACGAGCCGGGGCGAGCGCTCATGCCGCCTTCTCCGGCGATCTTGTCAATTCAAGGAAAATGTCCTCCAGCGATTCCTGCTGCGCGCCGTTGGCCGTTTGACGCGCAATGGCGCGCAACTCCGCAAGCGTACCCTGCGCGGTAAGCTCGCCATGGTGGATGATGCCGATCCGGTCGGCGAGACGTTCGGCAACCTCCAGAATATGTGCGGTCAGGATGATCGAACGGCCCGCGCGCGTGCGCTCGCGAAGAAGGTCTTTCACCTGACGGGCCGCGGCGGCGTCCAGCCCCGTGAGCGGTTCATCCAGCATCAGCAGCATAGGATCGTGGATCAGCGCGCCGGCCAATGCGACTTTCTGCTTCATACCGCGAGAAAACCCCTCGCAACGCTCATCGCGATGTTTCCACAAATCCAGCGTTTCGAGCAATTCACGCGCCCTGCTTTGGGCGATGTCGGGATCCACGCCCCAAAGGCCGGCGACAAACTCAAGATATTCCAGCGGATCAAGCTTGTCATAAAGCATCGGCTCATCCGGGAGCCAGGCAGTGATGCGTTTGGCGTCAATTGATTGACGGCGGGCGTCGACGCCAAAAATCGAGATTTCGCCGGCGTCGGCGGGCAACAGGCCTGCGATCATCCGCAATGTCGTGGTTTTGCCGGCGCCGTTCGGTCCGAGCAATGCGAAAAACTCGCCGGCCCGAACCGTCAGATCGAGGCCCTTGACCGCCGCAACGCCAGCGAAGGATTTGCGCAATGCGCGCAATTCGAGCGCCGGTGCTGCGGGCTCCTGACCCGCCCGAGATATGTTTGCCACTGTGGTCCCCGTTATTGATGCGGGATTTTTTCCCGTCGAGGTCCATCATTGCCGCCGAGACTTGCAGCCGGGTTAATCCACAGGCTTTCCCGAGTCCTAAACAGTGGGAAGGTGAATACGGTCTTGACTAACGAGCGCGTATAAAACGCTGGTTAAGCATTAGGCTCTCATTTACCGGAAAATAGTCACGTTGCCGGGAAACGCGACGACGCTCCGCTGGCTCTCCGTTGGCGCTTTTTCGCGCAATCCGGCGCCGCCTTGCCTGAAAGCGCCCGAACCGGCTTTCCATCGCTGCAAGACATGTTAAACCCCTCCGATACGGGCGACGCCCGGCCAAGCTTGAAGGACAAAAAATGGCTTACGAAAAGATCAAGGAAACGCTCATCATGGCCGGCAAGGCGCTGGTCGCTGAAGGCCAGGATGATTTTACGCGCGGCCATATTTCGATGCGCCTGCCCGACAATCCTGGCCAGTTTCTGATGAAAGCGCATAGCATCGGGATGGATGAAATCACGATGGACAATATTTTGACCATCGATCTTGAGGGCAACGTCGTGGCTGGCTCCGCGCGCCGCCATAGCGAGGTCTATATCCACTCGGAAGTTCTCAGGGTTCGCGCCGATCTCAATTGCGTCATTCACACACATCCTGTGTATTCCTGCGCGCTGGCGGCCAGCGCCCGCCCGCTGCGCGCGCTGAGCCAGCCGAGCGCGCTCTTCTACAAGGATCTGGGGCTTTACACCGACACGATCAATCTCATTCGCACCCATGAGATGGGGCGCGGCGTCGCCAAAGCGCTCGGTTCGCGCCGTGCTGTGCTGCTCAAGAACCACGGCGTTGTCGTCACGGGAGCCAGCATCGAGGAGGCTGTGATCGGCACGATCATGCTGGAAAATGCGGCGCAGGTGCAGATGATCGCCGAAGCGGCGGGAGACTGCGCGCCGGAATTTCCCGAAGAGGATATCCGCAAATTGCAACACGACATCAGCCGCCCGGATCAATTCGTGGTCAATTTCGACTATCTCGTGCGCCGGGTGAAACGGCGCGGCGGCTGAAGTCCCCTCACGCCGGTCCTTGATCGATGAAAAGTGCCGTCACATCGCAGAGCCTCACATTTCCCCACGCGTCCCCACCGGCGCCGGGGGAAGCTGTGGAGGTCGCCCCTGGCGTGCTCTGGATGCGGATCGCCCTGCCCTTCCGTCTTGACCATGTGAATATCTATCTGATCCGGGACTGCGAGGGTTGGGCCGCCGTCGACACCGGCATTGACAACCCGTCGACCCGCGCAGCATGGGAGGCGCTGATTGCAGGAACGCTGGGCGGCAGGCCGCTCACGCGGCTGATTGTCACACATCACCACCCCGATCACATCGGGCTTGCGGGCTGGCTCTGCGAACGGTTCGATATTCCGCTGTTGACCAGCGAAACCTGTTATCTTGCGTGCCTCAATATCTCGCTCAATCCTCGTTCGATCGAAAACAAGGTCTATAGCGACTTTTACACGCGCCACGGCCTCGATCAGGAGACGACCGCAACTGTCGCGACGCTCGGGCACAGATATCTGAAAATGGTGTCGCCATTGCCCCCGACATTCCAGCGGCTGATTGCGGGCGATGCGTTGAAAATCGGCGAACAGGTTTTTTCCGTGCTGAGCGGCGATGGCCACGCGGCCGAGCAAATCATGCTGTGGAATAATAACGGCGGTTATCTTCTTGCGGCCGATCAGGTCCTGGCGAAAATAACGCCCAATATCAGCGTCTGGGCTGTGGAGCCGAATGGCGATCCGCTGGGGCTTTATCTGCGTTCGTTGCGCGCGCTGCGCGCCGATATTCCCGCCAGCGCGCTGGTCTTGCCGGGGCATCAACTGCCATTTTTTGGCCTGCACAGGCGCGTCGATGAATTGCTGGCTCACCATCGCGAACGCTGCGATCTTATTCTTGACGCCTGCCGCGCCAATGCAAAGTCAGCAGCCGAACTTGTGCCTGCGCTGTTTCATCGCAAGCTCGATCCGCACCAGATGGGCTTTGCGTTCAGCGAAACCCTCGCGCACGTGAACTATCTTTTGCGTCAGGGCGCGCTGACATCGCATGTTGGCGGCGATGGCGTCGAACGTGCGGGCGGGGCCACTGAAGTTCCTTTCCAGAAATGAGAAAAGTCATGAGCGATCATCCCCCCTTTCGCGCCGATCATGTCGGGTCAATCTTGCGTTCAGCGGCCCTGAAACAGGCCCGCGAAAAGCACCGGACGGGCGCGCTGGACGATGCCGGCCTGCGCGCCGTCGAGGATGCTGAAATCACGAAAATCATAGCAAAACAGGAAGACATCGGTCTGCGCGGCATCACCGATGGCGAATATCGCCGCGCTTTCTGGCAGATCGATTTTCTTGAGCGGCTCGACGGCGTTGAATCCTACGAAGGCGAACGCAAGGTGAAGTTTCAGGGACCGCAACCCCGTCCGGTGCTGCTGCGCGTGACAGAAAAACTGGGACGTTTTTCAGGCCATCCCATGCTCGACCACTTCCGCTTTCTGAATGAACATACGAAGCAGACGCCAAAGATGACGATCCCCAGCCCCTCGTCCCTGCATTTCCGCTACGGACGAGAGGCGATTCCGACCTCGATCTATCCGGATATGGCAGAATTCTATCACGACCTCGGGATTTCCTATCGCAAGGCGATCAAGGCCTTTGCCGATCAGGGCTGTCGCTATCTGCAAATTGACGAAGTCAATCTTGCCTATCTTTGCGACCCCGCCCTGCGCGATCAGGTGCGCGCGCGGGGGGACGATCCCGACACGCTGCTCAACACCTACGCGGATTTGCTGAATTCGGCGATCGCCGATGCGCCTGACGATATGACGATCGCCATGCATCTTTGCCGCGGCAATTTCCGCTCGACCTTCGTTGCTTCCGGCGGCTATGAGCCGGTCGCCGATGTGTTGTTCAACCGTATCGGCGTTGACGCCTATTTTATGGAATATGACAGCGAACGCGCCGGCGGGTTCGAACCCCTGCGCCTTTTGCCAAAGGGCAAGACCGTTGTGCTGGGCGTCGTCACGACAAAAACCGGCCAGCTGGAATCGAAAGACGACCTCAAACGACGCATTGGCGAGGCTGCAAAGCACGCGCCTCTCGATCAGCTCGCGCTGTCGCCGCAATGCGGATTCGCCTCGACGGAAGAGGGCAATGAACTTGCCGAGGCCGATATGTGGAACAAATTGCGCCGCGTGGTCGAGGTCGCACGAGATGTGTGGGGCGAGGCGTAGGCCTGCGGGCCTGCATACGCTTGGCCACGATGTTTTTCTGAGCAACCGCGTCCACGATCGGAATGTGGCCGGGGCCGACCGACAGACTTTTTTGAAACCAGAGCACGCATTTTATTGGTAGCGCGCAACCTTTCGGGTTATGGTCGCGCTGTTGAACGGAGGCGCCGCACATGCAGCGGCGGGATCGCACGGCAAAGTCCGGGGACGGGTTGAGCAAGTTTCAGCGTTATCGAATCGCACAAAAGGGCCGGGGGATGAAGCTCCTGCGCATCTGGGCGCCAGACCCCGGCAAGCCGGAATTTGCGGCCGAGGCTGCGCGGCAAGGCAAGCTTCTGTAAAGTCGGCCAGAAGAAAAAGAAGCGATGGCGTTCATTGACGCAATCGCTGAGTGGCCAGACCCGTGAAGCGGCGCGATATCATCACGGTTTCCCCGCCCGGCGATTACCGAAAACCCCGACCTGCCGTTGTCATTAAATCCGACTGGCGCAATAAGAACGACAGCGTTCTGGAAGCGCTGTTCACGAGCACGCTCGTTGAGGCGCCAATCTACCGTCTTTCCATCGAGCCCGGCGAAGCCAATGGTCTGAAACAAATCTCGCAAATCATGGTGGATAAAATCCTCCCCGTGATGCGCGGCAAATGCGGACGGGTTATCGGCCAGCTTGATCGCGCCTCCCTGAGCGCGCTCAATCAGATCATCGCGATTGTCACCGGCATTGCCGATTAAGCGATTCTGCCCGTCCGCGCGCCATTCCTCAGACCCAGGGCGCGGTTTCTCCGGTCGGATAGACCCGCCATGACATGAGCCCGGACTTCGCCACCACAACATGCCCCTCTTTCGCCTTGGCGATAAGGTGTTTGAACACAAGCGGATGGCGCCAGGCCTGGGGACGTTTGGGATCGGTCACCGCCTGATACTGGTCTGTGTCCGGGTCGATCATGAAAATCGTCCCGGTGCGGTCGGGTTTCAGCGGCGCGGCGATGTCGCGCTCGGTCAGCCATTCGCACTCAAAATCGCGACAGACCTGCGGGCGCTTGTTGTAAATCTTGCAGCCATTCGTCGCTGTGCAATTCTTGCAAAGCACGCCCGCCTTTTTATCGAGTTCGTCAATATCCAGAATCTGGCAGCACATATTGCACGCGCCGCAGGATTTACCCGGTGCTGAAGTCATGGGTTCGCTTCAAGGTTCGAATCAGACCCTGACTTTGTCGGCGACCGCGCGACGAAGCAACCAGAATTCACGGTCGTCTGGGGTCGCGTAGCACCCAGATGCCCCATTTGTCGTCATCGGCGTAAATATAGCCGCGCGAATCCTGGGTGACATCCTCCATCCAGTTGGTTGGCGCGGCATGCGGACCCGACAGTTTGGGCGCATCGGGCCGTTCGGGCGGCATGAACCAGCCAATTTCCGTTGGTAAATAGGGGTCGCTGATATCGAACGTCCGCAGCCCCGCATTGAACCATGTGACATACATCGTGTCGCCTGGACCGCGAACATCCGGATTGTGCAATTCCATCACCGTATTATGCGGCCCGAAGCGCCCGCCCTTGAAGCAAAAATCCTTGTAGGGCGCGTCCTTTGGCGGACGCGGCGTTGGAAACAACGACATCAGGCGCGGCTTGGCCGGATTCTTGTTGTCGATGAACGCCGCCCAGTTCATCGGGTCCTGATCGCAGCCCCAGCGGCTTGCTTCCGAACTTGCAAACAGCAGATTGCGATCCCACAACGGCAGCACTGTATGCACGGATTGATTGCCCGCATACATGAAGGGCGGCGTCATGGTCAGCCTTCCGATCAGTTTTGGATGCGCAATGTCGCTGATATCGAGATTGACCACATCGGGCGTGAAACCCATTGTCGCCATCTTGCCGTCAGGGCTGACGCCAACCGGCCCATGAAAGCCGGGCGCCAGCGCAGGTTTGGGCTCGCCGGACTTTTGGCCAGGTTGCGCCCAGACGCCTGCGACTTTAGGCGCCGCCGGATCGGAAATATCCAGAATGACCATCTCATGGCCGGGGCCCTGATAACCCTCGGCGAAGGTCGAGAGATAAGCGTATTTGCCGCCGGGGTAGGAATTGCGGTGCGAACCGCCCTCGGCGCTTTTCCACTGGCCGATGCGGCGGGGATTTTCGGGGTCGCTGATATCCCAGATAATGATGGCGGGGTCCGGCATCGATTCCTTGTCGAGCGCAGTGATCATGATATCGCCGTGCACAGTGACCTGCGCTGTCAGAACGCCGCTTGTCGGCGTTGTGTAAGGCATAAATTTGACATAGCGGGGATTGCGCGGGTCGGTAACGTCGATGATGCTCCAGCCCTGATCAAACGAATGGCCGGCATAAAGATACCAGTGATCGTTGCGGGCATGTTTGACGGCGAGCTTGAAGGCGCCAGGTTTGCCGCCGAGCGCCGAAAAACCTACCACATCCATATTGGAAGCCGTCCATCCCGGCGGAATGGGATCGGCCAGCGCAAGGCGAGAGGCCAGCGTCGCAAAGCCGAGCGCGGCGATCGCCGCACGCGCCAGAGATGTCCTGAACCCGCGCGCACGCGCCTGTTTCCTCGCCATGATTGATTGCCCCCCGGCGCTCCCTGTCGCCAGCGTCTTTGCAGGCGGGAGTCGCCTGGGCATTCAATCACAGTGGACGCTGATCGCAAAGGGAGGCTTTTGCCCGCACGGGCCAGACGCGAAAGCCAGCGCTGAACAGCGTCAACCAGATCAACAGCGGCTGCGCCAGCAGGCGCGGTCCGTGATACCACCATGTGTCGGGCAAACCGGGAACCGCGATATGTTCCAGGGCTTGCTTGATGTTGGCGGGGAAAACGCAAAAAGCGTAGAGAGCCAGCGCCGCGCCTGCCCATGTGCGTGTGGCCGGCGTCAGGAGGCCGATCGCGCCGACCACTTCGCAAACGCCTGTGAATGCAATCACAGCCGGCTTGTCGGGAACCCAATCCGGCGTGATCAGCAAAAAGCCTGCGGGCGAGGCCAGGTGCAGGACGCCTGCGAGGAGGAAGAAAGCCGCAAGTCCGCCACGCGCAACGCTCCGTATCAGATCATCTCGCATGGCGAAGGTCTCCTTGCTGCTGCGGCCCGAACCGCAGGACGTATGGACGGCCCCTTGGATACGAGCGGACCATGCAACAAGTTGCGCCTGACAAGGAAGGCGTCGGGGAAATATTTCCCGAGGCTGCTGTTTGCAACAGGGCTCCGAATCCAAATTAACGGCGATCGCCTTCGAGCAGGGCGATGATGTAGCTTGGGTCCCATCCCGCGAGTTTTCTGCGGAGCCTTATGCTGTGTTTGTCTCTGGCCGATCGCACGATGTTGAGGGCGAAGT
>CAIZEI010000068.1 GCA_903931945.1 uncultured Hyphomicrobiales bacterium | reverse complement strand
TCATTGGCGCTGCCCGGCGCAGAATCGCAGATCAGTTTGACCGGCCCGTTTGGAAAGGTCTGCGACAGAGCTGGAGCCGCGACGATCCCCGTCAGCAGACAGAGGCCGGTCAGGGTCGCGCGGAGAGCGGATATAAGCGTGGCGGAGGCATTTTGAATATTGAACATGACGGTTCCCCGGATGGCGCGTACACGCGATGCAAGCGCTCTGCAACGCTTGCTGTCTGAAGCTAATCCACTTTACCGATCTTTTGCACCGCCTTGATCAGCCGGGCGCTGTCCGCGGCGACAAAAGCGGCAAACTCAGGCGCGTCGAGCCAGGCGGGCGGCGAGCCGGCGCTGTCAAAAATCTTGATCACGGCGGGGTCCGCCATGGCGCGTTTGGTTTCAACGCGCAATCGGGCGATGACGTCGACGGGCGTGGCGCGCGGCGCGAAAAGTCCCGCCCAGTTATAGTATTCGACATGTTCCAAGCCATATTCCCTGAATGTTTTGACGTCAGGGAACGTCGGAATGCGTTCATCGCCCCAATTGGCAAGCACGCGGACGGCGCCAGCCTCGACTTGCGCCTTAATGACTCCAGGCGTCGCGGCAATAGCCCGCACATTGCCGCCAAGCAGGGCGTTGAGCGCGGGGCCCGCGCCTGTATAGGGCACATGCAGAAGCTTGACGCCCGCCTCGGTCGCGAACATTTCCATCGCAACATGCAAGGTGCCGTAAGAGCCGGAGGACCCATAGGGAATTGTTCCCGGCGACGCCTTGGCCTCGCTGAGAAAATCCTCGAATGTTTTCCACGGCGAGGACGCAGCGACGGCGAGCAGCGTCGGGTCGGCGAGGATGCGCGCGATGGGCGCAAACTCGCTGACTTCGTAGGTCGGGGGGCGCTCGAACAGTCGATCGGCTTCTGGCAGCACGGCAAGCGAGGGCAGCGTGCACAGGAGGGTGTGGCCATCGGGTTCAGCGCGCGCGACAAAGGTATGGCCGATCTTGCCGCCCGCCCCGCCCCGATTGTCGATTGTAACGCCCACGCCAAGACCGCGTTGCAGGGCGTCCGCGAGCGGGCGCGCGGCCAGATCAGCCTGTCCACCCGGCGGGAAGGGCACGACGACAGTGATGTTCTTGCGAGGCCAGGCCGCCTGCGCGTGCGACGCGCGAGGGAGCGCAATGGCGGGGGCGCCGGCCATGAGTTTCAACAAATGCCGGCGATCCATGCGCTGCCCCCTGTGTTAAGGGATTGTCTGGCAGACCGCGGCCCGTATGGCAATGGCGGAGAAAAGGCGCGCCAGGCAAGGCAAAGGGCGCGGGAATGAACCTGCGCCCTTGCATCGATCCTGCAAATGTCGGGTTTCAGAATTTCAGCGCCTTGACCTGTTTTACGCCTGGAATTCCATGCACCTTTGCAAGCACGGCCTCCGGCACCGCGCCGTCGACCTCGACAAGCGCAATGGCGGAGCCGCCTTCCGTGTCTCGGCCAAGCGCGAAGGTGGCGATATTAATTCCAGCCTCGCCCAGAAGGCTCGCAAAACGACCGATGAAACCCGGCTTGTCCTCGTTCGTAATGTAAATCATCGATGGCGCAAATTCCGTATCCACCTTGATTCCCTTGATGTTGAGAATGCGCGGCTTGCCATCCTGAAACACCGTGCCCGAAATCGAGCGTTCCATGGTCTCGGTTGTAACAATCAGCGTCACCAGAGATTCGTAATCGCCCTCGGCCGCGCGCGTGACTTCATCGATCGAAATGCCGCGATCCTTGGCGACAACCGGAGCTGACACAACATTCACATCCGACAGCAACGGGCGCAACAACCCGGCGATGGCGGATGACGTCAGCGCTTTGGTTTTCAGTTCCGCCACCGCGCCTTCATAGACGATGGTGACTTTCTTGATGCTGCTATCGGTGAGCTGCCCGGCGAAGGAGCCGAGTTTTTCGGCCAGCGCGATAAAGGGTTTCAGTCGCGGCGCTTCCTCGGCGGTGATCGAAGGGAAGTTGATGGCGTTCGAGATCGCTCCGCGCATCAGATAATCGGACATCTGCTCGGCGACCTGGAGCGCGACATTTTCCTGCGCCTCATTCGTCGAGGCCCCGAGATGCGGTGTGCACACAACATTGGGATGACCGAACAATGCGTTCTTCACTGCAGGCTCTTCGGAGAACACATCGAAGGCGCCGCCCGCGACATGGCCTGAATCCAGCGCCGCCCGCATCGCCGCTTCATCGACGAGTTCGCCGCGCGCGCAATTGATAATGCGCACGCCCTTGCGGGTCCTGGCGATGTTTTCCGCGCCCATGATGCCGCGCGTCTGTGGCGTCAGCGGCGTGTGCAGGGTGATGAAATCGGCGCGTTTCAGGAGTTCGTCGAGTTCAACTTTCTCGACGCCCAGCGCTTTGGCGCGCTCCAGGCTGAGATAGGGATCAAACGCGATGACGCGCATGCGCAGGCCAACCGCGCGCTCGGCGACGATCGATCCGATATTGCCGCAGCCAATGATGCCGAGCGTTTTTGCGGTGATCTCGACGCCCATGAAGCGGTTCTTTTCCCACTTGCCGGCTTGCGTCGAGGCGTCGGCGGCCGGAATCTCGCGCGCCAGCGCAAACATCATCGCGATGGCGTGCTCGGCTGTTGTGATGGAATTGCCGAAGGGCGTGTTCATCACGATAATGCCGCGCGCGGTCGCTGCGGGGCTATCGACATTGTCAACGCCGATGCCGGCGCGGCCCATCACTTTGAGACGCGTTGCGCGCTCAAGAAGTTTCGCAGT
>CAIZEI010000067.1 GCA_903931945.1 uncultured Hyphomicrobiales bacterium | reverse complement strand
GGGACGCGTCGGATGACAAAACCGCGCAGGGGGCGCCGCGAGGCATCCACACACTGCGGACGAACCACCCGCGTCGGCCAGGACGGCGCCCCCCGCCCCTCAAGTTTTTCGAGGGACCGAACGGAAGCAAAGCCCGGATCGAAAGACCGCGGCAAGGCGGAGACGCGCGTGCGCGCCCGATGTCATGGCGTTTTCATTGCCGGCGGATCCTGCGGCGCGCCCATCCACGCGCGCACCGCATTCACGGTTTCAGCAGGATAGGAATAGGCCCTGCGCAAACGCGTCGCCATGTCAGCCGCGTCGGCATAGTTGAACGTGAAGTTGCTGCGCGCCAAATCCGCGTGCAAGGCCGGGTCCGCCGCGACCTCCGCCAGCGCCGCGTTCATTTCGGCGACGCGCTCGTGCGGAACGCCGGGCGGCATCAGCATCGGGCGATCAAGATATTGCGTTGTCATGATCAGTTCGATTTGCTGGCGGATGGTCTCGTCTCCAGTCAGTTCCAGCACGCTGGGCGCATCGGGATAATCGGGCAGGCGCTGCTCGGCGAAGACCACTGGAACGCGCACAAGCCCCTGCGAAATCCAGTTGGCGCGCATTGCCTTGTATGTGTTGAGATGCGTGCCGCAACGCCCCTCAAGCTCGCCGCGCTCGACGGCAAGATCGACCTCGGTGCCCGAATGATACCCGCCGATGACCTTGATCTCAGTGCCAAAATAGCGATTGAGCACGGCGGGGTAGACTTCCGTGGGCGAGCCTACGCCCATGCTGCCGACAGTGAGTTCGCGGCTTTGCATGTCGGCCCAGGTTTTGACAGGCGACGTGTGCCAGACCGTGCAGACGCCATCGGCGCGGTCCAGCGCGCCAAGCCAGTTGAATTTCAGCGCGTCGAACCGCGCGCCGCCGCCGCCCCACAAGGGCGCGAGAGGAATGGTGGAATGCACCATCGCCATGGTCAGCCCGTCGCGCGGCGCATTGGCGTAGAGATAATTGGCGGCGAGCAAGCCGCCGGCGCCAGGCATGCTCTCGACAACGAAGCCGGGATTGCCGGCCAGATGAGGGGTGAGATGGCGGGCGAGCGCCCGCGCATATTCCATGTAGCCGCCTGCGACGCCGGTTGATATGACGATGCGGATCGTCTTGCCCTTGTAAAAAGGATCGGCGGCGCGAACGGGCGCCGACGCCAGGCAGAAAAGCGCAAGCGCCAGAAGGGCCAGACGTTTCATCCCGGTGTTCCTGTTCGCGGCCAGCGGCGGCATTGCCATTGAAATGTTATTTTCAGACAATAGGCTGTAATTTCACCCGCTGCGCAAGTCGCCAGCGGCAATCAGGAGGCTGGTATGACGAAATCTCACGGCGCTTTTGTCTGGCACGAATTGATGACCAGCGATCCTGACGCAGCCGAGCGGTTTTACAATGCTGTTGTGGGGTTTTCCTGCAAGAACTCCGGCATGGCGGGAATGGACTACCGCATCTTCAGCGCCGGCGACTCCATGGTCGCCGGTCTGATGCACATTCCCGAAGACGCCAAAAAAATGGGCGCGCCGCCAAACTGGAGCGGCTATATTAGCGTTGACGATGTCGACGCCGCCACAGAAAAGCTCAAACAGCTTGGCGGGAAGGTCTTCAAGGAGCCCACCGATATTCCCAATACCGGACGCTTCTCGGTTGTCACGGACCCTCAGGGCGCAGTGTTCCAGCTGTTCAAGACCGCAGCGCCTATGCCGGGCAGCGAACCGCCGCCGGATGCGCCGGGCCACGTCGGCTGGAATGAGCTTTACGCCGTCGATGTGGAAGCCGTGTTTCCGTTCTATGCGCAGATGTTTGGCTGGGTAAAGCTTGACGCCATCGATATGGGCCCGATGGGCAAATATCAGATGTTCGGAAATGGGGCGCTCGCGATCGGCGGGATGATGAACAAACCGGAGAAGGTTTCGGCAGCATTGTGGGATTTCTATTTCAACGTCCGCGACATTGATGCAGCAACTGCGAGCCTGACCGCAAACGGCGGCGCAATTGTCAACGGGCCGATGCAGGTGCCAGGCGGCCAATGGGTTGTGCAGGCGCTCGATCCGCAGGGCGCCCTGTTCGCGCTGGTTGGCGCGCGCGGCTGAGCGCTGTTGCGAAAGGTGTGGCAAGCGCGGCGTCCGCAAAAGCGGGCGCCGTTCTTGCTTTTGCTGCTTGCGCGCATCGCGTGGCGGCAGGCTATAATTGCCGTTCCGTAAAAGTCTGAGCCGGAGAGTAGCTATGAACATCAAGGGCTGTGTCGCCGCCATCACCGGCGGCGCGTCAGGATTGGGCGAGGCGACAGCGCGTGCGCTCGCAGCTTCAGGAGCTGTGATTGCGATTATCGACCGCGATGAAACGCGGGGAAAAATGGTTGCGGCGGAAACCGGCGGACGCTTTTTTGCTTGCGATGTTTCGGACGCCGCGTCTGGCGAGGCCGTATTTGCGGCGATCGAAAGCGCGCTGGGCGCGCCGCGCGTGCTGGTGAATTGCGCGGGCGTTGCGACTGCGCGCCGGATGGTGGGTCGCGATGGCGCCCATTCGCTGGCGGAGTTTTCCAGGATCATTTCGATCAATCTGATCGGCACATTCAATATGATGCGCATCGCCGGAACGATCATGTCGAAACTGGCGCCGCTCGAGGGCGGCGAGCGCGGCGTCATCGTCTCCACAGCCTCTGTCGCAGCTTTCGACGGGCAGATCGGACAGGCCGCCTACGCCGCCTCAAAGGGAGGCGTGGCTGCAATGACGTTGCCCGTTGCGCGCGAGCTCGCGCAATTTGGCGTGCGGGTCATGGCGTTGGCGCCGGGCCTGTTCAAGACGCCCTTGCTGGCGCAATTGCCGCAGGAGGCGCAGGATTCGCTGGCGGTGGCGATCCCCTTCCCGCACCGGCTCGGCGAGCCCACCGAATTTGCCGCGCTGGTTCGCCATATTGTCGAAAATCCCTATCTCAACGGCGAGACGATCCGCATCGACGGGTCGCTGCGGATGGCGCCAAAATAGCGCGGACGTCCATTTGGTCGTTCAGGCGGCGCCGGGCGCGTGACAAACTGCCGCGACCGGTTCATCCTCTCCACAGAACGAAGCAATCGGGGGAGGGGCCCATGTCCGGGCAAAACACGTCTGGCGCGCCGCCAGCAGCGGGGGGCGGCCTGCTCGATCGCCGCGCATTGTTTGAAGGGGCTCTGGGCGCGGGGCTTCTTTCTGCAAGCGGCGCGGCGGCCGAAACGCTCGGCGATCCTGTGTGGACGCAAAAGCCAGGAGCCAATTTCACACCCTACGGGCAACCCTCGCGTTTTGAATCGAAGGTCAAACGGGTCTGGGCGCCGCCCGCCAATCCGGCAACGCCAGGCATTGGCGCCTCGCGCACGCCGCACCAGTTTCTGGACGGCGCCATTACGCCCAATTCGCTGCATTTCGAGCGAGCGCATGGCGGCATACCGGATATCGATCCCGAGCAACATCGCCTCGTGATCCATGGCCTTGTGAAGCGTCCGCTTGTTTTCACGATGGAGGCGCTGTCGCGTTATCCGATGAAATCGCGGATTGCTTTCATCGAATGCGGCGGCAACGGCGGGTCGTTGTCGCAGCCGGTCGCGCAGAATGTCGATGCGCAGGCGATTCGCGGTCTTGTCTCGTGCGCGGAGTGGACAGGCGTTCCGCTCTCGATCCTGCTCGATGAGGCGGGCGTCGATCCTGCGGCCAAATTCGTTTTCGCCGAGGGCGCCGATTCGGCTGGCATGAGCCGCTCGATCCCGCTTGCCAAGGCAATGGACGACGCATTGGTCTGTCTCTACCAGAATGGCGAGCGCATCCGGCCAGGCAATGGCTATCCCGTGCGCCTGCTTGCGCCCGGCTTTGAGGGCAACATGAATGTGAAATGGCTGCGAAGGCTCAAACTCGTTGCAAGCCCGGTCATGACGAAGGATGAAACCTCGAAATACACAGTGCTGCTCGACAGCGGCAAGACCTGGCAATTCATCTGGCCGATCGAGGTGAATTCGTTCATTACGCGGCCTTCGCCCGGGATCGGGATGCCAGGACCCGGCCTTTTTGAGATTTCCGGTCTCGCCTGGTCCGGCGCCGGGCAAATCAAAACCGTCGAGGTTTCCGCCGATGGCGGTAAAAGCTGGGCGCCGGCGGCCTTGCAGGATCCTGTGCTGCCCAAGGCGCTGACCCGCTTTCGCATCCCCTGGAAATGGGACGGAGGTCCGGCGTTGTTGCAAAGCCGCTCCACCGACGCGGCTGGCAATCTGCAACCCTCCCGCGCCGCCATGATTGCGGAGCGTGGATTGCGCGGTCAGTTCCACGTCAACTGTATCCTGACTTGGGCGATCGGCGCCAATGGGGAGGCAAGCAATGTCTATGTTTGAGTGGCTGGCGCCGGCGTTGCTGCTCCTGTTCGCCGGACCGCTTCACGCCGCTGAGGGGCCGGGCCTTGGCGCGCCTGCAAATGAAGCCGATATTGCTGCATGGAATATTGAGATACAGCCCGACGGGAAGGGATTGCCCGCAGGGCGGGGTCTGGCTGCTGAGGGCGAAAAAATCTTCGCTGAAAAATGCCAGCGCTGCCACGGCGAAAAGGGCGGCGGCAAGCCCAACGATCAGCTTGTCGGCGGGTTTGGCACTTTGAGCGCGCCCGAAAAACCCGCCGTCAAGACCGTCGGTAGTTTCTGGCCCTATGCGACCACGCTGTTCGATTATACGCGGCGGGCCATGCCGTGGGACGCCCCGCGCAGCCTGAGCAATCCGGAAGTTTACGCCCTGGTGGCCTTCCTGCTGCGTGAAAATGGCGTTATTGGCGCTGACGACGCTATGGACGCCGACACCCTGCCGCGGGTTGTCATGCCAAACCGGGACGGGTTTATTCCTTTCCCCCGAAAACCTTTTTAAAGACCGGCGGCGCATTCACGCTGCGTGTGAGCCTGCGCTTTTGTCATCGCTGGATGGGGGGCTGCCGGATTTCGGCGAATCCGCTTGGCTCATGCGCCGCCAGGTGGCTTCCAGTTCCGCGATCGCCTGATCGACGCCGGCGCGCTGGCGCTGCAGGGCTTCGATGCGTTCGAGCAACTGACTGGGGGCGAGCGTCAATTCCGGGTTGACGCTATTGTCCAGCATGGCTTTTTTCAACATTTCGCGAATTTCGGCGAGCGTGAAGCCAAGGTTTTTGCCCTTCAGGATCAGCTCAAGGCGACGCACCGACAGTTTGTCATAAAGGCGCGTGACGCCATTCCTGCGCGGCGCCAGCAAACCCCGATCCTCGTAGAAACGCAACGCGCGAAGCGTGACATTGTAACGACCGGAGATCACACCGATTGTCAGGACATCGTCCGCCGTTTCATTGGCGGTCGGGTCGGGCTGGCTGTTCGTGTTCATAAAATCCTCCGTTTTCGCCATACCGCGAGGCCCGACGCCCTGCGGCAGAGCCCGCTGTGCAGGAAGATGAACGGGATTTCAAAAAATGCAACCAAAATTTGTAATAAATTTTTATAACAACTATTACGAGTAATTCGTTACAAAACATGTCCCAAAATCGGGCGCTCTTAACCCGATGTTTACCACGCGGGCTCGAAAGTCCGAATCGGCGATGTTAGGAAACTGAACGGTAATGATTCGCCAGTGCCGCCGCGTTTGAGGCGAAAATTTGGGCAATTCATTTCAGGCGCGACATGACCAAGGCGGCTCCGTGGAGCATCAAAGGCGTTGATTTCGATGTTCGCGACGCCGCGCGCGAAGCCGCGCGCCGCGCGGGAATGTCGCTTGGCGAATGGCTGAACGACGCGATTGCAGAACAGGCGCAGGCTCGCGGAGTCGACTTCGAAGACGTTGACGAGGAAGGCCGGCTTGAAGCGGTCACGGCGCGTCTGGCGACGCTTTCAGGCCGTGGGCGGAAATTGCAGCGACGCGCCGATGCGCTCGACGAAGACGAACCGCCGCGCCGCAGATCGGCGACGCGTCCCCGCTTCGATATCAGGGAAACCAGCTATGACGCGCGGTCTCGCGACCGCAGCGACACCCGTTATGATCCTGAGCCTATCGCCAATCCCGAAGCGATGCTCGATGCGGCAATCCGGGCCTACGAGCGCGGCGCCAGTCAGGGACAGAAAACCACCGCCGCATTTTCGCAGGTGGCGAACAAACTGGCGGAAATTGAACAGCGTTTATCGCGCCCGTATACTGAGTCGGAAGGTCGCCAGGCCGCCAGAACACACGCGCGGTCGGATCATGCCGGTCTTGAAAAGATTGCGCGTCTTGAGGCGCGCCTTGAGGCGCTTGCCAAGGAAAAGGAAGCCGAGAAATCAGAACGCTCACTACGCGGACTTGAACGGCGCCTCGAAGAAATGGCCGAGCGGATGCCTCCTTCGCCGCGCGCTCAGGCAAAGCCGGATGACGATGTCGTCCGGCTCGAATCGAAGTTGAACCGGTTGCTCGCCAGGATGGACGAGCCCGCGCCGGACTATGCCGCGCCGGATCATTTTCCGGATGATTTGGACCCTCATTCGCCCCCCTTGCGGCGGCATAGTGAGTATGCTTTCGGCCAGGATGCTGCCTCTCCGGTGCAACCGGTCGCACGCCAGCCAACCGGTGCGCCTCCCCGACTGGGTGAAGCCATCGTTCAGATCGCCCGGCGGCAGCGAGAACTGGAATCCGGCGCGAGCGCGCCCCGAATCGGCGAAAGCAGTGCGCCGTCCGCCTCTATTCGACCGGCGCCGTCGAAACCATGTCCCGATCCGGTCGCCTTTGGCCTTCGTCAGGATGTCGCAGCGCTGGCGCGAAAGCTGGACGATACCCAGCGCATCTGGTCCGAGCGTATGGCGCCCCCCATCGAAAAGCCGGATTCCGGCCTGTCGGCCCTGAAACTTGAAGTTTCCGCGTTGCATCGCCGATTGGAAGAGACGCAGAACGCAATCGTCGCGCGACTGGACGCCCAAAGCGCCGTCGCCGCGCAGGCGCCCGCAAAGACGGATCCAACCGTTGCCGCCTTGCGGGAGGAAGTAGCGGCGCTGCATCGGCGGATCGAGGATTCGCACAGCGTTACGCTCGCGCGGCTTGATCAGGGCGTGCGGCACGCCGACCGGACGGCCCCCGAGTTGGGGGCTCTGCGTCAGCGACTGGACGGACTGTCGCAGGCTGTCGGGGATCTTGCGCCCCGCAGCGCAATCGCTTCGCTTGAAGGGACAATGCGCGAGCTCGCGCCGCGCGATTCGATCCTGTCGCTTGAAGGCGCTGTGCGCGATCTTGGCTCGCGCGTAAACGAATCGCTTCGCAATGGTTCGCAGGAAAATCTTTTACGGCCCATTGCCGAAATGGCGGCGGATTTGCGCCGTGTCGTCTCGGATATGGCCCCGGTCCATGGCATCGCCAGCATGGAGCGGGCGATCCGCGAGCTTGGCGATAAAATCGGGCAGGGGCAGTCCTCAACAATTGATACAAAAACTGTCGCGGAAATTCACGCGCAGACACGGGATATCAGAGACCTGCTGCAGCGCGCCGCCGCGCGGCCAGCGCCCAGCGAAGTCATCGAGCGGCAGATTGCCCGGCTTGCCGACCGTCTCGACGTCGGCGATTCCACCAGCGAAATGGAGATGGCCGCAACGGCCCGCGCTGACGGCGAATCTCCGCGAATGCCGCTTGGCATGATTGAATTGTTGGCAAAACGCATAGACGATCTCAGCCACAAGATCGACGAAGCCGTGTCTCAATCGGGCGCTTCCGACCAGCTCGATGAACTGGCGCGGCGCATCGAAGATGTCCACGACTCCATTGCAACGCGAAATGCAGTTCCTGCGCCGGTTCTTGATACCAGTCGGCTGGAACAGATGATGCGGGAAATCGCAGCCAAACTTGAGCCTCCCGCCGCTGCGCCAGCCGCCGAAATCATCGACACGACCCGCATCGAGGAAATGCTGAAGGAAGTGGGCGCGCGCTTTGACAGCGCTGCCGGAAACCCGGATTCGAGCGCGCTGGAGGAGTTGCGCCGCGACGTGACCGGCATCTCGAAAACCATCGAGGGGCTCGCCCGTTCAAGCATTGACGCCGATGTTCTGGACGATATCCGCCATGATATTGCACGCCTGTCGGCGCGTATGGAATCGTCATCGGTTGTCTCTGACGCAGGCGGTCAGGCCGAATTGCATGATTTGTTGAAATCGCTGGCCGCACGCGTCGATCGCGACGATGGCGGCGTCCAGTCGAACGCTGCGCTTGCTGCGGTGATTGCGGACCTTGCCCAGCGGATCGAGGATTCCCGGCGCTTTGCCGCTGACGCCGCCGAGACCGCAGCGCGCAATGCTGCGCAACTGACGGTCTCCGAAGCAATGGCGCGCTTTCAACCCGCCACACAGAATGCTTCGCTGCCGAATGAAATTGCCGATCTGCGCGCGATGCAGGAAAAAATCGATCAACGAACCTATTCAACGCTCACGGCTGTCCATGAAACACTTGAAAAGGTGGTCGATCGGATTGCCGTTCTTGAGGACGAAGTCGGCGAAGGCAAACCATCGCGCATGTTGGCGGTAGGCGATGCGCCCGTATTTGCGCCCGCTGCGCCGCCGCCTGCCGCATCCGGGTTTTCCATACCGCAGCCTCAAACTCCTGCGCCGGCAATGCCCTCGTCCAGAGGATTGGGCGGTGGATTCGCCGATCTCCTGGAGCCAGGCTTCGCCGCAGCGGTCAACGCCGCCACATCCGGCGGCGCGCCAGCGGTTCTGTCACCGGATTCGGGCGCTTCGTCCGAACGCGGCTCGAATTCCGCCCCCGAAGAACGCAAGCGCTGGCTGGACGCCGCGCGACGTCAGGTTCAGTCCAATCCTGCTTCAGCGCAGGAACGTCCCTCCGACAGGGCCGTACGCGCGAGGGACGCATCGGGAGGCGAGGATAAACACGCTGACGCCCGCGCCCGCGCCCAGGCCGCGCAAATGGCGTGGTCGGCAGGCGGCGCCCCGGAACACACGCCGCGTTCGAAGCTCGCCTCCGGCGTCGCCGCCAATGTTGCCGCGCGTATGTCGGGAATGGTCAGTCCGTCGAAGAAGGCGCTGGTGATTGTGCCGGTGCTATCGCTTGTTTTGCTTTCCCTGTTCCTGTTTTCTCGCCACCGGCTTGGGGCCAATCCGAGCACGCCGGTGGTTGAAATCACGGGCGGCAAGACGCCCGCGCCGGTCGAAACGACGATCGAACCGCCGCCACCGCTGCAAGCGCCAAACCCGGCAGCTGATCCGGTGCGGCGACCGGGCGCGGAACTGGAACGCCCGGTTGCGCCAGAATCCGGCAAGACGGCAAGCGCCGGAAAGATCGGCGGGACGGCCCCAAGCGACCGCTCGCCTGTGGGATCGATCACCCCAGGGGCTCAGGCTTCGATGCCAATCCTGGCGCGTCCGAGCGGTCTTCAGTCGGCTGCCGATCTGGGCGACGCAGCGGCGCAATTCGAACTGGCGTCTCGCTATGCCGACGGGCGAGCCGTCGCTCGCGATCCTGTCAAGGCCATTGAGTGGTTCGCCAAAGCCGCCCAGCAAAATTTTGCGCCTGCGGCGTATCGCCTCGGTTCGATCTACGAGCGCGGCACCGGAACCGATCGCAATCTCGAAAAGGCGCGCGATTGGTACACAAAGGCGGCCGAAGCCGGGAACATCCGGGCCATGCACAATATGGCCGTCCTCAGCGCCGAGGGACTTAACGGCAAACCTGACTACACTGCTGCGACTGAGTGGTTTCGCAAGGCGGCCGAATATGGCGTCAGGGACAGCCAGTATAACCTCGCCATTCTCTATGCTCGCGGGCTCGGCGTCGAACAGAATATGAGTATGTCTTGGGCATGGTTCGCGCTCGCCGCCGCGCAAGGCGATACCGACGCGGCCAAAAAACAGGAAGACGTCGGCGCGCGTCTCGACAGCAAACAGCTTGCGGAGGCCAAAGCCTTTGTCGCCGCCTATCGTGTCAAAACAGCAGACAGGGCGGCCAACTCTGTCCCGGAACCGCCCGGCGGTTGGGACGGGACTGCGGCGGCCATAACGGCCAAACCGAATAATTTTCCCGCGCCGCCCTCGCCGGTCATTAAAACCCCGCAAAAGGGCAAGTCTTTGACCGCCACCTGATCGGTTGCCGATAGGCCTGCAGCCCTTCCTCCAGGCGCTGAGCCCCGATGCTCTTGCAGGCGGCGCGGGAAAAGGGCAACTTGGCCAAAATCCGCCGCGCGACAGTCGGCGGCGACACAGGTCAGGGAGGATCAATGACCGGTCTCAGATATGAATCGCCGCCAACGCTCGATGCGGCAGTGGCGTTGTTGAACAACGCAAAAGGTCTCGCGCGCGTCCTGGCCGGCGGCACGGATGTGATCGTCCAGATGGAGACCGATCTCATCGAGCCGGAGCTTCTGGTCGATATCAAGAAAATCCCCGGCCTGCGGACGATTGTCGCCGAAAATGGCGGGTTTCGCATTGGAGCAACTGTTTCGGGCATGGAAATGGTCGAACATGCTGCGCTTTGTGCGACCTGGCCGGGCGTCATCGACGGCGTCAAGCTGATTGGCTCCATTCAGGTGAAAGGCCGCGCGACCATCGCTGGCAATCTCTGCAATGGATCGCCTGCCGCCGACAGCGTGCCGCCGCTCGCAGCCGCCGGCGCCGTTGCGCGCGTGATCGGACCGCAGGGAACGCGCGAGATCGCTGTTGCAAAAATTCCCGCGGGGCCAGGCAAGACACATCTCGGCAAAGGCGAGATCGTCGAATCGATCTTTCTTCCGGCGCGCGCCAAACATTCCGGCGACGCCTACGAGCGTTTCACGCCGCGCACAGAAATGGACATTGCCGTTGTCGGCGTTGCCGTGAACCTGACGCTCGATACATCAGGCGTCGTCATATCGGCGCGCGTGGTTCTGGGCGCTGTTGCGCCAACCATTCTGGAGCCTGCCGATTGCGCTAAAGCCATTGTCGGCACGAGGCTGGAGGAGGCGGCGCTTGAACAACTGGCGGCTGCCGCGAGCGCAGCCTGCCGTCCCATCGACGACAAGCGCGGCACCAGAGAATTTCGCGTGACGGTTGCCGGCGTTCTTGCGCGGCGCGTGGCCCAAAAGGCGTATGACAGGGCGAGGCACATAGCATGAGCAGGAAACATCACATCACCTTGCAGGTGAATGGCGACGAGCACGAATTTCTCTGCGAACCCCAGCAGACGCTGCTGGATGTGATTCGCGACGAATTGATGCTCACCGGCACCAAGGAAGGCTGCGCCACGGGCGATTGCGGCGCCTGTTCGGTGATGCTCGACGGGCGGCTGGTGTGTTCCTGCCTGGTGCTTGCAGTCGAAGCCGAAGGCACATCCGTCGAAACGATCGAGGGCATGGCGAGCGGCGACAGGTTGCACCCGCTGCAACGCAATTTTCTGGAATTGAACGGGTTGCAATGCGGCATCTGCACGCCAGGCATTCTGATTGCCGCGCGCGCATTGCTCGAAAAAAATCCCAATCCCACTGAAACGGAAGCGCGCTACTGGCTCGCCGGCAATCTCTGCCGCTGCACCGGGTATGACAAGGTCATTCGTTCGGTGCTCGCCGCCGCCGCTGAAATGAGAGGGGCATGACATGACGACCATTCTCGACAAACCCGGATTTAATCCCGATCGCAAATACAAGATCATCGGAACTTCGCCGGTCAAGCACGATGGCTTCGACAAGGTGACAGGCCGTGCGAAATTCGCCGCTGACGCCTTTCTGCCCGGAATGCTCGTCGGAAAATTCCTGCGCTCGCCGCATCCCCACGCCTGGCTGCGCAAGATCGATATTTCGAAAGCGCTCAAAGTCGCCGGCGTGAAAGCCATCGTCACGCGCGACGACTTCCCTGAAATCAAGCAGGGCACAGGCGGCGGCGATATGACGCGAATCGCCATGGCGCGGGAAAAAGTGTTGTGGGAGGGGCATCCCGTCGCAGCCGTCGCTGCGACAAGCGAAGCCGCCGCGAAAGCCGCGCTCAAATTGATCGAGGTTGAGTATGAGGTGCTGCCGCACGTCATTGATCCTGTCGCGGCGATGCAGGCGGATGCGCCTGTGCTGCATGATTATATGCGCACCAAGGGAGTGAAAGGACCAGACGCCGAACGCCCCACCAATATCGTTGAACGGCTCGTGCTCAGCGTCGGCGATGCGGACAGCGCGTTCAAGGACGCGGATGTCATCGTCGAACATGAATATGACACCAAGCCGATGCATCAGGGCTATATCGAGCCGCAATCCTGCATCGCCAATGCGTCTGAAGACGGGCAGGTTGAATTGTGGTGCTGCACGCAGGCGCCATGGGTCTATCGCGACCGTCTGACCGATATTCTCAAGCTCGATTCGGCAAAAATCCGCATCCAGCAATCCGAGCTTGGCGGCGGCTTCGGCGGCAAGACCACCTTCTACGCCGAGCCCGTTGCGATCCTGCTTTCGCGCAAAGCCAAAGCGCCGGTCAAAATGACGCTGACGCGCGTTGAGGTTTTGAAGGCCACCGGCCCCGTCTCGGGAACGCATACGCGCATAAAGATGGGTTGCAAAAAGGATGGAACCATCGTTGCTGCGGATGCGGAGCTGGTATTCCAGACCGGGCCCTACACAGGTTCGGCCTTCACCAACGCGCCGCAGGCGATGTTCACGCGCTACGATCTGAAAAATGTGAAAACGGTTTCCTATGAAGTCGTTTCCAATCGTCCGAAAGTCTCTTCGTTCCGTGCGCCCTGCGTGCCGCAGGCGGTGTTCGGCGTTGAGGGCGTCGTCAGCGAACTGGCGAACAGGATCGGGATGGACCAGATCGATTTCCGGCTCAAGAACGCCATCGTCGAGGGGCACAAAACGATTTATGGCGAGGTTTTCACCAAGATCGGTTTTGTCGAGACCCTCAAGGCGGCCAAGGCCTGCGATCATTACAATTCGCCCTTGCCAAAAGGCTGGGGCCGGGGCGTCGCCTGCGGCTTCTGGTTCAATCGCGGCGGTGAGACGGCCGGTACTGTCAATCTCGCGCCCGATGGCACGCTGACGATCATTCTGGGCACCGCCGATGTCGCGGGTTCGCGCATGTCGATGTCGATGATGGCGGCGGAGGAATTCGGCATTCCGGTGGACCGGGTGCGCTCGATCCTCGCCGACACGCATTCGCTCGGCTACAACCGCGTCACCGCCGGCAGCCGCACGACATTTTCAAGCGGTATGATCGTCGTGGACGCCTCGCGCAAAATCATCGCCGAGCTGTGTCGTCGCGCCGCCAAAATCTGGGGCGTTCCGGAAGACGGCGTTGTATTCGAGGACGGCCATTGCCGCCCCGCGAGCTCGAACGTTGGCGATTTCACGCCTTTGTCGATGAAGGATATCGCCTCCAAGACGACCTATACGATGGGCGCCATCGCCGGCCATTCCGAAATGAATGTCACAGGCGCAGGACCGGGCTTTGGCCTGCATATCGTCGATGTCGATGTCGACCGGCAGACGGGCCTCGTCGCGATCAAGCGCTACACGGTTGTGGAAGACGCCGGCAAGGCAATCAGCCCGCAACAGGTTGAAGGCCAGTATCAGGGCGGCGCGGTGCAGGGCATCGGCTGGGCGCTGAACGAGGAATATATCTACGGCGCCGACGGCAGGCTGCAGAACGCCGGTTTCCTCGATTACCGTATGCCAGTCGCCTCCGACGTGCCGATGATCGATACCGTGATCGTCGAAGTGCCGAATCCCAAGCATCCCTTCGGTCTGCGCGGCGTCGGCGAGGTGCCGGTGACGCCAACCATGGCGGCTATCGGCAACGCCATCGGCGAAGCTATCGGCATCCGCCCGCGTTCGCTGCCGATGTCGCCGCCCAAAGTGCTGAAACTGATTGAAGAAGCCAGGGTGAAGGGATTGGGCGGCTGACTTTTGCGCGCGTCAGATGACAATGACGCGCGCGCCTTTCTGGACACGCTGGTAGAGGTCCATCACATCGGCGTTCATCATCCTGATACAGCCCGACGACACGGCGTGTCCGATCGTGTCGGGTTCGTTTGTGCCATGGATACGAAACAGCGTGTCCTTGTTTCCCTTGAACAGATAGAGCGCCCGCGCGCCGAGCGGATTGTCCAGGCCGCCTTCCATGTGGCGCGGCAATTCCGGGCGGCGCAGCAACATTTCAGGGGGCGGCGTCCATCCCGGCCAGAAGGCCTTGCGACCGATTTGCGCCTCGCCCTTCCACAAGAACCCCTCGCGCCCTACGCCAACGCCATACTCGATGGCGCGGCCGTCGCCGAGCGACAGATAGAGCTTGCGTGTTCGTGTATTGATGGTGAGCGTATCGGCGGGTTGCCCCGTGGGGTCGGCGATCAGCCGCCGGGTTTGCCGGGCCGTATCGACCTGTGGATCGTAATCAAGCGGGGTCGAATAGGCAGGATCGGCATCGGGCGGCAGCGCGGCGGTGCGGACAGGAGCGTTTTGCGGGCGGCGGGCGGCAGGCGCCTGGGCGCCGGGCAGGGCCATCGGCGCGCGATCCTCAAAGCCATCTGAATCATCATTGTCAAAATCCGGATCTGGCGCAACAGGCGCGATTCGCCGTGCGGTTGCGCGCGACTTCCGGCGCGGCGCAGCGTCGCTATCCATCTGCCGCCAATCGTCATCGCCAGGATACGCGTAATAGTCGCGACGCGGCTCCGCCGGGTAGGCGCGATAGCCGGGAGGAGGAGATGTTGGATAGGGCGAATAGATCTGCGCGAACGCGGGCGCCGCAGCGCCTGCGAGGAGCATACCCGCCACAGACATCGTGCGGAGACAAAAACGCGTCATGGCGGCGCTCAACCTGTGATAAGTTCGGACCCGGAAAGGAAAACCAGACTTTCCCCCAATCGCGGCAAAAACATGGAAGGCGCGCGGCGGTTTCTGGCCGCTCGAAAATTTCACGCGGGATAGCTGTTTCAGGCGCCTTGGAATCGTTGTGTTTTCGCCCGATCATACCCCCGGCTGCGATTCGCGGCCTTTTGCACAGGGAATGATTGTCATGCAGAAAATCCTTGCAAGCCTCGCAGCTCTCGCATTTCTCACTGTCGCCCCCGCATTCGCGCAGGCGCCCGCGCCCACTCCGTCGGCGGCTGCAAAGCCTGCGGCAGCCCCCGCAACCCAACTAATCGATATCAATACGGCAAGCGCCGACGATCTTGATGCGCTGAAGGGCATCGGTAAGGTGCGTGCGGCGTTGATCATCAAGGGTCGTCCCTACAAGGGCAAGGACGAACTGGTGCAGAAGAATATCATTCCGCAAAGCGTCTATGACGACATCAAGGACAAGATCATCGCCAAACAGGCGAAGTGACGAACGTTTGCTGTGCGTCGGTTCAAACGCTGCGCGACCGCCAGGCGACTGAACCGCCGCCAATGATTTGCATATGCTGTGTTACTGCCCCTTGCGCGCGATATCGGCGCCGGAAATCTGTTTGTATGAATTCATGATGGATTCAATCTCCGCCCGGGGCATGACATCGTCGATATTTGTGAAGCCAAACGGAGCGCGCGTTTCCACCATTGTGACGATGCGCTCCGGACCGCCGGCCCGATTCTGCCGCACGATTTCCGCGGTTTTCGGCAGGCGGTCTTTTTCATAAACGCTCAACGCCTCATCGATGGTCAGCTCCCGCGTCAACGCCCGACAAATCTCGCGTGCGTCGAGGATCGCTTGCGATGCGCCATTCGAACCCAGGGGATACATGGGATGCGCGGCGTCGCCGAGCAAGGTTGCGCGTCCGTGCGTCCAGTGTGGCAAGGGATCGCGATCCACCATCGGAAATTCGAATATCGCCTCTGCGCCTTTGAAAAGCTCGGGAAAATTCATCCAATCAAAAATCCAGTCCGCGTAGAGCGGCAGGAAATCATCAATATGGCCCCGACGGTTCCAGTCCTCGCGCGGGAAGCCTCGCGCCGGATCGATGAAAAACCGCGCCGCCCAGTTGGTCAGCGAGCGCCCGCGATCGGCATGGGATCGCGACATGGGATAACCGATGACCGTCTGTTTGCCGCCAACCATGAACTGGCTTTTGCCGCCAAGGAATGGCGCGGTTTCAGTTGTGGCGCGGTAGATCAGCGCGCCGTTCCATTTCGCCGGACCTTCATCGGGATAGAATGTCTCGCGCACGCGGGAATGTATGCCGTCGGCGCCGATCAAAAGATCGCCGCGCGCGTCCGGCAAAACGGCTCCGGCAGCGCGATCGATGAAACGCGCGGTTACGCTCTCATTCGCGGGGGCGTCAAAATCAATGAGGTGATATCCAAGGTGGATATGCCCAGCGCCAAGGCGTTCGCGCGCGATGTCGAGAAGCGCGATCTGCAATTCACCGCGATTGATGCTGATCTGCGGCCAGCCATAGCCAGCCTTCAGTCCGCGCGGCTCGACCCGGATGAATTGACCTTTATTGTTGAAAAACGTCTGCTCTTCGGTGGCGACGCCAAGATCGAGCAACGCATCCATCACGCCCAGTTCATCGAGGCAGCGCACGCAATGGGGTTGCAGATTGACGCCAACGCCGAGCGGCCTCACATCGCCGACGCTTTCAAAGACATGGGCTTCGATGCCTGCGCGATGAAATTCGAGCGCAGTTACGAGACCGCCGATGCCGCCGCCGATAATGAGAGCTTTCACCAATCCACCCGCTCATCTTCAAAACCGTTCAGGCGGTGGATGGCATGTTTCGACAGGATCGTGCAATTCCATGAAAAGAAGGGCCGCTTTGCAGCGACCCTTCCATTGTCATTCACCGCAGTCCAGAGGACCGTCAGATGGCGCCGCTCACGCGGGGCTGACCTCGGCACGGGCAGAGATCCAGGTCCTGTATTCCGGCTGCGGCATGGGACAATGAGACACCAGATCACCTCCTTTCGGTTGTTGACGACAATCGGGAATGTAGACAGATTCGTGACGATTGGAAAAGCCCAGAATTGCTAGCATAAACGGCAATCGCGCATGAAAAATAGGCGCATTGCCCAAGCTCTGGTTGACAGGTTGCGATTGCCGCCCTTGACTGGAGCCAAATCACAGCCGCTGTCGCCGGGAATCGGACCATGCGGCAAGGGAGGCGACCATGGCCAACGACGGCGCTACGCTCAATATCGAGGAGCAGATCGATAGCCAGCCCATGAACGCCTATCAGTGGTGGGTGGTGTTTTTGGGCGGACTGGTGCTGTTTATTGATGGGCTCGACGTCCAGCTGATCAGCTATATCGGGCCAAAAATCCTCACTGAATGGCAAATTTCACGCGTTCTTCTCGGGACAATATTTTCGTCGATGATCTGGGGGCTGCTGATCGGGTTTGCGTTTGTTGCGCCCTTGTCGATCCGCTTCGGCCACCGCCCTCTGATCCTGGCCAATATGGTTCTGTTCGGCTTTGCGACCATGGCCTGCTATTATGTCAATGAGCCCACCTCGATGATCATTTTGCGCGTGATTGCGGGCGTCGGTCTGGCCGGAGTCATTCCCAGCGGCGTTGCGCTGACGGGCGAGTTTGGCCCGAAACGTCGGCGATCGACGTGCATTGCCTTGATTTATTGCGGGTATTCCTTTGGCACCATGGCCGCAGGCCTGATCGCGGGCGCCATGATTGAGCGCTACGGCTGGCGCTGGCATATGGTTGTGGGCGGCCTGATTCCGCTGTGGATTGCTCTGTTTCTCTATTTCACCCTGCCCGAATCGCCCGAGTTCCTGATCTCGAAGGGCGCGCCTCGCGACACAATCGCCGCGCTTTGCAAACGCATTGCGCCTGCCGCCGCCATCGGCCCGCAGACGCAGTTTACAGTTTATCAACGGCGGGAAACTGCAATGGCGGTTGCGCAGCTGTTCCAGAACGGGCGGACGCTCGGCACGCTGATGCTCTGGCTCTCGTTGTTCATGAATCTGATGGTGATTTTCTTCGTGCTGCAATGGCTGCCGTCGATTTTCACGATGGTTGGATATTCGCAGGCCGAGGCGACGGTGGCCGCCACATGGGCGACGTCGGGCGGGATTCTGGCTGCGCTGGTTCTGGGCCCGCTCATGGATCGCTTTGGACCTTACAGGGTCATCATGGCCCTGTTCATGCTCGGCGCAACCTTTCTGTTTTTCACTGGCTTCACAGCGCATTCGGCGGCGGCTCTGGCCACGTTCATGGCTTTTGTGGCGACCGGCAGCACGAGCGGCATCCAGAAATGCATCAATGCGCTGATGGTGTTTTTCTATCCCACAGCCCTGCGCTCGACGGGGCTTGGCTGGGCGTTTGGAGTCGGACGTTTCGGCGCCATGACGGGCCCTGTGCTGGCGGGCTTTTTGTTCGATCGCAAATGGCCGGTCGAGGACGTATTCGATGTCTTCGCAATTCCCATGGCGCTTGGCGGTCTGGCTGTCCTCGTGATGTATCTGGCCTATCGCGAAAGCGATGCTGCGGCGCTGAAACACGAAGCGGCGGTTGGACAGGCGGCGGAGTAATTCCAACGTTTTCAAATGAAAAGCATACCAGATTGCATGAAGGAAACCCCTAAAAACATTTGGCAATTTCACCTGAATGAAACGCGGCCAACAAAAATTCAATAATGATATTAGATAGATACCGCATTTCGTTTGAAATAGGCCGATTGCTCAAATTATCCGTGGACGCTTGAGTCTTGATATGAGATATTTTTGCACTACCTTTGTGAAGGGAGGGCACTGTGGCTGACGATAAAAAACGAGATGGACTGAACCAACAGAGGAACGAACAGGCTAAGCCTGACCGCAGCAAGGAAATCGCAAAAGACCATGGAACTCGTGATCATAGCACGCGACATGACATTCGGGAGTCAACAGATTGGGACAAACCGCCGCCGCCGCCAAAACCGAAGAAGTAAAACCCACTTGGGACGATGACCCTTTTTACTTGATCTCAATCGCGATACATAAGTCGCGTCGATATCACAGTAAGATGAGCGCATTTTTCCAAATGCTGAGTTCATTCGTGCTAAGCAGCAACGCTATCCTTGGCGTAGGGGCGTTTATTGCTTTGATTGGTGGTAAGGACGGTGAGATTGCTAAATACCTGGTTGGGTTTGTTGCGATAGCTTCTGCGGTCGACAACGTATTTGGCTTTGCAAAAAAGGCCAAAGTTCATGCTGATTTGTGCCGAAAGTTTACTGATTTGGCGGCAAATGTAGCTATGTGGGATGCGACAGATAATAATTACAAGAAAGCAATGGCGGAAAGAATTCGAATCGAGAAGGATGAGCCTCCGATCCATCGCCTTGTTGATCTACAGGCTCGAAATGAGGAGATGCGTTCGCGTGGGTATCCGAGCGCAGATCTAGTGCCTTTAAGTTTGGCGCAGCGAACGTTCGGATACGTCGCAACCTTCGGAATGGGGCGGCTTGAAAAATGGCTGGCGTCAAGAGCTATAACGGGGAATTGATCTATTTTCTGGTGTGATTTCCAGCCTTCACTCCACCGCGACCGCCTTGCGGACCCCATACCAGGCCCACAATATCCGCGCCGCCACGCCGCGCGCGGGCCTCCAGCGTTCCGCAATCCGCTCAAGCTTTTTTGCATCCGGCCTCTCGCGCAGACGCAACGCCATGCGCGCGGCCTCCTGCAAGGCCAGATCGCCGGCCGGCCAGGCGTCCGCGTGGCCAAGGCAGAACAGCAGATAGATATCGGCCGTCCACGGGCCGATTCCATGAATCGCAGTCAGGGCGGCGCGGGCGGCGTCTGCGTCCATCCCGGCCAGAGCTTCGAAATCGAGCCTTTGTTCAGCAATGGCTGCGGCGACGGCGCGCAGGGTTCGCATCTTTGGCGCGGAGAGGCCGCATTCGCGCAGCGCTGCGTCATCGGCGGACAGCAGCGCCCGGGCGGTCATTTCGGGAAAGCGCTGGGCGAGGCGACCATGAATGGCCTTGGCGCTGGCGGTTGAAACCTGCTGCGAGAGGACAATCCACGCCAGGCCACGCAATCCGCCCTCGCGCAGCCGCAGCGGCGGCGGCCCTGCTTCGGCGACCAGTCGGTCAATCAGCGTTTCATCGACAGCGCGTAATGCGGCAAAGGCCTCGGCGAGCGTCGCCTCACAACGGATGGGTCCGACCGACGGACGCTCGGGCTTGCGCGACCGGCGGCCAGCAGGCACTTTCGCGCCAGAGATTGGATTCGACATGCCCGCCGCCCCTGAACAGCCTGTTTTACGCTTTGCGCCTTCGCCCAATGGCTATCTGCATATCGGGCACGCTTATTCCGCACTCGTCAACCAGCGACTCGCCCGGCGGCTTGGCGGTAAATTGCTCCTCCGGATCGAAGATATCGACACGGGACGTTGCCGCCCAGAATATGAACTGGCGATTTATGAGGATCTGGCGTGGCTGGGGGTCGCATGGGAGACGCCCGTCATGCGGCAGAGCGAGCGGTTCCCGATCTATGCCGCCGCGCTTGAAGATTTGACGGCGCGCGGGCTCGCCTACCCGTGCTTTTGTACGCGTGGCGATGTGTCGCGCGCCCTCTCGGATATTCCCGACTGGCCTGCAGATCCCGATGGCGTGCCCCATTATCCCGGCGTTTGCAGGGGCATGAGCGCTCTGGAGCGTCAATGCAGGTCTGCAGCCGGCAGGCGGTCGGCGGTCCGTCTGGATATGCGCGCAGCGCTGGGCGGCATTTCGGGGCCGCTCATTTGGCGAGAGTATGGCGAAAGCGATGCTGCCCAGCAGATCATTGCGGATCCTGCGATCTGGGGCGACGCGATCATCGGGCGGCGCGACGTTCCGGCAAGCTACCATCTTGCTGTGGCGATCGACGATGCGGCGCTGGGCGTCACCGATGTCGTGCGCGGCATGGATCTTTATCACGCAACGAGCCTGCACCGGCTTTTGCAGCGCCTTTTGCTGATATCGCCGCCCGCCTATCGGCATCACGACATCCTGCGCGACGATCATGGCGCCAAGCTTTCCAAGAGCGCCCGCGCCAAATCGATTCGCGCGCTACGCGCAGAAGGAGAAAGCGCTGCGTCCATTCGGCGCCGGTTGGGATTTTGATAAATCAGTTCAGCGCTGATTGGGCGCCCGCGACCCGGGTGAGGCCAGGGGTCTTGGCAATCAGGCTTTCGATACGTTCACGCTCGCGTTTGAAATTGACGACCATGCGTCCATCGAGTTCGCGCGTTCGCGCCAGTTTCACCCGCATGGGATCGACGAAATGCCCGTTGACGATCACTTCATAATGCAAATGCGGCCCGGTCGCGAGCCCTGTCATACCGAGATAGCCGACGACCTGTCCTTGTTTGATGCGGACGCCCTCGGCAACGCCACGGGCAAAACCGGACATGTGATTGTACGTTGTGATGTATCCATTGGCATGCTGGATTTCGACGCGATTGCCATATCCGGATTCGCGCCCTGCCTTGATGATGGTGCCGTTGCCGGCTGCGAAAATGGGCGTGCCCATGGGCGCGGCAAAATCAACGCCGGTGTGCATTCGTGTGTAGCCGAGAATCGGATGAAAGCGACTGCCGAAAGGCGATGAAATCCGGGCGGTCCCGATGGGTTGCCGAATCAGGAACTTGCGGCTCGAGCGGCCATTTTCATCATAATAATCGACAAGACTGTCATCGGGAGTCTGAAAACGATAATATTTGAACGCTTCTCCATGGACATTGATTGCGGCGTAAAGCAGTTCGCTGCGCGAATCCAGCTCGTCGGGGTCGGTGTAGAAAGCCTCGAACGAATCGCCCGCAGAAGCCGCGCGCTGGAAATCGACGTCATTGGCGAAAACCCGAACGAGATCGGATATGACGGCTTTGGGCAAGTCGTTCTTGAGGGCGGTTTCATAAAAGGAATCATACAGACGCATCCCGCCATCGTCGTCATCGTCAGACGTGGCGGCCGGCTTTCCCTTGAATCCGGGGTCCGACTCTGGCGCATCCGCGACGCGGATATAGTCGCCATTGTCAGCCATGGCGACCGTCGCATCCGGCGTTTCGCCGGAATAGATCGATACGCGCGCTATCTGCTGGGGCTGATCGGGGCCTGACACATCGGTCACCAGAAGCTTGATCCGCTGACCTTCGCCAATCGGGCTCTGTCCGCGTTTGGCGGCAAATGCGGCGGCGATCGATCGGGCCTGTTCGCGGGTCGCGCCCTGATCGCGCAGGATATCTTCCAGAGCGTCGCCGTGCTTGACTACAATAAGGCGCTGGTCCGCGCCCTTTCCGCCAGCCGTTGTGCGGGCGATATTGGTTACATTCTCGGGCACCATTCGCACTTCAATCGAAGAGAAAGGCGCGTTTGCGACGCCACCGTTCAAAGGAGCGTAACTCAGTCCTCCTGTGGCCTCCAGCGCGGCGCGCGAGGTGCGCATCAACAAAATTTGCGATGACATGGGAAGCGACGCCCGCGCGCCAATAAAGAGCGCATTTTTCAGATGCTCATCGACTTGCGATTGAATTTCTTCCAGCGTCAGCGCATCGCCCGACGGCGGCGCATTCGAGCTGTCGATATTGCGAGTCGAAAAAGAAACCTCGGCGTCGTCCTGCAACGGACCGGGATCGACGGCCTCTGTCGCCGCATTGCGAGAGTCCGCAATTACTTTCAGCGGATCGAATGGCGGCACATCGTCGCTGTATCCGAGCGTCGTGAGCGTCAGCGACGTCGCAATGCGGGTAAAGCTGCGCACGCGCACAATCTCCTTATCGCCAACGGCGATGGCGGTCGGCGAACGGAAGGACTGCCGGGCCGCGACGATGTCGATCGATTTGACCAGGCGGTCAGCCTTGCCGGCGCTTACAGATTCGCCATTGGCCTCGTGGCGCGGAGCGGCCGCAAATTGCGGCGCTTCGGCAAAGTTCGGCTGGCGTCCCAAAGCGATATAAATCGCCGACCCGATCAGGATCGAGCCTCCAATGGCGGTCAGAACCGTGCCTCCGAGCCATCGCCATGCGACGCCCCGGCGTTCTTCGGCCAGATGACGCCGGCCATCGGCTTCAATAGGCGGCTCGAATCCGAGACTGGGCGACATCGAACCCTTTCCCGGCGTCTTGTGAAAGAAAAGGGACCTTTTAAAACCAGGAGGGTCCATTGCGATATTCACCATCGAACCGCCAGAACTGCTGACCATGGGATCGATCCCAGGCCAATGGGAAACGCCATAACGCGACCATGCCGGTTGACGCAAATGCGGTCAATCCAGCCCGGTCGCAAACAGCTCAGTCAACAGCTTAAGAATGCGCGAACATGGCCCAAATGCGGCAGGCTCTCGCCACGGGCCGGAAAAGCGCTGTGTTCCCCCGGGCTCGCGCACCTGCGACGGCGCTTGTCCAGCCCGGCCCGCAAGGCCGCATCGTGACTTTCGTGCGCATTTCGATCACAAATCAATCCGGGCGAACTGAAAACGCGCGGCGCTGAAGGTCCACCATCGCAGTGGCGAAGCCCGACATTTCATCGCTGAATTCATCGAACAGGGTCTGCGCTGTGGGACCACGCGGCGACAGCGCGGCATAGGCTTCATCGGGTTCGCGCCGCACCTGCGCCGAGAATTTGCGCGCCAGCGCCAGCATGGCGCCGTTGCTGGTGAGGCAGCTCATGTAAAGCGAGCCAGCCCGCCGGTTGCGCGCGGCGCGCACAATCCGCGCCATCAATCTGGCGCCCACGCCCTGCCGCCGCCAGCCCTCCTCGACGCTGAAAGCAGCTTCCGCCGAGCCGCCAAAGCCGAACGGCAGCCCGTGGCCGATGCCCCGCAATTCGCCCGCCCCGCGAATGACTCCGTCGACAACAAAGCCGTAAATGACATCGTCGAAGCCAAAGCAACGCTCCGCGTAGCTCGTCAGAAACTCCGGCGAGACCGCGCCGCCAAACCGGCTGTGGCGGCTCTCTTCGTCAAGCCGCAACAGGTGATTGCGGAATTCGGTCTTGTCTGAAGACCAGAGCCGCCGGACCTGGCCGCCGTGCTCAGGCTTGCTATCCATGATATTTCTCCAATGCGGGCTACAACTCCGCTCATGGTGCAATTGTGCGCCGCAACATGGGCGACATTGTGTTAGTGGTTCACATCGAAACCATTTATGGTTATTCCGTCATCGCAGGGATTAACGCTTGGCCCATTACGATTTTACGTCGCACCGTCTTTTTGTCGCCGGGCCATTGGCGGAAGCGACGCATGTCGGTCTCCGCGCGGATCAGGCCAATTATCTGATCAATGTCTTGCGGCTTGAATCCGGCGCGCGGCTGCTGGTCTTCAACGGTTGCGATGGCGAATGGCGCGCCCGGCTGGAGCGTTCGGGCAAACGCGATGCAAAACTGGTCGTTGAAGCGCGTGTGCGCGAACAGCCCGGGCCGGGTGATCTCCATCTGGCGTTCGCGCCGCTGAAACATGCGCGGCTGGATTACATGATCCAGAAGGCGGTCGAGATGGGCGCCTCAAGACTTCTTCCGGTGCTGACGCGCCGCACGCAGGTCCACCGCGTCAATCTGGCGCGAATGCGCGCCAACGCGATCGAGGCGGCCGAGCAATGCGGGGTATTGTCAATCCCCGTCATTGACGAACCCGTCTCGCTCGATGCGCTGCTGGCCGATTGGCCGGAGGCGCGGCGGCTCATTTTTTGCGATGAGGACGCGCCGCTGGCGAACCCCTTTGAGGTTCTCAAGCAGGCGCATGAATTGCGCCCGACGAATCAGCTGGCCCTGTTGATCGGCCCGGAGGGCGGGTTTGACCCCGCCGAGCGGGACAAATTGCAGCGGATGACATCGACGCTTGCGATATCGCTGGGGCCGCGCATCCTGCGGGCCGATACCGCCGCCGTTGCTGCGCTTGCGGTGGTGCAGGCGGCGCTCGGCGATTGGCGCCAAAGCGCGATCTAGCCCGGCGACAGCGAATGCGCGCGAAGAGAGCAGGCGAGCCTGAATTGCAGGGCGCTGGAGTGGATATTCGGCTTTTTTTGTCGGCAAGGAGGGCGCCTCACGTAGCCCGGCCGAAAACAAACGTCTTGAAAAGGATTGATCGAGAACGGGTATAGAGAAGCCATTTCAGACGTTTTTCGGTTTTACGAGGGGGCGCGGGATGGCCTGTGAAAAATGTAACTTATCGAGATGCCGCAAAATTGCAGCGCCGTTTGCGTTTCGCGAAACCTGCCATGATTGCGAGTCTAGGGAGTAACCGTCGCCATCACGTGAACGCGGCGCACAACACGGCGATTTTGCATATTTGTCCCTATGCGTTCGTAGTCAAAGCTATCTTGTCCGACAAAGCCGCGTTGGGGCGTATATCCTATCATGTTGCGCCTTGATCCAGCATGGCCGTGAGCTGGCTGGCTCGTGACCCGGGTAACGAATACCGGGCCGATTGTCGCTCCTAGATGAATGCCGCACTGTTTGCCAGCTTGCGCTGTGACATATCCATCGACCGTTTGATCATCGATATATCTGATATTCGCTTAGCAAGCCGCGCTGGCGGCGGCAGGCCCCAAACAGGACATGGCAAGGGCAAGCGCGCAGGGTCTCAACATATGAACTTCTCCAAACAGGCCGATAAAAAATCGAAATTACCAAAAATTTTTTCCAAATGATCATCGGATTAAGTCGCAGATAAGCTTTCGTGGCAATTCTGTCCTGTGCTTGAGCCGACGCTTCATGCGAAGACAATCCAAATTTACGACGCGCACGCGCCGAAATTCTCGCACTGGCCGATGGTCAATGCGAGAAACACCCGGCGTAAACGCCTCACATCGGTCTGACGTACATGATCTCGATGGAGGATTGCGGGATTTGCAGATGCGGGTGATTTTCAAACGCCTTTGCGGCGGCCTCATGCGACTGCGCCTCGACGAACGAACACAGGATGATGTCGTTCCTGGTGTCGGAAATTCCACCGGCCGTGACGCGTTTGGTCTTGCCGCCTGCCTCGGTGCTGAGAATCATTTTGGAATGATCGCTCATCCATTTGCCCCAAGCGGCCATCATTTCTTGTTCTTCGGCCTGCTTTATTGCGGGGTCGGTTTTCGCCCAATCGTCCATCACAGCCGTGGGGACGAGATAGAGGACGAGAAACTTCTGCATTTTGGACTCTGTCATGGCTTTTCCTTTCGCTTGACGCAGCGCTGTTGGCAGCGCGAATAAAAACTGGCCCTTGGCTACCCTGCGAAATCCGCTGCCTCAAATTCCGGCCGAATTTCAATCTCGGAGTCCACGGGCATCGGATTCGGACAACGCTTAAGCCAATCAACGGCTTCATCCATCGATTTTACGTTCCAAATCCAGTATCCGGCGACTTGCTCTTCGGTAGGACCAAATGGGCCGTCGATCACGGTTCGTTGGGTTCCCGAGAACTGTACGCGCTTGCCGAATGAGGTCGGTTTAAGACCGCCGCCGCCTTGCATGACGCCGGCCTCGATGAGTTCCTCGTTGTATTTGCCCATTGATGCCAGCAACTCGTGGCTCGGCATTGCGCCCGTTTCACTGTTTTTGCTTGCCTTGACGATCACCATGCATCGCATCTGAGTTCTCCTTTCGCTTCGTCCCGTGCGGCTCGTTTCAATCGATCTCGCTTACCGCCTGATTTTCCGCGAGCGCCTTCAGGTCTGCAAGACCGCCCGCGAAGGCGCCGCCGATCATCTTGTCCATGTTGAAAACTACGCCGAAAATCCGGTTGATATAGGGATGGGGCCCCGCCATGGTCCAGCACACTTCGGTTGCCGTTCCCTTCGGCTCCAGCGTGAAGACGATGCTGGGATGCCCCTCCATCGGCTTTTCCATGTCGAGCCGCATGTTGATGCGCGAGGGCGGCGCGGCGTCGGTGATCCCTGAGCTTCCCTTGCCCGCCTTGCCCTTGCTATCCCACGAATAACCCGCCCCCTTGCCGCTTGGCGGGCCGTCGTAGGCAATCACCATGGTCGGGTCCTGTTTGGCGAAAGGGTTCCATTCGTTGAAGCGTTTGAGGTCGTTGATGAGCGGAAATATTTTTTCGGGAGGAGCGTTGATGGCGATCGAGCGCGAGACGCTGAAATCCTTCGGCAGCGTCGCCGCGTAAATGAGAACGCCCGCAACGCCGACGACAGCGATGACCCCGATAATGGCCAGAATATTCAGCATGGCCTTTCCTTTCACTTTTGGCATTGAAACTGGTTTGAGGTCAGCCTGAAACATCGCCGCGAAGGCGCGGAACGGGACTAGTCGCGCAGCGGCCGGGTCAATTCGGTTCGCCAGTTCGCAGGATCCGGCGTCGATTGCGGCCCGACCGAATAGACTTCCCAAAGGTCGTCCGCCTGCCTGTGGCCGTTCGCGTGAAGCCATTGGTTGAATTCACCCCAGGCGGCGGGGAGACCTTCATAGGGGCCGCTGTAGATCGTGCGCGCGACCTTCGCCGCCGGAAGCGCGCCCGGCTTGACGCGCCCGTTCGCCTTGACCGGCGCGTCAATCCGGAAGCCGAGTTCAAAATCGAATGTCGCCGCGCTCATCGTCAGATGATGCGCAAAAACCGCGCCCTGGGGCGTCAGGCCTTGCCGTGTCAATTCGGCGATCAGTTCGCCAACAGCGGGGCCGAACGCCTTCATCATCTCGGCGCGCGGAATGGCGAGGTGAATGACCGCAGCCATTTCGGCGCTGGTCTGAACGATCTCCGGGGTTGCGATCATGGCTCGCTCCTTTAGTTTGCGCTCTGCGGTTGATGGAAGATAAGCCCCAGGTATCGCCGCAAATGCGCTAGGCTCTCACGCACAACCTCGGGACCTTGTTTCGCCTTGGCGAAAATGAACGCGCCCTGCAAAACCGATTGAATGAAATAGCCAACGCTTTCGGCGCTCCACGGCGCTTCGGGCGCGTAGAGCTTTTTGGCGGCGTCAACATCGCGCGTGAGATGGGCGATGTGTGTGGACATGCCCTTGTCGCAGGCGGCGCGAATATCGGGATGCGTCGCGTAGGTTTCCTGCACCAGCGTGCCAAGCAGACAGGTGTAATCAGGCGCGTCGCCCCGCAAAATTTCTCCGCGAAAATCGACATAGCCAAGGAGCCGCTCCAAAGGGTCTTCCAACTGACGATAGGGCGCGGACGCAAAGAATCCTTCCGTCATATCGCCCCAAAAAGCGGCGGCTGAAAGCGCAAGGTCGTCCTTGCTTTTGAAGTGGTGGAAAAAGCTGCCCTTGGTGACGCCCGCCGCGTGGCAAATGTCGTCAACCGTCGTCGCGCAATAGCCCCTGGCGCGGATCACGTTCAGAGCCGCGTTCAGGAGTTTTTTGCGGGATTCATGCGGCGGCGGGCTTGTCATGGAGAGAGTACGTACCAACCAGTCGGTATGTCGTCAAGTCCCGATCGCCGCCTCGCGCAAACGGCGCCCGCGCGCGGTCTCAAAACCCCTTGCATTTCAGGATATGGATTGGCGTTCCAGTTCTGCCGAAGCCTTGCATTTGCGTCTTTGCCGCAGCGATCGCAACGCAATCTGCAGGTGCAAGCCGGCGTCGTTTATCGCGAAGGCTTGCTTGCGCGCAATCGCGCCGAATCAATTGGCCCCGAATTTTGCGATTCGCCCCTTGCGCCCACCATCATATTGCCATTTTACTCATGCCTGAAGCGCTTGTCGAAAATGGCAATGCCGAATCATTGCTGTTGGTCCCTGGGCCAACGTCAGGCTGGAACTTGAATGTGTTGAGGGCAATCGTGCGTTTTTCGGTGTGGGCGGCATTGCCGGCGATGGCGTGCAGCCTCGTTGGCGCGACCGAACGCGCTGAGCGCCCATGCGCCACAGGCAGCGCGCGTCCATTGGGGATTGTGCGCTGCGCCCCGCCGATGGAGCGTTTGCGGGTAGACCCGCGCGCGCGTCGGGATATCTCGCCATGGGGATCAACTGATGCCTTACCAGCCCAACCGGACGAGGGCGCCTTGCCAGCCCGGCTTCGGCTGGACGGGGGCTATGGGCAAAACACGCCCCATATGCATTGATCGGCGCCCGCAATTCTCATGCTGCCCTGAAAACAGGGTGCTGAACCTGCAATCGGCATTGGCGCACGAAAGGCAAGTCGTTTGACGTTTCTCCTTGAAGACGCGGGTTTTGTTGTAAACGCCGTGCGAATCGCGCGTGAGGCGGGGGCCATCGCGCTGAAAGATTTCCGCGACGGCGGAACAACCACAGCCGCAGTTGAATTCAAGGACGGCGGCTCGCCGGTCACTGACGCCGACAAACGGGTGGATGATTTCCTTCGGGCTCAACTGTCCGCCGCCGCGCCGGAAGCCGGCTGGCTTTCCGAGGAAACCGCAGATAGCCGCGAACGTCTGACGCGCGAACTTGTTTTCATTGTCGATCCCATCGACGGCACAAGAGCTTTCATGGCGGGCGATCCGCGCTGGGGCGTTTGTATCGCCCTCGTCAAAGGCGGCAAGCCCGTCCTGGGGATTGTGCATATGCCGGCGCTGGCGTTGACCTATGCGGCCCGTATTGGCAATGGCGCCACGCTGAACGGAAAGCCCATCGCTGTCAGACCTTCAGCGCCGCCGGACGGCGCCTTGGTCGCCGGGCCGCCCAAGCTATTGCGCGCGCTCTCCGACGGCGGTCTTGCCTTCCGCGCCGAACCCCGAATTCCCTCGCTCGCCTACAGGCTCGTGCGTGTCGCCGATGGCGGGCTCGATGCAGGGATCGCCTCGACCAACGCGTGCGATTGGGATATAGCCGCCGCCGATATCGTTTTGCAGGAGGCTGGCGCGCAGTTGCTGGGTCTGGATCGATGCCCGGTGATTTATAACCGGACGGAAATTCGGCATGGCGCGCTGTTCGCTGCGGCTCCCTGGTTTCACGACAGTCTGGCGAACGGATTGCGTGATATCGGGACGTAACAGGTATGCCGATTGCATGAACCGATCCGCACCGGGCGGATCATTCATGCCGGGGCAACCGATTGCGTATATCCGCTTCCCGCCCATTCAAGCATAAGGCTCATCCATGACCACCCATGAACATGCGCGCGAATCCGGACAACTGCTTCACCTCGTCTTTGGCGGCGAGTTGATCAGCCTTACCGGGGCGGAATTCAAGGACCCAAAGGCAATCGACGTTGTTGGCATTTATCCCAACTACGCCGCCGCGCACGCCGCCTGGCGGGCCAGGGCGCAGAAAACGGTGGACAACGCCATGGTCCGTTACTTTATCGTCCATCTCCACCGGTTCCTGGACCCAACCTGAAGCCCCATGCTCAAGCGGATTGGCCGTGTCAGATTTGTGCAGTCCGCTATCGCCAACCTGGCTGTTGCGTGGCTGCGGCTGGTCCGCTCGACGACGCGATTTGAGCTCGATCCCGCCGGGTTTCCCGAGATCGCCCGCGCAGATGCGCCGGTGATTGTCGCGATGTGGCATGGACAGCATTTCATGGTGTCCTATGCCTGGCCTGCCGGAATGCGCGTCAGCGCCCTGATTTCCCGTTCAGGCGACGGTGAGTTGAACGCCCGCGTGCTCGAGCGTCTGGGCGTTGAGCCGATTCGCGGTTCCGGCGGCGCCGGCGCCAAAATCCGCAAGCGCGGCGGCGCGCAGGCTCTCCGCGCCATGCTGCGACGACTCGCTGAGGGGTCGTCTGTGGTTCTGACTGCCGATGTCCCCAAAATCGCTCGGGTTTGCGGCGATGGCATTGTCGTGCTGGCGCGATTGTCGGGAAGGCCCGTCTATCCGATCGCTGTGGTGTGCCGCTGGCGGATCGATTTCAGGAGTTGGGACCGGGCATCCCTCGGCCTGCCCTTCGGGCGTGGCGCAATGGCGCTGGGAGCCCCGGTTCGCGTGGCCGCCGACGCCGGGCCAGATGAGCTGGAACGGGCGCGGCACGCGGTTGAGAATGGTTTGAACGAGGCTCACGCCCGCGCCTACGCCATGGTAGGGAGCGCAGACCCGGGCGCGCATCTTGCCGCCCGGCTGGAAAACGCAAGTTGAACTTTTTCAACGAACCCCTGCTGCTGGTTTACCGGTGGGCGACCGGTCTGTTTGGGCTGGTTGCGCCCGCTTTTCTCGAATGGCGGCGCTGGCGCGGCAAGGAAGATCCGGCGCGTCTTTCCGAGCGCATGGGCCGCGCCCGTCTCTCCCGCCCTGGTGGACCGCTGGTCTGGATGCATGGCGCGAGCGTTGGCGAAGGGCTGGCCCTTCTGCCGCTTGTCGATGCGATGATCGCCAGCGGGTTTCGGGTCCTTGTCACCACTGGCACAGTGACATCGGCGCGGGTTCTCTCGCAGCGTCTGCCAGCAGGCGCGATTCACCAATACCTGCCCATTGACGCGCCCGCTTTCGTGCGTCGTTTTTATGCGCATTGGCGCCCGCAAATGGCGCTGCTTGCTGAATCCGAGCTTTGGCCAAATCTGCTCTGCGAGGCCGGGCGCCGCGCCATTCCGGTCATTCTGGTGAATGCGCGGATGTCGCCACAATCCTTCGGACGCTGGCGGCGGCTACCGGCCCTGATTGGTCCGCTGCTGCGGCGAATCGATCTGGCGCTCGCGCAAAGCCGTGATGACGGCAGGCGGCTGGAAGACCTTGGCGCGCGCAACGTCCGCGTTGCAGGCAATCTCAAATACGATGTGCCGCCGCCGCCGGTGAACCCGTCTGTCCTGGCCGATATGCTTGCAGCAGTGGGTTCGCGGCCAGTCTGGCTGGCGGCGCAAACACATCCGGCAGAGGAAGCGATCGTCATTGATGCGCATCGCAGCCTCAGCAAGCGATGGCCCGATTTGTTGACGATCGTTGCGCCGCGCCATGTCGAGCGGGGTCCGCAGATCGAGGCGCTCGCGCGGGGACAAGGGATCGCGGCGGAGCTGCGCTCGCGCGGCGAAACGATCGGGCGCAGCAGCGGGTTCTACATCGCCGACACCATGGGCGAACTCGGCCTGTTCTACCGGATTGCAGGCCTCGTCTTTGTGGGCAAATCGCTTGGCGGCGCGAGCGGCGGGCAAAACCCGATCGAACCGGCCAATCTGGGCGCGGCGGTTCTGCACGGGCCGGACGTCGGCAATTTCACGGATGTCTATGCGGCGCTGGATTCATCCGGCGGCGCCAAAATCGTTTCGGACGCTGCACATCTTGATCAGTCGCTGGCCGTTCTGCTGGCCGACCCGGCGCGAAGCCGCGCGCTCGCTCGCGCTGGCGCTGACGCCGTGGCGCGGCTTGGCGGCGCCACAGACCGCATTATGAACGCCCTTGAGCCCTATATCGCTAGAATTCTCGGGGGGCGGATGGAATGATCGCCGCCCCTGGATTCTGGTGGAATACAAAACCATCGCTTCGGGCCGTCGCCCTGTCGCCCGCAGCGCTGGCGTGGGGGGCGATCGCCGCACGGCGGATCGCGGGCAAGGGCTGGGATTGCGGCGTTCCGGTGATCTGCGTCGGTAATTTTGTCGCCGGTGGCGCAGGCAAGACGCCGGTCGCCATCGCAGTGGCGGAAATTGCCCGTCGCCTCGGCATGGCGCCGTTCCTGTTGTCGCGCGGGCACGGCGGAAAATCCGGCGCAACGCCTGTGCTTGTGGACCCCGCGCGCCATAGCGCCAGGGATGTTGGCGATGAACCGCTGCTGCTCGCCCGCACGGCGCCAGTCATTGTCAGCGCCGACCGCAGAGCAGGCGCGCGCGCTGCGACCGAAGCGGGCGCCACTGTCATCATCATGGATGATGGTTTGCAGAATCCGTCGCTGCGAAAAACGCTGGCGATCGCCGTCATTGACGCTGAAGTGGGCATTGGCAACGCAATGTGCATCCCCTCAGGTCCGCTGCGCGCGCCGATGGCCGCGCAATGGCCGCTGGTCGACGCCCTCGTGACGATGGGAGAGGGCGACCCCGGTCGCGCCTTGTCGCGGTGGGCGACCGGTCTTGGCAAGCCTGCCTTTGCTGCGCAACTCACGCCCGATAATGCAATAGCGGCGGCGATGCGCGGCAAAAAGGTTATGGCCTTTGCCGGCATCGGGCGACCTGAGAAGTTTTTCGCAACGCTGAAGGATGTGGGCGCCGATCTTGCCGGCTGGCGCAGTTTTGCCGACCACCATAATTTCACCGAGGCGGAGCTTACCGCTCTGACAAGGGAAGCCAGCGCGCTCGATGCAACGCTCGTCACGACGGAAAAAGACGCAGCGCGCCTTCCGCCGGGCTTTGCGGCGCATGCTTTTCCAGTACGCGCCGCGTTTGCCGATCCATCGGGTTTTGAGGCGCTGCTGGCGCAAGCGCTGAGAGGTTAGCCCGCCAGCATGCCTTTCACGATTCCGCTCGCCTTGCCAAAATCGATCTGACCCGCATATTTTGACTTCAACGCGGAAACCACTTTACCCATATCCTTGATCGAGGCGGCGCCGGTTTCTGCGATAGCGGCCTTGATCGCGACCATAACAGCATCGTTATCGAGCTGTTTTGGCAGAAACTCCGAAATGACGGCGATCTCTTCGCGCTCCTTCTGCGCAAGTTCCGGCCTGCCGTTCTTGTCATAGATATCCATCGATTCCTGCCGGCTTTTGACCATTTTGGTCAGCACCGCGACGATGTCGTCTTCAGCGATCGGCTTGCCTTCGCCACGCAAAGCGATATCGCGGTCCTTGATCGCGGCGTTCATCAGGCGCAAAGCATCGCGGCGTTGTGGATCGCCCGCCTTCATTGCGGCCTTGAGCCCCTCGGTGATTTCATCGCGCAACATAATATTCTCCTGACGACCGGGGCGGGATTTGGGCATCGCCGGGTTGACGCCCCCAAAACCCTCCAATAGCGTATTTTTCAAATCCATTTCATCAGCGGGTGCGAATCGGCGCGACAAACGCCGGGCGCCCGCGCGCAGGGTGTAGTGCCGATATGAATGACGTTCAAGACAAACAGCCCCCCGCCCCCTGGGCCGAATCCCGTGCGACGGCCATGCTTGTGCTGGCTGACGGCACGGTCATCAAGGGTTCAGGTTTTGGCGCAACCGGCGCGGCAGTCGGCGAGGTCTGCTTCAACACGGCGATGACCGGCTATCAGGAAATCATGACAGACCCGTCCTATGCCGGGCAGATTGTCACCTTCACGTTCCCGCATATCGGTAACGTCGGAACCAACAATGAAGACATTGAAACGGCCAATCGCGCGGCAAGCATGGGCGCGCGCGGCGTGATTTTTCAGGCCGCCATTACAGCGCCCTCGAATTACCGGTCAAAAAGCGACCTCCACGACTGGCTGAAATCGCGCGGGATCATTGGCCTTTGCGGTGTAGACACGCGGGCGCTGACGACGCTCATCCGCCAGAAGGGCATGCCGAACGCGGTCATCGCCCATGCCGCAGACGGCGTTTTTGACCTGCCTGCGCTGAAAAAGCTGGCGGCGGAATGGCCTGGCATCGATGGCATGGATTTGGTGCCTGCGGTCACGACCGCCCAGCGCTATGACTGGGGCGAAACAACATGGTCGCTCGAAACCGGATATGGTACGCAAACCGATCCGCAATACCGTGTGGTGGCGATTGATTATGGCGTCAAAAGCAACATCCTGCGCTTGCTTGCCGGCGCTGGATGCGCGGTGACGGTGGTGCCTGCAACCGCAAGCGCCGATGATATATTTGCCCTGAAACCGGATGGCGTATTTTTATCCAACGGCCCTGGCGACCCGGCTGAAACCGGAAAATACGCAGCGCCGGTGATTTCGGCGTTGCTTGACAGGAAAGTTCCGGTCTTCGGCATCTGCCTCGGCCATCAGATGATGGCGCTGGCTGTCGGGGCGAAAACCGTCAAAATGAAGCAGGGCCATCATGGCGCCAACCATCCCGTGATGGATTTCACCACGGGCAAGGTTGAGATCGTATCCATGAACCACGGCTTTGCAGTGGATCCCGCAACGCTTCCTGTGAATGCCAAAGAGACCCATCGATCGCTGTTTGACGGCAGCAATTGCGGCGTGGCGCTGACGGACCGCCCGGCGTTCTCCGTGCAGCATCACCCAGAAGCCTCGCCGGGCCCGCAGGATTCACACTACCTGTTCCGGCGCTTCGTCGAGATGATGGAAAAACACCGCACGGCGTGAACGTAGAAAGCCCCGTGGTCTCACTTCTCCTCGCCGCCGCTTTCCAGAAACTTCGCAGCGGGGAGCGCGATCCGGCGATCGGGCGACCCGACCACGGAGGAATCCTTGTTGGCGTAAGGCGTGGCGTCGAGGAGATGACGAATACATTCAAGCCGCGCGCGTCTTTTGTCATTGGCGCGGATGACAGTCCAGGGCGCAGCCGGCGTGTCGGTCTTGCGCAACATGCGATCGAAAGCAGTCGAATAAGCCGACCATTTCTCAATGGCTTTTTCGTCAATCGCAGAAACCTTCCAACGATGCAGCGGATCGCGCCATCGGGTATGCAGCCGCTGCATCTGCATTTCCTTGCCGATGGTCAGAAAAAACTTGAAAATCCGGATTCCGTCCCGCGCCAGCATGGCCTCGAATTCAGGCGCGTCGCGCAAGAATTGCTCGGTCTGGGCTTCCTGGCAAAAGTCGAACACGCGCTCGACCCCAGCTCTGTTGTACCAGGATCGATCGAAGACCGCGAGTTCTCCCTGCGCCGGTAGATGAGGAATATAGCGTTGAAAATACCATTGTCCGGCTTCCGCCGGCGTGGGCGAGGGGAGGGCGACGATGTGCGCCGAACGCGGATTGAGATGGGCGGTCATCCGCTGGATGGCGCCGCCTTTGCCCGCAGCATCCCGGCCTTCAAAGATGACGGCAATGCGCTGCCCTTCCTTTCTGGCCCAGGTCAGTAGTTTGATAAGTTCGATCTGGAGATCGCGCAAATCCTTCTCGTATTTTTTTCGCGGCAACTTGCTATCGTATGGAAACCCGCCCGATTTCCGGGCGCGCTTGTCAATCTCGTCGGGCAATCTGGCCATGGATATCCGGAAGTCTTCAACGCGATGTCCGCTCATGTCGGCAACCCTGATGCTGGAATGACAGATTGATGACAACATTGGGTGTTGGCAAGCCTTGCGCGCGACGTTAATCCCTTGGGCGCCCTGAATAGAGCAAAGTCATGAACGCCAACACCCGGTTTGAATTCGATTCTGCCACAGCAGCGGCGCTGATCGAGGCTTTGCCGGATCCTGTCGCGATTGTCAGTATGGATTCGCGCCTTGCCGCAGCGAACGCGCCGATGCGCGCGACAGTGCCGGGTCTGCGCGTTGGCGAACTGCTGACGTTGGCTTTGCGCGCTCCTGACGTGCTCGACGCCATCGCGCGGGTGTTTGCAGGCGGCGAGGCCGAAAGCGTCATCTGGCGCGACCGCGCCCCGGTCGAGCGCGTCTTCGAGGTGGCGATCGGCGCTTTGACCACAGGCGATAGTCCGCTCGGCAAGCATGTGGCGCTGACCTTGCGCGATCTCACCGAATCGCGCCGCATCGAGCGAATGCGCGCGGATTTCATCGCTAACGCCAGCCACGAATTGCGAACCCCGCTCGCCTCGGTGCTCGGCTTCATCGAAACCCTGCAGGGCGCGGCCAAGGATGACGCTGCGGCGCGAACCCGGTTCTTGTCGATCATGCGCGACCAGGCCCGGCGCATGTCGCGTCTGATCGAAGACCTGCTGTCGCTTTCGCGGATCGAGCAGAACGAACATCTTCGCCCGGTCGAACCGGTCGATCTGGTGGTCATAATCGGCCATGTCCTTGATACGCTAACGCCTATGGCGCGAGAACATGGGGTCGCCATCGATGTCAAGGGGCCACCGGAGCTCGTCGTTCGCGGCGATCGCGATGAACTCGTTCGAGTCGCCGAGAATCTGATTGAAAACGCCATCAAATATGGCAGCCGCGACGATGGTCAGCCGAGCAGCGTGGAGATCGAATTGGCCCGTGATGACAAGGAAGCCTCGTTCAGCGTCAGGGATCACGGCCCTGGCATTCCGTTCATACATCTGCCCCGTCTGACCGAACGCTTCTACCGTGTGGATGCGGGGGCAAGCCGGGCAAAGGGCGGCACGGGACTGGGGCTCGCCATTGTCAAACATATTGTCGCGCGGCATCGCGGACGGCTTGCGGTTCATAGCAAACCTGGCGACGGCGCGTGTTTCCGGGTCATTTTGCCCGTGTGATCGCGGATCGATCTCTGGAATGCCGATCAGGATTCATAAATTGCCGCATCCGGGCGAAAAACCGTTCTGGATGCGCACGAGCCTGTAGGCGACACAATTCTCAGAACTCGATATATGGTATATATTTCAAATAGATAAATTGTCATATAACTGAAGTTTTAATGTCGTATGATTGACATTCAAACGTCGTAAAAGGCGCCATGAGAGCGCGTAAGACCCACGCGTGGAACCAGAGCCGGACCCTTCGGCGCATGTTCCCGTCGAAGCAACTTGCTCTCAAATTTAACCAATGAGGCGTGCAATGAAATTCTCTACGACATTACGCGCGGCCATTATGGCCGCCAGCATGGGTCTTGCGAGCGCAAGCGCCTTCGCCGCCGATATCACCGGCGCAGGCTCAACTTTCGCCTATCCGATTCTGTCAAAATGGTCAGAAGCCTACAAGACGGAAACCGGCAATGGTCTGAACTATCAGTCCATCGGTTCGGGCGGCGGCATCAAACAGATCCTCGCCAAGACTGTGACCTTCGGCGCCACCGACGCTCCGATGGCCGTTGCCGACCTCGAAAAGAACGGCCTTGTGCAGTTCCCCTTCATCATGGGCAGCATTGTGACCGTGGTGAACCTCGACGGCGTCAAGCCGGGCGAAATCGCGCTGGATGGCCCGACGCTTGCCGATATCTATCTTGGCAAGATCAAGAAATGGGATGACGCGGCGATCAAGAAGCAGAACGCCAGCGTCAAGCTGCCCTCGACCGACATCGTTGTTGTCCATCGCGCTGATGGCTCTGGCACGACCTTCAACTTCACCAATTATCTCTCCAAGGTTTCGGCCGACTGGAAGAGCAAGATTGGCGAAAGCCAGACCCCCGAATGGCCGGTGGGCATTGGCTCGAAGGGCAATGAAGGCGTCGCCGGTTCGGTCGCCCAGACCAAGGGTTCGATCGGTTACGTTGAATACGCCTACGCCAAGCAGAACAAGTTGACCTACACCTCGATGGTCAACAAGGACGGAAAAAAGGTTGAACCGACGATGGTCGCGTTCCAGGCCGCCGCCGCCAATGCCGACTGGGCCCATGCGCCCGGCTTCGTCGTCATCCTGACCGACCAGCCCGGCGCTGCCTCGTGGCCGCTGACCGCCTCAACCTTCATCCTTGTTTACAAGGACCCTGTGGACAAGGCGGCGACCGCCGAAGCGCTCAAGTTCTTCAACTGGGGCTTCGCCAAGGGCGGGAAGATGGCCGAAGAACTCGACTATATCCCCATGCCCGAAGCGGTTGTCGGTCTGGTCAACAAGGCGCTGGCTGACGTCAAGAAGTAAGTTATCCGGAGGGCGGGGCAACGCCCCGCCCTCCGTGCCCGTAATTGATGGAGAGTGATTTGACTGATATGGCGGTTCCGATCGATGCCAGCGTGCAGCAGACAGTCCGCGAACGATCGCGGGCGTTAGGCTCCCTGAAGACCGCTGACCGCATTTTCCACTGGCTGACATTTTCCGCCGCGGTTTTCGTTCTGGTTTTGCTGGGCGCCATCATCATCTCGCTGGTCATTGGCGCGTGGCCCGCTCTGTCAACATTTGGTTTTGGCTTCATCACCAGCGAGCGCTGGTCGCCCGCCAAGGAAATTTTCGGCGCAGCGGCGCCGATCTATGGAACACTGGTGACGTCGTTGATCGCCATGTTGATCGCAATTCCGGTCGGCATCGGCATCGCAATTTTTCTGACCGAACTCTGCCCGCCCGCATTGCGACGACCGGTCGGCGTCGCGATTGAACTTCTCGCCGGCGTGCCTTCCATCATTTACGGCATCTGGGGCTTTTTCGTGCTGGCGCCGCTGCTGAAAGAAACCTTGCAACCCCTGCTGATCGCCACATTCGAGAATGTGCCCGTGCTGAACGCTGTTTTCGCCGGTCCCCCCTATGGCATCGGCATGCTCACTGCCGGGCTGATCCTGGCGATCATGGTGCTGCCCTTCATCACGGCTGTATCCCGCGATATCTTCCAGACGGTGCCTCCCGTGCTCAAGGAGGCCGCATTCGGCGTGGGTTGCACGACCTGGGAAGTCGTCAGAAATGTCGTCATTCCCTATACCCGCGTCGGACTGGTTGGCGGCGTTATGCTGGCGCTGGGCCGCGCGCTGGGCGAAACCATGGCGGTGACGTTCGTCATTGGCAATTCGCACAATATTTCGGCCTCCATCATTGCGCCGGCAACGACAATCTCAGCCTCCATCGCCAACGAATTTCAGGAGGCGAGCGAAGGTCTCTACACATCTTCGCTGATAGCGCTCGGCCTGCTGCTGTTCGTTATCACCTTCATCGTTCTGGCTTCCGCACGGCTCATGCTCGCGCGCATCCAGAGCAAGACGGGAGGTTGAGCATGGACGCGAAATACGCACGCCGGCGACGCGCCAACAAGATCGCCATGGGTCTTTGCTGGGCTGCGGCGGCTTTCGGCCTGAGCTGGCTCGCCTTCATCCTGATCGAACTCATCTGGAACGGCGTTGCCGGTCTGAGCCCCGCAATCTTCACTGAACCAACGCCGGGGCCTGGCAGCACCGGCGGCGGTCTGGCCAACGCCATCGTGGGTTCGCTCATGATGACAATTCTGGGCGTGTGCATCGGCACGCCCATCGGGATGTTGGCCGGCACCTATATGGCCGAATACGGACGTTACGAAAAGCTTGCCGGCATTGTGCGCTTCATCAATGACATTTTGCTGAGCGCGCCCTCGATCATCATCGGCCTCTTTATCTATGAGGTCGTGGTTGTGCCCTCGCATCACTTCTCGGGTTTCGCCGGCGCGCTGGCCCTCGCGGTTATCGTGATCCCGGTGGTTGTGCGGACGACTGAAGACATGCTGTTGCTGGTGCCCAATCCGCTGCGCGAGGCGAGCATCGCGATGGGAATGCCACGCGCCTATATGATCATGCGCATCGCCTATAGCGCTGCGCGGGCGGGCATTGTGACCGGCGTCCTGCTGGCGATCGCCCGCGCCAGTGGCGAAACGGCGCCGTTGCTCTTCACATCTTTGTCGAGCCCCTTCTTCAGTTTCGACCTCGGCAAGGAAATGGCCAATCTGCCTGTCGTAATCAATAACTTCGCCGGCAGCCCCTATGAAAACTGGCGTCAACTCGCCTGGACAGGCGCGCTGCTCATCACTTTTGCCGTACTCGCGCTCTCCATCAGCGCGCGTGTTTTGACCCGTGAGGGAGCCCAGAGATGAATTCGCCTGCAATGACTTTACAAACGCCGGAAGCCGTGACGCCGCCGGGACCCGAGAAAATCTCGGTCCGCAACCTCAAATTCTTTTACGGCGCGAACCTCGCGCTCAAGGGCATCAATCTTTCGCTTTATGAGAAGCACGTCACGGCGTTTATCGGTCCCTCAGGATGCGGCAAATCCACTTTGCTGCGCGTGCTGAACCGTATGTACGACCTCTATCCGAACCAGCACGCGGAGGGCGAGGTTCTGCTGGATGGTCAAAATCTGCTCGACCCCCATCAGGATATCAACCTGTTGCGGTCGCGTGTTGGCATGGTGTTTCAGAAACCGACGCCATTTCCGATGACGATCTATGAAAACATTGCATTCGGCATTCGCCTTTACGAAAAACCTTCGAAATCCGAAATGGACGGACGGGTTGAAAAGGCGCTGCGTGGGGCTGCGCTTTGGGAAGAAGTGAAAGACAAGCTGCACACCAGCGGCCTTGGCCTCTCAGGCGGTCAGCAGCAGCGCCTGTGCATTGCGCGCACCGTTGCGATCAAACCGGAGGTCATTCTGTTCGATGAGCCCTGCTCGGCCCTCGATCCGATCTCGACCGCGAAAGTCGAGGAGCTGATCGACGAGCTTTCATCTGAATATACAATCGCCATCGTAACGCATAATATGCAACAGGCGGCGCGCGTTTCAGATTACACGGCGTTTATGTATCTCGGCGAACTCATCGAATTTGCCGGGACGAATACAATCTTCACGTCGCCGCAGAACAAGCGGACCCAGGAATATATCACCGGCCGGTTCGGCTGATCCGCTGCGCATCAGGATTTTCCCATGACCGATCAACACACAACCAAGGCTTATGACCGCGATCTTGAAGCGCTCGGACGCCAGATTGCCGAAATGGGCGGGCTGGCGGAAAAAATGCTGTCCGATTCCATCGACGCCCTGATCAATCTCGACGAGACCCTGGGCCGTGCGACCGCGGCGGTCGATCCACGCCTTGACGCCTTGCAGCGTGAAATCGAGGAAGCTGCGATCCTTACAATCGCCCGCCGCCAACCGATGGCTGTGGATCTGCGCGAGATTATTGGCGCCATCCGCATCTCCGCCGATCTTGAACGTGTTGGCGATCTTGCCAAGAACATCGCTCGACGGGCGGTCAAACTGGCCGGCGAGCCGCGCCTGCCCCGCGCCATGATTGGCTTGCGCCATATGGGCGAGGTTGCAACGCTGCACCTGAAAGAGGTTCTCGACGCCTATGCGCAGCGTGACGCGATCGCGGCGCGCGACGTCTGGGAGCGTGACAAGGATCTCGATGATCTCAATGATTCAGTATTCCGCGACCTTCTTGCGTTTATGATGGAAGACCCGCGCAACATCACTTTCGGCACGCATTTGCTGTTCTGCTCGAAGAATATCGAGCGCGCCGGCGATCACGCAACCAATATTGCCGAAACCGTCTATTACATCGTCACCGGCGGCAATCTGCCGGTTGACCGGCCAAAGGGCGGCGAGGTCAACGCCGGAGAAGGAGCATCCGCTTGATCCAGTCCGATCTGCACGAACACCTGTCGTCGGGCGACGCCGCACGCAATGCGGCGTTCCGCACCAGCGGCGTCAATGCGCCGCGTGTCATGATCGTCGAAGACGAGACATCGCTGGCGATGTTGCTGGCCTACAATCTGGAAGCTGAAGGCTATCAGGTTGAAAGAATCGAGCGCGGGGATGAAGCCGAATTGCGGCTGCGGGAATCGCCGCCTGACCTGCTGGTTCTGGACTGGATGTTGCCCGGCGCTTCAGGACTGGAGATTTGTCGGCGATTGCGCGCGCGCGACGCCACCAGGAGCTTGCCCGTCATCATGCTGACGGCGCGCGGCGAAGAAAGCGAGAGGGTTCGCGGCCTTTCCACAGGCGCCGACGACTATGTCGTCAAGCCGTTTTCGGTGCCAGAGTTGATGGCGCGCGTGCGTTCCTTGTTGCGGCGCGCGCGACCCGAACGCATTGCCGGGCGGCTCGTTTGCGGCGATATCTCACTGGACCGGGAAACCCGCCGCGTGCGACGCGGCGAGCGCGACATCCATCTTGGCCCGACAGAATTTCGTCTTCTGGAATATCTGATGGAAAAGCCCGGTCGCGTGTTTTCCCGCTCGCAATTGCTCGATGCGCTTTGGGATCTGGCGGCGGAGATCGACGAACGCACTGTCGATGTGCATGTTGGACGCTTGCGCAAGGCGATTGTGCGCGGAAGGGAACGCGATCCGATCCGCACCGTGCGCGGCTCCGGCTACTCGCTGGACGAGACTTTCGGCAAGGCCTGAGCCGGGTCGGATTCAGAAAAACCCGATTGGGAAATATTTCAGATAGAGTTCGGTATAGACGCCGCGTTCTGCAATTCTTCGGAAGGCGTAGTTGAGAGAACTGCGCAGCGCAATATTGCCTTTGGCGACTGCAACGCCCGCCCCATCGCCGAAATATTCGGGCGATGCGAAAGGGCCCCCGCGAAATGCGCAGCATCCGCCGGCATCCGAGCCGTTCAGCCACAGGGCCAGCGTTACGCCATCGCCGAACATGAGATCGATATCGCCGCGTCGCAGTGCGGACCGAAGCGCGGCTGAATTGTCGAACGGACGGACTTCCGCGCGTGCAAAAAGATCGCGCAGAAAGGCCTCATGGGCGGTGCCTTTTTCAACGCCGATGATTTTGCCAACAAGCATTTCGGGCAAAGGGATGATTCCGTCGGCTCCTGCGCGGCCCACAAAACGGCCTGGCGTCTTGTAATAGGGCGCCGTGAAATCGACGCGGACAAGATTGCGCGGCGTGATGGCGATCGACGCGATGGCGGCGTCGGCCTCCCCCTTTGCAATTGTATCCAGAATTGTGTCCCACCGGCGCGGCTGCACCGTGCATTGCACACGCATTTCCTCGCAGAGCGCCCGTGCAAGCTCAACATTGAAACCCATCAGAACGCCATCCGGCGCAATAAAATCAAAAGGAGGATAATCGTCTTCAGTAATGAAATGCAGGACACGCTGCGAGCCCGTTTCAGGCTTTTCGACATGACGCTGGAGGTCCCAGAACCCCGGCGCGGTCATCTGAACCGGAACGGCCGTTGCGGGCGCGGGCTGCGCCATGACGTGCATGGACGCCGCCAAATTCAGGAAAACAGCGCCTGAAATCATCCGGCACAGTTTTGCTAGGCGAGCGACGACAATCATGTTAATCTCCCGACAACCACTTTATCGCGCAACGGACGTAAGCGGGCCCTGTGGCGTTTGTATCATACGAGTCTGGACGGCCCGTGGACCCCGCTGGCGCGCGCTCCTCGCATGTCGTCGCGCGCGAGGCAAGCCTGCGCCGCACTGTCGGACCTTCACTGACAACACGACCGGGCCTTCCCGACGAAATCAGTTTCCTGGCGGCTTCTGGCGCGCCGCTGGCCGCGCTCGTTCAGGCGGCGGAAGAAGCGCAGCGATCCAGGGTTTGCCCGGTCAAGGCGCTTCTGGCGCTGGGGACAGTGAGCGATCATGACTATTACTCCCATCTGGCCCGGCGGCTTGGCGTCCCGTTCGTCGCAGCCCCGCCGCAACTTGCTGGCCTGCCCTCGTCCGAATTGAAGTCCGGAGCGCCCATCGCGCGACTGGCCGGGGGCGATCGATACCTTATTGCCCCGGAGGGCGAAGGACTGAAACGCTTGCTGACGCTCTGGAGAGCGGGGAAAGCGCCTGTCGAGCGTATCGCCATCACGACGCCTCGCCGGCTGGACCCGCGCCGCCTCTGCGCGCGCTGTGGCCCGCGCCGCAGTCGATGAATTGCGTCGTTACGATCCCGCGTTAAGCGCAGCTACGCCGATTTCCCCCTCTTGCAAGATCGCGATGCTGTCGCCGCTGCTCCTTTGTGTTGCAGCCGCATTCACAGGCGGCGCGGTCTGGCTGGCGATCTGCGCGGTTGCAAGTATCGTTTCGGCCATTGTTATCGGGTTTCGTTTTCGGGCGGCCACAGCATCGTTTCGCAATGTGGACTCGAACGAGCCGATCTGCCTGTCGGACGCCAACCTGCCGCACTATACCGTTATCGCGCCGCTTTATCGCGAGTCCGAAGTCGTCGGCAAGCTCGTCAAAGCGCTGGCCGCGCTCGATTATCCCGCCGCCAAGATCGAAGTGAAGCTGGTGATCGAAGATGGCGACATGCAAACCCGCGCGGCGATCGAGGCGCTCGAATTGCCGCAACGGTTCGAAACCGTTGTTGCGCCGGCGGGTGGACCGCAAACAAAACCCCGGGCCCTCAATGTGGCGCTGGCGCGCGCGCGCGGCTCGCTCATTGTCGTCTTCGATGCTGAGGATTCTCCGGAGCCCGGCCAGTTGCGTCTGGCGGCCGAGCATTTTGCGGCGGCCAATGCCCGGCTCGCCTGTCTCCAGGCTCGCCTTGCGATCGATAATACGGGCGATGGCTGGTTGACGGCCCTTTTTGGCATCGAATACGCGGCGCTGTTCGATGTGCTCAATCCCGGCCTGGCGGCAATCGGCGCGCCCATTTTGCTCGGCGGAACATCGAATCATTTCCGGACGTCCGCGCTCCGTCGTGTTTGTGGTTGGGATGCATGGAATGTGACAGAGGACGCCGACCTCGGGCTGCGGCTGGCGCGTTTTGGCTACACGGTGGAAACTATTGCTTCGACAACGCACGAAGAAGCTCCGGCCAGGTTGGGACCCTGGTTGTTGCAGCGCCGTCGCTGGGTCAAAGGCTGGATTCAGACCCTGATCGTGCATGGGCGCACACCCGCCCGGCTACTGCGCGAACTTGGACTTTCGGGCGCAATCGCAGCGTTCTCACTGCTCCTGAGCGGTATCGCCGGGCCACTGCTGGCGCCCGTCTTCGTGATCGCGCTGGCCCATGACGCCATCTGGGGCGATCTTTTCGCGCCAGCAAACCTGCTGGATGCCATCTGGAGCATGGTCTGGGCCGGCCTCGCTGTGGCCGGGCTGGGTTCGATCCTGCTGATGGCGGCGCTGGGCGCACGCCGCCGTCACCTCCGGACCGAGGCTCGATATCTTGTTGCTCTGCCGGTCTATTACGCCCTGATCACCATAGCCGCCTGGGGCGCCCTCTGGGACTTCTGGCGCCGACCGTTCGCCTGGTCGAAGACGGAGCACGGGCTTGCAAAAACATCGCGGCGGCGTGGAATTGTCGAATCTGCAGGTCTTTGAAACTGTTCGGCAAAAGCAACTCTTCGACGTGGAGCGCAGTCAAATAATCGATGCTGCGGAAACAAAAAGAGGCGCGTCGCCGCGCCCCTTTTCAATCCGATAAACGGCGACGGAAGCTCAGGCCATCGCCTTCTTCAAATTCTCGTCGATCTTGTCGAGGAAGGCCGTCGTCGACAGCCACCTCTGGTAGGGCCCAACGAGGATCGCGAGATCCTTGGTCATGTCACCAGCTTCCACCGTATCGACGCAGACTTTTTCCAGCGTATGAGCGAACTTGCCCAACGCCTCGTTGCCATCGAGCTTGGCGCGATGCATCAGGCCGCGGGTCCACGCAAAGATCGAGGCCATGGAGTTCGTCGAGGTCTCATTGCCCAGTTGATGCTGGCGATAGTGGCGCGTCACTGTGCCATGGGCGGCTTCAGCTTCCACCGTCTTGCCGTCGGGCGTCATCAGCACCGACGCCATCAGGCCAAGCGAACCATAGCCCTGCGCGACGGTGTCGGACTGGACGTCGCCGTCGTAGTTTTTGCAGGCCCAGACATAGCCGCCGGACCATTTCAGACAGGCCGCAACCATGTCGTCGATCAGGCGGTGTTCATAGGTGAGGCCACGCTTCTTGAATTCGACGGCAAATTCGGCGTCGAACGTTTCCTGGAAAAGGTCCATGAAGCGTCCGTCATAGACCTTCAGAATGGTGTTCTTGGTCGAGAGATAGACGGGGTAATTGCGCTGCAGGCCGAAATTGAACGAAGCGCGGGCAAAATCGATGATGGACTGGTCGAGATTGTACATCGCCAGGGCAATGCCGGCTTCCGGCGCTTTGAAGACCTCGCGCTCGATGACCTTGCCGTCTTCGCCCACGAATTTGAGGGTAAGCGTGCCCTTGCCCGGAAACCTGAAATCGGTGGCGCGGTACTGGTCGCCATAGGCGTGACGACCGACGATAATCGGTTGGGTCCATCCGGGAACCAGCTTTGGGATGTTCTTGCAGATGATCGGCTCACGGAAAATCGTGCCGCCGAGGATGTTGCGGATTGTGCCATTGGGCGACTTCCACATTTCTTTCAGGTTGAATTCTTTCACACGACCGGCGTCCGGCGTGATGGTGGCGCATTTCACGGCAACGCCGTATTTCTTCGCGGCCTCGGCCGAATCGATGGTGATCTGATCGTTGGTCTCATCGCGCTTCTGCAACGAGAGATCGTAATATTTCAGGTCGATGTCGAGATAGGGATGGATCAGCTTGTCCTTGATAAGCTGCCAGATGATGCGCGTCATCTCGTCGCCGTCCATTTCAACGACAGGATTTGCGACCTTGATTTTTTGCATTTGGGCGACCTTCCATGCGATCTTTGGAAACAGGAATGCTTGGCGGCGCCTATAGCATCACTGCCCCTCGCGGCCTAGTGCGGCATTTGGCACAGGCGCCTGTATTGTGGGCGCCAGGATCGTCATCTGTGCAGACGGGATGGTTGTGCCAATTGCAGGCCCTGCACCTTTGACAATCGGCGCCATCGGGAACAATTTTGGAGTCGCAGTATGAGTGCACGTTGCGGGACGAACAGCGCGGGCGTTGTTTAACGAGGTCGACTTTATCGCGGATCGCTCGTCGAATGACGTGAACTGGCGGACATCATGCTCACCTTCACCGCTCCCGTCGTCCTCAGTCGAAATCACACGCCGCGACTCCCCGAGCGGGTATTGCCGAAGCGGGTTCCGGCCATCTGACCGAAACCCGCCGCCAGCCCCAGATCTCAGAACCCCGCCAACGCTGCATTCAACGTGGCGCTCGGACGCATCGCTGCAGACGTTTTAGCGTCGTCGGGCAAATAATATCCGCCCATGTCCACCGGCTTGCCCTGCGCTCCAATCAGTTCGGCGCTGATTTTAGCCTCATTCCCCGACAGCTTCTCCGCCAAGGGCTTGAAGCGAGCGGCAAGCTCTTTGTCTCCGCCCTGTGCGGCCAGCGCCTGCGCCCAGTAGAGGGCGAGGTAGAAATGGCTGCCGCGATTGTCGATCTCGCCGACCTTGCGCGCGGGATTGCGGTTGAATTCCAGAATCTTGCCGATGGCGATGTCGAGCGTGTCGGCGAGCACGCGCGCCTTGGTGTTGTTATACGTATCGGCCATATGCTCGAGCGATGCGCCAAGTGCGAGGAACTCGCCGAGCGAATCCCAGCGCAGATAGCCCTCTTCCTGAAACTGCTGCACGTGCTTGGGCGCAGAGCCGCCAGCGCCGGTTTCGAAAAGACCGCCGCCAGCGAGAAGCGGAACCACCGACAGCATCTTGGCCGAGGTGCCGAGTTCCATGATCGGGAAGAGGTCCGTCAGATAGTCGCGCAGCACGTTGCCGGTGACCGAGATCGTGTCCTGCCCCTTGCGGATGCGGTCGAAGGAAAAGTTGATCGCCTCGACCGGCGCCAGGATGCGGATGTCGAGCCCGCTGGTGTCCTGCTCCTTCAGATAGGTCTCAACCTTCTTGATGAGCTGCGCGTCGTGGCCGCGGTTCTTGTCGAGCCAGAACACCGCCGGCGTGTTGGTGAGGCGCGCGCGGCGCACGCCGAGCTTCACCCAGTCGCGCACCGGCGCGTCCTTCACCTGGCACATGCGGAAGATGTCGCCAGACTCAACCGGACGCTCCAGCAGAACCTTGCCGTCGTCCGCGAAGATGCGCACCGTTCCGTCGGCCGCGATCTCGAACGTCTTGTCGTGCGAGCCGTATTCCTCGGCCGCCTGCGCCATCAGGCCGACGTTCGGCACGGAGCCCATCGTCTTGGGGTCGTATGCGCCGTGCGCCTTGCAGTCGTCGATGGTCGCCTGAAATAGCCGCGCATAGCTGCGGTCCGGGATCACCGCCATCGCGTCGCGCGGCTTGCCGTCCTTGTCCCACATCTTGCCGCCCTCGCGGATCATCGCCGGGATCGAGGCGTCGATGATGATGTCGCTGGGCACGTGCAGACATGTGATGCCCTTGTCGGAATTGACCATGGCGAGATCGGGCCGCTTTGCATATTCTGCGGCGATATCGGCTTTGACCGCCTGTTTCTCCGCGTCGGGCAGCGTTTCCACCTTGGCGAGAAAGTCGCCCAGGCCGTTGTTGAGATTGACGTTGAGTTTTTTCAGCGTTTCCGCATGCTTCTTGAGGACGTCCTCGAAGAAGACCGAAACGACATGGCCGAAGATGATGGGATCGGAGATCTTCATCATTGTGGCCTTGACGTGCAGCGAGAACAGCACGCCCTCTTTCCTGGCCCTGTCGATCTGCTCGGCGAAAAAGGCGCGCAGCGCCTTGCGGCTCATCACCGCCGCGTCGATGATCTCGCCGGCCTGGAGCGGGGTCTTCGCCTTCAGCACGGTGACGGCTCCGTCTTTCGCCACAAATTCGATCCGCGCATTGGTCGGCGCGGCGATCGTTGTCGAGACTTCCGAGCCGAAGAAATCGCCCTCCTGCATGCAGGCGACGTGCGTTTTGGAGTCTTTGCTCCAGGCGCCCATCTTGTGCGGATTGTTGCGGGCGTATTGCTTGACGGCGGGCGCCGCGCGGCGGTCAGAATTGCCCTCGCGCAACACAGGATTGACGGCGCTGCCGAGCACTTTGCCGTAGCGCGTCCGGATGTCCTTCTCTGCTTCGCTCACAGCGTTATCTGGATAATCGGGAACGTTAAAGCCCTTCGACTGCAATTCCTTGATTGCGGCCCTGAGCTGCGGGATCGAGGCGGAGATGTTCGGCAGCTTCATGATGTTGGCTTCGGGCTTCAACGTGAGCTCGCCCAGCGCAGTGAGTTCGTCAGGGATCCGTTGAGCGGGTGTGAGCTTTTCGGGGAAATTGGCGAGGATCCGGCCAGCCAGCGAGATATCCCGCAGCTTCACGGACACATCAGCCGCGCCTACGAAGGCCTCGACGATCGGCAGTAGAGAATGGGTCGCCAGCGCGGGGGCTTCATCGACCTTCGTCCACATGATCTCGAGATTCGACATATTCACTCCTCTGTTCGTCTGTCTGCCCAGGCCGACCGCGAGCCGGCCATCAAGGATGTACAAAGCGCCTGCCGCCTATGCCGCTCTCGGGCTAAAGCCGTCTTGTCGCGGCGCGTAAATTGTTCTGCGTTGGAAATTCGGTTTGGGACGGAACCGGCGCAAGGCCATCCCGGAGCCACATGGGCGCTCCTATAGCATTGGCGCGGCAGGCGTCAAAATGGTGAGGGGCTGGCTTTGGATGAAGTCGAAAACCGCTCTGGCGCTTTTGACGCGTTGGCGCCTGCATGATAGCCGCTGAGCCCAGCTCACCCGGCAGCCATGCCGCAGACCGTTCAAGGGGGCGCCTGTGACTGATCTTCCCGATCTATTCCCTGGATTTGCAAGTCACTGGATTGAAACAGGCGGGGCCAGAATTTTTGCGCGCACCGCCGGCGTCGGCGAGCCGTTGATTTTATTGCATGGCTTTCCGCAAACCATGGCGATGTGGCATCGGATCGCAGCAAAACTCGCCCGGACATTCTGCGTCGTGATGATCGATCTGCGCGGTTACGGATGGTCATCCGCACCGGATAGCGACGGCGGGGCAGGCTATTCCAAGCGTGCTATGGGCGAAGATGTGGTCGTCGCAATGGAAACGCTGGGCCATGTTCGGTTCAGCGTGATTGGCCATGATCGCGGCGCACGGGTTGGCTACAGATTGGCGCTTGACCATCCCGGGCGCGTCACAAAACTCGCGTTGCTGGATATTATTCCCACAATCGAGGTCTGGAAGAATGTGCGCGCCGGGGTCGCGGCCTCCGCCCATTGGGGCTTTTTGTCCCGACCGGCGCCCACCCCGGAAAAAGACATCGCCGCCGATCCCGATGGTTATTTTGAAGGCCTGATGACCAAATGGGCCAATACGCAATCGCTTGCGTCTTTCGATCCGCGCGCCATGGCTCAATACCGTGCTTTTTGGGGCGACCCCACACGCATCCACGCGATGTGCGAAGACTATCGCGCGGGCGCGACCCTCGATCTTGCCGCCGACGAGGCCGATCTGGCTGCCGGCAAATCCATTCTGTGCCCGGTGTTGAACATCACGGGTGATTTTTATCTCACCCGTTCCGCCACCGAGACGCCCGTTCAAATATGGCGCCGCACGTTCGCGCCCGGGGTTTCCGGCGGTATGGTTCCGGGCGGCCATTTTGTCGCCGAGGAAGCGCCTGTTGAAACGTTTGACGCCCTCGCCCGATTCCTTTGACGCCTCTGTTACCGGCGATTGGTGGGCTTGCGCCAGCGCAGCCAACGGGCGCGCAAACGACGGAAGACGCGCGGTTGGCCATCGCCATCGGTTGTGCGCCGCCTGACGCACCGGACGCCAGCTGGCGCAGCTGCGCAATCTGCGGAAACTGACGCGGTTCGGGAAACGTTATCTTTCATGACTGAGCCCCTGCCCTTTGGTAAAATCAGCAGGGCGAATTTCAGTCATGTCGTTCCGTCGGGATGTGCGCCAGCGCACATGACGTACGTCAATTATCGTTTAGCGGCGGGCCGTACAAGTCGCTCTTCGGGCGGCGCTATTTCGGTTACGAGGTCGCGCACCAACGCTTTTTTGGGCAGTGGCGCGAGCCGGGTCTCGCCCTCTTTCAGTTTGATTTTGCAGGCATATTCAATTTGCCCGTCAATCAGCATCATGCATTCCTTGCATGCGTTGGCGTTGATGCAGGCGTAACGGAAGGCGAGCGAGGGATCGTCCTGCCGCCGCACGAGCCGCAACCCGTCAAGCACCGACTGCCCCGGCTCGAATTCAACGACGAAAGTCTGGATGGCCGGCACGGCGCCTGCAACGCCTCTCTGGATGACGAGCGACGCTTTCATGCGCGCCTCCCGCCGCCGGGCGCGAGCTGGCGCAGGGCAAGCCTGTCGCCTTCAAGGCTGACAATCTGGTTGACGGCCCATTTTTCATCCATGCCCGGAAAATCCTCGCGTTGATGGGCGCCGCGGCTTTCGGTGCGGGAGATCGCTGCTTCTGTAACAGAACGCGCCACCAGAAGCATATTGCGCAAATCAAGCCAATCCATCAGCTCGGGGTCAAACGGCGCACAGCCAGCGCGGGGGGCTTCGCCGAGATCGAGGCGCATCCGATCGATCTCAACAAGAGCTTCCTGAAGGGGCGCGGCTTGCCTGAAAGCGCCAACTTTGTCAGCCATCACGCCCTGCAACCGGGCGACCGCATCGGCAAGATTGGGGCCCTCGCGTCGTTCGGCCCCGGCCAGCAGATCGCGCACAGGTTTTGCTGCGTCCTCAGACCATTGGCTTGTCCGGTCGCGGGCGTGCATGGCGGCCGAGCGGCCCGCTCGAGCGCCAAACACCAGCGCTTCGGTGATCGCGTTGCCCGATAGGCGGTTGGCGCCGTTGGCGCCGCCGACCGCCTCGCCGCAAGCAAACAGACCTGGCACGTTGGTGGCAAAATCAGGCGTCACCCGCACGCCGCCCATATGATAATGAGCGATGGGCGCGACCTCGATCGGTCGATGCCGGAGGTCAATGCCATTTTCCGCCAGGCGGTCAACGACTGGGCCGAAGGCAGCGCGAATTTCCTCGGGCGGAATATGCATGAAGCTGAGATATGCGCCGCCCGCAGGGCTGCCGCGCCCGGCTTCGACTTCTTTGGTGATCGCGTAGGTCGCGCGATCGCGCGTCAGCACATAGGCTCCGTCGCTGCGCGCGTCCTGCGCAGCGTAGGTCTCTTCAAATTCCTGCATCTGCCCGTTCAGCAGCTTGCCGCCAAGCTTGTAACGGAATGGATCCCACATGATCGGGTCCATGCCGACGAGCCGCGGCGCGAGATGCCCGATGGGAAAAAACTGCACGAACTCCATGTCGATGAGTTCAGCGCCGGCGCGCAAAGCCAGCGCATAGCCATCGCCGCTCATGTTAAACGAGGCGCTGTTGCGGCGATAAAGCCGGGTGAGCCCGCCGGTTGCAATCACAACCGACTTTGCCGCCAACGTCACGATTTCACCGCTCGAGACATGCAGGGCGAGTGCTCCGCAGGCCTGACCGTCGCGCACGACAATATCCACAATCATCAGATCGCCGATACGGCGGATGGCGCTGAAATGATGCAGTTGCGTTCGCAAGGTTCGGGATACTGCAGGGCCGGTCGCCAGAAAATCCACATATACGCAGCGTGGGCGGTCATGCCCCGGCGCGTGAGCCTGCTTGATATGCCCGTTCTCACGCGCCCAACCGACTTTCCAGTCATCCATTTCGCGGATGCGCGCGGGACCTTCCTCGCAAAGGATTGTGGCAAGATTTTCGTCGCAAAGGCTGCGGCCCGCAGCGAGAGTGTCGGAAAGGTGATTCTCCCAATGATCCTCGGTTTGTTCGCCGAGCGCGACGGCCACCGTCATCTGCGCCATAACGGTCGCGCCGCCGCGTCCGATCAGACTGCGGTCGGCCAGAATGACTGTAGCGCCAGACCGCGCCGCCTCGATGGCCGCATACATGCCAGCCCCACCAGCGCCAATCACCAAAACGTCGGCTTCGATATGCATCCACAGATCCAATGGTTTGACAGGGTTCATTTGAGGCCCTTTGGGGCCTGTGCGGGAAGGACGGGTTTGGTTATAGAGGGGAGCGAACCGCGAGGGAACCTTATGATCGGCGCCAGGAACGGGGATTTGGCAGCAGCGGGCGATTGGACATGAGGGGTTTTTCACTGCTTCACCCCGCTTCGTTCGTCGAGGCGATCGGTCTGCTCGGCACCGACGATGACGGCGTGCGCGCATTTTCAGGCGGCACAGCCATTATGAAAGCGCATTCCAGTGCGGGTTTTGCACGCGGGGGTTTATCCTGATGACGCATCAATTGCCGAAGGACAACGCTGACCCGAACGATCGGGAAATCCGCGATTATCTCAGGGGCCATCTCTGCCGCTGCGTGGCCTATCCGGAAATTCTGCGTGCGGTAAAATCAGCCGCGCGCATCCTGCGCGCGCAAACGGCGCAAGCCAATATTTGATGTTATAAACACAACAAAGGGACTGGACCGATGGCGGAAATGGAACGCACGCGCACCAAAGAGCGCGACCCCGGCGCGATGACGCCGTATGATATTTTTATTCGCAGCCGTCTAGAGTTTCTCGAACGGCAGAATGCCGGGCAAGTGGTTGTCGGGCTCGAGGATCGCGAATACTACAATACCAAGCAGGGCAAACTGCTCTACTATCTCAACGCCGAGATCCACAATAACACGCCGCTGCAGGACTGGCGCGTCTTTACCCATAGCCTGATCTCGCATTCCGGCAAACATCGCCATCAGGGCGGTCTTGTCATATATGTCATTGAGGGCAAGGGGTGGTCAGTCGTCGATGGCGAGCGCGTCGACTGGGAAGAGGGCGATCTCCTGCTGCTGCCGATCAAGAAGGGCGGCGTCGAACATCAGCATTTCAACGCCAATCCAGGCAGCGAATGTCACTGGATCGCGTTTTCATATATGCCCTTCTTCGATTACAACGCGTCCGAATTCACGCAGACCGAGGTTTCGCCGCTTTACAAGTAGCGGTTGCCAGCGCGCGGCGCACGGTCTTAACAGGAACTTGATTCATGTCGAATTTTTCTGTCGAACATCTCGCCATTCCAGGCGTCGTGATGATAAAGCCACGAAAGTTTGCCGACAGCCGGGGCTGGTTTATGGAAACCTGGAAGGCGCCCGATTTTTCGGCGCTCGGCGTTACGGCCGATTTTGTTCAGGACAATCATTCGCTTTCCAAACAGCGGGGCACCATTCGCGGCTTGCATTTCCAGACGCCGCCGCATGAACAGGCCAAACTCGTGCGCGTGGTCAGCGGCGCCGTTTATGACGTTGCGGTCGATTTGCGCCGGGGCAGCGCCACCTATGGGAAACATTGTGGCGCGACGCTGACGGCTTCAGGCGGCGAACAATTGTTTGTGCCGCGTGGTTTTGCGCATGGCTTCTGCACGCTCGAAGACAATACGGAAGTTGTCTATAAAGTGGACGGACTCTATTCGCCGCAATGCGATGCCGGCCTGTTCTGGGGCGACCCAAATCTCGCAATTGAATGGCCCCTGCCGCGCGACAGCGTTCTTGTCTCGGACAAGGATGCAAAGTTGCCGGGCTTTGCGTCCTTTCTTTCGCCTTTTTGATTCGGGAACCAGATCATGAGCAAAAAATATCTGGTCACGGGCGGCGCCGGCTTCATCGGTTCGGCGGTTGTGCGCCGCCTGATCGAACACACAAATGCAGAGGTGCTTGTTGTGGACAAGCTGACCTATGCCGGCAATCCTGACAATCTGGCGGGCGTAGCCACAAGCCCGCGATATCAATTCGCGCGCCTCGATATTTGCGATGGACGCGCCATGCGTGAGGCGATGGATGGTTTCAAACCCGATGCGATCATGCATCTGGCTGCAGAGAGCCACGTCGACCGTTCGATCGATGGGCCGGGCGAATTCATCCAGACCAATGTGGTGGGCACGTTTGCGTTGTTGCAGGCTGCGCTCGGTTATTGGCGCGACTTGAAGGGCGCGGAGAAGGACGCGTTCCGCTTCCATCATATTTCGACTGACGAAGTATTTGGTTCGCTCGGGCCGGAAGGCTATTTTGAGGAAACGACGCCCTATAGTCCAAATTCGCCCTATTCCGCATCGAAAGCGGCGTCCGACCATCTCGTGCGCGCCTGGTGGCACACCTATCGTTTGCCCGTCGTGCTTTCGAATTGCTCGAACAATTACGGGCCGTTTCATTTCCCCGAAAAGCTTGTTCCGCTGGTCACGCTCAATGCGCTCGAAGGCAAACCCATCCCCGTTTACGGCAAGGGCGAGAATGTGCGCGACTGGCTCTTCGTCGACGATCACGCGCAGGCGCTGCTGACAATTGTCGAGCGTGGGCGGCTCGGCGAGAGTTATAATGTCGGCGGCAATTGCGAACGCGCGAATATCGATGTCGTGCGAGGCATCTGTGCGTTGATGGACGAGCTTGCGCCGGACGCGCGAATCGGTCCGCGCGAAAAACTCATTACCTTTGTTGTCGACCGACCCGGTCATGATTTGCGTTATGCGATTGACGCGTCAAAAATTCGCGACGAACTTGGCTGGACGCCCGCAGAAACCTTCGAGACCGGCCTGCGAAAAACCGTCGAGTGGTATTTGCACAACCGCGTGTGGTGGGAGCGTATTCGCAATGGCGGTTATCGCGGCGAACGTCTGGGCGTGAACGCATGAGCGGCCCGATTCTCGTTTTTGGCGCACAGGGACAGCTGGGTCGCGAACTCCTGGATTTGGCGGGCGCGCGCGGAGTCGAAATTATCGGGCTCGGGCGGGCGGAAGGCGACATTGCAAACGCCAGCGCGGTCACAGCTTCGATCGAACGCGAGAAGCCGCGATTGATTGTCAATTGTGCAGCCTACACCGCCGTCGATAAAGCGGAAAGCGAGCGCGAAGTCGCTGAACTCGGTAATGTAAAAGGTCCGGCTATTCTGGCCGCCGCGGCCCATCGCGCCGGCGTTCCACTTGTGCATATCTCCACTGATTATGTGTTCGACGGAACCAAACAGGGGGCTTATGTCGAAACGGACCCCATTGCGCCGCTCGGCGTTTATGGCGACACAAAAGCCAGGGGAGAAGCTGCTGTACGGGTGGCGGCGGAGCGTCACGTCATTCTCCGCACGGCCTGGGTCTATGGCGCGCATGGCGCGAATTTTCTGAAAACCATGTTGCGGCTCGCCAATGAGCGCGCTGAATTGCGCGTCGTGGCCGATCAGCGGGGTTGCCCCACGGCAACGGTCGATCTTGCAGAGGCTCTGCTGGCTGTCGATACCGCGATTCGTTCTGGCGAGACCCCGTGGGGCACGTATCACTTTGGCGGTCAGGGCGTGACGACCTGGCATGGCTTCGCCAGCGAAATCGTCGATTGTCAGGCTGGATTGACCGGCAAACGCCCTGTTGTCACAGCCATCGCGACGCAAGACTATCCGACGCCCGCGCGGCGTCCGCCAAATTCGGAACTCGATTCTGGTTTGTTTGCACGGACTTTCGGTTATCGCGCGTCGCCATGGCAGGCGCGAACACAAAAGATCGTTGAAGCCTTGCTGAAACCGTGATGGCGTTCGAAATGTGGTTAACCATCCGTTAACGCAGAAGCGTGAAAGTGCAACCGGACCTTCGGAGAGCTCTGATGCGCATTGCGCCTGTCTTTGGATTGCTGGCGCTGTTGGCTGCGCCTGCCTGCGCGCAGGATATAGGGACGCTGAACCCGCATCCCCTGCCGCCGCTCGCGCACCCCGAAGACCCGGCAACGCCCGCCAAGCAACTGTTCGGGCGCAAGGCGACGCCGACGGATGGCGAATCCCGCGTTTTCGGCTTTTACGCCAAGGGTTGCATGGCCGGCGGCAAAGCCCTGCCCATCGACGGCGGGGCGTGGCAGGTTATGCGCCTGTCGCGCAACCGCAATTGGGGCCAGCAGCAACTCATCGCATTTCTGGAGCGCACCGCAACCCGGCTGCGCGATGAGGGGATCTGGCCGGGCTTTCTGGTCGGCGATATGGCGCAGCCGCGTGGCGGGCCGATGATCACGGGCCATGCCTCGCACCAGGTCGGCCTTGACGCTGATATCTGGATGACGCCGATGCCCAACCGCACGCTGTCGCGGGTGGAACGCGAGGAAATGTCGTCAACCGATGTGGTTCGCGCCGACGGGCTGGCCGTCGATCCCTCGAAATGGACGCCAGCCCATATGGCGATGTTGCGCTTTGTCGCCAGCCAGCCGGAAGTTGAACGCATTTTCGTCAATGCTGCGATCAAGAAGCAAATCTGCCGCGATGCAAAGGGCGACCGCTCCTGGCTGAGCAAGATGCGCCCAATGTATGAGCATAATTATCATTTCCACATCCGGCTCGCATGCCCGGCAGGTCAAGCCAGTTGCGTGCATCAGGACCCGACTCCCGCCGGCGACAGTTGCGACGCCTCGCTCGACTGGTGGTTCAAGGATTCAGTTCTGCACCCGAAACCAAACCCGGATTACAAACCCAAGCCGCCCATCACCATGGCGGGCCTGCCTGCCGATTGCCGCGCGGTTCTCAACGCGCCGTGAGCATCGGCTCGCAAATGTCGCGGCTTTTGTCCCGATAATACCGTTCATCCTTCGAGGCCATTTGTCGCGCGGGCGCCGGTGTGGGATGATCGCGGCAATCGCGCAATCAGACCCAACAATCTGGAGGAAACATGCCGCATCAACCCGCCTCGCAGGCGTTGAAACATCTCAACGTCATTGATCTCACGCATGTCCGCACGGGTCCGGTGTGCGTGAAACAACTGGCCGATTGGGGCGCCAATGTTTGGCGCGTGGAGCGGGTCGGCAATCCCCAGGATTTTTCTGCGCGGCATGATTCAGATTTCCAGCATAAACATCGCAACAAGCGCGCGCTCGCGCTCGACCTCAAATCGAAAGAAGGCCGCGCCGTGCTGCATCGCATGGTCGAAAAGGCCGATGTCATCGTCGAGAATTATCGCCCGGATGTGAAGCATCGTCTTGGAATCGATTACGAAACGCTGGCGGCAATCAATCCACGCCTGATTTATTGCAGCATTTCGGCGTTCGGGCAGGATGGTCCCTACAAGGACCGGCCCGGCGTTGATCAGATTATTCAGGGCATGTCCGGCCTGATGTCGGTGACTGGCGCGCCCGATGGTCCGCCGACGCGCGCGGGCATTCCGATTGCCGATATCACCGCCGGGCTTTTTGCCGCGCTTGGCGTGCTGACAGCCATCATCGAGCGCACAATTTCGGGCAAGGGACAATGGGTGCAGACCTCGCTGCTGGAATCGCAGATTTTCATGCTTGATTTGCAGGCTGTGCGCTATCTCATCGATGGCCATGTCGCCAAACGCGTCGGCAATGAACATCCCACAGGCGTTCCCACCAACGCTTACCGGACAAAGGACGGCTATGTGAATATCGCGCCAACGCCGCCGATGTGGGATCGGCTGTGCCGCGCGCTCGGACGCGAAGACCTGATCGCGCATCCCGACTTTGCAAGCAAGGAGGCGAGGCGCAAGAACCGCAGAATGGTCAACGAGTTGATTGAAAGCATTACACTGCAAATGGATTCGGCGACCCTGTTGTCAAAGCTTGAAACCGCCGATGTGCCTGCGGGCGTGATCTATGACATTGGCCAGACGTTCAATGATCCGCAAGTCAAGCACTTGCAAATCGCCCGGACAGTGCATTCAAAAAAACTGGGCGACCTCACGCTGATGCGCCAGCCGGTGTCGCTTAGCCGCACGCCCTCGAGCCTTGCGATGGCGACGCCGGAATTTGGCGAGCATACCGACGAGATCATGCATGAAATCGGCTATGGCGAGGACGAGATCGCCGGGTTTCGCGCAATCAAGGCAATTGAATAGGCCGGGATTGAAACTGCGCCCCGATCCGGGATAGCACAGGAGTTCATTTTGCAGGAGAAACGCGTGAGCAAGCGGTATCAGGTTATCATTATTGGCGGCGGGCCTGTCGGCGTCGGCCTGGCTGTCGATCTTGCAATGCGCGGCGTGTCTTGTGCGCTCGTCGAGCGACGGGTTGGAATGCACAATATTCCGCGTGGACAAAACCTGACGCAACGCACGCTGGAGCGCTTTTACTTCTGGGGCTGCGTCGATGAATTGCGGGCGCAGCGGCTGCTGCCGGTCCATGTGCCTGCTGCGGGCATTACCGCTTATGCAAATCTGATGAGCGATTACTGGCACGCCTTTGAAGGGCGCGAAGCCGTCGGCCAGTATTATTTCCAGAAGAACGATCGGATGCCGCAATATCTGCTTGAGGGCGTGCTGCGGCGGAAGATGGAAACGCTGCCGCTGGTTTCGCAGCGGTTCGGCTGGACGGCGCAGACCATCGATCAGGACGCAAAAGGCGTGCGCGTCACGATCGCCACAGAGGCCGACGATGGCGCGAGCGAGGTACTGGAAGCCGATTACCTCGTTGGCTGCGATGGCGGACATTCCATTGTGCGCGAGCAGGCCGGCATCCGCCGCGATGGATCGGATTTCGATCAGGTGATGATGCTTGCCGTGTTTCGCTCGCGCGAACTGAGCGAGGGCCTGAACAAACGCTACCCAGTGCTCTCGACATACCGGGTGCTGAACCCGGAACTCAACGGCTACTGGCAGTTCTTCGGACGCATCGACCCAGAGGTGGGATGGTTCTTTCACGCGCCGGTGCCCGCAGACACGACGCGCGACAATTTCGATTTTGCCGCCTTGTTGCACAAGGCCGCCGGGTTCGAATTCGCGTGCGATTTCGATCATGTGGGCTTCTGGGATCTGCGCGTCGCGGTTGCCGAGCGATACCGGGCCGGGCGGGTTTTCATCGCGGGCGATGCGGCCCATTCGCATCCGCCCTATGGCGGTTTCGGATTGAATAACGGCCTTGAGGATATCGCCAATCTCGGCTGGAAACTTGCCGCGAATCTGCAAGGGCAAGGCGGCGAGGCTCTGCTCGATTCTTACGACGCCGAACGGCGTCCCGTATTCAAGCAGATCGGCGAGGAATTCATTGCTGCGCGCGTCGCCTGGGAAGGCGAGGTTATCAACCGGCACGACCCTGCCAAAGATCCTGAAGCTTTCAAAAAGGACTGGGCCGAGATCAAGACTGGCGCCGGACCGATCATTCTGAACTACGAGCCCAACTACGAAGCCTCAAGCGTCGTGTTCGGACCGCCCGGCGGCGTCACGCAGGCTCGGGGCGATTATATGTTCCGGGCGCGCCCCGGCCACCATCTCGCTCCAGCCAAACTGTCATCTGGCCGCGATGTCTTTGAAGAGCTGGGTTTTGGTTTCGCCCTGCTCGCCTTTGGGGCGAGCGATGCGGATGTTGCAGCCTTCGAGAGCGCGGCGCGAGACCTGTGCCTGCCGCTGAAAATCGTCCGCGACGCCAAAGATTGTGGCGCCCGCGTTTATGAGTCTGCGCTCATCCTGGTGCGGCCTGACCAATATGTCGTCTGGACTGGCGAGGCGGCGCCTGCGGACGCCGCCGCCGTACTCAAAAAGGCGCTGGGACGAGCCTGATCCGGTTGACAATATTGCTCAACCAACGCGCTTTGCGAGCTTCTCGTAAAGCGCATTGCTGGCGCTGAAGATATAATCCAGCGCGCCAATGCTGACGTGTTGCGCGCCTTTGGCAATCAGCCAGTCGGCGAGCGCGGGCGCCCTGTCGTTGGGGCACACAAGCTGCAGCGGGCCATCATTTGCAACACCGGCCAGTGCGCGCGCGCCAAACTTTTCCGCCGCCTCGGGGGCCAACGTCAAAGGATCAGGCGCGAGCGCTGTCACGGTGCGGTTGAGCCGGGCTTCCTCTTCCGCAGCAATGCGCCCCAGGATTGCGCGCGCAGCGGCCTTGCAGTCCTCGTTCCAGTCAGCGCTGATGGCGGCGACCAGATTGGCTTCCGAGCGCAACATCACGCCATCGTCGAGAACCTTCAGCGCATTGGCGCGCAGGGTCGCGCCCGTCGTTGTAATATCGACGATCAACTCGGCCGCTCCCGACGCGGGCGCGCCTTCGGTGGCGCCCTGACTTTCGACAATGCGGTAATCGGTGACGCCCTTGCTGGCGAAGAACCGGCGGGTGAGGTTGATATATTTTGTCGCAACCCGCATCCGCCGCCCACGGCGCGCGTGAAAAATCGCTGCGACATCCTCAAGATCGGCCATGGTGCTGACATCGATCCACGCCTGCGGCGCTGCAACCACTACATTGGCGTGGCCAAACCCGAGCGGGGTCAGCAACTCGACCTTTTTCTCCGCATCCGGGATATGTTCGCGCACGAGGTCTTCGCCCGTTACGCCAAGATGCACGCTGCCGGAAGCCAGATGCTGGACGATTTCGCCAGCCGACAGAAACGCGATTTCAACGCCGGGCAATTCGTTGAGCGAGCCACGATAGTCGCGCGCGCCGCGCCCTTGCGAAATGGTGAGACCGGCGCGCCTGAAGAAATTCGTCGCGCTTTCCTGCAGGCGCCCCTTGGAGGGCACTGCAAGAATGAAAGGCGTCGCGGGGCCGCTCATGTCCTGTCTCCCGCGCCACTGCGTTTTTCGCACCAGATCGCCGCGCCCACGGCAGGAATGTCCGAGTTTGCGCCAAGCGCGCGCAGCAGGCCATCATAGCGCCCGCCGCCCGCCACAATGCAGTTGGCTGAAGCACCCGTCTCGCGCGCTTCGAACACAAAGCCGGTGTAGTAATCGAGTTTGCGGCCAAAGCCCGCGTCATACCGGAGAGCGGACATATCAACGCCGCGCGCGGCGATGAAATGCAATCGTTCATCAAAACCGTCAAGGGCGGCGTGGATATCGAGACCCGCGTCGCGCGCGAGTTTGCGAAGACGCGCCGAGCACTCATCGGGCTCGCCGGCGACGCTCAGAAACTGCGCCAGCGCCGCGCGCTTTTCCGCCGGCACGCTGGCGGTCGTGTTCATCGCGGCCTGTTCCAGAAAGCGGTCGGCGATTTCGCTTGGCGTGCGTCCGCCGACCGACGAAATTCCCGCGATCGAAAGCAGATCGCCCACCAGCGCCCGCGCGCCCGCGCGGTCGGCGTTGCCCAATGCAGCCAGAACGCCTGAATGGTCGCTGACCGCGCCCTTGCCAGGTGGAGCAAAGATGGCCGACAGATCCTGCCCGCGCATGTGGCCACGGCGGATGCGCCGCGTCCAGGCGGGCGGAAGATCGAGCGATTCCACAAGTTTGTTGAACAGGCCGGCGTCGCCCATCGTGACAGTCAGTTTGCAGGCGCCAATGCTTTCCACAGCCTCCAGAATCAGCGCCATGATTTCAGCGTCGGCGGCCTGCGCATCGGCGCGGCCAAAACTCTCAATGCCCGCCTGCGCCAGTTCGGCCGGGGCGTCGGGGCGATGACGGAATGTCTGCTTGTCGTTTTTGTCTGTCGCGCCGCTGACGATCAACCCGCTGTCCCACCAATGTTTGAACACCGGACCAAGATAGGAAAATGTCGCGGGCGTTCCCGCTTCGGGAGAGGCAAGGTAACCCCGACAGACCGGGATGGTATATTCAGGCCGCAGGCAAAATTCCGCGCCCTGCGGGTCTGACGTCAATAACAGGCGTCCGCGCATATCCTCGCCGGACTGGTCGAGGAAAACCTCTGCGGGTTGCAGGATTGCGGGCTCCGTGCGGGGATAGCCGGCCTCGATCAGATGCGTAATGAGGCCCGCGTCCTGTTCGGCCGCGCCAAAAATCAAGCCTGTCTGCGCCATAACCATCGCGGCTCCGGGGCGTCCGCCCGTGCGGACGCCAGATTGCGGCGTTCTTTAGCAAGCGGGCGCTGGGGAAGCGATGCATTTTAACGAAAAAGGTGAATAGCAAGGCAGCCGGCGGCGCCTTCGCCCAAAACCGTCAGTCCTTGACCTCCACCCGCCCGACCTGGTTTTCGAGCGAATTGGCCATGATTGGCGCGCTATCGCGATCGACGGTCATGTTGCGCACGATGTCGCCGCCCCCGGGAATGGCCCAACTCTGGAACTTTTCGGTTTTCGGATCGAAGCGCACGATGGTGTTCGGGTTGGCCCCGGATTCGCTGTACCAGATCGCGCCTTTGGTGGAGACGATGCCATAGGGCAGGGATTTGGGCCCGCTCGGCGAGGGCCATTCCCGGACGTCGCCCGTTTTGGGATCGAGCCGACCGAGATAGCCGCGCGCATAGTCGGAATACCAGATCATGTCATCTGGCGAGATGGCGATGCGGCGCGGACGCGCGCCGGGATCGGGCAGCTGGAATTCCTGAATCTTCATGTCGTTATCGATGGTGGCGATTTTCGCCGCGCCGAACTCGACGAAATAGACGACGTTTTGTGAGTTGATGGCGATGCCATAGGGCCGCGCATTGCGTGTCGGCGGCGTCGCGAGCTTGATCGCGCCGGTCGCCGGATCAAGCCGGCCAAAGAAATTGCCGGCCTGCACGCTGAACCAGACGATGCCGTTGTGGTCGATGGCGATGGTGTGTGGGTCCTTGGCGCGGGGATCGGGCAGATTGATTTCCTTGATCTCGCCGCTCTTCACATCGAGCTTGCCGATGAACCCGCGAAAATTCCCCGTAAACCAGACATTGCCGTCCCTGTCCTCGACAAGGCCATGCGGCGCCGACATCGGGTTGACCGGATATTCCTTGAACTTACCCGTAGCTGGATCGAGGCGTCCGAGCTTGTTGGCGAGCTGCCCCGACCACCAGATCGAACCATCCCGCGCCGACATCGGGTCGTGCGGACGCGATCCGGGCGTCGGCAGCGGCCAGTTCATGATGCGAACATCGACCGGCCCCGGGACGAGGACCGCCGGCGGTCGCGGCTTTTCCGGGAACGAGCGGATCAGATAGGCCCGCACCGTGTCCCATTCGCCATCGGACACTGGCGCGCCAAAATTGCGCATCATGTTGGTGACGGTGAGCCAACCTCTGGGCGTGTAGCCGGCGGTCAAACGATTGAGATCGTGGCAACCCGAACAGATCGACAGCACGGTGTCGCGACCGGGGCCGGGTGGAAACTCGGGATGATCCTGCTGCGCCAGAGCGGCGCTGGCAGTCAATGCAGCGGCAAGGCCGACGCCGAACAAGCCAACAGGTTTCATGCGCAATTTCCTCCCCGGTTTCGGGAGATTTAAAGCGCGTTCGTTTTTTGTGCAATGCGCGGCCGCGGGAAGATATAAATGGCCGCTTCAAATTGAAAGCGGGATGGGTGGGAAAGGGTTGGGGGTGGCGGGCTGTAAGCCGAAGCGGACAACTTTTGAAATGGTCCAAGCGGCGCTGAAAGCTCGATGTTGTCGTCGGAAACAATTTTGGCGACACTGAGTTAGATCATGCAAGGTTCAATGCCTGTTAACACCTGCTTTCATTTCAATCAGTGCAAAGGACTGTCAGTCCTCGAGTTTGCGAGAGTCCGGAGCAAGTCGCGCATTTATTTTGGCCCGCACAGCCATTCGCTACCTCGGTATGTCATCACGATCTGGGAGGTCGATGCGCGCGCCGGTGTATTCGAGCTTCGCAGGTAACTGCGGATCATCGGGGTAGGGGAAGTCACCTTCGAAAACCTTTAGCGCGTCCGGAGACGCAAAATTGATTGCGTTACCCAAGCATCGACCATAGTCGACGAAAGCATTCATATCATCCGCGATCCGCCGTAAAACTTCCAATGTTGGTGCAACTGCTACAGTACGTCCGCTACGAGCTGTCTTGAACAACACGGTGTGACTACCGGCGACCCAGGCGAGATTCGAGTGCATTAAGGAATTGCGACTGTCCGTCAGTATGAAAAACGCGCGCAGAAAATGTCTCACCTTTTGCTTTGTCGAATCCGGCCAAACGTGTGAGGCGAGCCTTGCATCCATGAGCTCACCGCAAGCCTTGGACCCCACTTTCGCGCAAAGCGCAATGGTATTGTCCAACCCCGGTTCAAATTGTGTCGCGAATAAAAATGCTAGGACCGATTCAAGTTCGGCAAATTTTATTGAGATGAGGCCCATGGCGAAAACACTATTGCGGGGACCGATTGGGTAGTCTGGCCATTCTTTGTCATCGACCACCGCTGATTCTCCAACAGCAAACTGAGCCGATATTCCCGAGGTGGTGCCCAGTTCGAGACTAAACTGCCTTGACCAGCGGATTTTAACAAGCGGGCTAGGGCGAAACGAAGCCCAGTTTAGGTTCCGAGCGGGCCGATGCAGCTCATTGCGCTTGGTTGACAGGGTAAATCGAACTAGCAGTGCCCCCGACGTATTCGCAGGCCTCGCAAACTCCGCCTCTACAACCAAGGCGAAACTCGTCCTCTCATCCCCGAACTCAAACCGCCCCCCACCTCCACACGCCAACCCGTTCCGTTTCCGCACTTGCGTCCGCCCACCGAGGGAATATCAAGGGCGTTAGTCCGTCAATTGTCCCGGCGAGGAACCATGACCCAAGGCCCGACCCAGCCCGCGCTGCCCGACCCCTATATGGATTGGGTCCGGGCGCAGAATATTCCGGTCATTGAAGATTTTGGCATCGACATCCGCAAGGTTCCGGTTGCCAAATGGGACCGTTACGGGACGCTTGGCGCCTTCTGCCATGTCAAAGGGCGCGACGATTTCATCTCGATTTTTGCGTTTGAATTGCCGCCCGGCGGCAAATCCGCCCCCGTCCGGCACGTCTATGAAGAAGTCATCTACATTATTTCGGGGCATGGAACGACCAGCGTCACCAATGCCGATGGCCGCAAGCATACATTCGAATGGGGCCCCAAAAGCCTGTTCTCCATTCCGCTCAACGCCACACATCAGCATTTCAATGGCTCGGGCCGTGAACCTGCGCGCTTTGCCAGCGCCAACAACATGATTTTCGCCATGAACAGGTTTCGCTCGGAAAAACTGATTTTCGAGTGCCCGGTTGATTTTCCCGAACGCATGGGCGCGGAAAATTATTTCGCGGGTGAGGGCGAATTCATCGGCGTGCGGCCGGGCCGGCATCAATGGGAGACGAATTTTGTTCCAGATCTCTCGGCGTTTGAACTGAAAGCCTGGTCGGCGCGCGGCGCCGGCGGCTCGATGCTGCGCTTCATGCTGAGCGATTCCACCATCGGCGCGCATAGTTCAGAAATGCCTGTAGGAACCTATAAAAAGGGGCATCGCCATTTCGATGGCGTGTGCGTATTTGCGGTCACCGGTCAGGGTTATTCGCTGCTCTGGCGTGATGCCGACGAAGATTTCACGCGCGTCGACTGGGAGCATGGCTGCGTTTATTGCCCGCCCGATTCGATGTTTCACCAGCATTTCAACATCGCCAATCACCCCTCGCGTTATCTCGCCCTGCAGATCGGCACTGTGCGCTATCCGCTGATGCGCATGAAACGCGAGATCTGGGACGTGGGCGTCGATCGCAGCGTCAAGCAGGGCGGGGCGCAGGTTGAATATGAAGATCAGGACCCGCGCATTCATGCGTTATGGCTCAAGGAAATCGCAGCTCATGGCGTGACGTCCCGGATGGGCAAATTTATCGATGAAAGCCGGTTTGGCGGGAGCGGCGCATGAATACGCAAGTCGATCAGGTCTTTGAAACCCCGCATGGCAAATATCTCGTCGATCCCTATCAGGATTGGGCTGTGGCCGAGGGCGTTCCGATCCATACCGGCGCAGCGATTGATCTCTGCGCGGTCGAAACCAGACCCTGGGCGCGCTTCGGCGTCGATGGCGCCATGTGCCATCTCGATGGGCGCGACGATTTCCTGACTCTCTTTGTGTTCGATCTCGCGCCGGGCGCCGCGAGCGCGCCCTCGAAGCACCTTTACGAAGAGATGTTCTATGTGCTCGCCGGCCATGGAACAGCCGAAATCGAAATGCCCGGCGGCGACCTGAAGACTTTGGAATGGGGGCCAAGAACCCTGTTCTCGCAACCCATGAACGCGACGATGCGCATTCGCAATACATCTGGCGAACGCGCGCGCATCGCATCGGTGAATGACTTCCGTTATCTGATGTCGCTCTATCGCAGTCCGACATTTCTCTTTGCCACTTCGCTGGAGTTTCCCGAGCGCGCGACGGGCGCGCTGTCGCGCGATTGCGCGGCGCCATTCGCGCCGGGGCTTTTGCGCAACGGCGAGGCCGCGACACCCGTATTGCTGGCGAATGGCTCCATCGGCGCCGACCTCCGCGAAATCGCCGCAGGCCATTATGTGCGTGCGCAGCGACAAATGTTCGGCTCGCTGTTGCTGGGCGTATCGGGCGAAGGCATGACGCTGTCATGGGAAGAGGACCCCTCGGATGCCGTAAAGACCCTCTGGAGGCATGGCGTGGCGTTTGCCCCCGCGGGGTTGCAATTCCATCAACATTTCAATATCGGCGCAGGACCGGCGCGCTTTCTGACTATAGAACTTGGCAGCGTGGCCGCGCCGATGTTCCGTCCTCGCCGCAAGAATTATGGCGATACGGAGGTCTATGCAGCCTGCAGCGCGGTGATTGAACGTTCAGAGCAGGACCCCGCGATCGAAACCGCGTGGAAGGCTCTCCTGGCCGGGAAATAGAGCGGCTTTCGGGGCGATTGCGTGGGCGGCGTGTTGGCGGCGCTGCCAAACCGCCCGATCCCGGCTATACTCGGGCTCCGATTCCCAGCGTCAGGCCCGCCTGTGAGCAAATCCCCCCGGTCCAGCAAGGCTCCCGCGCACAAACCGGGTCTGCCCTCGCGCGACGATATTGTCGCCTTCATTGCGCGCGAGAAAGCAATTGCCGGGAAGGCGGGCGCAGCCCACTCCGACAAGACTGGCAAGCGCGAAATTGCGCGCGCCTTCAATCTTCGAGGCGACGATC
>CAIZEI010000066.1 GCA_903931945.1 uncultured Hyphomicrobiales bacterium | reverse complement strand
TGGTCAGCCACGACCGCGATTTTCTGGATCGGGTCGCAACATCCGTCATCGTGTCGGAAGGCGCCGGCGTCTGGCGCGAATATGCCGGCGGCTATAGCGACATGGTGGCGCAACGTGGATTTGGGGTGGGCGGAGCGCCAGTCAATGACTCCGGCAAGTCCGCACGCGGGAAAAACCGGCAACTCGCGCCGACAACCGGTGGCGACGCCAAACGCAAGCTTTCATTCAAACAAAAGCAGGCGCTCGAAACCATCCCCGCAAAAATCGAGACCTTGCGCGCCGCGCAAGCCAAATTGCAGACAATCCTGGCCGACGCCGGCCTTTATACGCGCGATCCCAAAGCCTTCGAGAAGGCGACCAAAACCTATGGCGAGACAGAAACGGGCATCGCCCGCCTTGAAGATGAATGGCTGGAGCTCGAAACCCTTCGCGAAGAGATCGAGGGTTAGCAAGACTCGCTTCGGCCGTTTTGTCGCGCCAGCGACGCAGACTGCTGCGCGAACAAAACCATGAACGGACGCGGAAAGGCCGTGCGGCGATCGATCGCATTTCTTCCTGCGCTGATGGGCGTCGTCATCATTTCTTCACCATTTCTGAATAAAAACGATCGTCGCGATGGACGCGCGTGTGTATGCGGATGTCGTGATGGATGCGCCGGGCCGGATGTACGCCCGGCGTTTTCGTTTGTGCGTCGGTTTCAGGCGCCCGTACGCAAGGATTCCAGAAACGCCCGCGTTATCGCTGGAATTGCGACAGGCGTTTGTGTTGCGCGCTCCACATAGACATGCGTGAAAGAGCCGCGCGCGGCAGCGCTGTTATCGCCTTTGCGAAATACGCCGAGCAGGTAACGCACGCTCGAACGCCCGATATGCTCCACCCGCACGCCAACTTCGATTGCGTCGGGAAAGCGGATGCTGGCGAAATAATCACAGGCGTTGGCGACAACCAGACCGACGATCTCGCTGGTATCCAGATCGAGCGCGCCCGCGTCCATCAGCAAACTGTTCACCGCCGTATCAAAATACGCGTAATAGACGGCGTTGTTGACATGGCCATAAATATCATTATCGGCCCAGCGAGCGCCAATGGGCACAAACTGCGTGAAATCAGCGCGAACCGGACGGAGCGGTCTTTCGCTCATGCAAACGCTCGCCGATAGATTGCCAGTGCATCCGCCAGACTGACAGGACGCGGATTATTCACAAGAAGCCGCGTTTGTTTCATCGCATCGGTCGCGAGCAAAGGCAAAGCGTCTTCGGTGACGCCAGCCATGCGCAAGCTCTCGGGTATGCCAAGATCGCGCGACAATTGCTTGAGACGATCGATAAAGAGCGTCGCCCGATCGGCATCGCTTCCCTGCGACGCCTCATTAAAAACAATGCGTCCGAGTTCGGCATATTCCGCCGCGCAAACGTGCGCATTGAAACGCATGACATCGATCATGACCAGCGCATTCGTCAAACCATGCGGCAGATGATAATGGCCGCCGAGCGGATAAGCGAGCGCGTGAATGGCGCCAACGGACGCGTTGGCGAAAGCCATGCCCGCCAGCAGCGATCCATTCAGCATGGCTTCACGCGCAGCAATATTGGAGCCATCAACGAACACGGTGCGAATAGACCCGCCAAGCAGGCGCAGAGCTTCACGCGCCAGCGCGCGCGATGCCGGACTGTTGTTGGGATTGATCGATGTGAAAGCCTCAATCGCATGAACCATCGCATCGATACCCGTCGCCGCCGTCACGGCCCCGGGCAGACCCAACGTCAATTCCGGGTCGAGCAACGCCACGTCCGCAAACAAAAGCGGAGAGACTGCCCCCATCTTGTCAGCGCCTGTCGTCGTCGCGACCGCGACCGCTGTCGCCTCTGAGCCCGTACCCGCTGTCGTCGGCGCCAGGATCAGCGGCAAACGCGGCCCCGACGCCTTGCCAACGCCATAGGTGGCCGATAGCGGTTGTGGAGTCCGCGCCAGAAGCGCGCATAATTTTGCAACATCGAGCGAAGAACCGCCGCCAAGTCCCACGATGCCGGTCGCGTTGAACGCCCTCGCCGCAGCAACCGCCGCCAGCACGCATGCTTCGGGCGGGTCGGCCTCGACGGCGTCAAAAACGTCGGTCTCCATACCCGCCATCTGCAGGGACACGAGAGCGCGCCGAACAATTCCAAGCCGTACTAGGCCGGCATCGCTCACAATCATGACGCGCTTGCCAAGCCGCGCCGACGCCAGCTCGCCGAGCCGCGCAATCGCGCCGGGCGCGCTGATGATCACGGGAACCGTGGAGAACGTAAATGCCAATGCCATGGCGCTCCCTTGCAAACGGCGTCATGATATGGGGGTTCCGGCGACGGGCGCAAGCAACTTTCCGTTGGACGCGCCAATCAGGCGCGAGCGGGCGATTTGCGCGCCGAGCGAATCGCGGCCCGCTCGATCGCGCCGAAAAGTGCGGATGGCAGCAGACAATTGGCGGTTGCCGCAGCGAGCGTCACCGTTGTGCGTCCGGGTTCTCGCAGCAAAATCGATGGCGCGAACCGGAGAGCGCCAAGCGTCAGACGAAGCGCCAGCCGCCCATCGCGCGAATGGATCGAGCGTCGCGCGAGGTAACGCAGCTGATAGGCCTCGGCGAGATCGCCCACTCGGGCATCAAGCGCGGGCGCGTAGATTTTGACCTTGGCGCGAAAGCGCCGCCATGTCTCCAGCTGCCGTTCAATGTTGGCCGACAACCCGCCCGCCGCGATCCGGTACAGGGTGAGCGGTTCGTCAACCAACGCAAAAGCCCATGTCCCCAATGCCGCAAGCCGGGTCCAGCATTCGATATCTTCCGATTGCCGGAAACTTTCATCGAACCAGCACTTGCGATCAAGCGTCCCGTCGAAAAACGCCACATCCTCCAGCGCCGCGCGGCGCAGCACGGGATTTGAACCATTGCCGAGCGGATTGCGACAATAAATATGTTCAGCATCGAACGGCCGGTTCGCCGGCCGCTGGATGAGACCAATCGACTTTCCATCCGCATCGATGAACAGGGACGTGGCGAACACCGCGCCAATGAGCGGATCGCCGTCAAGCCGCGCCACCAGTTTTTGCAGCTTCGTCGGCGCCCACCGGTCATCGGCGTCGAGCAAGGCAATATATTCACCGCAGGATTCGCGGATCCCGGTGTTGCGCGCGCCAGCAAGCCCCCGATTCTTCTGGCTCACAACCCGGAAACGGGCGTCGTCAAAAAGTGCTGCTATTGCGGGCCCGCCATCAGTTGAGCCATCGTCGACAACGATGACTTCAAAATCCCTGAACGTCTGCGCCGCGATGGAGTGCAGCGCTTCCAATATATAGCGTTCGGTTTGATAGAGCGGGACAATGACAGAAACTTTCGGCACGCAACCCCCCTCACGCGCGTTTCAAAACGCGGAACAGAAATGTTCCGAAACCAGGAACGAGAGACGCCAGCGCCGTCGCTATGGTTTGCCGTGGTTCAGTCAGTAGCATGTCGGGCGCGGCGCGCAGCGCGCGCGCGATGAACCGACGCGCAACCCAACCATCCAGTTGCAAGCGCAACGCCCGCCGCGCGAGATAACGCGACATGCGCGCGGCCGCGCGCGGCCCGTGCAGGTCGACAAGCGCCGGATCGGAACGACGCGCTTGTTTGAGCATTTCGCAGAACCCCTCATACATGCCTTCAAGATTTGCAGAAAGCCCGCCCGGCGAGGTGCGATAGGCGACTGTGGGACGGTCGACGCCAGCCATGCGCCAGTGCGTCAACGCAATCCGGAACAACCACTCCTGATCTTCGGCGCGGCGCAATGTTTCCAGAAAGCCGCCAGCATCGGCAAGAATCGCCTTTCTGAAAATGATCGCCGAACAGGTCGAGCATGGATTGGTGTAAAGCACGTCGGCCGGCGTGAGGCCGTCAAGCTGGGGTCGTGTGCGCTCGCCGCTCTCGCGCCCATCCGGATCGATGAAACGCACTGCGCAAAACGACAGACCCAGCGATGGGTCGGCGCGCAAACGCCCGACGTGAACGGCAAGGTGATCCCTGTCCCACAGGTCGTCGGAATCGAGCAGCGCGATAAACTCTCCCCGCGCGGCTGCGATGCCCCGATTGCGCGCCGCAGAAACGCCAGCGTTGCTTTGCGAGATCACGCTGATGCGCGCATCTGACTGCGCAAGCGCATTTGCAACCGCAAGCGTCGTATCCGCAGAACCGTCATCAACAATAATGATTTCGATATCGTCAAAGCTCTGCCCGATCGCTGAATGGACGGTGGCCGGCAAAACAGCCGCGCTGTTGTGGCAAGGAATGACGACCGACAGCGTCGGCGCGCGCATATTCATAGTCTGGCTCCTGCAAGCCGCCCCGAGAGAGGTCGCGCTGATTTTTCAGCAGCGACGCTGATTGCCATTCTCGCGAAGAAAATGGCTGGTAAAACGCTGACCGCAGAGAGGCTGGCTGCAACGCCATTGACGCCAAACGGCAAGCCGCCGATGATCGCGACCATAAACAAGATTGCGTTGAACCACGAAATCTTCCATTCCAGTTCGACATTGCCGGTGGCGCGCAAAAACTGCGATGTCGCCACGACGAGCGGGCGCGACAACATGCCAAGGCACATCAGCATGATCGTGGGGACAGCGGGCGTCCATTTTGCGCTGAACACGATCGGCACATACCACGGCGCCAGAATGACCTGCGCCGCAATGACCGGCATGATCACGACAGACATCGCAAAGACAGACGAACGGAAGCGCGAAATCGTGTCGTCATTTTGATGGCCTTTTGAGATAAACGGCAAGACCGCTTGCCCCAGCGCCGAGGCCAGACCGAAGGCGATTCCGGAACCCGCATTCTGCGCAAACGAATAGAGGCCGACAGCGTCAATGCCGAGAATCCTGCCAACAATAAGCTTGTCTGCATTGGCGCGAAATGTGTTCAGGGCTTCAGCCGCCATGACGCGCCTGCCATAATTCACGACGTCCCACATCTTCGCCGACGTGATCGCCACAGACCGGACCGCGCCGATGCGCGAGCGGAAGACAGCCACCCAGATGAGCGCAATCAGCACCTTTGGAACGACGGCAGCCCAAACGCCATAGCCGGCAAAGGCCATCGCCGCCGTGCCGATATTGTCCATCGTAATCTGGAAAAACAGCATACCGGCGATGAGTTCATATCTTTCCTCGCGCAGCGCCAGACAGGAATGAATGAGCCCCATGGGATAGATGACATGCACGAGCCCCAGCACAACCAGCATCGGCGCGACATCGGCGCCGAAAAGCGCCTGAACCGGCCACGCCACTGCAAACTGGATGAGGCACATAAGGACGCCGCCGCCCCAGTTGATCCGGTTTACTGCGCCGCAGACTTCGTCGAGTTCCTCCGCGTGCGCCTGCACGATGCGCGCGCCAAGCCCGTTGTTCAAAAGCATTCGCACAAATTCATAGGTCGTCATGATCAATGCGATCATGCCAAACTCATAGGTCGACAACGCCCGCCCCAGAACCACCGCTGTTGCGATGCGCGACACGCGATTGCCCATTTCCGCCATCGCCATCAAGGCGGTCCCACGGATCAGGGAGCCCTGCCCGTGCCGAAGGTCCGACAGGCGGCTCGACATGCGCTGCACAAAAGCGCTCATCTGCGCGCAACCCGGTGATTGTTCAAAGCCAAAGTCATTTTCGCTCATGCCCGGCTTGCGCTGACAATTGCAGCAACCCGGACAAAAGATAACGCGCAGGCATTAACAGACCACGAATTGCGATCGGTCGGCTCGCGTTCCCTGTTTGCAAATTGCAAAAAATCCCTGCGGCGCTGACGTTTCGCGATGCGGCGCGCGTCCTGTTTTGCGTCGCATTTTGCGAATAACGAAGCCGGTCCGGTGTGCCGGCCAACCAGGCAAATAACAATTAACCTCACAAAGCCCCCATTTTGCGGGATAATCGTCCGGACGGCGCAAAACCGCCAGCTCTGGCACATTTCCTGACATGCCAGCCCCGTGACTTCGCTTCTGAAGCGCTGTTAACCGGGTTGAAAAAATGTCCGCCGTTCACCAATCCCACGCGCTGCCTTCGAAAAATCGGGACGCCCTTATCGGCAAGGCCAGATTGTCGTCGCTCTTCTGGGGCAAGGCGAAAGCGACGCAACCGATCGTCGATCTGTTCGGATTCCAGATCGATAACACCACGCTCGACGCAGCGGCGCAAAGCATGGTTGGCGCCGCTGCGAGCGGCCGGCGGCAGCGGATCGTTTTTATCAACGCGCATGTTGTGAATACGGCGGCCGCAGACCCGGCCTATGCACGCGTGATTGACGGCGCGCAACGTCGGTTTGCCGACGGCAGCGGTATGGCGCTTGCGGCAAGAATGCAAAACCTTGGACTTGCCGATAACGTGAACGGCACAGACCTCTGTCCCCTGCTTTTTGCGGCGGCGAAGCGGGCGGGTGTAAAAATCTTTTTACTTGGCGGAGCCCCGGGAGTCTCAGAAGCGGCCGCCGAAACCCTGCGGTCTCTGGGCTTTGGCGACGCCATCGCCGGCTGTCACCATGGCTATGTCAAACGCGGCGGCGAAGAAGAATCCGAAGCAATTGCCGCCATTAACCGGAGCGGCGCCGGCATCGTGCTGGTCGGCATGGGCGTGCCGGTTCAGGATCTCTGGATTGCGCGTAATTTCGATCGAATGACGCCGCCGGTCGTGGCGGGCGTTGGCGGATTGTTTGACTTTTTTGCCGGGCGCGTCAGTCGCGCGCCCGTGGCTTTGCGCGGGCGCGGGCTCGAATGGGTCTGGCGACTCGCGCAGGAGCCCGGAAGGATGTGGAAACGCTACATTCTCGGCAACGTTGCGTTTCTCGCGCGCGCTGCGATGGAAGCGCTGACCCGGGCGACCGGAATCGAAGACCGGGGTCCTGAATTCGGCTCGCGCGTATTGCGCTGGCGCGCGCTCGCCCGTTCACGCGGGGCGCCAGTCGTGCGCGCTGCAGCCAAACGATGCCTCGATGTCACTGGCGCTGCAATCGCGCTGGCGATGCTTGCCGCGCCGCTCGCCATCGCCGCCTTGCTGATCAAGCTGGATTCGCCGGGCCCCGTGCTGTTTCGACAAATCCGCGTCGGAAAGAACGGGCGGTTATTCGAAATGCTGAAATTCCGTTCGATGCACATCGATGCGGACCGGCTTCATGCTGCGCTCGCGCCGGCCACCGACGATCGCCGTCAACTGCGCTTCAAGCACAAACGGGACCCGCGCGTCACATCGGTCGGCGCATATTTCCGAAAGACGTCCATTGATGAATTGCCGCAACTCTGGAATGTGCTGCGCGGAGACATGTCGCTCGTCGGCCCGCGTCCGGCGCTGCCCAGCGAGGTTGAGCGCTATTCGCTGGCGGATCGTGACCGGTTGCTGGTGAAACCGGGCATTACCTGCAGTTGGCAGGTCAATGGACGGGCCGACATCGATTTCGTCGGACAGGTCGAACTTGACCGCGACTATGTTCGCAACGCTTCGATTCTCGGCGATATCTGGCTGTTGTTGCGGACCATACCCGCCGTGCTGAACGGTCGCGGCGCCTATTGACACAAGGGAAATCAGACAATGAACACGCCTGTCGACATTCTGGTGCTCGCCGATCGCGATGAGCGCGCGCTGGCGCCGCTGACTGATGCGTTGCCTCCGCCGTTGCTGCCCGTCGGCGGCAAGCCCATGCTGGCGCATCTGCTGGAGACGCTTTCAACCTGCGTCACCGCCAAGGTGACAATTGTTCTGGCAGGCGGCGACAGGCGGACTGCGGCATGGCTCGAAAATCGCGGCTTTCCACGATTGACGATTCAATTCGGCGATCAGCCTGCGCCTGTCGTCGCGCGTGACATGCTGGCGTTTCGCGGCGACATTCTCATCAGCCCGACCGAAGTTCGCCGGTTCGTGACAGCAAGCCTGACAGGATCTGCGCCCCTTCCCGAATCCTGCCCCGGCGCCTGGCGATTGCGCGCTGGCGATCTGGCGCCGACATGGCGGCATACCGCAATGATGGCGGACCAGGCCGACTCGACCGCGCCGTCGATCGCCGCATACCACCGATTGAATATAGCTGCGGCCCAGGGCGCCATTCCGGGGCTGAAACTCGCTGGATGGATCGGCGAGGATGGCATTCGAGCCGGCGTCGATACGCAAATTCTCACGCGTCGGGCGCCAGGCAGAAATATTCTCGTCGGCAATGGAGTCTATATCGAGAAGCACGTGATTCTGGGGGACAATGTGGTCATCGGAGATGGCTGCGTGATTGCGCGGGGCGCGGTCCTGAAAAACACAGTCATACTTCCGGGCGGTTACGTCGGTCGGGGACTTGAAATCAACGACGCCGTCGTGTCCAGCCCCTGGTTGTGGCGCGCCGGCAGTGGCAAGGTTACACGCATCGAAGACCCGACTTTGCTGGGGCGGCTCGCGGCTTGACCGCCAGATCAGGACGCCCTTGCGTCCTCTGCTTCGTGGGCGATGCGCTTGCGATAAAGCGTCGATGGGCTGACGCGCAAAAATGCGGCGGCGCGCGGCACGTTGCCTTCGCAGATCGCTATTGCGCGCCCCACGGCGATCCGTTCCAGGTCCTCAAGCGATACGATATCTTCAACGCGTCGCCACGAGCGCGGATCGTTCGATGCGGCGCACGGCGCCTCGTCGTCGCGCGTATGGCGTGCGGCAGGCGGCGCAGCCGCCATTTCCACCGGAGCCGCGGCGTTCATCCATGGGATGGGCAGCATCGGCGCCGTGAGACAATCGCCATCGTTCATCACCACCGCATTGCGCAAGACATTCTGCAACTGGCGAACATTGCCCGGCCAGGAGTAGGCCCGCAAGGCGTCGCGAGCCGTCGCCGAAAATTCCGTAAAACCGCGTTTTTCTTCCGCCACAAAACGGCGCAGAAGCGTGTCGGCAATCAACAATATGTCATCGCCGCGCGCTCGCAGCGGCGGCAATTCAATCGGGATCACATGCAGGCGATAATAAAGATCTTCCCGGAATCGGCCGGCGGCGACCTCGGCCTGCGGATCGCGATTGGTCGCGCAAACGATCCGCAGATCGGCCTGTTCCTCACGGCTCGCGCCCACGGGTCGAAACGCCCCTGTTTGCAGGAATCGCAGCAGTTTGGTTTGCAGATCAAGCTGCAGTTCGCCGATTTCATCGAGGAACAGCGTGCCGCCGTCCGCCTGCTTGACGGCGCCAGCGCGATCGTTGACCGCGCCGGTAAAGCTGCCCTTCAGATGACCGAACAATTCGCTCTCGATAAGTTCGGCGGGAATTGCGCCGCAATTAATCGCAACAAACGGTCCCTTGCCCCGGCGGCTAAGGCGATGCACAGCTTCCGCGCAGAGCTCCTTGCCCGAACCGCTCTCGCCCGTAATGAAAACAGTTGCGTTGGATGGCGCCGCCGACTCAATCGAACGATAGACTGCCTTCATTGCCGACGACTCGCCAATGAATCCCTGAAACGCGAATCCGGACGCAGGCGATTTCACCGCGCCTTGCCGCATAGGCGCAAGAGCGGCGGCGCTGCGGACAGTTGCCGTCAGCCGATCGGCGCTGAAGGGTTTCACAATGAAATCATAGGCGCCCGCGCGCATGGCTGCGACTGCGGTTTTGATGGAGGCGTCAGTTGTAACTGCGACAATACTCGGCGCGCCGCACGTGCCAATCACCCGCGCAAGAATATCAAGCCCGTCCATATCAGGCAGATGGAGATCGAGCACCATCACATCGGGCGGCGAGGCCTCAACGAACCGGATCGCCGTCGCGCCGTCGCCTGCAACAGCGACGACAAAACCCGCTTTTTCAAGATAGGCGCGGTAGAGCTCAGCCATCGACGGCGTGTCTTCAACCACCAGCACTTTGGCCTGATGCACGCTGGACATATGACCTCGACGACCTCTCTCCACGACCGGAAACTGCCGTAGTAACGGTAAAGGAACTTCTTCACTCTAAGTCATCAGACAGCCCTCAGGGCAGAATGATCCCGCGGAAAGTTCGCCCTGCTCCGACAAATAGTTCATGAAACCAGCAGATTAGGCCCATTGACAGTTCCTTTACCCTAAGCCGGAATTACCTGATGAATCACCATTCGCGCCTCTGGCTTTCCACTTTGCTTACCATCCTTTGCGCGGTCGCCGCCGGTTACGCGCTTGTTTCGCTGGCCCGATGGTCAAGCCTTGACGCTCGGCTTGACGCCGCCATCGGCGGGCCGGAGCACGCCTGGCTGGCGGTTGAGCGCGCGCATGCCGCAACGCGGGCGATCTTCGCCAGTCTTTCGACCATCGCCGCCGCTCTGGCGCTTGGCGGCCTGGCCGTTGCCGCGGTTCGGCAAACTCGCCGCGCCATGGAATCCGCCGCACAACAATACGCGCTGTCCGATTCCGCCCGCGCACGACTGGTCGAGGCGATTGAAAACCACAATGAAGGTTTCATCCTGTTTGACGCAGACGACCGGATGGAGTTCTGCAACAAACGCTTTCGCGAAACCTATATTGAAATCGCCGACAAGCTCCAGACGGGCTGCTCCTACGCGGACCTTTTGCGGGCGGGCGCCGAATGCGGCCTGTTCCCCGATGCAGACGGTCGCATTGACGACTGGTTGCGCGAAAACATGGCGGAGCGCCGACGCTTCACCCCGCACGAGCAACGTCTTTCCGGCGATCGCTGGACGATGGTGTCTGATCGGCCCACGCGAGATGGCGGCTTTGTCGGCCTGCGCACGGACATTACCGAACTCAAACGGCGTGAAGCTGAACTGCGCGATGCGCGTCAGGTTCTGGAAGGACAGGCGGCAGGCATGAGCGCCCTGGCGGAAGAGGCTCAGGCCGCGCGCGCGCTGCTGCAGGACGCCGTTGAAAGCATAAATGAGGGCTTCAGCCTTTATGACAGGGACGACCGACTCCTGATGTGCAATTCCCGCTGGCTCGATCTGCACAATCGCGTGCGGCGCCTGATCCGGCCCAATATGCATTTCGCAGAGGTGCTCGAAGCCGCTATTCGCTCGGGCCAGCTGATTGCCAGGGATGACGGGCTTGTCGAGGCGGAGATCGCCGAACGCGTCAATGCGCGCCGCTCGAATGAAAGAATGACGATCGAGGAACAGTTTGACGATGATCGCTGGATCCGTGTCTCAACCCGGCGCATGGGCAACGGCGGCGTGGTGAGTGTGCTGAACGACATCACTGAACTCAAACAACGAGAATTCGCCCTGAATTCGACCCGCTCACGGCTCGAAACGCAGGCGCGGGAAATGTCTTCGCTCGTCGAAGCAGCACAGCGCGCCAATCGCGCCAAGTCGGATTTTCTGGCCATGATGAGCCATGAAATTCGCACCCCGCTGAATGGCGTGATATCGGCGCTCGGCCTTGTTGCCGACACATCACTCTCCAGCGCCCAGACAAATCTGATCGAGACAGCACGCAACAGCGCCAATGGCTTGCTGGCCATCCTCAATGACGTGCTCGACATGTCCAAAATAGAAGCCGGCAAACTGGAGCTTGAAACTGCGCCCTTCAGGCTTCTCGATCTGGTGGAAGGCGTTGCGCGTCTGTGTCGCGTTCAGGCCGCCGCAAAGGGGCTCTCCTTCGATGTGCAAATCGACGCCGCATTGCCTGAGTGGCTACAAGGCGATAGCGGGCGCGTTCAGCAGATGGCGCTGAATTACCTCACCAACGCCATCAAATTCACCGAAACCGGCTCCATTGAATTCTGTATCCGCCCGGCGCCTGCAGGCAGGGACATGATTCGACTTGAGGTGACAGACACCGGCATCGGCATCCCCCTGGAGCAGCATGGACGTGTGTTCCGCGATTTCACGCAGCTCGATCAATCGCCACGCCGGCGTTACGGCGAAGCGGGCCTCGGACTTGCAATCACCCGCAGACTGGCCCGCGCGATGGAAGGAAGCGTTGGATTCGATTCAACGCCAGACATCGGAAGTTCATTCTGGTTCGATGTGCCGTTACGATCCTGCGCTGCGCCGTCCATGGCCCCGTCCCCGCCCGCCCATCAGTCGAGCCCAGCCCCGCTGGCGCTCAAAATTCTATTGGTCGAGGATAATGACACCAACAGAATGCTGGCGCGCCTCACGCTGGAACAAATGGGTTGCCGTGTCGACGAGGCCATTGATGGCGCCCAGAGCGTGGAAAAAGCCGCCAACGGGCGCTACGACTTCATACTGATGGACATATCCATGCCTGTGATGGACGGGATCGAAGCCGCGCAACAGATCCGCGCGGCTGGCTCAAACACGCCCATTATTGCGCTGACCGCACATATGGGTGAGGAATTCGCCGCCGAATGCGAAGCCGCCGGCATGAATGGACGGCTCACCAAACCGGTTGACCCCAAACTGTTGCGGCAATGCCTGACAGCGGGCGCCGCCATGCCGGAAAAAGGACGTTCCGCGTCGTCAAAGCGAATTGACCCCGCCAACCCGGTCCTCGATCCCCAGCCATTGCAATCGATGCGCGAGGCGCTCGGCGAGGCGGCCTTTTTCCGCGTGCTGGCCGCGTGCCGCAGCGACATCGACGCAGAAGGCCGCGCCCTTGTGTCGGCGCTGGCTCATGGGACCGCTGAGGACGCAAGGCGCGCCGCCCACAAACTTGTCTCGCTCGCCGCCGCCATCGGCGCCAGACAGTTGCAAGGACTCGCACAGCAGGTCGAAATGCAGCAAGACGCCGCCGCCGACCGCCTGGCGATCGCGCCAGCGCTGGCCGCGCTGTCCAAAGCGCTTGATGCGGAGCCGGCGGCCAACGGGAACGAGCGCTCCGTCGCCTGACTATCAGCTGACTCTTCGGCCGCTGAAGGCCCTCGACCGTGATCAGCCCGGCATCCGGCGTTTGCGCAGAAATCCCGCCGGAGAGCCAATCACAGCCGCGTCGAGAACCAGGCGCTCGTGTCATCCTCCATTCAAGAAACCACGTTATCTGGAATGGGCTGAAACCGCATTTCGCGCCTGTCCAAGGTCGATTTGGCATTCCTTCAGCCCACGGACGAGATTTTTGTTGACGTTTCTCAGCAGGTTTGTTTCACGTCTGCGCGACAGACAGACGCCCTTGCTTACCCGGCGAGTCCCAAAACCCAGGAGATTGCGATATGACGGATTGGCCCGTGCACGGCGCCATCAGCGGCCCCATTGTGATGATCGGCTTCGGCTCCATCGGCAAGGGCGCGCTGCCTCTGATCGAGCGGCACTTCAAATTCGACAAGGCGCGAATGGCGATTGTCGATCCTGACGACAGCGGACGGGCGCTTGCCGAACAGCACGGCGTCACATTTGTGAAATCAGCGCTCACATCGGAAAACTATCGCGACCTGCTCAGGCCGCTTTTGACAAATGGCGGCGGGCAGGCCTTTTGCGTCAATCTATCCGTCGACACATCCTCGCTTGCGATCATGGAATTTTGCCGCGAACTTGGCGCGCTCTATATCGACACAGTGGTCGAACCCTGGCCGGGCTTCTATTTCGACAAGACCAAAGGTCCCGAGGCGCGCACCAATTACGCCCTGCGTGAAACGGTGCTGGCGGCGCGGCGCAAGAGCCCCGGCGGTTCCACCGCTGTATCCTGCTGCGGCGCCAATCCGGGCATGGTCTCCTGGTTCGTCAAGCAAGCCATGCTGAACCTCGCCAAAGACATTGGCGTCGATGCGCCCGAACCCAAAACCCGCGAGGAATGGGCTGCGCTCGCCCGGCGTCTCGGCGTCAAGGGCGTGCATATTGCCGAGCGCGACACGCAGCGCGCCAAACATCCCAAGCCACAGGGCGTGTTCGTCAACACCTGGTCCGTCGAAGGCTTCGTTTCCGAAGGCATGCAGCCAGCCGAACTTGGATGGGGCACGCATGAGACATGGCTCCCCCCCAATGCCGGTCAGCACACGACGGGCTGCGGCGCGGCGATCTACCTCCTGCAGCCCGGCGCCAACACGCGCGTTCGCTCATGGACGCCGACCGCACAGGCGCAATATGGTTTCCTCGTCACGCATAATGAATCGATTTCCATCGCCGATTTTTTCACTGTGCGCGACACGGATGGCAAGGCGGTTTATCGCCCGACGTGCCATTACGCCTATCATCCCTCCGATGACGCGGTCCTCTCCCTGCACGAAATGTTCGGTCAGGGAGGGCGGGTGCAGGACAAGCATCACATCCTTGATGAGCACGAAATTCTCGACGGCGTCGACGAACTTGGCGTGCTGCTCTATGGCCATGCAAAGAACGCTTATTGGTACGGCTCGCAATTGTCGGTCGAGGAAACACGAAGACTTGCGCCCTATCAGAATGCGACAGGTCTGCAGGTGACCTCAGCGGTTCTGGCGGGCATGGTCTGGGCGCTTGAAAACCCCGATGCAGGTATCGTCGAGGCGGATGAACTCGATTTCCGCCGCTGCCTGGAAATCCAGACGCCGTATCTTGGCCCGGTCGTCGGCGTTTACACAGACTGGACTCCGCTGGCCGACCGGCCAGGCTTTTTCCCCGAAGATATCGACACGAAGGACCCCTGGCAGTTCAGGAACGTTCTGGTCCGGTAGGATCATGCGTCGGCGAAGAATTCGCCGACGTCGACATCGAAGCCGGGTGGCGACAGCGTCAAAATGCCCTCGCCGACAATGCGCGTGGCGATCATGTCGCCCTCGCCGCGCGCGTGGTGAACAACGACGCGCCGGAGCGGATCCACGAGCAAATAATGCATGATGCTTGGCACGCGGAAATAGCCAATCAGTTTGACGCCCTGATCGACCGATCGCGTGCCCGGCGACGCAATTTCGACGATGACGCAGGGATTTCGGACCTCAATATCGTCACCGCCAAGACGCGGCCCACAATAGACCAGAGCGTCGGGTTCATAGGCGGTCGTCGAATTGATCCGCACCGTCATCCCGTCGGGCATCACGCGACAGGGCGCGCCGGCGCGCTTGATCGCATCGCGCAGGGCCAGGAAGGCCGCTCCCTTCACTTCCGCGTGGCGCGCCCGCTCCGGCGACATCGCTACGATCTCGCCGGCTTCGAGCTCGTATCGACCCGGACGGCCTTCCGCCCAGACCAGAAATTCGTCGACAGTCATGAAGGTTTTGGGGAGTGCGGACATATCCCTGCTCATTGTTGTCGTTTCGTAAGTGAAACAGGCGCCAGCCACGTCGCGCGCGTCGCAAGCTTGCGGCGAAAATGGAACCGCGTCATCATGCCACCATAAATCCGGGGAGGAAAGCATGGCCTTGACGCCGAACGACTGCCTGTGCTGCCCGCCATTGAGCCTGTCTGCGCCCGCATCGCGTCGACGATTCCTCAGCGGCGCGCTCGCCTGCGCCGCCGCTGCGAGCGCGCCCGAAACCGTCTTCGCGCAGGCAAAACTCGCCGTTCCCAAAGAAAAAGCCAGGCGCATCGACCTGCATCATCACTTCCTGCCGCCAAAATATATGGCCGAGGAACACGAGCGTCTGAATATGACGCACGGCAACCTTTCAACGAACACACTGCTCTCTTGGTCGCCGCAACACACGCTCGAAGTCATGGACGAGAATGGCGTAGACGTCGGCATCGCCTCCATTTCAACGCCCGGCGTCTGGTTTGGCGATGTCGCGGCCGGTCGACGTCTGGCGCGTTACTGGAACGATTACGCCGCCGAGCAGATCAAGAGCTTTCCAGGTCGTTTCGGCCTGTTTGCAACCCTGCCGCTGCCCGACATCGAAGGATCGTTGAAGGAACTCGAATACGCGCTCGATGTGCTCAAGGCGGACGGTATCGGATTGCTGACGACCTATGACGGCAAATATCCCGGCGACCCCGCATTCAAACCTGTGTTCGAGGAATTGAACCGCCGCAAGGCTGTCGTCTTTTTCCATCCGACAGTCGCCGCCTGCTGTGGCTCGATCCTGCCCGGAGTCATTCCGCAAACAATTGAATATCCCTTCGATTCCACGCGTGCGATTGTCAGTCTGCTGACCAGCGGGACAGTCTCGCGATTGACTGACATCAATTGGGTATTCTCGCATGGCGGCGGCGCGACGCCCATGCTGGCGGGTCGGCTGGCGGAGTCGCTCGGGAACAACAAGACAATCAAGGCGCTGTTTCCCGAGGGCATTGGCGCGGAACTGCGCAAGTTTCATTACGACACCGCAAGCGCTGTCTCGAAGGGGTCGCTCGGCGCCCTGCTCGAAATGGCCCCCGTAAGTCAGGTGATGTTTGGCTCGGATGCGCCCTTTGTGGACGTAAAGGAAGGCGTCGAGGGCCTCGCGCGCTATGCATTTTCGGAAGCGGACCGCGAGGCGATCGAACGGGGCAACGCCTTGAAACTGTTGCCGCGCCTGCGCGCGTAAACCGACAAAAACGGCGGGAGATCAAATCATGATTTCGATGCATCGGCGGGGCTTCCTCCTGACATCGGGCGCAGCTCTGGCAGCGTCCGGCGTCCGCGCGCAGACGGCGCCCCTGCGCAAAATTCACATTGGCGTCCTGCAAACCACCGGCGCGGGCCCGATGTATATCGCACTGGCCAAAGGGCATTTCGCCCGTGAGGGTCTCGACGCCGAAATTATTCCTTTTGACAGCGCACAACCCCTCGCTGTTTCCATCGCTTCGGGCGATCTTGATTTCGGGGCGACAAGCTTGTCCGCCGGATTCTTCAACCTTGCCGCACAGGGGCTTGTGCGCATCATTGCGGCGCAAGGCCGCGATCAGGCGGGCTTTCCCAACAATGGCCTTGTCGCCTCGAACGAAGCCTATGAAAATGGCCTGCGAACATTCGCCGATATCAAAGGACATCGGATCGCCGTCGCCACGCAGGGTTCCGCGCCGCATTATTGCGCGGGATTGCTGGCCGATAAATTCGGATTCCCGCTGACGGCTGTCGATCTGCAATTTCTGAAAAGCAATCCCAACATGGTCGCCGGATTGATCACCGGCCAGGTCGATGGCGCCATCATGCCGTCCACGTTTGCGCTCGCGATGGAAAGCAACAAACAGGCGCGGCTGATCGGATGGATCGGCGATGTCACGCCCTGGCAGCTTGGCGCCGCCTATACATCGACAAGGCGCGCTGACGCAGATCCCGCATTGGTCAACGGCTTCTTGCGCGGCTACCGCATGGGGATGCATGACTATTACGATGCCTTCATTACCCCTGACGGCAAGCGCCGGGACAACGCGACCGCCGATGAAATGCTGGATATCATTGCGAAAGGCGTCGATCAGTCAGCCAACATACTGCGCAAGGGCATTACCTATGTCGACCGCGAGGCGCGTCTCGAACGGCGCGATGTGTTGCATCAGATTGTCTGGCAAAAAGCGCAGGGACTTGTCGAGGGATCGGTCGATGCGGACGCGCTGCTCGACAGGCGCTACGTCACCTTCCTGCCGGAATGATCATTCCGCCGCGATCTTCATGGCGCCGCCAGACCGGAACGATTGCGTCAACAGGGCTTCTTCGCTTTTGACGGATTCGATTGCGCGAGCCTTGACATATCCAAATCCACGAATTTTCTCCGGCAAGGACGCCAGCGCCAAAGCGGCGGCGTGGTTGTTGGAATTCAGATTGCGCGCGATGTCTTGCAGCATCGCTTCGTAGCGCGCGAGAAGCTCCCTCTCATTCCGGCGTTCGACCGAATAGCCAAAGATATCGAACGCGGTCCCGCGCAGACAGCGCAGCGCCGCCAGAGCGCGAAATGCAGTCATTATCCACGGCCCAAAACTGGATTTGCGCGGCAGTCCTGACGCATCCCTGCGGCCAAGAATCGGCGGGGACAGATGAAATTCAAGCCGGATGTCGCCTTCAAAGGTCGCCGCAAGCTGACGCGCAAACGAACCGTCGGTATAAAGCCGCGCGACCTCGTATTCATCCTTGATCGCCATCAGCTTGAAGAGATTTTTCGCGACGGCTTCCGCAAGTCCGCTCGCCTCAAGCGTTTTGGATGCTTCCGCCCCGGCAATGGATTGCACTGCGGCGGAATAACGCGCGGCATAGGCGGCGTTCTGATAGTCTGTCAAAAACGCCACGCGGCGCGCAATGATCTCGTTGAGCGTGGCAGGCGGCGTGGCCGTCTGACCGGGGCGCGCGCGTCCGGCCAGCGCCTCAACGTCTGTGGGGTTGCAAGCAGCGCGACGACCCCATGCAAACGCGTTCCGGTTCATCTCGACCGCTTCGCCATTGAGTTCTATCGCCTGCAAAATGGACGCTTCGGCGAGGGGAACGCGCCCCCTCTGCCACGCATAGCCAAGCATGAACATATTGGCGCCGATGGAATTGCCGAGCAGAGCTTCAGCGGTATGGGTCGCGTCAATAAAACGGACGTCATCGCCCGCGGCCTGGCGGATCGCTTTTTTGATGCGTTCGACCGGCAGGGTAAAATTGGCGTTGCGCGCAAAATCGCCCGGATAGACCTCGGCGGAATTGACGATAAAACCGGTGTGATTGAATTTTGCCGCCGCCAGCACATTCTTCTGGCCAGTCACCACAAGGTCGCAACCAAGCACGAGATCGGCCTCGCCCGCCGCAACACGAATGGCGTGGATGTTTTCTGGCGACCGCGCGATCTTGACATGGCTGAAAACAGCGCCGCCCTTTTGCGCAATCCCCGACATATCGATCGCGCCGCAGCCCTTGCCCTCGATATGGGCCGCCATAACGATGATCGCGCCAATAGTGATCACGCCCGTGCCGCCAACCCCGGTGACCAGAATTTCATAGGGGTGACTGCCGAGCGCCGGAATTTCTGGCGTGGGAAGTTCCTCCCCTCCGCGCGCAGGGAGAAAGGAAACAGGCGCCGCCTTCTTCACCTTTGCGCCATGCACGGTGACAAGGGAGGGGCAAAACCCGTTGACGCAGGAAAAATCCTTGTTGCAATTCGATTGATCGATCGTCCGCTTGCGGCCGAATTCCGTTTCAAGCGGCTGCACGGAAACGCAATTGGATTTGACGCCGCAATCGCCGCAGCCTTCACACACGAGCTCGTTGATGATGATGCGCTTGTCCGGATCAGAAAAAGTCCCACGCTTGCGGCGCCGTCGCTTTTCGGCGGCGCAGGTCTGATCGTAGATCAGCGCAGTTACACCCGGGATTGCAGCCAGCTCACGCTGGATCGCGTCCAGATCGTCGCGATGATGGATGGTCATCCCGGCGGGAAACTGCGTCGCCGCATCATATTTATCCGGCTCGTCAGTCACGAGCGCAATGCGCGATACGCCCTCGGCCGAGACCTGGCGCGCAACGCGATCGACCGTCAGGCCACCCTCATGCGCCTGGCCGCCGGTCATCGCGACAGCATCATTGAACAGGATTTTGTAGGTGATGTTGACGCCGGACGCGATGGCGAACCGGATCGCCAGAACGCCCGAATGATTGTAGGTGCCATCGCCCAGATTCTGGAAGAGATGTCCGCGTTTTGAGAACCGCGCCTCGCCAACCCAGTTGGCCCCCTCCCCGCCCATCTGGGTCAGGCCTTCGGTATTGCGATCCATCCATAGCGCCATCGTATGGCAACCGATACCCGCGCCAGCGCGCATTCCCTCCGGCACTTTTGTCGATGTGTTATGTGGGCAGCCGGAACAGAATGTGGGCGCGCGGCGGGCGGCTTCGCTCGTTTGCGCCAGCATGGTCTGAGCCTGCCGCAACCGCGCGAGATTGTCGGCGATTGCGTTGTCGTTGGGTTGGAAGCGTTGCACCCGCTCGCCAATGGCGATTGCAATGTCATTGGTGTCGAGCGAGGCTTTGACGGGAAACAGCCAGGCGCCTTTTTCGTCGCGCTTGCCAATAACAACGGGCTGATCCGCGGCGCCGTAGAGTTCTTCACGCACCTGCGACTCGACAAGCGAACGTTTTTCCTCAACCACGATGATCAGCTCAAGACCGCGTGCGAATTCACGCAGACCCTCTGGTTCAAGCGGCCATGCGCAGCCAAGTTTATACAGTCTCACGCCAAGTTCATTGGCTCTGGATTCATCAATATCCAGATCGTCAAAGGCCTGGCGAACATCAAGGTAGGATTTGCCAAGCGTGATGACGCCGATCCGCGCCTTCGGCCCGCCTGACATGATGATCCTGTTGAGACTATTGGCGCGAATCCAGGCGACAATGGCCTCGCGCTTGTGGTCCTGCAAACGCGCTTCCTGCTCGAGAAACGGATCGACGCGGCGAATATTCAATCCGCCGGCAGGCATTGCATAATCTGCGGGAGTCACCGGCGCGACGCGCTCCATCGAGCCATCGACAGAAGCTGTGGATTCAATGACTTCCTTGACGCATTTGAGGCCGACCCAGACGCCGGCAAAACGCGACAGCGCCCATCCCAGCTGGCCATAGTCGAGCAACTCCTGCACGCCGGCGGGATTGAGAATGGGCACCATGATATCGAGCAGGTGAAATTCAGACTGATGCGCGGTGGTTGAAGATTCGGCTGTGTGATCGTCGCCCATCAAAAGCAGGGCGCCGCCGTACCTCGATGTGCCGGCAAGATTGGCGTGGCGGAACGCGTCGCCCGAGCGATCGACGCCGGGGCCTTTGCCATACCAGATGGCGAAAACGCCATCGTATCGCCCCTCCCCGCGCATCTCGGCCTGCTGCGTCCCCCATACTGCGGTGGCGGCCAGCTCCTCATTCAGGCCGGGCTGAAAGACGATGTCATTCGCGACGAACTCCCGCTCAGCGCGCAAAAACTGCTGATCGAGGCCGCCGACCGGCGATCCGCGATAGCCCGACACAAATCCCGCCGTGTTCAGGCCCGCCCTGCGGTCGCGCGCTTTTTGCAGCAGCAACAGGCGAACAATGGCCTGCGCGCCCGAAAGAAGGACCTGTGTTCTGGAAAGATCGTATTTGTCGGCCAGGCGGACTTTGGACTGCGGAGACCCGTTTGCGCCTGAATTGCCGCTATCGCCAGTCATCGCAACGCCTCCCGTCCCGCCGCGCGTGTCAAGACGACGGCGCGGAGCAGTATGGCTGGTATTGCAGCGGTTTCAAGGAAAGCGCAGATATTTGGCGATCAACCCCGGATCGGCTCGACCTTCAGCGCCGCGCGGACGAAATAATACAGCAGCATCATGCCGAACAGGCCTCCGGCAATCTCGAAGGCGAGGCTGAAAACGCGGGGCAACTGGAATATGCCGCCAAGCGCCCATCCGGCCGCCCAGGACACGCCGACAAGCTCAGTGCCGACAAGAATGGCGACGCTGCAGATCGTCAATGCATTGCGCCAGTTAACGGGTCTGGAATCGGGCAAATCAAGAACTCCCACCGGTCTATGCGCGACCGGCTCTTGCACTTATACCAAGCGCAGAACTGCCGCAACAGGACCGAACATGAGCCAGACCGAGGTTTTTTCGAGCGCCGCCACCGCTGCGCCGCACAAGGCCGCCGCCGAAGCGGGGCGCGATATTCTGATTCAGGGCGGCAACGCGATCGAGGCCATGCTCGCCATGGCCGCCACGATTGCTGTGGTCTATCCGCATATGAACAGTCCTGGCGGCGATGGTTTCTGGCTGATCCGCGAACCCAAAGGCAGAATGCGCGCCATAGAAGCCTGCGGCCCCGCCGGCGCGCTCGCCACAATCGAACGCTATCGGAAACTTGAGGTCGACGCCATTCCTGCGCGCGGCCCGAACGCGGCGCTGACAGTCCCTGGCGCGGTGGGGGGCTGGGCGCTCGCCCATGAATTCGCGCAATCGCTTGGCGCGCGGATGCCACTCGGCGAATTGTTCGCCAATGCGATCAAATACGCCAGAGAGGGTTTCGCAACGTCGCCGGCCGAAGCGCGCACGCGCCCGCGCGATTCGCATGATCTCGCAAAAACGCCCGGTTTCGCGCAGACTTATTTTATTGATGGCGACTATCCCAAAGCGGGCGCTGTGCGGAAGTTTCCCGCGCTGGCGGCGACTCTGGAACACCTCGGCAAGGCCGGTTTGCAGGATTTCTACCGTGGCGATATCGCGCGCGAAATCGCGCATGACCTCGACCGGATTGGCAGTCCCGTCACGCGCGAGGATTTGCGCCACTATCAGGCGCAATGGCGCCCGGCGCTCAGCCTCGCGATGAAAGGCCATACGCTATACAATTGTCCACCGCCAACGCAGGGGCTGGCTTCGCTGATCATTCTGGGAATATTCGCCCGGCTGGGCGTCACCCGTTGCGATTCCTTCGAACATATCCATGGATTGATCGAAGCGACCAAACAGGCTTTTTCCGTGCGCGACAGTTTCATCACGGATTACGCGCGTCTGAAGGGCGATCCGGATGATTTCCTTGAACCCCAGGCCCTCGACCGCATGGCGGAGGAAATCTCGATGCGGAGGGCCGCGCCCTTCCCCTTGCCACAGGCCAAAGGCGACACCGTGTGGATGGGCGCCATCGACAAGGACGGGCTCGCCGTCTCCTTTATCCAGTCCGTTTACTGGGAATATGGCTCGGGCTGCGTGTTGCCGCGCACAGGCCTGCTGATGCAAAACCGCGGTCTTGCATTTTCGCTCAACCCCCAAGCGCTGAACCCGCTGACGCCGGGCCGTCGCCCCTTCCATACGCTCAACCCGGCCATGGCCGTGTTCGACGATGGCCGCGTCATGCCCTATGGCGCGATGGGCGGCGACGGCCAGCCACAGACGCAGGCGCAAGTGTTTACGCGCTACATGTTCGGGCAGGGATTGGCGGGCGCCATCGACGCCCCCCGTTTCGCGCTGGGCCGCACCTGGGGCGCTGCGTCATCGCTGCTGGCGCTGGAAAACCGGTTCGACCCGTCGGTTGTGCGCGCGCTCGAAAATGCGGGCCATGAAGTGTCCATTCACCCGGAGGGATATGCGGATGTCTTCGGCCATGCCGGCGCGCTGATCCGCCACGCAAAGAATGGACGCATTGAGGCGGCGCATGATCCCAGAAGCGATGGCGGCGCTGCGGGGGTGTGAACGAGCGCGCGCGAATCTGGCCGCGCAAACTCCGATCTTTCTCCATCTTGCATTCGGATCGCAATGCCTCTAGGTTCCGCCCGCTTTCAATGCCGCCATAGCTCAGTTGGTTAGAGCGCTAGATTGTGGATCTAGAGGTCCCCCGTTCGAGCCGGGGTGGCGGTACCATGAGATGGGTTTTCCGCGTCCTTGCGCAGCCCGTTCGCGATACCGGGCGTTATGAATTTTCTCGCAAGGAACCCTGCCTGATGCCGCGGGCCCGGACAGATCGCACAATAGCCCCGCGACCTTTCCTGATCGCCTCGATCGTGGCGACAGCCTTCTTCATGGAAGGCTTTGATTCCACCGTCATCGTTTCCGCTCTGCCGCATATGGCGCGCGCTTTCGACACCACGCCGGTCTCGCTCAGCCTCGGCCTGACGGCCTACATTCTGGCTCTGGCCGTGACCCTGCCGGCCAGCGGCTGGATTGCCGATCGCTATGGCGCGCGCACGGTCTTCGCCAGCGCCATTGTCCTGTTCGCGCTGACCTCGGTCCTTTGTGGATTCGCGCTCTCCCTGCCCCAGTTTGCTGCGGCCCGAGCCTTGCAGGGGTTCTCGGGCGCGCTGATGTCGCCCGTCGGGCGGCTCGTCGTTCTGCGCCTGGCGGAAAAAAAGGACTTCGTCCGCGTGATGAATTTTGTGTCCGTGCCGGGCCTTGTCGGTCCCCTGCTCGGCCCGCCCATTGGCGGTTTTATTGCCACCTATGCGGACTGGCGGTGGATATTTTTTCTCAACGTGCCGGTCGCCGCTCTGGGCGCGACGCTCGTGCTGCGCTTCATTCCGGATTTACACGGCGAGAGGCGGTCTTTCGATCTCGCCGGATTTTGCCTGAACGGCGTTGCGCTGGCCTGTCTGCTGCTTGGACTCGATATGCTCGGACAAGGCGGCCTCAACAGTCTGCTGGGAGCGGGCCTTTCTGCGCTGGGCTTTTCCGCTGGCTGGGCCGCAATGCGGCATTACCAGCGCGCGGAAAAGCCGCTGATCGACCTCTCCGCGCTGCGCATCAAGACTTTTGCGACAGCAACGCTGATGGGCGGCTCATTGTTCCGCATGTCCATGGCGGCTCCGATCTTCGTGCTGCCGCTGTTTTTACAGGTCGGTCTCGGCCATAGCGCCTTTGTGTCGGGGCTGCTGATCCTGGCTCATTCTGCGGGCGATCTTGGCGTCAAGGTCATCACAACTGCGACGCTCAAACGGTTTGGTTTCCGTTCCGTGCTGATCGCCAGCGCGGCGGCGTTTGGCGCGCTGATGGCCGGGCTGGCGCTGGTCGGGCCCGCGACGCCGCTTTGGGCCATTCTTGTCGTGCTGCTTGTTTCCGGCGCAGTGCGTTCGCTGCAAATGACGTCATTGTCATCGATGCAGTTCGCAGATGTGCCGCGCGATCAGATGACCGGCGCCTCAACCTACGCCAGCGTCAACCAGAACGTGACGCGCGCAATCGGCATCGCTGTAGCTGCATTAATCCTCAATATCGCATCTGCTTTTACCGACGGCGGCGGCGCTTCAGTTGCAAGTTTCCACATTGCGTTTATCGCCACCGGGCTTTTGTCTTTTGCCGCAATGTATCGTTACATGACGCTGCCGCTCGACGCCGGTCGTCACGTCAGCGAAGGACGCTAGACTCAATTCCCCTCTGGTGGAAGCAGAGCGGGGCTCCAGAGTGCATATTTCAAAGAGTTCTCGTGACGCGAACGGGTTTCCACGTCGCCGGAAAACGCTAGGGACGATTTTTGGAAAAGCAGCGCGCGGCGCCCGACGTTCGGGCATCAAGTCGCTCCATCGCTTCGCCAGACGAAGGCGACATTTCAAAATATGCCTGGCAATGCCCCGAAATGCCGGCGGTGGGCGGTTCTACGACGCGCCCGGCGCCGAGCGAAGGGCTAAAGCCCCCGCACTTCAGGCGCGACCCGATCGCGGAAAAGCTCCATCCCCCGACGCACGGCGCTGTCGGGCATATTGCCGATTTTCATTGTCATATTGAACACGCCGTGGCCCAGCGCCTTGTGCACCTTCGTCATCTGTTTGACGACGCTTTCCGGACTGCCGCAAAATACAGTTCCCGCCTCGATCTGCTCTTCCAGCGTGCGTTCGCGCAGCGTCTTCAGCCGCGCGTCGAAATACTGCTTCTGATCTGCACTGGCGTAATAGCCGGTCTTTTGCAGCACCTCGCTCTGCGTCTCGCGCTGCGGGCGCATCAGCACCTGATGAAAATAATCGAGCCCTTTGCGCATGATGTCGCGGGCTTCGGCGTCGCTATCGGCAATCACGGTTTGATGGCCCGTGAGAATATGCGCCGGCGTGGGCTCATAACCATTTATCCGCGCCGCCGCTTTGTAGATTTCGATGTTCTTGCGCGCCAGATCGAGGTCGGCGATCAGCGTCATGCCCATGATCGCCTTGTGCCGCGCTGCAAATTCCGCAGCCTCGGCATTCGATGCCGACATCAACAGGGGCGGATGCGGCTTTTGCATCGGCTTCGGCCAGATGGAAATGGAGGGGAAATTGTAATATTCGCCTTCCCAGCGGAACAGCTCATCTGCGGTCCAGCACTTGACGATCAACCGCGCCGCCTCGTCAAGACGCCCGTGCGACTCATCCGGATTGACGTTGTAGGCCCTGTATTCATGCGGAATTCCGCGCATAAAACCGGCGATGAGACGCCCGCCGCTCATGACGTCGAGCATGGCGTATTCCTCGGCGACGCGCACCGGATTGAGCAGCGGCACCAGATTGCCGAACATGCCGAGTTTGATTTTCCTGGTCCGCGCCACCAGCGCTGCGCCGATCAGATTGCAATTTGACATCAGGCCGTAGGGACTGAAGTGGTGCTCGTTGCAGCCCACCCAGTCAAAGCCGCACTGCTCGGACCAGGCCATGGCTTCGGTATAGGTTTCATAGAGTTCGCAGGCCTTTTGCGCATCGAAGGTCTTGTTGGAGACGGGCCAACTCACTGGCGGCTCCTCGCAATAGGGCCACGGCATCAGGTGAAAAAAGTTGAACAGCATAAAGGGTTCCTGTCGCTGCGCGCCGATGTCGCGCGTGGACCTGGTTGCGGACTTCAAAACGGCGCTGCGCCGGCGCCTAATGCATCGGCAAAGCGTTGTCGCCAATCGTCACGCGTTTCATCAACCGGCGCTCCTCGCTCGAAAAGTCGGTTCGGGCGTGGCAGGTGCAGCGATTGTCCCAGACAAGGATATCGCCAACGCGCCATTTGTGCTGATAAATGAACCTGGGACTTTCGATGTGGTCGCAGAGCTCGTCGAGCAGCGCATTGCTTTCAGCGATGTCCATCCCCTCAATCCGGTCAGTCATCAAGCGGCAGAGATAGAGCGCTTTCTTGCCGGTCTCGGGTATCGTGCGAACAATGGGGTGCGTCGCGCGCGGGCCATTGCCATCCTTCATCGCGCGCGTGGTCGCGGTATAGGTGAATGAATTGACGGCGAATTTGCCGGCCAGTTTTTGCTTGGTCGCCTCCGGCAACGTTTCATAGGCGAGCGCCATATTGGAAAAACAGGTGTCGCCGCCCGCCATGGGCGTTTCCTTGCAATGCAGCGCAGCGCCGCGGCAAGGCTTGGCCTGATGAATTCTGTCGAAATGGAACGACATTTCGCCATCCGGCAATTGTCCCAGAACCTTGCCGTCCTCGCGGATGTTGGAAATCACCATGATATCGTCGCGATTGGTCAAGGGTGAAATAAAGCGCGCCTTTTCGATATGGCCAAAACATTCGCCAAACCGCACGAGTTGTTCATCCGAAAGGTTTTGATCGCGCAGCACGATGACGTGATATTTCAAATAGGCGTCATTCAGCGCCTTTGCATCCTCAGGCGATATCTGGCGGGCGTCGATATCGGTGATGAAAGCGCCGAGCGCCGCGCCGGTTGGCGTAACCGTCAAGGACATTTCCTGCTCCATGGATAAGTTGGACGCATTCTATTGAAGGACACTCTGCGCGCCAAGCCCCTCATGCTGCGACGCTTGCGCGCGCCGTGGCCGACGCCGACAGCGGCGCGACCATCAAACCAGGATTGCGCCTGGAACGGCAACGCGCGGCGCCTCAACAGCAGGGACAGCCGAAAATCTCTTCCGCCGCCAGCGCGTCTTTCATCCACCAGGGCGGCAGATCGTCATCGACGACCTCGGCAACCGGCTTGAATACTTTGGTGTGATGACGCTTCGTCTCATCCGTCCAGAAGGCGATGATGGTTTCGAGCGGCGGGCAGCCGGGAACGCCGCATTCAATTTCAGTCACCATCACGGCGTCATCATCCGTCAGCCGGAATCGCGCGCGCGCCATCGCCTTGACGCGAGCTATGGCGTTACGGTCGACAGGCGATTTGCGTTGGGCGCCGAGAGTTGGCATGCGCGGCCTATAGCGCAGAAACCCTGACGGCAGCAATCGAGGATGCGCAAGGCGCCCAATCAGACCGCAGCCTTCGCCGTTGTCACAGTCTTCGCGCGCGAAGACATTGCCGTTCCATCCTGCAACGCCCGATGCGAAGCGAAAAGCCGGGACATCTGCGATTCCACTGAATAGGGCTGAACGCATTCATGCACCCGCGCGGGCGAAATGCGTCCAGCAAAAATATCGTTGCGCAGACGGACAAAGGCCTCGATCAGGTCGTCCATACATCGATCGTCCGGATCTGTGCGCTCAACCAGCTCACCGCTGACTCCAGGCATGACCAGAGGATCGTATTGCGGCAAACGGACGGCGCAAAATGGCCTGCCGGTCGAAAGCGTTTCCAGCAGGTAACAGGGCATGCCTTCAAAAAATGAGGTCAGAACGCCGGCATGGCAGGATGCGACAATGCGCGAGACGCCGTCAGCGCTCTGCAAACCATGCTGGACCGTGCAATCGGCGATCAGGCTGAATTCAGGGTATCGCGCGGGATCGCTGACGCCGACGTAGTGAAATTCCAGCTTTCCGTTCAGTCGCCCGCGCAGTCCTGCAAGCGTCCGGAACATCAGCGGCGGGTCCTTGAATTCGTCGAGTCGTCCCGCGAATACGACACGGAATATACCATCGCTCGTATCGAATGGCTTTGCTGAAAAGCGCTGGGTGTCAACGGATACCGTCATCACCTCGGCTTTGCGCGCAGCGCGCGGCAGTATTTTTTCAAGGCGCGTCACGATGTTTGGATTGACGCAGAACACCTTGTCCGCCAGCGTCAGCGACAACGTCTCGTTGGCGCGATGGATGAACCACAGCTTTTTGATGAGGCTATCCATTTTCTGCTCTTTCGACCCTTCGCCATGCACCATCTGAATGGTTTTAAGACCGAGAAGCTTGGGCAGGAGTCCGAATTCAAATCGCTGCAAATCCGCCGAAATTGATGCGCCGCGCGTCAGAGCGCGCAGCTTCGGCAGATAGCGCAACGCCCCTGCTGCAAAGCGGAAGGTCGTCGAACCCGTCAATTTGTGGCTTGCCAGATTGATCCGCGCGGTATCGATATGCACGGTAGGGAAAAAATCGATCCGCCGTCCATCGACTTCGATCTGCCGGATTTCCCCTGGCCTGCAATCGCCGAATTCATCGACGCCCACAAAAAGGATCGAGAAATCGGAGGGATGGCGGCTCAGGATCAAGCGAACGTGGGTTTCAATGCCGCCCAGCTTGCCGCCACGCGGGTCCATCGGATGCATGAGGAGGATGCGGTAGGCTTTCTGGTTCATGTCGTACCTGCGGCAGTCTTGACTAGGGCCATAGCAGCTTGCGGCAAAGAAGACGTAAAGACGGGGCCTTCATCAGCGCCTGGGACCACCCAGCGCAAGCGGTGTCTGCGGAGTGAGCGCCAGGCTCGCCAGCGCTGCGGCGCAGAGCGCATAACGGGTCGCCAGCCGGCGCGGGTTGGTGGCGAGGCGCCATAGCCATTCCAGACCATTTTTCTGGAAGAATTTCGGCGCCCGTGTTTGTTCGCCTGCAATGAAATCGAGCGCTGCGCCGACGCCGAGGAAACCAACGCCGGCATATTGCTGCGACATACGGTCTGCAAAGGCTTCCTGTTTGGGAGCGCCGAGCGCGACAAAGCAAATCCTTGCGCCGGACGCGGCCATCCGCCGGGCGGCTTCGTCGGCGGCAGGGGACTGCGGGAGAAAGCCTTGCGGCGGCGATTCCATGAAAACGATACGCAGCGCCGGAAATTGACGGCGCAGACGCACAGCCGCTTCAGACAGCGATTTTTCTGTCGATCCATAGAAGGCGACGGGCAGACCCGCATTCGCCGCCGCCTCACACATTGGTATGACGAGGTCGGCGCCAGTCACGCGGTCGAGTTTGACGCCTTGGCGGCCAGCCAGCCAGACAATTGGCGCGCCATCAGCCGTAACGAATGTCGCGCGGCTGTAGATATCCCGAAATGCAGGGTCAGAGCGACGCTTGACGAGATGATCGAGATTCAGCGTGAACAATGTGAACCCAAGACCTGATTTCAATCGCGCGAGACTGGCTTTGATCAAATCGGTCGATGTTGCGATGTTGATGTCCTGGCCATCGATCGACGCCAACGCCCCAGGAGAAAAATCTGTCACACTCATTTTGAGCCAATCCCGTCCGTGGAAGTTGATCACGGCGGAAAGGCTGCAAGGCGGTGGCCAGCAAAAACTGTATCAGAATGGGACGAAATGAACGCGCCGGACCATAGCGGCGCCAACGCTATTTATTTCGGGACGCAAGAGGGCGTCTCAAACTGCGCCACGGGCGCGTGCGATTTCGATCGAAGCGTCGACCCGAAGCGACTATCGCAGCGCCAGACGGAAGACGCGCGCGCGCTGGCAAACCTGTGCCATGGCCAACGGATACAGCGCCATCAGCGCGGCGCCGTAAGTCGCGCCCGCGATGACGATATCGACAATGAGGAGCTCCAGCGGAGGCAGGGTTAACGCCCGCATCGCCGGCGTCATCAGCACGGACGCCATGACTGCGGTGGCCGCGGTGATGCGCGCCACATGGTCCCAGGGAATCACAAGTCCGAAATGGAGAACGCCATAGGCAAAGCCAAAGAGCGCCCCCAGCGTCGCGCCCGCAAGACAGCCCGCTACCGCGCCGGCGGGGCCTGCCCACAGGGCGCCGACATAGCACAAACCAAGCGTCGCTGCGGCTTCAACGATATTGATGATGATTGTGATATGGGTGTGCTCGAACAGGATGAAAATCTGGTCGCAAAAATGGATACGCAGGTTTCGCACAGCGCCGGTCAGCGCCGCCAGCGGCAACACCACCAGCGTCATCTCGCGGAAACGTTCGGCGATCATCAGATCGACAAGCGGCTCGGCGACCAGAATAATGCCCACCGCTGAGGGCGCGACGACGGCGTAAAGAATTGCGCCGCCCATGGCGAGCTGCCGGATGGCCCCCTCGCGCGAGCCATCGACAAGATGCTTGACAGCCAGCGGGAATGCCGCAGCCGTGACAAGCATGGCGACGACAGACGACAGGCGCTGGCCGAGACCCCAGCCGACGGAAAGCAATCCAACCGCGTCTGCGCCTCGTACGTGCGCCACGACAATACGGATGCCATTAGCGCTGAACCACATCACGCCGCCAGCGATGATCATGGGCACGCCAAAGGCCAACGCCCCGCGAATGATCGAGGCGTCCGGACGCGCGATCGTCCATGGCAAATCCATTTGCCGCCAAATCCAGGGAATGATTGCGGACTGCGCGACCGCATATCCGGCCAACGCCATCGCAGGCGTGGCGTCGCAATATCGAACGAGCGCAAGCGCGATCGCAAAACCGGCGACCGGTCCAACACTCTGCGCAACGGTGTATATAAAAACACGCCCCGCGCCGCGCGCGCGCTCGCAGAGATGCGCAGTGACAGAGCGCGAAATGCAGCAGATGCTGGCCAGAACGATCATCGCCACGCTCAGGGGCACATGTTGCGCCGACAGGAGCATGACCACCAGAACAGCCTGCGCCGGCAACCCGCAAAGAATAACGGCGTTTTCGGCGGCCTGAAAGCGACGGCGCCCGTCGGCGTCCTTATACGCGCCGGCAAACCGCAGCGAATACTGCGACCACCACGCCAGACATCCGATGGCGATCAATTCATGCGACGCCAGAACATACGTGAGAACGCCATAATCATTGGCCGGCAGAAAATGCGTCCACACCACAGCCGCAATGAACTGGAACAAAGGACCCAGCAATTGCGCAGGCATGTACAGCAATGTGTGCCGGACTAACATGACAGGGCTCCGGCGCCGGCAAGACGCGCCAGCAACCGCAAGACCTGTATGTGATCGGCGCGCGCGAGTCCCATCCAACGTTCAATATTGGTTAGCGCAGCAGCGCTGGCCCTGGAACGCCAATCGTTCGCTGCGAGGCATGAGGATATGTGCGCAGCGGCGCCATTCGCATCAGCAGGATCGATCAACCAGCCAGAGTCGGCCAATACCTCGCGAAACACCGCCTTGTCAGGCGCGATGACTGGCAGGCCGGCATATTGCGCTTCAAGCAACGGCAACCCCAACCCTTCATCATGAGAGGTCGAGATCAATGCGTCTGCGCCCTGGATCAGGTCGCGCACACGCTCCAGCGGTTGATAGCCATGGATCGTGACGCCCGGCGCTGTGGCGAGCCTTTCGGCGTCATCGCCCCAACCCGGACGACCGACAAGGTCGAGCGTGGCGTCGGGAAAACGGCTGTTGCGCAGCGCTTGCAAAATCGCGCCTGCAGCGCGAAGATTCTTGCGCGGCTCGATCGTGCCCAGCGCAATGAGTCTTAACCCGCGCGATAAAGCCGGCGCGGCGCCGCGCGCGCTGGCGTCAAGGTCGAAGACATTTCGTACAGCCGGTCGATAGAGCTGGATTTCGGCGTCGGCCCGGCAATAACGGCGCAATTCGTCGCGCGTCGTCGCCGAGTTCACGAGGAAGCGGGGCAGCTTTTTGACGGCGGCGCGAAAGGCCGGCGCCATATAGAGTTTGGCGCGCCCGTTGAGGTCGCCAGGCCGTGTCATCAGAAAGAGGTCGTGAATATAGGGCAGACAGCGCCCGCCAAACAGGCTCGCTGTCAACGATGGCGGAAAGTTGGGGCAGACGAGCAGCGCTCGACGGTCCATCGCCAGCGCTGCTGGCATAGCAACAGTCTGCTTGACGATCATATCCGGCACGCCGGTGGAGCGCACGATATCGACACACAGGGGCGCGAGCGCTTCGGCGGAAAACAGCTCCAGCGTGATGCGTTCAAGGCCTGTGACATGCCGCCCGCAATGGCTGTGATCAACGATGATGCGAGCCTGCTTCATACATATCGGTCCGGTTGCGGCGGCGTGCGCATGATCGAAAGGGTCATCGCCACAAGAATGGAAAACGTGATGGTTTTCACGGACAGGCTGACCGATGTGCTCGCCACGATAAAGTAAAACAGCAGCATCAACGCAGTCGCAGGTCGCGTCAGACGCACCATCTGCCAGCAGAAAGCGAACAGACCGACAAAGAAAATCGAAGCCATGATGGCGCCATATGCAAGAATGAATCCTGCAAAAAAGCTTTCAATGCCGAGCTCAGTCCCTTCCAGAACCTGCAAGCTCGCCACATAGGCCTGATCGGGCCCGAAAATGATATCGCGCAACGGGATGATCTGGAAAAACGTTAACAGTATCAGTCGCGTATTTCCGCTGCCGGCGTCATCGTTCATGCGGTCAATGAACTGCGTAAAAAACCCGCCAGACCCCGCCGCCGCAATCGCAGCCACAAGCAACGGGGCGAGGAAGAAAACGCCGCGCGCCATGCGCCCATCGAAGCTCTGTCCCCCCAAGATTCGAGCCAGATGCCACAAACCGACAATGACAATCATGACGATAGCGCTGGCAAGGGAAGTTCGCCCGCCAAATGCGATCATCGCGAGGAGTTGCAGTCCCAGCGCCGCCGGTCGAACATAGCGCGGCAGATCCTGGCCGCCGCCGACGGACAGCGCGACAACATAGGCGCCAGTCAATGCCGCATTGCCCAGAGGGTGACCGAGAATTGCGGTGGAGCGCCAGTCAAAATCAATGGCTGTGGAACCAATTGTATAGGGGGTCAGTCGCCATCCCGTCACATACTCAAAAATTCCGAGCAACGCATTGAAGGTCATGAAAGCATGCACAAGACATGCAAATTTTCGCATATTTCGCGCGTCCAGTTGGGAGATCAGCAGAAACATCACGATCGCTGACAAAAATGTATCGATGAGGGGCGTGAATGGAGTCTTGACGATCGTCATCGCCCAGATGAACAGCAGCAGCCAACTCAGAAAGAACAGGGTCAAGCCACGAAATGAGACCAGGATGTCGAGCAACCGCAACGGGTTGCCATAACGCGCGCCCAACAGCATGAGGGTCGCAAAGGCAAGCCACGTCGCAGGATGGATTTTTTCAAGCGCGCTGCCGCCGCCCTCGGCATAGTTGACGCCAAATTTGGCGAGCGCCATATCCGACAGACAAAAATAGAGCGCCAGAACGACGAACACGAGAACGGTAAACGCCCTGTCCGCCAAGGTTGCAATCAGCTCGCCGTGATCGCGGCCCGGCGTACGAAACCCGCGCGTGGACCATGCGGCCGAACTCACGCTGCAACCCCCTCGCGCCCACGCAGGGGATGGAGCGCGACGCTCACGATCCTGTGCGGAGAGACGCCGAGCAAGTCAGCGATATCGCCGGCATCGGGTTGCCGCTGGACACTGGTTGCAATGACCGCGATCCTGTCGGCCGCAGCGGCCAGTTCGGCGGCGCCAGGCTCAAAGTCCAGAACCGGGCCGATCAACGTGACCAGATCGAACTCATCGGAGATGCCCTCGAAGCACTGTATGTCAGGGCGTCGCAGCAGACGGTCGACGATGCGCGCCTCATTGTTTCGCATGGGCACGAACCAGAGTAAGGAATTGGCGCGATATATCGGTCGCCTCACGCCGTTGAGGAGAATCAACCCGTACTCGGTGACAGTCATCAACTGATCGACGAGCGCGGGATTGTCGATGTCAGCGTCGATAACCAGCGCCCGCTTGCCTTTAGCGGCGGCGTAGCGAGCAAGATCGACGGCCACCCGGGCGCGGTCAACGGCGTCTTCCATCGACGTCAGGAGCATCACGCGGGCGCGTTGACGACCATGCCGCGATCTCCGGGCGCCGCCCATCAGGGCCTCGTAAAGTCTTGCCTGCGTTGCGTCATCGCGGGCCTGCTGCGGTCGCGCCCTGGTTAAATTCAGCACAGGCTCCTTGCGCTCCGCCTCCAGCGGGCGGCGGCGCGTCATGCGCTCGTCGGGCCGTCCGGATTTTTGGCGGGACTGTTTGTCGGGATGATCATCGGCGCCCCCGGCGGAATGGTCCAGACTTGCGTTGTCCCGGTGACGCCAGGCGCGCAGGGCCCTGCCCCTGACTGGAACGCGGCTTTTTCTATTCTCAACATCGTCCAGGTCGTCGTCGAGTTTGTCGCGCCCGCCGGCTGGCAGTGAGGTGGATTCCATATAGTCGCTGAAGAGTGCAAGTCCGATTCCGATGAACAGGCCGGAGGCAGCCGAAGCAAATATAATCGCCGCAGTCTTTGGCGATGAGGGGGCAGCTGGCGCAACAGCGGGCGCAATCACGCGGGCGTCGGGGCCACCGGTATTCTGTTCGTCATTGTTTTCGCGGGCGCGCAAGAATTTTTCATAGACCGACTTGCTGGCGTCGACGTCGCGTTCCAGTTCCCGCAATTCGATGCTGGACTGATTGCGCCCTTCTGTTTCCTTGCGCGCCTGCTCGACGCGGGCGATGGTCTGGTTCTCGGCGTCCAGAGCCACCTGGTATTCAACCCCGGCAGCGTCAGCGAGGCGCTTCAGCTCGGCATTAATTTGAGTCTTCGTGTCGCGCAGCTGGCTTTCGACTTCGAGCAATGCCGGGTGCCGGTCCCCGAGCGTCGTCCGTAAATTGGACTCCTGCCGCGTAATTTCCGCAAGCTGGCCGCGCAATTTGTCGAGCACACCCGATTTTGAAGCTTCGGCGGGCAGGTCATTGATCCGCGCCGAATTGACCACGCTGCGATAGCGCTCCCAGCGTGATTTCGAATCGATCACCCGCGCACGCGCCTTGACAAGTTCGTTGGACAGATCGGCGAACTCCTGATCCCCGACGTTCTTGCCATTGGCGTCTGTGATGGCGTGTTGCGCGCGGTAGGTCTGCACGCGATTTTCTGCGTCCTGAACACGCGCCTGCAATTCGCCGAGGCGCTGGCTGATCCATTTGGCGTCGCCGCGAACGATGGTTGCGCGCGCATCGAGCTGATCGGCGAGATAGGCGTCGGCAACAGAGTTGGCGAGCCGCGCAGCCTTTGCCGGGTCGCGCGCCGACACATCGACATCGATCACATAGGTGCGTTCGGACCGCTTGACCGTTACAGAGCGGGCCAGGGCCTGAACAGCGCGCGCAGCCCGATCGTCGCCTGCGACCTGCGCTGGCGCATGGAACCCGATCATCCCTGTCAGCCGCGCAACCAGCCCCCCGCCTGCGCCGACATAATCCGGATCGTTCGCCAGGCCCTCGCGCTGCACGACGCGCATCAGAACCGTATTGGACGACAGGACCTTGACCTGACTTTCCACCAGGATCGTGTCGGCCTGGGCATTGATATTGGCTGCCGGATCCGATCCGGCAGGCGCGCGCGGGCGCGCATCCACCAGAATCGAGACTGTCGACGTATAGGTCGTCGGCGTGAAGGCGAGATAGGAGAGCCCCATGCCGGTTGTGACGGCCATGGAGAAGACAATGCTTTTCCAGCGGCTCGCCAGGGCATGGACGAAGTCGCGGATATCCATCGCACGCTCGGGCGGTGGTTCGCTCCAGCGGTCATACCGAAAGGCCGCAGTCATTGGAATCCGTACAAGGTAATGTTGAGTTCGTGGATACGTTCGAATCGATTCGCTTCGGCCAGAACGGCTGGATTGCGGGCCTTCGCGGGTCCATTGTTAAAGATAAATCCTTACTAAACGTTCACTATTCGGGGAAAATCCGTCCGGCGATGACAGCGGTTTCAATCAGGCTGCGGTCTTTTTCTGGTTAATGCGCGTCAACGTTTTCACACTCGCAAAAATCGGAAGCTGCGCGCGCCGCAGATAGTTCCGCGAGGGAACCTCGATCCATTTGTGAACGGCGGCCGCGACGCCCACATTCGCCGCAAGAGCGCAAAAAATGCACCAGAGCGTGAGCGGCGCGCCGGCGAGATGGAGAATCTTCCCCGCAACGAGATTGATCAAGGCCACCGCCATCAACGGATGGATCATGTAAATCGCGTAGGACAGATCGCCCAGCGCCACCATAAACGGGCGCGTGAGTAAGCCCGTTGCGCCATCGCGCTCAGCAATGGCCGCTGCGGCTACGCTGGCCAGCAGCAGGAGCAGGATCAACTGGTCATGGACGCCCGCCATCATCGCCAGGATCGCGCCAGCAAAACACGCCCAGGCCCATCCAAATCCAGTCAGTTTTAGCGGGATGCGCTCGATGCCCTGCGCCAGGGCGGCCCCGAGAAGGAAGGTCGGCGCGGCCCGCAATGCCCCAAAATGATACGTCAGCGTGGTCCAGGGTTCGATGATCCCCCCCGCGCTGGCAAGATCCAGTCCGTCGATCAGGAGAATTGCGACCAGGACAGCCGCCCTGGCGCCGCCCCGAGCGATCAGCCAGCCAACCGCAGGAAATGAAAGATAGGCCAACCATTCTGCGCTGATCGACCACGACGGATAATTAAACGATGTCGCTTGCGTCGTTCCCCAGGCATGGACCAGCAGCAGATTGGGGAGAAGCGCGCTCGAATCGACAAAACTTCGGTCGATCCTGTCGCGCCAGAGCGTGAACGCCAGCGCCACATAAACGAGACATGTGAAGAGGTGCAGCGGATAGATACGAGCAAGGCGGTTTTTCAGAAAGTCGCCATACGCGCTCCAGGTCGACACCCTGCCAACGTAATTGTGAAAAATGACAAATCCCGAAATCGCAAAAAAGAAATCGACAAACAGATAGTTTTTCGCGAACAGCGTTTCGGCAATCGGGGCGCCTCCCAGTCCCGCATAGTGATGCGCAACGACGCCCATGGCCGCGATGAAGCGCAGTCCATCCAGGGAAACATATCTGCGACGCTGTTGCGAAGACGCGACCGGGATTGGCATGGACAATTCGCCTGTCGGCAATGTCGCGGAATGAGACACTCGCCTTGTCCGGAGCGTCATCGCAACGGCTGTGCCAAGCGGACGCGAGGCCTCCCCCGCCAGTCCGCGACCGGGTCAATCCGAGGTCCTTGTTTCTGGTGGCATGGCGCGTGCCCCCCTTTCAAACAAGCGGGGTCCTGACCCCGTTGCTGCGCCAATACGGCGCAAATGTGTTTCGAAATGAGGCCGCCATGCCACTCGATGGAAATATCCTGGAACATTCTGGCGCTTCGGTCGAACCGGAGCTTCAGACTTCCAATGTTCCGGTCACACATGACTTCGTCGGCCATCTCACATTGTGGCGTACGGCGCTTTCCATCGCTGCAGCCACAAGCGATGTCGGCGCGATTCTCGTCGCCGCGCTTGCGTCTGGCACATTATATCATGCGATGTTTTACGAAATCGACGGCATGTTCGCCACTCATGCCGCGCTCGGATTTGCGATTTCCGCTCTTTTCATTCCATCGGGCGTGATGCGGAGAGATTACGATATCGTGAGTCTTATGACATTCCGCAATCAGGGAATGCGGCTGTTCATGCGCTGGAACGCGGCCTTTCTGAGCCTGGCGATTCTTGCCTTCGTCACCAGAACGGGCGACGATATTTCGCGCGGCACGATAATCCTGACTTATTTTCTTGGCTTTTTTGCCCTGACAGCAGCGCGCGCATCCATGACACGCATTGTCGCAAGCGACGCGCAGCTCGGCGGCGCAGCGGCGCGCCGTGTGTTCCTTGTCGGACGCGATACGGATATCGAACGCTTCAACGCCCGATACGATCCGTCGCGGCACGGTATGCACATCGTTTCGACAACCGTGCTGGACGATAACAGAAATGTTGTCGCAACTCTGGCCATGGCGGCGAATGCGGCGCGCGTTCTGCGACCCGACGATATCTATATTCTCGCGCCCTTGTCGCAGTCGACGCTGATCGACGCTGCAATGAATGCATTTCTGAGCGTTCCAGCCTCCCTGCATCTGGGGCTTGATGGCGTGCTTGATCGCTTTGGCAAAGCCCAGCTGGATCGTATCGGGCCGGTAACAAGCCTGAATTTGGCCGGTCAGCCCCTGAATTTGTTCGAAATTGTCACCAAGCGGATGGTTGATATTTGCGGCGCGCTTGGCGCTCTTGTTCTCCTGGCGCCGCTTTTTCTGATAACCGCCATCGCCATCAAGCTGGATTCCCGAGGGCCGGTGTTTTTTCTCCAGCGCCGGTATGGATTTAATCAAAAGCCGTTCCGTATTTTCAAGTTTCGCTCCATGTCGACAATGGACGATGGCGCTGTGATTGCCCAGGCCCGGCGGGACGATCCGCGTGTCACACGGGTCGGGCGGTTTATCCGTCGCTGCAATATCGACGAACTCCCGCAATTACTGAATGTGCTGCAAGGCAATATGTCGCTGGTGGGACCACGGCCGCACGCCCTGGCGCACAATCGGCAATATGAAAACGAGATCGCTCTGTATGCTCGCCGCCACAATGTGCGTCCTGGAATTACCGGCTGGGCGCAAGTTAACGGGTTCCGGGGTGAAACGACAACGACGGACCAGATGCGCGGGCGTGTCGAGCATGACCTCTATTACATCGACAACTGGTCGCTCCTGTTCGACCTGAAGATCATGTTTCTGACGGCGTTTTCCAGCAAGGCGTACAAAAACGCCAACTGAGCAGAAAAACCAAGACGCGCACATTTGCCGTCATGGATGGGAGCTACAGCGACGCAGACCTCCGGGGTCGCGCGCCGATGAAACTGCGGCGCAGCGTCTTCCGCCCGCCAGAATCCGTCAGACGCGGTGATAGGCATCCTCAATCCGGATGATGTCATCCTCGCCGAGATAGCTGCCAGTCTGGACCTCGATCAACTCGATATCGATTTTGCCGGGGTTTTCGAGGCGGTGAACAGAGCCGAGCGGCAGATAGATGGATTCATTTTCCTGCACGAGTTTTTTTGTCTCGTCGCATGTGACTTCAGCCACGCCACGCACGACGACCCAATGTTCGGCGCGATGGAAATGCTTTTGCAGCGACAGCTGGCCGCCGGGTTTCACCACGATGCGCTTGACCTGATAGCGGTCGCCGTTGTCAATGCTTTGATAATAGCCCCAGGGCCGATAGATCCGCTTGTGCTCGAGAACCTCGCGGCGACCTTCGCTCTTGAGTTTTTCCACCAGCCCCTTGACCTGATCGGCCTTGCTGGCGTTGAGCACAAGAACGGCGTCGCTGGTTGTAATGACGACTACATTGTCAAGGCCGACAACGGCGGTGAGATGGTCAGGCGAGCGGATCAGCACATTTGTCGAATCGAGTATTGCGCCATTTCCGAAAATGGCGTTTCCCTGCGCGTCCCGGGGCGACAACTCCAGCACAGAGGGCCACGCGCCGACATCCGACCAGCCGATATCGGCAGGCACCACGGCGGCGCGTTTGGTATGCTCCATGACGGCGTAATCGATCGATTTTTTGGGGCTTGAGGCGAACGCCTTTTCATCCAGAACCCGAAATTGCAGGTCCAGTTTTGATTCTGCGACCGCGCGCGCGGCAGCGGCGGCGATGGCGGGTTCAAATTGCGTAATTTCCGCCTTCATTGTGTCGGCGCTGAAAATGAAATTGCCAGAGTTCCAGAGGTACCCCTCGGAAATGTATTTTCGGGCGGTTTCCACATCAGGCTTTTCGACAAAGGCGGCAACGTTGAACGCACCCGGCGCGCCAGCAATCGCTTCGCCGGTGCGGATATAGCCGTATCCTGTGGCGGGATGGGCGGGCTTGATCCCGAGGGTGACAATTTTACCCGCCTGCGCGGCGCGCGCAGCATCGCCGCACAGGTCCAGAAATTTCTGCGGACCGGTAATGGCGTGGTCGGCCGCGAGCGCAGCGATGATGATCCCGGGCCCCCGCGTCGCGGCGAGTTCCACAGCGACAGCCACAGCGGCGGCAGAATCCCGGCGAACCGGCTCGATGACGATTTCGGCCTGCGCGCCGATGGCCGCAAGCTGTTCGGCGACCAGAAAGCGGTAGTCAAAATTCGTCAGAATGACCGGTCGGTCGAAAGCGTCGCTGCCCGCCAGCATCTTGACCGTAGTCTGGAAGGTCGAGAGCGGCCCGAGCAGGGGCAAAAACTGTTTGGGCAGGCTTTCGCGGGATTCGGGCCACATTCGCGTGCCCGAGCCGCCGCACATGATGACGGGGAGAATTTTGGCCATGGGTCTTCCAACGAAAAAGACGCCGCAGGATGCAGGCCGTCAAGATGTGTTTTATAGCAAAAATTATTGCGATTGGGTAACGGGGTTAAGCCGCCGCCTTCTGATAATCCTTCACGTCGGCAAATGAAATCGCGGGCCATTTCTCCTGCTCATAGCGCAGCGCCCAGGCGGAACCCGCCAGGAATACCGGCGCGCCATCAAGGTCCAACGCCACCGATGAGGGAAAGGCGCGCACAAATTTCTCAAGCTCCACAGGGTTTTCCGCCGACACCCAGCGCGCCAGTTCGAACCGGCTTTGTTCGAAGCTGACGGGCAGGCCATATTCGACCCTGAGGCGTTCCACCAGCACGTCCAGCTGCAGGGCGCCGACGACGCCAACAATGGCCGGCGCGCCATCATTGGGGGAAAACACCTGCACCACGCCCTCCTCAGCCATCTGCTGGAGCGCATCTTTCAGCTTTTTTGCTTTCATCGCGTCGCCGAGCCGGACGCCGCGCAGGATTTCAGGCGCAAAGCTCGGCACGCCCCGGAACACAATATCCTCACCCTCGGTGAGCGTGTCGCCGATGCGCAGCGTGCCATGATTTGGGATGCCCACGACATCCCCGGCAAAGGCCTCCTCTGCAAGCTGACGGTCCTGCGCGAAGAAGAATTGTGGCGCGTTCAGCGCCATGGTCTTGCCGGTGCGACTGAGCTTCACCTTCATGCCGCGCGATAATTTGCCCGAACAGACCCGCATGAAGGCGATGCGATCGCGATGATTGGGGTCCATATTCGCCTGAATCTTGAAAACGAAGCCGCTCATCCTGGCTTCGCGGGGATCGACATGCCGGCTTGCCGATTCCTGTCCGCGCGGCGGCGGCGCGAAAGCCGCAAGACCGTCGATCAGGTCCTGCACGCCGAACGTTCGCAGCGCGCTGCCAAAAAACACCGGGGTCATGTGGCCTTCAAGGAAAGCGGCCTTGTCGAAGGGTTTGCAACCCTCAACCGCCAGCGACAACTCCTCGCGGAAGGCGGCGCGGTCATATTCGGGCAGCATGTCGGCAATGCGGGGGTCTTCGGGCCCATTGACCTTTTCAAGGCCATCGACATCGATACGTCGAATGGCGCTGGCGGCAATATCGTAGACGCCGGCAAAATCGCGGCCCCGCCCGATGGGCCAGGTCAACGGCGAGCATTCAAGCGCCAGAGTCTTTTCGATCTCGTCCAGCAGATCGAAGGGGTCGCGCGTTTCCCGATCCATCTTGTTGATGAACGTGACGATGGGGATGTCCCGCAGGCGACAGACCTCGAACAATTTGCGCGTGCGCGCCTCGATGCCCTTGGCCGCATCGATCACCATGACGGCTGAATCGACCGCCGTCAGCGTGCGATAGGTGTCTTCGGAAAAGTCTTCGTGGCCGGGCGTATCGAGCAGATTGAAAACGCAATCTCCATATTCAAAAGTCATCACCGAGGTGACGACCGAAATGCCGCGGTCGCGTTCGATGCCCATCCAGTCTGAACGCGTCTGGCGACGGTTACCCTTGGCGCGGACTTCGCCGGCAAGCTGGATCGCCCCGCCGAACAGCAGCAGCTTTTCAGTCAGCGTGGTCTTGCCCGCATCGGGATGCGAGATGATGGCGAACGTCCGCCGACGTGCGACGGGATCGATGATGGACTGGGTCATGGCAGGGCTTTGGCGGATGAGACCGGGGCAAGTCAATGAAAAATTGGCGCTGGTTCCCGACCGCCTTCAAGAATTGACCGCTACGTGCTATAAAGCGGGTCATGAGGTTGCCTTGTCCAACGCCGCCGTTGCCCAACAAATGACTGCCGAAGAATTCGAACTGTGGCACCAGACGCAGGACGAGCGCTACGAATTTGTCGACGGATTCCCGCAGCTCAAGTTCGCCTCCTGGGACGGAACGAAGATGATGACCGACGCCAGCAACGGTCACAATATGATTGTGAGCAACGTTCATGCCGCCTGCGCAACGGGTCTGCGCGATAAATCATGCCGGGCCTACGCCGCCGACGGCAAGGTTCGCATTCCCAAAGGCAACATCCGCTACCCCGATGTTTCCATCGACTGCGGCCCCTTCGACCGGAAAGCGTCGCATCTGGCCAATCCGGTTGCGGTCATTGAGGTTCTGTCGAAAGGAACCTATTGGCTCGACCAGAACAGAAAGCTGTTCGAATATCAGAGCGTGCCTTCCATCCAGCAAATACTGCTGCTGTCGCAAGACGAAATGCGCGGTCAGATGTGGTTGCGCACGCCGCAGGGCTGGGCTGTCGAAGATTTGAACGGCCCGGAAGCCAGCGCTGAGTTTCCGCCGGTCGAGTTGCGATTTTCCCTTGCTGTAGCCTATGCCGGCGCGCTTGAGGAGGAATGAGCGCTACTCCGCCGCCCGCTCCAGCTCGCCCGCGTGCGCAGCAGCCGGCCTGACCGCCCCCGCATTGCGCTCGCGCGCCAGCAACGTGTAGACGGCCGGTGTCACAAACAGCGTAAACAGCGTGCCGACGCCCATACCAAAAGCGATCACCATGCCAATGGCGATGCGGCTGCGGGCGCCGGCCCCATCCGCCGCAATCAGCGGAAACATGCCAACAACCATGGCCGCTGTCGTCATCAGAATCGGTCGCAGACGAACCCCGGCGGCGTGCTCGATCGCTGCGCGGCGCGACATGCCGCTCTCCTCCTGCGTCTTGTTGGCGAATTCGACCATCAGAATGCCGTGCTTCGAAATCAGCCCGATCAGCGTCACGAGGCCGATCTGCGAATAAATATTCATCGTCAGTCCGGCAAAAGGCCCGCCGACGCCCGGCGGCATGAAGGAGGCGATCAGCATCGGCAGCATGGCGCCGAACATCGAGGTCGGCAGCGCGATCAGGATGATCAGCGGATCGCGGAAGCTTTCAAATTGCGCCGCAAGAACGAGAAAGATAACGATCAGCGCGAACAGGAATGTGACAGCGAGATTATTGCCCTCCTGCACGAATTGCCGCGCATCGCCCTGCCAGTCAAAAGTGTAGCCTTCGGGGAACTTCTGTGCGGCTTCATCCTTCAGAAAGTCAACTGTTTCGCCAATCGTGTGGCCTGGAAAGGGCACCGCCGAAAGCGTCGCCGCATTCAACTGCTGGAAGCTGTTGAGAGCATTGGGCTGCACAGATTGCGAGACTGATGCGATCGTCGAAAGCGGAATCAGCACGCCGCTGGCGGTGCGGATCTGATAGCGGGTCAGCCAGTCCGGCGTCAGGCGGAAATCGCGCGGCGCCTGCGGAATGACTTTATAACTGCGGCCGGCGAGGCTGAAGCGGTTGACATAGTTGCCGCCGAGCAAAGTCGCCAGCGCCTCGCCAACATCCTGCATCGAAACGCCAAGGCTGCTGGCCTTGGCGGCGTCGATTTTCATCTCGAATTGCGGCGTATCAAATTTCAGATCGGCGTCGGTAAAGATGAACAGGCCGCTCTTGCGCGCATCGTCCTGAATGTCAGAGAGCACCTGCGCAAGCTGCCGGTAATCGCCCGTGGTGCGAATGATAAATTGCACGGGCGCGCCGCCTGTGGAGCCGGGCAGCGCAGGCGGTGGAATAACAAAGGTGGAAACGCCCGGCAGCGACAGCACCATCGGCTGCAGGGCTTGCAGCACCTGCTTTTGCGTGCCTTTGCGGTCGCCCCAGGGTTTCAGAATAAGCCCCGCAAACGCCTGTTGCGGGCCATTGACGCCATTGATAGCAAAAGAATGCGCAAGCTCTGGAATCGCTTGCAGCTTTTTGTTGAATTCATCCGTCGTCTGCTCAAGATAATCCAGATTGGCGTATTGCGGCGCCTTGAGAATGGCAATGACGAATCCCTGATCTTCCTCGGGCGCCAGTTCTCGCTGGGTCGAGAGATAAATGACACCGGTCAAACCAAGAATGCCAAACAGAACAAGGACTGTCATGGCGCGGAAATTCAGCGTCTTGTGCAACCGGCTTTCGTAACCCAGACGCAGCCGTTCAAACAGCCTGTCAAGAAAGCCGGAAAAGCCGCCTTTGCCATCGCCGCCATGCGGTCGCAACAATTTCGAGCACATCATCGGCGACAATGTGAGCGCGATGACCCCCGAAACGAAGACCGAGCCTGCGAGGGTAAATGCAAATTCACGGAACAGCGCGCCGGTGACGCCCGACACAAAGCCGATCGGCGCATAAACCGCCGCAAGCGTGATGGTCATGGATATCACAGGCATGGCGATTTCGCGCGCGCCCTTGAGCGCCGCCTCGAATGGCGTCAGGCCTTCCTCGATATGCCGGTAAATATTCTCGACAACCACGATAGCGTCATCGACCACCAGGCCGATCGCCAGCACAAGCGCCAGCAGCGTCAGCAGATTGATCGAATAACCCAGCGCCATCAGCATGATCATCACGCCAACAAGCGAAAGCGGAATGGTAACGATGGGAATCAGCGTTGAGCGGACATCGCCCAGGAACAGGAAGATGACAATGATCACAATCAACGCGGCTTCGCCGAGAGTCTTGGCGACTTCCCAGATTGACGCGCGAATGACCTCCGTCGCGTCATAGGCGATGGCGCTTTGCAGGCCGGGCGGCAGATTGGCTTTCAGGCTCGGATAGGCCTTTTTGACATTGTCGATCATGTCGAGCGGATTGGCGGTCGGCGTCGCGTAAATGCCGATGAAAACGGCCTTCAGTCCGTCGAAAACCGCCGAGGAATCGACGCTTTCCGGGCCAAGCTCCACTTTGGCGATATCGCCGATCCGAACGAGCGCGTCGCCGCGCGCGGAAACAACAAGCTGTGCAAACGCCTGCGCGCTGTCGAGCGAGGTCAGCGCATTGATGCTGGTCTGCACCCAGTCGCCCTTGATCTGACCCGCAGCCGACGTGAAATTGTTTTTCGTAAGGGCGTTGCGGACGTCGTTGGGCGTTACGCCGCGCGCCGCCATGCGCTCGGGATCCAGCCACACGCGCATGGCAAACGTCTGGCCACCCAGGATTTGCGCATCGCCGACGCCATCGATCGTTTGCAGGCCGGGCTGGATGACGCGCGACATATAGTCGGTGATCTGCGATGGCGTCATGGTCGCCGAATTGAACGACAGATACATCAGCGCAAAGCCCTGCCCTGTCTTTTTGACGACGACGGGGTCCTGCGCATCGCGCGGCAGCACGCTTTTGACCTGATTGATTTTCGACAGCACGTCCGTCATCGCGCGGTCAGGATTGGAATTGAGCCTGATGTTCAGCGTGACGAGCGAAACATTTTGCTGCGAGCTCGACACGATGGTGTCGACGCCTTCGGCGCTGGCGACGGCCTGTTCGATGGGCGTTGTAATAAAGCCCTTGATCAGATCCGCATTGGCGCCGGGATAGGCGGTCGTGATCGTGATCGTCGTTTGCGACAATTCCGGGTATTGCCGGATTTGCAATCGAAAACCCGCAGCGAGACCAACCAGCAGGATCAGCAGGCTGACGACTGTCGCCAGGACCGGACGTCGGATAAACAGATCGGTGAAGGACGCCATGGCGAACTCTATTCCTTGGGTCGTGGCGAAAGCGCTGCGGGCAGGGCCGTCGAGTTATCCACACGCACACGCATGCCCGGCGCCAGTTTCAGCTGTCCTTCGGTCACAACCCACTCTCCGGCGGCGACCCCATCCAGAATGGCGACGCGGTCTTCGCGGGCCTCGCCGACCTTTGCGAGCCGCCGGTCAAGAACCATGATCTGGCCATCTGCAACCGCGGCCGGCGCCGCGCCCGCATCCGAAGCCTCGGGTTTGGCGACAAAAACCGTGTCGCCATATAGCGAGAAGCTGACGCCTGTGCGGGGGATTGTCACCAGGTCGACCGCCGCGCCCGATACTATATCGACATTGGCGAACATACCGGGCAGCAGGGTCCGGTCGGGATTTGGCGCCTCGCCACGAATCTGGACGTTGCGCGTCGTGGCGTCCACACGCGCATCAATCGCACGAATGACGCCGGTGAAAGTCTTGCCGGGAAAGGCGTCGACGCTGAACGAAAGCGCCGCGCCTAATTTCATCGCCGCGATGCTTTGCTCAGGAACCGAAAAGTCGACGAAGATCGGGTCGAGTTGCTGCAAATTGGCAATACTCATGCCCGGCGAGACATATTGACCGATATCGCCCTTGCGGATGCCGATGCGCCCGGAATAGGGCGCGGTCAGGGACTTTTGCGCTATCAGCGCCTTGCTGCGTTCAACTGCCGCTGCCGCAGTGTCGCGTGTCGCCTGAGCCTGATCGAGTGTCGAGCGTGGCGTATTGCCACCGGCAATCAGGCCTTTTTGTCGGTCAAGATTGACATCGGCGTTTTTGAGCGTCGCGACATTGGCGCGCAAATCGGCCTGCTCAACCGAATCGTCGATTTGCGCCAGCAGCGCGCCTTTCTCGACATCCTGACCGCGATCGAAATTCAGCACCGTAATCACGCCGCCGACCTGGGGGGCTATGTCGCCGCCGGCGACCGCGCGCAACGTTCCGATGGCGGAAAGTTTGGGCTCCCATCGTTCCATACGCGCCTGCCCTACGGCGACGGTCTGCGTGGGTTGTGGCGATTTTGAAATAATATCCTTGATCATCGCGGGCTTGAACAGAAACTGGAAATAGCTCAACCCGCCAATGATCGCGGCAAACAGCGCGACGACATACAATAGCCCCAAGGCTCTTCGACCGCCGCGCGGCAAAAGACTTGTCGCCGCCAGGACGCCGACGACAAGCGTCAGCCCGCCAAGAGCGTAGACCGCTGGCAGAGGCGCAAACCCTGCCTTCCAGGCCAGAGCCGCAGCGAGCAGGAGTATCAGCAAAAAGACAAAAAGGCGTCGCATGTCTCACCGGGAAGCAGGGGGTAGGGTCGCCACATACGCGATATGGACGCACGACGAAAGCCCGCACAAACATGCGGTCAACCGGCGCCTCCGATTGTATATATGTAAACGAGTATAGCGCCTGTCAGACTCCGGTCAACCGCCGGCAACCCTTATATCGGGGATAGCTATTGCCGCGAGGCCGATTTTCTGCAACCGGCTCGGTTGCTTGCGCGTCTGGAAGCGGCTCATCATCAGATAGATCACTGGCGTCGTATAAAGCGTCAGCAATTGCGACAGCATCAAGCCGCCGACGATTGTGACGCCGAGCGGACGGCGCAATTCGGCGCCCGCGCCGGTGGCGATAATGAGGGGAATGGCGCCGCACATGGCCGCCAGCGTTGTCATCAGAATAGGGCGAAAACGCTCGCGGCACGCCTCCAGAATGGCCTGGCGCGGCTCAAGACCGCGCCCGCGCTCGGCGGCAATTGCAAAATCAACCAGCATGATGCCATTCTTTTTCACAATGCCGATCAACATGATAACGCCGATGAAGGCGACCAGCGTGAAATCCATTCCCACCATCATCAGGGCCAGAAAGGCGCCCAGCCCCGCCGAAGGCAATGTTGAGATAATCGTCAGGGGATGGATGAGGCTTTCATAGAGAATGCCCAGAATGATGTAGACCGCCAGCAACGCTGCGCCCAGCAGCAGGAACTGGCTGTTGACGCTGTCGCGGATGGCTTTTGCGTCGCCGGAAAAGTCCGCATGGACTGTTTCGGGCAGGTGCAATTCGCCCACAGCGCGCTGCACGGCGGCATTTGCGTCGTCATCGGCGGTTCCTGGCGCTGCGCTATAGGTCAGCGTGATCGAAGCGAACTGGCCGGTGTGGTTGATCGATAGCGGCGCAATGCCGCGTTCAATTCTCGCCACCGTTGACAGCGGGATTTGCGTTCCGTTGGCGCCGGGAACAAACAATCCCGAGAGATCATTGGGATCGCGCTGGCGCGACGGTGAGACTTCTAGCACAACCTTGTACTGATTGCGATCGCCGTAGATCGTCGAAATCTGCCGCTGGCTGTAGGCGTCGGAAATCACATTGTCGATAGCGGTCACCGAAACTCCGAAGCGCGCGGCGGCGGCGCGGTCAATAATCACATTCGCCTGTAACCCCTCGCGCATCCGGTCGGTTGCGGCATCGACAAGTTCCGGTTGAAGTTTCAATGTGTCAAGCGTCCTGTGGCTCCAGTCTTCGAGCTCTTTTGCATCCGAACCCCACAAGGTGAATTGCAGATTGGATCGCCCCTGACGGCCGCCGACGCGAATGTCCTGCACCGGTATGAGATAGACATTGAACCCAGGCAGCTTTGCGAGCCGCGCGCGCAATCGCGCAATGACGGCGACCGATTTGGAGCCGGGCTTGAGCGCTATGAACAATTGTCCGTTGTTGATCGAAGAGCCGCCGCCAACGAACGAGGCCGTGGACTGCACCGCAGGGTCCGAATTGACAATATCGGTGGCCGCCTTTTGCAGTTCCACCATCGCTGGATAGGAAATATCGGGCGCGGCATCCGTCCAGCCGTTCAGCAAACCGGTATCGTCCTGCGGAAAGAAACCTTTCGGCGCGGAATACCAGAGTGCGCTTGTCGCGCTTGCCGTGAACAGAACGATCAGGATCGACACATAGCGGGGCCATCTGAGAAAATTGTCGAGGGACCCCAGATAGGCGCTGCGGAGCCGCCCGAGAGCGCCCTCCACCAGCCGGTCGAACCAGGATTCGCCGCCCTTGACCTCGGCTTTCATGAACCGTGCGCAGATCATGGGCGTCACCGAGAGCGACACCATTGCGGACACGACGATCGCGAAAACCAGCGTCACCGAAAATGAGCGGAACATGCGTCCAGGCACGCCCGGCATGAACAGCAGCGGCACAAACGCCGCGATCAGGGACAGGCTGATCGACACAACCGTAAAGCCGATCTGGCGGGCCCCGGCGAGCGCCGCTTCAAAGGGCGACAGGCCCGCATCCATGTTGCGATGCGCGTTCTCGATCATCACAATGGCGTCATCGACAACAAAACCCACAGATACGATGATCGCCATGAGCGACAGATTGTCGATTGTGAAATGCGCCGCCCACATGCAAATGAAAGCGCCTGCAAGGGAAAGCGGCACAGTCACGCCCGCAGCCATCACCGGCGCCGCGCGGCGCAGGAATACAAATACAACCATCATCACCAGCGCGATGGAGACAGCCAGCGAACGCTGCAGATCGTTCACCGAGGCGCGGATGGTGATCGTGCGGTCGGACATGACATTAAATTCGATGCCCGCAGGCGTCAGGCGCTGGATGTCCGGCAATATCGCCCGCACGCCATCGACAGTCTCAATGACATTGGCGTCCGGGCTTTTCGTCACCTGAACCAGCACGGCGGGCTTCCCGGCATACCAGCCGGCGGCGCGGGCATTGCGCACGCCACGCGAGACCGTGGCGATGTCGCCGACGCGCGTGGTCGCCCCGTTCTTGCTGCGCACGATAATGTTTTCGTAATCGGCCAATGTGCGCAACTGCCCGCTGGTTTCGATAGTCTCGGTTGTGCGCTCGCCATCGAAGGAGCCAAGCTGCGAATAGGTATTGGCGTTGATGATGGCGGTGCGGAAATCGTCGGCGCCAAGCCCCAGGGCGCCAAGTCGCGCTGGATCGATCGTGACGCGGATCGCCGGCTGTTCCGCGCCATTGATCGTGACCTGCGCAACGCCATTCACCTGCGAGATGCGTTGCGCAATCAAAGTGTCGGCGACATCGTAGATTTGATCGGGAGGCAGGGTGTCGGAGGTCAATGCAAGGATCAAAACCGGTTGCGCCGTTGGATTGGCCTTCTTGAACACCGGCAAGCTCGGCAGATCGCCCGGCAAATCAGTCGCCGCAGCGTTCAGAGCCGCCTGCACATCGCGCGCCGCCGAATCGATTTTGCGGTTGAGATCGAATATCAGAATGATGCGCGAGCTCCCAAGCGAACTCGTCGAGGTGATTTCATTGACCCCGGATATTGCGCCAAGCGCGCGTTCCAATGGCGCAGCGACGCTTGCCGCCATGGTTGCGGGATCGGCGCCGGGACGGCTCGCTGAAACCACGACGGCGGGAAACTCGACATTGGGGACGCTCGCGACCGGCAATGCGAAATAGGCGACGACCCCGAGGATGAACAATCCTGCCGACAGCAGCGATGTGCCGATCGGCCTGCGGATGAAAGGGTCAGAAATGCCAGTCATGGCAAGACCTCGGAGTTGACTGCGCCATGCGCATGCGGGCTGACGGATTTTTCGCCCGCAAGACGCTGACGCAATCTTTCAACAGCCAGATAGATGACAGGCGTTGTATACAGCGTCAGCAACTGACTGAGCAAAAGGCCGCCAACGATGCTGACGCCAAGCGGCACGCGCAATTCGCTACCCGCGCCATGCGCAAGCGCGAGCGGGAGCGCCCCGAGCAGGGCCGCCAGAGTTGTCATCATGATCGGCCGAAAGCGCAAGCGGCAGGCCTTGACGATCGACTCTTCAGGCGAAAGTCCCTCTCTGCGTTCAGCCTCAAGCGCAAAGTCAATCATCATGATGGCATTCTTCTTGACGATGCCCATCAACAATACGATGCCAATCAGCGCGACGACAGAGAGATCCTGGCCCGTCGCCCACAACGCCAGCAATGCGCCGACGCCCGCCGATGGCAAGGTGGTCAAAATCGTGAAGGGATGCGCGTAGCTTTCATAAAGCACGCCAAGCACAAGATAGATTGTCACCACAGCGGCGAGGATCAGCCACGGCTGCGTCGCGAGCGATTTCTGGAACTCTGCGGCGTCGGCGCTGAAGGCGCCAATGATCGAGGATGGCATTCCAATCTCGCTTTCGCCTCGCGTCACGGCATCGACGGCATCGCCAAGCGACGCGTCTGGCGCGAGATCGAAACTGATCACGGCCGCCGGAAACTGGTCCTGATGGGTAATCGACACCGCCGCCGTATCGCGCCGCACCTGAGCGAAGGAGCTCAGCGGCACCTGCGCCGCGCCATTGTTTGTGGCGGTTGAGCTTGTTGTCGTCGATCCTGTCAGGCTCCCCGTCGTGGCAGCTGCGGCCGACGTATTGCCGGCGCCATTTACGTAAAGTGACCCCAGCGCGCTCGCATCGTTCTGATATTGCGGCGCGGCCTCAAGAATGACGCGATACTGGTTGGATTGCGCATAGATCGTCGAAATCTGCCGCTGTCCAAATGCGTCGTTCAGCGTATCGTCGATGGTTTGCATGACAATGCCAAGCCGGCCCGCCTTTTCGCGGTCGACGGTGATATAGGCGCGCAAACCGCCATCGTTGGTTTCAGCGGCCACGTTGCGCACCAGTCCATCGTCACGCATCCGCTGCGCGAGCTTTTTCGCCCAGCCATTGACGTTTGCAGCATCGACTCCGGTCAATGTGTACTGGTATTGCGAGCGGCTGGCGCGCGTCGTGATCTGGATATCCTGCACCGGTTCAGCAAACACGCGAACGCCCGGTTGCTGCATGGCCAAAGCGCGCAAACGATCGGAAATGACAACAGCGTTATCGCGGCGTTGGTCCCGCGGCTTGAGTACGATGGTCATCCGGCTGGTATTCCCGGTGGCGTTCAGCGGACCAATGCCGGCGGTCGATATGACGCCGGCGACGGACCGATCCCCGGCGAAGGTTTCGGCGACGCCGCCTTGCAGGCGCGACATTTCATTGAATGAAATATCTGGCGCAGCCTCCAGCACAACCGTGATCAGGCCGGTGTCCTGGACCGGCAAAAATCCCTTTGGAATCTCGATATACATTGCGATTGTGAGAATGAATGTCAGCACTGTCAGCGCCAGCATCATTCCCTGCCGCGCAAGCGCCCAGCCAAGCGTGATCTCATAGCCGCGCGCGAGCAACGTCAAAGGCCATTCGGCCATGCGCAGAAGGGCGTTCGGTTTTTCCTCGCCGACCTCGCGCAGCAGCTTCGAGCACATCATCGGCGTCAGCGTTAGCGACAGAACAGCCGACACCACAACCGCCATCGTCAGCGTGATGGCGAATTCCCGGAACATGCGACCAACGACGCCTGTCATGAACAGCAGCGGGATAAACACCGCGATCAATGATACGGTCAGCGAAATGACGGTGAACCCGATCTCTTGCGCGCCGTCCAGCGCCGCCTGCAACGGCGTCTTCCCGGTTTCGAGATTGCGCACAATATTCTCGATCATCACAATCGCGTCGTCGACCACAAAGCCGGTGCCGATGGTCAGCGCCATCAAGGACAGGTTGTCGATGCTGAAATTGGCGAGCCACATGACCGCGAACGTGGCGACGATCGAAATGGGCAGCGTCACCCCGGCGATAATCGTGGCGCGGACTGTGCGCAGGAACAACAAAACAACCAGAACCACGAGACCCACCGCGAGCGCGAGTGTGAATTGCACTTCGGCGATGGATTCGCTGATCGTATCGGTGCGATCATGGACGATTTCGAGTTGCGCGCCAGCTGGAAGCGAGCGCTGCAAGCGTGGCAATTCGCGCCGCAGGTTTGCAACAGTGGTTACAATATTGGCGCCTGGCTGCTTTTGCACATCCAGAATAATGGCGGTTTTGCCCTTGTACCAGCCGCCGACACGAGAATTCTCCAATCCATCGATCACGCCGGCGACGTCGCGCAACAGCACGGGCGCATTATTGCGATAGGCCACAACAACATTTCGAAACGCATCGGCGGCGAGAATCTGATCGTTTGAAGCGATCGAATAGGATTGGGCGGAACCGTCGAGCGACCCTTTGGCGCCAGCGACATTCGCGTTGACGATGGCGGTCCGCACGTCTTCGAGGCCGATTTTATAATCGGCGAGCCTCGCCAGGTCAGCCTGAATTCGAACGGCGGGACGCACGCCGCCCTGAACGGAGACGCGACCGACGCCGGTAATTTCCGACAGGCGCGGCGCAATCAGACTGTCCGAAAAGTCGCTGAGCGACCGCAATGGCAACGTGTCCGATGTCAGCGCAATGGTGACGATGGGCGTATCGGCCGGATTCACCTTCGAGTAAACCGGAGGATAGGGGAGGTTTCGAGGCAGTGTCGACGCTGCGGCGTTGATCGCCGATTGCACATCCTGCGCTGCGCCGTCGATATCGCGATCGAGATCGAACTGCAAAGTGACCTGGCTGAGCCCGAACGAGGATTGCGACGACATCGACGTCAGCGCCGCAATCTGGCCAAACTGCCGCTCAAGCGGCGCTGTGACAATCGAGCTGATGGTCTCCGGGTTGGCGCCCGGCAACTGGGTGGTGACCTGAATTGTCGGAAAATCCACCTGTGGCAGGGCCGCGACCGGCAATCGCAGATAGCCGAGCACGCCCACCATCAGGGCCGCCAACCCCAAAAGGGAGGTTGCGACCGGCCGCCGAATAAAGGGGGTGGATACGCTCATTGCGCCGCCGCCGCTGTCCCCGCCTGCGCGCCTGGTTCGGGCGCTCCGCCGCCAGCCGCATTGCCTCCCTGCCTGCGACGATCGCCGCCGTCGCTGGCTCCGCCGGCCTGCGGTCCATTGCCGTCTGGTCCGCGCCGTCCCGCGCCGCCATCGCCACGCTGGCGGCGAGCGCCTGCGCCAGATTGCGGCGCGGGCGCGGCGCCCGGAGCTGGAACATCCTCAACCGCTGTCGGCTGCACAGTCGCGCCATCGGTCAATTGCGAAAAGCCAGAAGTAATGACCCGCGCCGGTGGAACAAGACCCGACAGGATCACCGCGCGTTGTTCATCCTGCAGGCCAACGCCGACCTTGGTGACTCGGGCCTTGCGATCGTCGCCAACAGTGTAAACAAAGGCGCCGTCGGGGCCTCGCTGAACGGCGGCGGTTGGCACAACCACCGCGTCTTTCAAGGTATCGATAAATAACCGCATATTGGTGAACTGGCCTGGCCACAGCTGATTGCCCGAATTCGGAAATGACGCCTTCACGCGAACTGTGCCGGTCGTCGAATCCACCAGATTGTCAACGACCTGGACCGCACCCGTGTCGATGAGCGTTTTATTGTCGTCGCCGAGCGCCTGAATCGTCAGCGGAGCTCTGGCCTGTCCGGCGTTGACAGCGCGCAATCGCTGTTGCGGCAGATTGAAAATCGCGGCGATCGGCTGAACCTGTGTGATCGTGACAATGCCGGATGCGTCTGTAGTGTGAACGATGTTGCCAGCGTCGACCGCACGCAGCCCGGTGAGCCCGTCTAGCGGGGCGCGAATTGTTGTATAGTCGAGCATCGCCTTGGCGTTGTCGATGGCGGCCTGATCGAGGCGCGTCTGCGCCTCAAGCTGGGTCACAAGCGCTTTTTGGGTATCGGCCTGTTGTTTCGATCCAAAATTTGAGGCGGCAAGCGTCACGTAACGGTCGAGGTCTTTCCGTGCGTTGCCTAAAGTAGCTTCATCCTGCGCCTTTTTGGCGACAGCCTGATCGTAAAGCGCCTGATAGGTGGTTGGGTCGATCGTTGCGAGCACATCGTCTTGTTTGACCGTCTGTCCATCCTTGAATTTGATCGCAGTGAGTTTTCCATCGACCTGCGCTCGCACCAGAACAGTGTTCAGGGCTTGCACGGTCCCGACCGCGTCGAGCGTCACGGGCACGTCAGCGCGTCGAACTTCGGCGGTGAGCACCGGCGGCTCGTCGGCCGTCGCCGCCCGGCGTCCGGAGCGGCCCTGTTGCGCAGTCTGGTTGCCTCCCCAACCAATCGGCAGGTGAATCCAGCCCATGTACTGAGCGCCGCCAAGGCCGGCGGCGACAATCAAGACATACAGGAAAAACTTTTTCATCTGATCGCCCTGGCCGTCAGGCGGGAGAGCCCGGCGGAAATGTGTATCTCCCTTGGGGAATACGGATATGCACCCAAGCGGTGTGAGATGCGCCAATAAGCCAGGCTTGCGACGGAACGAAGGCGAACGGGAAACTACCCTGCGCCCCATCCCCATGAGGCAAGCGTCGCCAAATCCCGATTTTAACCCTAACCCCTCCGCAAAGCGCTGGCTCCCCTCCCCCGGAATGCCAGATATGCAAAGGCAATCCTATCGCATCCCAACGCACCGAAAAAGTTAAAATCCCGCAATCTTGCGACCTATGCGCCGCGAATCCGATCGATCACACCGAGCGGTTCGGCTGGCGCCGCATCCGCGCGCCAGGCGACGTGCCCGTCGGGGCGCACGAGAACCAGCGGTTTGACATACATAGCGGCAGCCCCGGCGTCCGGAATAACGGCTTCGTGAATGGGCAGACCGCGGGCGCGCGCAGCGCTCAGCAGCGATTCGCCTGATGGCGCAGAATCGCCAAATCTCAGCAGCGTGAACCCTTCGTCAAAATGGTCGAAAATCGCCCGCCCGTCGCTCAGCCAGATATGCGGCGCTCGCGATCCTGGACGCGAGGAAGGCGCAAAAATTTTGGGCTCCGGGTCTGGAGCCGGCGTCCCGTCGAGCACACAAATCGGAGAGTTTTCATAGGTATATTGCATCTTGACGTGATCGGGGATGGTGTAGCGGTCAAGATGACTGCGCCATTCTTCCAGTACAGCATTGGGCGCCTGGCCATGCGTCCAGCCGGGGATAGACGCTATGTTCCTGTAGGCGCGGGTCGATAATTCAACTGTCCGTCTGGCGATGGCGTGGCGCTCGTCCGTATAGGAATCGAGCAGACGGGGACCGCCCCAGCCCTGCAGCTGCGCCGTCAGCTTCCAGGCGAGATTGACAGCCTCTTCAATGCCGGTCGCCATGCCAATGCCGCCGGTCGGAGAGCATTGGTGCGCCGCATCGCCAGCGATGAACACGCGGTCCCGGCGAAAGGTCTCGGCGACGAAGTCCTTGCGCTCCCAGGCCGAGATATTGATCATTTCATAGGCGAAAGTCCCTCCCAGCATCCGGCGAAGATAGGAGTCGGGATCGCGCGCGGCCTGCGGTTCGTCGAAGACGGTCAATCGCCAGCTGGTCTTGCCGTCAATGGGGATCAGTTCAGCCCAGCAACCGGATTCGTCGATCAGGCGGTAGATCCGCGCCCAGCCCTTGTCGTGCAGATTGATCAATTCGGGAGCGCGAAAGAACAGATTGACGCTGTCGGCGATGGCGCCAAGGCCTTCAAGCTGAATGCCGAGCGCGTCGCGCACATAGCCTGCCGCGCCATCGCAGCCCACCAGATAGCGGGCGCGCAGATCGCGCGTAGCGCCGTCGGCGGCGCAAAGCCGGGCGGTGACGCCATTGTCGTCCTGCACAAAATGTTCGAGCGTCGTGTTGTACAGAAACGTCAGGCTGGGCTCGCGCCGCGCGCGACGCCCGAGAATCGGATCAAAGAAAATCTGTGGACAATGAACCGAGGGCTCGGGCGTTGGACGGTTCGGGTCGCGGTTGGCGTAAGACGGCACCGGCAGCCGCGCGAGTTCGCGGCCCTTCAGATTCTCGACATAGACAAAATCAAGCTTGCGTTCGCGATCCCACACAGCGGTGCGCACTTCATCGGCGATGCCCCAGCGGCGGCAGAACTCCATGTTGCGGGTCGAAACCACGCTCATCTTGGGGACATGCAAATGACCATCGCGCTTCTCGACAATCACGCACCTTACGCCGCGCAGACCCAGTTCCAGGGCCAGCGCCAGTCCAACGGGTCCCGCGCCCGCGATCAAAATATCTGTATCGAATGGTTGGCTCATCGCATCCTCTAACGAACGATCAACGCTTTTGCCGAATCATACATCCAGTCTTCAATGTTGAATGGCTTTTGCAACTCGCCGCCTTCGAACATCATGGCGGCGACCTTGTTCCAGACGCCCAGATCGATTTTGCAGGTCCAGTGGTTGACCGGAACGTCTTTCACCAGCGCGGGATCCAGCCCGGTGTAGGCCGCGATATTGCGCCGCGCCCGATCCGGGTCCGCCGCCATGTAATCCGCGACGTCGCAGATGGATTTTGCAAACCGGGTCATGGCCTCGCCATTCCTGTTGGCGTAATCGCGGCGGGCGTACCAGCCGCCAATGGGCTGCGCGGGCAAGGAATCGACATAGCCATAGGCGAGCACACGGGCGAAATCAGAGTTCCGGAACAGCGTCGTCCAGGGATCGAGCGAGGCGACGACCTCGACCAGTCTGGCGCGCAATGCATCGACCTGACTGGCGTATGGCATTTCAAGGAAGGAAAACTCAGCGGGGCCGACGCCTGCGCGTTTCAGAATCGTCTGGATCGCCACAGTATATTGTGTGTGCGTCCCGGAGATGGCGATGGTCTTGCCCTTCAAATCGGATAGCGATCCGATCGACGAATCCTTGCGCACAACAATCGAACCGGTATCGGGCGGCTGGGACTGCGAGGTCTCGCTGCCCGAAACCAGCACAAGGTCAAAACCGCGCTCATCCGCAGCCATCGCTGTGCCGGGGATCGTCAACACCACATCCACTGCGCCGGCGCGCTGCGCGCCGATCGCCTCGTTGCCATTGCGAAATTCGATCAATTCGACGTCCAGACCATTTTTGGCGAAAACGCCCGCCTGTTTGGCGACCCAGACATTGGTCAGGGACCCCTGCTTGAGCGTTCCAACCCGCAGTGAAAGGGGTTTGTCCTGCGCTTCGGCGCCCGCTGACGACAATGCCACAGCCAGCGCCGCCGCCGCAAACAAGCGACCACGAAAGCGCATCATGTTTCCTCCCGGTCCAAAGCTCGGATCGACATGACACAGCACCCCGGCGCGAGGCAAGGGCCTTGCGTCCAATTGCTGGCGCGCGTCCGATTTTTAGAATGCGCGTTCTGGACAAGCCGAACCGCCTCTGCCATCATTCGTGAAAGTCAGAAATACCCGCTGGAGGAAATATGGATCACGTCAATTTTCCCTATCGCTCAAGCAGCCATCTCACGCTGCTGCATGTGGTCGCCGAATCCGGCGCCTGGGCGAAGCACGGGCTCGATGTCTCCTATGACAGGAAAATTTCCTCGACCGAGGCGCATCGCGCGGTTCCTGCGGGAGATGTCGAATTTGTTGGCGGCAACCATGTCTCGACCTACGGGCATCGCGCGCGCGGCGACAGCTGGGTCTATCTTGGCCAGACGGTCAACAAGGTGCATTCAAAGCTCGTCGTCAGACCGGATTCCGGAATCAATGGCTTTGCCGATCTGCGCGGCAAGGTGGTGGGCACGCGTGGTTCTCACCCCGGCCTCAACGACTGGCTTCAGTTGCGCAATCGCGGGCTCGACGTGGACCGCGAAGACGTCGATCTTCGCAATATGCTGACGCACAGGAAGGGCCAGATGGATGAAGAGGGCGCGGGCGATGACGCCCCGCGCGAACCGCTCTGGCATTGGGTGCGTGATCGCAAATGCGACGCTGCGCTGATGACGCCGCCCGCGCATCTGTTTGCTGAGGCGGCAGGACTGAAAGTCATCGACATTGAAGCCATGCCGATGATCTGGTTCACGACGGTTTCTTCAAGCCTCGATTTTGTGGCGCGCCATCCCGATGTCGTCGAGCGTTTTCTGAAAGGGCTTATCGAAGGCGTGCATTTTTTCAAGACGCAACCGGAAAAATCCATCGAGATTATCCAGCGCCGCTACACCAAGGAAGGCGAGCTGAATCTCGCGGAAGCGACCTATATCTGGCAGGGGCTTGCGCCTCTGCTGGAGCCAAAGCTCTACCCGTCGATGGCTGCGATTTCCAACGTCTATGAAGAGGCCAAGCGGCAGGACAAGGACGCGCTGAAAATCAACCCGCTGGAACTTTGGGACACGCATCATATTCGCAGGATTGACGACAGCGGCTTTGTCGACGCGCTCTATGGCAATACGCCCCGCGCCGCGCATGTCGACGAACGCGATCTCGACTACAAACGCGAGACCGCAAAAAAGCAGGACGAGGTGATCGCAGCTGTAAAGGCCTGCGGTCATCTGGCGGGCGTTGACTGCGACTGCCACTAGGGGGCAGCGATGATACGCGTCGCGTCGCTCTTACTGCTGCTTCTTGCCACCCCGACAGCCGGCGCGCGCGGCGAAGGGGCGCCAGTCAGTTTTGATGGCAAGACGGTGACTATTCTCGTCGGCAATGGCGCTGGCGGCGGCACGGACATTGTTGCGCGCCTTGTCGGAACCTACATTGGCAAATATCTGCCGGGCGCGCCTGCGCTGCTCGTCCGCAATATGCCCGGCGCGGAGGGACTGCCAGCGTCGAATTATTTCGCAAGGCAGATCGCGGCCGATGGTCTGACGCTGCTGATGGAATCGAGCACGGCTGCAGACCCTATGCTGTATCGCAAACCGCAATCGACCTACGATCCAACGAAATTCGTGACTGTGGGCGGCGTTGGCAGGGGCGGCACAACCCTGTTGATCAACAGTTCATCCGAGAGCCGACTGACCGGTGTGAGCCCTTCCCGGGTCACAATGGGTTCGCTCACCGGCGTGCCGCGTTCCGGCATGTTGATGGCCGCGTGGGGGATTGAATTTCTCGGCTGGAATGCGCGCTGGGTGGTGGGCTACCCCAGCACACCCGAGCTTGTCAGCGCGCTTGAGCGCGGCGAGATTGACATGACATCAGAAGGCAGCCTGCATAATGTGCAGAGACTGGTCGCCAGCGGGAGATTCCGCATCTATGCGCAAACCGGCACAACCGAAAATGGCAAGCTCGTGCGCCGCAAGGATTTCGGCGATGCCCCGTTGTTCAATGAACTGATGGAAGGCAAGCTGAAAACAAGAATCGAACGCGACGCTTTCATCTACTGGAGCAACCAGACGACCATTGACAAATGGTTGGCGCTTCCACCGGGAACCCCGGACCCCATCACCCGGATTTACCGGACGGCTTTTGACAGATTGATGCGCGACGCTGAATTTGGCGATGCAGTCCGCAAGGTGACAGAGGACTTTGTGCCGATGACGCATGTCGATGTATCGTCTCTTGTCAATGCGCTCGGATCGATATCGCCGGAGGCCTTCACCTTTGTCGATACGATGCTTAAAAAACAGGGACTCGACGCCCATTAACGCGACCGACAATTGAAGGTTCCAGACAAGGTAAAAACATGACGAAGGACGTGAACGATAACGACAGGCAGGCCGCGCTGGGCGATTTGCGCGAATTGATCCGCATTGCCGGCGAACGCGGGGAGCTGGAGGTCATCAAGGGCGCAGACCCCTATCTGGAAATGGGCGCGCTCTATGAACTGAGTCTCAAGCATCGTCATCCCCCGCTTCTGCTGTTTGAAGATATGGTGGGGCATCCTGCCAACCAGCGCGTCCTGATGAATGTGCGCTTCAGTCGACTGTTTTCGGGCGACGTGTCTGTCGAGGCCCTGAAGGAATTTCGTAAATCGCGCAAGGGCGGCGGCGAAACGCCGATCCCGCCTGAATATGTCAATGGCGGCCCGATCACGGAGAACGTGCTCAAGGGCGAGGCCGTCAACATCAATCTGTTTCCCGCTGGCCACTGGCACGAGCATGATGGCGGTCGCTACATCGGCACCGAAGTCATTATCATCAACAAGGACCCGGACAGCGACTGGGTCAATGCGGGCACCTATCGCGTGATGGTTCAGGATGAAAAAACGCTGTCGGTCTTTATTGAACCTGGCAAGCACGGCAGTCTCATCCGCGAGAAATGGTGGGCGCAGGGCAAGGCTTGCCCGATGGTGGTTTGTGTCGGCCAACCGCCTGTCCTCGGCATGGTGGCTTCCGCCAAAACGAAATACGGGGTTTCCGAATTTGACGTGGCGGGCGGACGCCTCGGCAAGGCGTTGCGCGTGGTGCGCGGCGAACTGACGGGCCTTCCAATTCCTGCGGACGCAGAAGTCGCATTTGAAGGCTTTATGCCGCCGCCGTCAGAAGAAACACGGCTGGAAGGCCCGTTTGCGGAATGGCCGGGCTATTACACGACAGAGGCGCATCCCGAGCCCATCGTGCGCGTCGGCGCGATTTACCATCGCAATGAATTGATTGTGATCGGTCAGCCGCCGGCCAAGCCCACATTCCCCGGGCGCCAGCCGAGCCTGACGCAGCTGGCGACGCTCTGGGATGCGCTGGAGGGCGCGGGCGTGCCCGGCGTCAAGGGCGTGTGGAAGCCGACAGGCGGCGGCACAAGTTTCATCAATGTGATTTCGATCACGCAGATGCACGCAGGCCACGCCAAAATGGCGGGCCTTGTTGCAACCGGGTCCGGCCCTGGCGCCTATCTCGGCCGCATCACTATCGTGGTCGACGATGACATCAACATCGAAGACCCCGCTGAACTGCTCTGGGCGCTGGCGACCCGCTGGGACCCGCGCACGCAGACCGATATCATCGATGGTTGTTACACCGGCTATATTGATCCATTGGTGAGCCCCGAGCAACGCGAACGCGATGACATCACCAATTCGCGGATTATCATCTACGCTGTGCGGCCCTGGCATTGGAAAGACAAATTTCCGCGCGTGAATACGGTCGAGAAAACCTATTCCGACAAGGTGGCCGCGAAGTGGAAAGACAAGGTCGGGTTTATTTGAAGACCGTGGGTTTGTCAGCCATCCCAGCGCCCGTCTCTCCCCTCCCCTTTGCACGGGGACGGGAGACGGGCGCGGTGAAAGCGATCCTGATTTTCCTGTTTCTGGTCATCGCGGGCGCGCCGGCCCACGCGGACAATCCATCCGTCGCCGAATTCTATCGCGGAAAGGTTGTGCGCATGGTCATCGGCATCGAGCCGGGCACCGCCTACGATCAATATGCCCGGCTGGTCGCCCGCTATCTCGGCAAATATCTTCCCGGAAATCCAGCTGTGATTGCGCAGAACATGGCCGGCGCAGGCAGTCTCAACGCCTATAACTACATCTACAATGTAGCGCCGCGCGATGGAACGGTGCTGGGGACCGGCCATCGTTTTGTGCCCTTGATGCCGCTGCTGGGCCTTCCCGGCGCACAATTTGACGGTCGGAAATTTTCTTACGTCGGTTCAGCCAATCGCGAAGTTGACATTTGCATGATCCGGGCGGATTCGGGCGTCGCCTCGATTGCAGACTGGCAAAAGAAAGAGGTGCTGGTGGGCACAACGGGCGCAGGCGCTGAACTCACCACATTCTACGCCACCATCGCCGCCATGCTGGGCGTGAAGGAAAAGGTGGTGCTCGGCTATCGCAGCCAGAATGATTTGTATCTGGCGATCGAACGGGGCGAGATACAGGGACGTTGCGGCGGTTCGTATCTCAATCTCATGTCCGAACATGCACAATGGATTGACGAAAAACTGGTCAATATCGTCATGCAGATCGGGTTGAACAAGGATCGCGCGCTGCCCTCGACCCCATTGTTGACCGATCTCGTGACAGATCCCGGCGATCGCAGCGCGCTTGACCTCATGCTGTCGCCGAATGAAATGGGGCGCCCCTATATTGCGCCGCCCGATACGCCCGCAGACCGGATTGCAGCGCTACGCGAGGCGTTTTCCGAAGCCATGAACGATCCGGACCTGCGCGCCGACGCCAAAAAACAATTGCTCGATATCGATTCAATATCCGGAAAGAAGATGCAGGAACTTGTCGCAAGCGCCTATGCGGCGCCAGAGGATGTCATCGCCCGTGCGCGCGCGCTTGTCAGCGGCAAGCAACCGCATTGACACGCCAATGGGTATGGCCGAGTATTCAGCCAACGATTGAAATATGAACGGGAGCAAGGATATGGCGAGCGATCGCACAGCAAGGCTGGCGGAAAAAAATTACTGGGGCGAACTTCTCAAAATACGCGACAACCAGCGCGAACAACTGAAAGGTCTGCCCCCTGTCATCAAAGGCGCGGAATTGCCGCAAGAGGTCAATCAGCAGGGCTTGATGAAATGGTATCTGCACCCCGAAATCAAGGACACGGTGCTGTCGACCTTCATGTTTTTCGAGCAGGAAATTCCGCCGGGCAGCCGCAGCGGGCGCATCCGCTGTCAAGGCGGACAGGTGATGATCATTCTGGAAGGCGAGGGATATACGCTTCTCGATGGCGTCAAACACGCCTGGGAAGAGGGCGATGTCGTCAATCTTCCCATCCGCGGCCCCGGGATTATCATTCAGCATTTCAACACCAACAAGAACAAGCCGGTCAAATTCATTGCGGTTGAGCCGAACTGGTTTGCCTGCACAACCGTCGATCGGAGCTCCGGTTTCGAGCAGCTTGAAAATGCGCCAGAGTTCCAGACCGGCAAAGCTGGCTAAAGACACACATTCGGGAGAAGCAAAGTGGCTGAACGGGAACGCGTGAAAGAGCGGGAGCGCCCGCCGATTTCGGACAATATTTACGAGCGCAACATGCGCCAGCGCAAGGATTTCGTCGAACGCAATCTGACGGGCCCGGTGGTCATCAAGAAAAGCAGCCGAAAACTGTTTCAGGCGCGGCAAGGCAAGTTGCTCTATTATCTCTGCCCGAACAATCATCCTGAAACGCCGCTGCAACACTGGCGTGTGTTCATCCAGGAAATTCGCACCAATTCAGGCAAGCACAGGCACGCTGGCGGCTTGCTGATCTATGTGCTGCATGGCGATGGATACACGGTCGTCGACGGCGTCCGGCTCGACTGGACCAAGGGCGATCTCGTGCAATTGCCCATGAAAGTGGGTGGCGTCGAGCACCAGCATTTCAACCTCGGGCCGCCAAGCGATCCGGCGATCTGGATTGCGATTATCAATCTGCCGATCCACGATTATCTGGCCTCGGACCTGGAGCAGCTGGAGAATTCGCCCGATTTCAAGGAGTAGGCGTGTCAGGACATCGTATCCTTTTTCGCTGTTACGGCGGGGCGGCTTTGGCAGTCGGGCTGGCAGGCTCGCTTGCCTCCGCATGCGTGGCCGAGGCGCAGACGAACTTTTTTGCCGGCAAGCAGATCCAATTCCTCATCGGCACTGGCGCCGGCGATTCCTACGACATCTATTCCCGGTTGCTGGCGAAATATCTGCCGCGATATCTGCCTGGCGCGCCTCTGGTGACGCCCGTCAACAAATCCGGCGCGGGCAGCCTTGTCGCTGTCAACGCGCTTTACAACGCTTCACCAAGAGATGGCACAGTCCTGGCCATGGGACAGCGCTTTGTTCCGTTGATGCCATTGCTGGATATGCCGGGCGCGCAATTCGAGCCGCTGAAACTCAATTATATCGGCTCGATGGCGAAGGATACGACGGTCTGCATTCTGCATAAACGCGCGGAAATCAAAAGCATTGCGGACGCCAAAGGCAAACAGCTCGTCGTTGGCACGATGGGCGCGGGCACGGAAATCACCAATTTCACTGCTCCGATCGGCCGCCTGCTCGGCATCGATTTCAGGGTTGTGCGCGGCTATAACAGCAGCGGCGACATTGATCTTGCCATCGAGCGCGGCGAGTTGCAGGGACGCTGCGGCGTGTCATGGTCGAGCCTGAAGCGCGCGCATCCCGATTGGCTGGCGCAGGGCACGGTGGTCGTCTATCTTCAGATCGCCATGCAGCGACTGAAAGACCTGCCCGAGGTTCCTGCTTTGGCGGAGCTTGCATCGGAGCGTGATCGCGCTGCGTTGAAACTGCTGCTTGCCCCCGGCGACATCGCCCGCCCGGTTTTTGGCGCGCCGGATATGCCTGCGGAGCGCCTGGCGGCGTTGCGGCAGGCCTTTGACGGCGCCATTGCGGACAGGGAATTGCTGGCCGAGGCGGCAAAGGAACAACTCGATATCGAACCGATGCGCGGCGTGGACATGGAAGCGATGATTCGCGAACTCTATGCAGCGCCGCCAGACGTCGTTTTGCGGGCGCGCGAACTTGTCGCCGCCGCGCCTCAGGGTGATTGAACAATGCAGGAATTTATCGTTGGCAAACGCGCAGATATTCCCGATGGCAAAGCCATTGCTGTGGAAGCGGGGCGACGCGCCATCGCTGTCTTCCGGTCCGGCGAAGCCTTTTTCGCGGTCGCCAACGCCTGTCCGCACAAAGGCGCATCGCTGTGCGAAGGCGAATTCCTGAAGGACAGCAAGGTTGTGCGCTGCCCCTGGCACCATTGGAACTGGAGCCTTGATACGGGCGAACTTGACGCGGATCCGCGCCAGAAACTACGCCGCTACGAGATTGCCGTCGATGGCGATGATGTTATCTTGCGGATATGACGCCGCGTCGCACAGGAGGGATTGATGAATATCCAGACTTCGCCGCGCGAATTCGCCCGACGTGTAACGCCCGATCCGATTGATCCGCGCGCCGCAGGTTACAGGGTCGTCGATACGGATTTTCATTTCACGCCGGAATGGGAGACCTTGCGGCGTTATATGAAAGAGCCCTTCCGCTCCGAAATGAAACGCTATCCCCTCGTGGGGAGCGATTACAGCCCGCAAATCGCCACCGGGCTTGACGGCACCGGGCAGGACGTCCTTGGGCGGGCGGGCACAGCTGGCGATGTCGCGCGCGTGATGGCGGACATCAAGGTTGATACAGTGATTTTGTCGCCCGGGTTTCAGCGCCCACAGAGCATGTATCACCCGCATATGGTGAGCGCGCTGGCGTCCGCATTCAACGACTATCTGATGGCCGAGGTTTTCCCCGCCAATCCGAAAATCAGGGCGTCGATCATGATCAACCACCGCGATCCCCACGCGGGCGCGGCGGAAATCCGGCGCGTGGGCGCGCACAAGCAATTTGTCGGCGTCTATACGGAGTTTGGCGGCAATTACGAGCCCATCGGCTCGGCGAAACACGATCCGATTTTTGCCGCTGCGGTCGAGCATAACCTCGTCGTCGTCTCGCATATCGGCACGTTCTGGCAACAATTTACGCCACTCGCGCAAGGCACTCGCACCTGGACGGAGCTTGTCGGGATATCATCGGTCTCGGTCTGTCTCGCCTTCACCGCCAGTATGATCATGCAGGGCCTGTTCGACAAGTTTCCAACCTTGCGGATTGTATTGCAGGAGGGTGGTTTCTGGTGGCTCGCAGATTTCATGGCGCGCGCCGACGATTATTATCTCAATCATCCCGGCGACATCAAAATGGTGGAGCGGAAGATTGAAGCGGGCGAAAAGTTTCTGCACAAACTGCCGAGCGAATATTTTGCCTCCAATATCCGCTTTTCCAGCCAGCCCGTCTGTATGCCAAAGAACCCGAAGCATTTTAAAATGCTGATGGAGCTTTGTTACGGCGAGGATCTTCTGATGTATTCGTCAGATTGGCCGCACGCCACATTCGACCCGCTGAACTGGGTGTTCAATCCCGATATTTCAGACATCGCGCGTCAAAAGATTCTCGTCGACAACGCGCTGAACTGGTATCCACGATTGAAGGCATGAAAGGTTCGGCGCGCGAGCGCCCCTTCACCCGATCTCGATGTCGAGCCCCACATCCAGTATCGGCGCAGAATGCGTCAGCGAGCCGACATCGGATTATTTCACCACATTCGCTTGACCCCAAACTCGTCGAACAGAACTTCATTGCTCACAAGATACGCATCATCAATGAGCGCTTGCGCAATTAACAACCGATCGGATGGGTCGCGATGCCGGTGGATCAGGCCTCCAGCCATGCGCGCGTGTTCAAGACTGATCGGCAGTCCCAAAAATCCCTGAGCCATGACAATTTCAACAAAATTTTGCGCCAATTCAGCGGCATCCGGCAGCTTTCCAATCCGGTATTTTGTTGCGATCTCAAGCGCGCAGACCGCGCTTGCATAGACATCATTCAACGGGTTGGCGATCGAATTGCGAATGCGTTCAGGCAGCTGTTTGTCGCCGAGCATGAACCACAACGTCGCGTGGGTATCAAGCAGCAGTTTCATCGCCGGCGCCGGTTACTTGCCGCCCCAGGCGTCGAGTTCGTTTGCGGGAAGTGGCTCGAAAAACTCCGGACCCACTCGTCCCGAGCCCTTGAGAGCGCCGAACACGCGCGGTTTCAGCTGGGCAACCGCAACCAGTCTGGCGACCGGCTTGTCACCACGCGCAATCAGCACATCCACGCCCTTCTCAACCTCAGCCAGAAGGCCGGTCAGGTTTAACTCGGCTTCGTGAACCGTTACTGTTTTCATGGCCTGTACTCCACGACGCTGTATATTAGCATTTCGTCTGCCATTTATCCAGCGCGCGGAATATTTGCGCTGACCGCCCCCTTCACCCGATCTCGATGTCGAGCCCCACATCCAGTATCGGCGCAGAATGCGTCAGCGAGCCGGATGAAATCAGATCGACGCCGGTTTCGGCGATGGTTTTCACAGTCTCGATATTGATGCCGCCCGAGGCTTCGAATTTCACGCGGCCCGCGGAGATTTTGACCGCTTCGCGCATGGTGTCCACAGTCATGTTGTCGAGCAGACAGAAATCTGCGCCCTCCGCAATCACTTCGCGCAACTGGTCGAGCGTATCGACCTCGATCTCGATCTTCACGAGATGTCCGGCAGCGGCTTTTGCCGCGCGCAGGGCCTGTTTGACGCCGCCACACACCGCGATGTGATTGTCCTTGATCAGAATTGCGTCGTCGAGCCCGAAGCGATGGTTCATCGCGCCTCCGCATCGCACTGCATATTTTTCAAGCGCGCGCAGGCCCGGCGTGGTTTTGCGCGTGCAACAAATCTTCGCGTTCGTATGCGCCACCAGCGCAACATATTTCGCGGTCATTGTGGCGATGCCGGACAGGCGGCACATGTAATTCAGCGCAACGCGCTCGGCCGTCAGGATCGCCCGCGCATCGCCGGAAATGCGCGCAACCGGCGTGCGATTTCCCGGCATATCAGCGCTATCCTCAGCCAGCGCCTCGAATTTGAGCGAGGGGTCAATCGTGCGAAATACGGCCTCGACCACCGGCAGACCACAAACGACGCCCGGTTTGCGCAACGCCATCACGGCTGTCGCCATCCTGCCTGCGGGAATGGTCGCGAGCGTCGTCACGTCGCCGGCGCGGCCAAGGTCTTCGTCGAGCGCGGCGCGCACGGCTTTGTCGAGATAGACCGGGTTGAAAAACGTCATGGCCATTTTGCGTCTCCAGACTTAAACCCGATGGCCGCCGCGCCCGCGGCCCTGCGATGTGGAATGAAACAGCATGTCGATATCGGGCAGATTTTTCAACATGCCATGTTCATGCGAAAAGAGAGCCAGCGTTTCAAAGTTCTTTCGATTGCTGGCGCTCAAGCCATATTCCCACGGGTCCGGCCCCAGCAGCTTTTCCTGCTCTTCCATCGCGCTGCGCCAGAACGCGAGCGGGGCGACGCGCGGATTGAAGATGCGTTTCACGCCAATGGATTTGGCGCGCTCGAACGCCTTGAACAATTCGACCGGCAGCCACGGCAGGCGTTCCGCCACGTCCTGTTTGATTGCAACGACATGCATGATCGGAAAAATGCCGGTCTTTTTGAAATAAGCGACTTCTTCGCTTTTATAATCATCGAACAGGCGCGCGACGGCTGGATTGCCCTTGATATAGGGCTCGATCAGATCAGTATGCAGGCAGGCGTCAATCTCGCCCGCCACCAGCATGGATTCAAGCGTGCGCCCATCTGGAACCTTGCTCAGGTTCAAACCCGGCGCGGGCGTGAATTCGACGTCTTCGTCGAGCTCTGCGACCCAGTTGACGCTCTTGTGCGGCACGCCATATTCATGCTCGAGGATGCCGCGCATCCAGACAATCGCCGTCGCCTGAAAGGATTTCAGCCCAACGGTTTTGCCGATCAAATCTTTCGGCGTGCGGATGCCCTTCCTCGTGTTGACGAACACAAATTCATGCCGGAACCGGCGATGCGGGAAGACCGGAATGCCAACGACGGGCAGACCGGCTTCGCGTGCGAGCAGGAACGAAGACGCCGAGAGTTCGGCAATGTCGAATTCCCGGTTGCGCAAAAAACGCCAGTGGCGCGTCGTCGAATCGATATCTGTCAGAACAATGAGATCGACGCCATCGGGGGCCACGGTTCCATCTTTGAGCGGGCGCGTGATCTCGTAGTCGCCGACGGCCAGCGTCAACTGCACATTGGGCATGAGTGCTCAGACCTTAGCGGGAAAGAACTTGTCCATCTTCTGATCAACGCCATGTTTACGGGTTTCCTCGATCCAGATTTTCTGGATGCGGGCGTCCTGGTCCTCATATTCGACCTGGTCGCCACCCTCCTTGATGCTGGTGGACACAGCGCCTTTTTCCCCGGGTTTCAATCCGATCAGCGACCGGCGATTGGCTGTCGTGACAGGATAGCGCAGACCGCCGACGCCGGTGGCCAGATAGCGTGCGCGCGTGGAACCGGCGTTAAAATGCTGGTGGAATTGCTGATCAGCGGGCGGAAAGACAACGCCATGTTTCCAGTCGATACGCAGAAAGTCCTTCTCCGCATCAAACCAGAGCAATGAATAGCCCTCGCCCATTACGCACATAACGTGGAATCCCGGCCCATGTCGGTGGCCCTTTTTATAGGTGCCAACGGGCATTTCCGAGATATGCGCATGCATGGAGCCATCGGCGAGCACAAACATAATATTGGTGCCGCCTGCGCCCCGGTCGCCCCAGGTTTTCAACTCAATGGCTTCAAGATCGGGAACGAAATTCGTCTCCCACATATGATTGCCCGGACGCACGGTGATCAGATCGCCCTCGCCGGTAAAATGGCTCGCCTTGCCCGAACGTTCGGTGAAGTCGAATGCATTGTCGAAAATGAATTTGTCGTTATGGAAGACATTCATCACCAATGGCAGATCGGTGGTGGTGACCAGCAGCGCCCGTTCGCGTCCGCTCGAATTGAAGTGCCGGTGTTTGGCGTTCAGTGGAATCGCAAACAGGCCCTTCGGACCCCATTCGAAGCTGCGCTTGGTTCCATCGGGCAATTCGATCTGCGTGGAGCCATGGCCTTCGAGCACGTAATAGACATCCTCGTAAAGATGCCGCTGCGGCGCGGTCGAACCGCCCGGCGCCAATTCCATCAGGAACATGTTGGAAAAGTCGCCCCGGCCTTTCAGATGCACGGCGGCGCCTTTCACGTCATAGCGCGGCCAATGTTTCATCTCGACCTTGAAAAGGTCTATGCCGTAATCCTCTGTGACCGGAAGCCCTTCATTGGCGACCCAGTCGAGATAGGCGTCAATGCCATAGCGGTGGGTGACGGGTTCGCTCATGTCAGGGCCTCCAGACGTCAGGAAAACAGCAGGGATTTGATGACGACAGGCACGACTCCTGGCGGATTGATCATCTCGCCGATATCGACGTAGTCGAGCTCCTGCAATTGCACGCCATCGATGGACACGAGATCGCCGGGCAGTTCGAGTTCGCGATGCAAAAGATTGCCCATGGTCTTGCCGATATCGCCATCGATCATCAGCATCAACACATCGCGGCGTTTGCCGCCCGGCGTTGTCGCTCGCAAAATGCCCTGCGCCAGCGCATGCAACCGCGAATATTCGGGATCGCCTTCAAATGTGAACGAAATCGCCATCCGCCCGGCAGGATCGATATCGAGCTGCGCGGTTTTTTCGGTGATCGCGCGCGCGACAGCGTCCGGATCAATCGCGCCGGACATATCGGGAGTAATGCGCGCGACCGGCACGTTATGCACCGGCAGCACAGCTTCATTCGACATGAAGATCGTCTTGCCGCTCACCTGCACGGTGAATTGCGAGGCGCCAATCACCGTGGCCCGAATGCGGTTGCCCGGATCGATGACAGGCAGTCCCTTACGCGCGGCAAGCCGCTTGCGGATGCCAAGCGCGAGAAGACGGGCAATATCGCCAAAATCGCGCGGTTCGGTTTCAAAAATATATTCCGAAACGCCGCCCGAAAAGGTAATGGCGGTCGGCGCAATGCTGCGATCAAGGGGCTCTGTCAGCTCGAGCGATTTGCCAAGCGCATCGAGTTCATCGCCGAAAATTTCGTTGATAGCGACATCGGCGAGGCGCGCAGCGATTTGCTCGCGCACCGCCGGGTCCGAGAGCGTTTTGGCGTCCGTGGCAAGCCCCAGCTCGCGCGCGACCAGCCAGGCCGATTGATCGACGCGCGTCCATTCGCCCTGATCGTCCTGCGCAACAAGACGCCCGCCGACGGCAAACGCCGACACCGAACGCACCACGCCCTTGTCAATCAGCGCGAGCTTGGTCGTGCCGCCGCCGATATCGACATGCAGCACACAGCCCTGCCGCTGGCGCGACAGCGCCACTGCGCCCGATCCGTGCGCAGCCAGCGTGCATTCGAGTTTATGGCCCGCAGTCGCACAAACGAATTTTCCAGCCTGGTCTGCGAACAATTCGTCAATGGCGCGTGCGTTGGTGCGCTTGATCGCCTCGCCGGTCAGGATGACCGCGCCGCTGTCGATGTCCGAGCGTTTCAGCCCCGCAGCCTTGTAGGAATCGTGGATGAAATGATCGAGGGCGTGAGCGTCAATCGTGCCATCGCGCAAAAACGGCGTCAGCATGATTTCCGAGCGCCACACGACTTCGCGGTTGACGACGAGAAAGCGGCTCGACAGGCCCTGCGACTGGCGCTGCAGCGTCACCTTGGCAAACAGCAGGTGCGAGGTCGAGGATCCGATGTCGATCCCGATGGTGTTCAGTTCGACGGTTTCCTGCGCCCAGATAAAGCGCGCCATAGCGGCCTTGTCTTCTTCCGTCATCGCGGCGTGTTCGTGATCGAAATCCAAGTCGTGCATCTCCACCCCCAGGAAGGATTTTCGCTTTTGGCGCGAACCCTTCCGCCGGTCTGCCGGCGTCTATGATCGATGGCTTTCTCTATCGGGGGGCGATGGGTTTGTCGAGGCGGGCGCTGTCACAGCGACAAAATGCGCGCCTGGAAGACGATCGACTTACCCGCCTGTGACGCTCATATGACGACCCACAGCCGGGTTTGCCGTCGCCCGGTCGATGATGAAATCATGACCTTTAGGCTTGCGGGTGATCGCGTCGCGAATGGCGCCCACCAGCCCGTCGTCAGAATCAGACGCCCGAAGCGGCGCGCGCAGATCCGCCGCATCTTCCTGTCCGAGGCACATATAGAGCGTGCCGGTGCAGGTTACGCGCACGCGGTTGCAGCTTTCGCAAAAATTGTGCGTCATCGGCGTGATGAACCCAAGCCGCCCGCCGGTCTCCTTGACGCGCACATAACGCGCGGGGCCACCGGTCTGATAATCGATGGGCTCCAGACTATAGCGCTGCATCAGGCTTTTGCGGACATCGCTGAGGGGCAGATATTGGTCGACCCTCGCCGCGTCGATATCGCCGAGCGGCATGACTTCTATAAAAGTCAGGTCCATGCCCCGTCCATGCGCCCATTCGATCAGTTGCGGAAATGCATCATCGTTCACGCCCCTGAGCGCGACGGCATTGATCTTGACAGCGAGCCCGGCTTCCTGAGCCGCATCTATCCCCTCCATCACCCTGGCCAGATCGCCCCAGCGCGTCACCGCGCGGAATCGGTCGGCGTCCAGCGTATCCAGCGAAACATTGATACGCTGCACGCCGCAGTCAAACAGCTCCCGCGCATATTTTGCGAGTTGCGAGCCGTTGGTGGTGACGGTGACTTCCTCCAGCGCACCCGACTCAAGATGCCGCGACAGGCTCCTGAAGAGGGTCATGATGCCGCGCCGCACCAGTGGTTCGCCCCCCGTGACCCTGATCTTGCGCGTGCCGAGGCCGATAAAAGCAGCGCAAAGCCGGTCAAGTTCCTCAAGCGTCAAAAGATCGCGCTTGGGGAGAAAATTCATGTCCTCGGACATGCAGTAGACGCAACGGAAATCGCAACGGTCCGTCACCGATACGCGAATATAGGTCACGGCCCGTCCAAACGGGTCGATCAGCGGGGCGGTTCCCATCGCTGTAAAGTTTTTCTCGACTATGGTCATGACGCCTGACTTTATGTTGGCCCTGATATAGTCCTTGCCGAAGATCAGCGAAAGGCCTATTCGGCGACTTCCCTACGCCGGAACCCCCATGACTGACACTGCGCCCTGGCCTCTTGAACTCAGGCTGAAGGACAAGGGCCATCTTTTGGTCCTCGCCTTCGACGATGGCGGCCTCATCAGCCTGCCCGCTGAATATCTGCGGGTGGAAAGCCCCAGCGCCGAAGTTCAGGGTCATGGACCCGGCCAGCGCACGACCCAGCATGGCAAGCGCAACGTCGCTATTGCCGAGATCGTCCCGACCGGCAATTACGCCGTGCGACTGGTTTTCGACGATGGCCATTCCACCGGCATCTACGGATTTACCTATCTGCGCGAACTCGGTCTGGCCTACGACACGAAATGGGCGGCCTATCTCGACGAACTGAAAGCCAAAGGTCTCGAGCGGTAACGCGAAACGACAGGCGCCCTCCCGGGGAGAGGGCGCCCTGTTCCTGCCCGCCTTACGCCATCCCCGCCTTGATCCGCTCCGGCAGCAGCGGCGCGTGGCGCATGCGCAAGCCGGTGGCGTCGAAGATGGCGTTGGCGATCGCGGCCGCAGTTGGGCGCGAGGCCGCTTCTCCGGCGCCTGTTGGCGGGATTTCGGGATGGTCGATGAGAATGATATCGACGGTTTCGGGCGCGTCCTTCATGTCAAGGATGGGATAGGTCAGCCAATCCACGGACGTCACCGCCTTGTCGTCGAACTTGACCTGTTCGTGGACGGCGCGCGACGTCGACTGGCAGACATTGCCCTCGATGGTGAGGCGCAACAGATCGGGATTGACGATCTGCCCGCAATCATGCGCGACCGTCCACTTGCGCACCCAAACGCGGCCCGTGGATTTGGCCACCTCGACTTCGGCGATCATCGCGACGCGGGTGCCCCCGCGCGTGGCGTAGGCGATGCCTTGGCCTTTCAGCACATCGCCATCGGCGACCTTGCGGGGGCTTGTGCGCTTTTGCCAGCCAGCCTTGTCGGCCGCAGCCTGGATTACGGCCTTGTCGCGTGCGTCCGTGACGTTGGCGAGACGGAATTCCAGGGGATCGACGCCAAGGGAATAGGCGAGTTCGTCGATGAAAGATTCCACGGCAAAATGCACCTGCGGCCCGCCAGGATCGCGCATATGCGCGGTGCGCAACGGCGAGGCTCGGTCAAGCAGCGGCGGAATGATGTTGGAAATCTTCCGGAAGGCAGGAAAGCCGTAGCTTTCCTCGGGCCCGCCGAAAATCAGCGTTGGCTTCAACGGCAAGCCAAGCAATTGGCCGGCGAGCGTGAAGGCGGGATCGCCCTCGTTGTTGAAGGCGTCGCGCTTCGAAAACACCTTGGATTCGAAATACCACGCGGTCACCTTGTTGTCGGCGTCGAGCGCCACGCGCGAGGTGTGCACCGAAGCGGGAGCTTTGGGGTCCCAGCCAGTGCCGTCATGGCGCATGCCCTGCACCCGCACAGGCTTGCCGAGCGCGCGCGACATCACGGCGGCGTCCATGCAGACATCGCCGGAATCATTGCGCCCGTATGAGCCCGGCCCGATCATCGAGGAGCAGATCACTTTTTGAGGGTCCATGCCGAGCAACATGGCGATGCCATCGCGGCAGTAATGCGGCTTCTGCGTGGCTGACCAGATGCGTGCGCTGTCCTTCTGTACATCCACGATGCCACAGGCGGGCGCCATATTGGCGTGCGACTGGAAGGGCCATTCATATTGCGCCTCAAAAACCTTCGCCGCTTTGGCGAAGGCGTCGTCCACATTGCCCTTTTCCTTGTCGACATCGCGTTGGATGACCGGCGCGGCGCGGATGTGGTCGTAGATATTATCGACGCCCGGGAAGGGCGCCTTGACGTCGGACCACGTGACGTTCAGCAGCTTCGCGGCTTTGATCGCCTCCCACTCGCGCGGCGCGGCGACAGCGATAAAGCCCTTGTCCCACACGACCTTCGCGCCTTTGATGGACTTGATCGAGGCTTCATCGACAGCTGTCGGCACGGCGCCGGCGACCGGCGGGCGAATGACGCGACCGTGCAACATGCCTGGCACTTTCACATCGACCATATATTCGAGCCTGCCGAGCGCCTTGTCGGCGACGTCGCGGCGGCGATGGCCAGTCTTGCCGACGATTTTGTATTCGCCCGGCTTCTTTGGCGTCGCCTTGCCATTGATGGCGAGGTTGCTGCCGATTTCCTTGTTCCACTCGAGCGTTTCGACAAAGTGCTTGCCGCCGATCAATTGCGCGTATGAAATCTTTTTTGAGACATCGCCTTTCACAGAGACAATGCCGTCGTTGACCTCCAGCGTGTCGGCGGGAACGGAAAGCTTTTCCGCCGCCATGTTCACCAGCGCGAGCCGCGCTTCGGCCGCCGCCACGCGCATGGCCGCGCCGCCGCGCCAGATGCCCGTCGAGCCCGAGGCGCCGCCCATGTTGATGGTGGCGTTGGTGTGGCCCTGCACGATCGTCACGCGCGTCAGCGGGAGATCAAGCTCCTCGGCGACCATTTGCGCCCAGCCAATTTCGGTGCCCTGGCCCATGTCGACCTTGCCGACCCAGCCCACCGCAGAGCCGTCTGCGTTGACGCTGACATAGGTCGAGAGTTTTGTCGCATCGAGCGGTACGCGCGAATTGGCGACGGCGGCCCTGGCCTTGCCGCCGGGCAAGGCGACGGCGATTGTCAGGGATCCTGCGGCGGCGAGAAAACGGCGGCGGTTGATCTGCATGTTCATGTCAGCGCTCCCTTAAGCCATAGCCGCGCGCTTGACAGCGCGGAGAATCGCCACATGCGTGCCGCAGCGGCATTTGAGACCCGACAGCGCGTCACGGATTTGCGCGTCGCTGGGCCTGGGGTTTCTCTCCAGCAGCGCCACCGAGGTCATCACCCAGCCATTGAGACAATAGCCGCACTGCGGCACTTGCTCTTCGATAAACGCGGCCTGCACCTTGTGCGGCTTGCCGTCTTTCTGGATGCCGGCAAGCGTCGTGATTTTCCTGTCCATGACGCTGGCAAGAGTGATCGAGCAGGAGCGCTGGGGCTCGCCGTCGATCAGCACCGTGCAGGCGCCGCATTGGGCGAGGCCGCAGCCAAAGCGCGGATTTTTCAATCCAAGATCGTCGCGCAAGGCGTAAAGCAGCGGCATTTCGGCGTCCGCGTCTAACGCATGCGGCTTGCCATCGACGTTGAGTTCAAACTTCGCCATGTAAAATCCTCCCGGCGTCTGGAACCTTCGGGTCCTTGGATGCGGCATATTGACTGAATTTCGCTGGAGGTAAAGGCGTTTGATCGGGTCAGGCAATCGCGGACCAGCTTGAATCCCCGGGACGGAACTTCGAATCTGAGTTTGAGAGGTCCGACTTCCCGTCAGGCGCGAACCGGGAGATCAAGCGTCCGAAGCGACGCAGGGCGCCTTGCAACCAGCTAGCTTCGCTTGACTCCGAACATCTTGCCATCCGCCTTTTTGACGAAAAGGTTGGCGAGGGCGTCATCGACATTTTCTGCGGTGAACTGAGGCCTTTTGCCCTCGAACTTGCACGAGGCGAGCACCTGGTCGACAATGAATTTAGGCTGGAAATAGGCGAGCGGCGCTTCGTTGCCCCTGACGCCGTCAAGCACCTGCCGGTAGATGCCATCCGTCAATTCAAGGCCGAGTTTCCTGGCCATACCGTCAAACACCTTGCGAAACAGCTCTTCCGGAGGCTCTACAGTTTCCAGCTTGTAAGCGATGCGGCGCTGGAACGCCGGGTCCATCAGATCGTCGGGATGCATGTTGGTCGAAAAAATCACGATTTCATCAAAAGGAATCATCACGCTCTTGCCAGTGTGCAGGTTCAGATAGTCGACGCGGCTATTCAGGGGCACGATCCAGCGATTGAGGATGTCCTCGGGCTTGGCGCGCTGCCGGCCAAAATCGTCAATGAGAAAGGTGCCGTTCAATGCTTTGATATGCAGAGGCGCCTCATAGAACTTGGCGACCGAATTGTATTTGAGATCGAGCATCTCGATCGTCAATTCGCCGCCTGTAATCACCATAGGCCGGTGGCATGCAACCCACCGCATGTCGATGCGACTGCGGCGCAGGTTCGCAACGCCTTGTGGTTCGGGCGCGTCCGCGACCTTGCTGTGAATGGTGGGATCGTAGACTTTCATAATCTCGCCATCCAGATCGACGCAGTAAGGCACGTAAATGACATTCTGGAATATTTTGCCGACGATCTCCGCGACAGTCGTCTTGCCGTTGCCTGCGGGCCCGTAAATGAGAATGGCGTTTCCTGAATTGACCGCCGGTCCCAGCCGGCTCACGAATCGCTCGCTCATGACCAGCCCGGCAAACCCCTCCTCCAGTCGCTGGCGGGTCACATGTTCATTGGTGACGCGCTGGCGCTGGATGCGATCCTGGTAGTCCTTGAGCGACACCGGCGCTGGCCCGAAATATTGACCGCGTTTCATCGCATCGGCAGCCCATTCACGCCCGGCGCGGGTCAGGGACATGCGCAATTCCGCCATTGATCCGCCGCCGGCAGCCGAAGCCAGCGGCTCCACGAATTTGCGTTCCTTGGCTTCCTGAAGCAACTGATTCACGATGTTGCTGGAGAGTTTCAGGGCCTCGGCAATCTGCGAGGCCGTTTCCAGGTTTTCTGCGTACATGCCTTTCATGGCCAATTCGAGCAGCAACGCAGGGTCGATGCCAGTGCCAGCCGCTGTCAACGGCGCCTGCGGCGCATCCTCTAGGGCCTTTTCGACCTGATCTTTGGTCAGCAACCCAAGAGCGACGATGCTTTCGCCAATCCTGCCGCCATTCTGCTTTTGATGTTCGAGCGCCCGCTTGACGCCATCCGCAGAAACAAGTCCCTTGGCTATCAGGATTTCGCCCACGTTCATCTTGCGCACCCTTGCCTGCTATCGAACGCATATCATGCGTACAAATCATGTCATGAAAACCACGCTGCCCACAAAACAGAAATGTATGAATCCCAGGTTGCTCCGTCGCTCTTCATTGCCATGCCCCGGTGCGTCGTCAAATATTTGCGGGTTGATATCATGCCTCGGCGATTCGCAAATTCTGCGAGCCGAAAAGCAATCCGGTCCTTGGCCTGAAGTTATCGCGAACTCGCGCCGGCAATGGGCTTGGCGTAGGACAATTCGAGGTCCCAGGGAAAATAGATCCACGTGTCTTGCGAGACTTCAGTGATGAATGTATCGACCAGCGGTCGGCCCTGCGGCTTGGCGTAGACGGTCGCCACATGCGCGCGCGGCAAAATTTCGCGCACAACTTTCATCGTTGCGCCAGTGTCCACAAGATCGTCGATCACCAACAGTTTTCCGCTGCGGTCGAATTCAAGAACTGCGGGCGCAATGGGTTTGAGCACCTGCAGGCCACCCTGATCCTGATGGTTGTAGCTGGCGATGGAAATCGTCTCGATAACGCGGATTTCCAGCTCGCGCGCGACGATCGCGGCCGGCACAAGCCCCCCGCGCGTGATGCACACAACCGCCGAATAGGGACCGGCTGCCGCAAGTCGCCACGCCAAAGCGCGGGAATCGCGATGGAATTGATCCCAGGACACCGGAAAAGCCTTGTCTGCGCGTTCGATCATGTCACCCTCTTTTTTCCTGCGATATAATCCCGCGCCGCCGACGGGGCAAGACACGCTGAATCAATGGATTCCTGTCATTTAACCGCCATGGTTCATTGCTAGCAAATGATCGTTGTCCCGGCTTGCCGCCCCCCTCGCAGGACCGGGACATGAGCGAGCGGCCCGGCGCGAACGCACCGCCGGGCCGGTCGCTCGCTTTCGCAATGTACACAAGTCGCCGTCAAGACCTGACCCAAGCGGGGGCGCAAGTCTTTGCGGTTGTCCGGCTGGAAGCATGCCATGAAAGTTCAACAATCGGACCCGGCGCTGAACAGCGGTGAAAATCGCACTCCGGACCCGTCCGCTACAAAGCTTGAGCGATTCAATTACTTCTGCGACTTTTTCGTTTGCCCGCCACTCGCCGGGTTTCTGTTATATAATTGCTGGAGAGACTTGCCAATTCTGCCGCCAGGGCGCGCCGCTTTCGGCGTGGCCCTCTTTTTTCTCGGCGGATTACTGGCCTGGACCCTGATTGAATATTCTGTTCATCGCTGGCTGTTTCATGGCGCGCCGGTGCTGCGCCAGTTGCATGGAGCGCATCACGCCGCGCCTCAACTTTTGATCGGTTCGCCGCCGGGCTCCCTGCCCCTCGCGCTGGCCATGATCGGCTATGCCGCGCTCTACGATGTGAACGCTGCAGCGGCCGCCGGCGTCACGGCAGGACTTGTTGGTGGGTATTTATTTTATTGCAGCGTGCATTATGCAACGCATCAATTGCGCAGCGGGCATCCGGGCTATCTCGATTTCGCGCGCCGGCATCACATGTTGCATCATTTCCGCGCTGGCGAAGATGTCAATTTCGGCGTGACCACCGATGTCTGGGACAGGGCTTTCGGAACGCTGTTCAAACCGGAGATACGCAGACCGGCGCAATAAACCGCAGTCGGTCAACCGCCCGACTACAATTTCACATTCACCCCAAGCGCTTTCAATCTGGCCTGCGGCGAGGCATAGGCCTCGTTGCGATCAACATCCCAATATTTCAGGTCGTCGAGCGGGATTGCGACGCCCGTCGCGGCGCAACGCACGAAGGGGCCGGGGCGCAACACGCGGAAATCGCCGTCGCGAAATTCCACCTGGGCTTCGCCGGGCATTGGCGGCATACGTTCGAATCGGTTCATGGGATTTCTTGTTTGCCTTCAGCCGAGCATTCAATCGAGAGGCGAATATAGACCGCCCCTGCATCAAACGCCAATGAATTCAACGCTCGGGACGGCGGCGCAGAGCTTGTTTCACGCTTCGCGGAGGGCTTCGCCCTCGATCTCGATGAGATAGGCGGGGTTGGCGAGCCCGGCGACATGGATGAATGTGCTTGCCGGGCAATGGTCGCCAAGCCGCTGGTTGCGGATTTGCCGGATCGGCCCCGCGCCCTGCGGATCGGCGCAGAAAATCGTCAGCTTGACGAGGTCCGCGATCCCCAGGCCCGCAGCCGCCAGAACAGCAGTCAGATTGTCAAAGACCAGCTCTGTCTGCGCTTCAATCCCCTCGACGACGGTTCCGTCGACGCGGGCGCCGACCTGCCCGGAGATGATGAGGCGTTTGGCCACAGGACCGTGCAGCACGCCCTGCGAATAACGCGACGCCGGGCGGGCGACGGCATCTGGATTGATGAACACAGGCAAGGCCGGTCTCCGGTGAAGGCGACCGCATGGTTTGCGACCGATATCGCTTTCCATAGCGCAAATATCCCGGGCGCAAAAGCGCGCCAGACGATTCGCCCGTTGACAGCGGCGGCGCCCGCGCTTAGCCCGGCGGCATGAAGATCATTTCCGGACTGGGCGCGCTTGCGCCAGACTACGATGCTGTATTTTGCGACGTCTGGGGCGTTGTCCACAATGGGCGCCGCCATTTCGTACAATCCTGCGAAGCGCTGAACCGCTATCGCGAAGGCGGCGGCGTAGTCATACTCGTCACCAATGCGCCTCGCCCGCATCCGCCTGTCCGCGAGCAACTCGCCGGGCTCGGCGTCCCCCGGCAGGCGTTCGACGATATCGTCACGTCAGGCGATGTCACACTCGCGCGGATCGCAGAACGCGGCGAGGCGCCGCTCTACCATATCGGTCCACCGCGCGATGAAAGCCTGTTTGCAGTGCTCCATCGCCTCAAAGGGTTGCAACCCCTGCGAACCCCGCTCGATCGGGCGAGTTATGTCGTTTGCACCGGCCTGTTCGATGACCGGACGGAAACACCGGAGAACTACGATTCCATCCTGAAAGAGATGCTCGCGCGCAGGCTCGACATGATCTCCGCCAATCCCGACATCGTCGTTCACGTCGGGGATTCCCTGATTTATTGCTCAGGCGCCATTGCCGAGCGCTACGCAGCGGCGGGCGGGCGGGTCATCCAGGCGGGCAAACCCTTCGCTCCGATCTATGAGGAAGCGATGAAACTCGCGGCCGCAAAACTGGGCAAAACGCCAGATCGCACACGCATTCTCGCCATTGGCGATGGCATGCGCACGGACGTCAGGGGCGCGCGAGATTTTGGCCTCGATTGCCTGTTTGTGACGTCAGGCGTTCACCGCGACGAATTGCATCTCACGGGGGACCTCGACGAGGCCGCGCTGAAGCCGCTGTTTGAGACGGCGGGCGTCGCGCCGACCGCCGTCATACCGGAGCTGGTGTGGTAAGGATTACGCTGCGGCGGTGACGCCAAGCGCCTGATCGATGCGTGATTTCAAGGTCTGCGCGTTAAACGGCTTGACAATATAATTTGTGACGCCCGCCTTGCGGGCGGCGATCACATTGTCGGTCTTGGATTCCGCCGTCACCATGATGAAGGGCAACGTGTGCAACGCCGGGTCCTGCCTTACGCGCTGCAGTAGTTCAAACCCGCTCATGGGCTCCATATTCCAGTCGGAAATTACCAGCCCGAATTGTCCGGCTTTCAGCTTTTCATAGGCTGCCGCGCCGTTTGAGGCCTCATCGACATTCTCATAACCAATTTGTTTCAACAGATTGCGAATAATCCGCACCATCGTGGCGTAGTCATCGACAACAAGGATCGGTAGCGAAATGTTACTCATGTTCCATTCCTCGGAGCGCTGGGGCTCCCCGGGTACGGGACTAATTCCCGCACCCAACATGCTCGGCTAATGCCTGCAAACAGACATAAGAGCATTTTATTTCCGTATCCTTAATTTGAATGTCAGCCGGGCGTAAACATAAATTCGTATCGCCTTTCCGCAAATCAGATTAAAATTGATGCAAAAATTTCGCGTCTGTAATCGCTCGCATTTTAGTCAGAGATTGCGTAACACGCTGACCTAACGTTCAGAACCGTTTGATATGGGGAGAAACTTCATGAATGGTCAATATGTCACGTTTACGTCCGACGGGCTCAAGATCGCCGGCGTGCTGACCCTGCCCGCGGGCTGCGGACCGGACAAGCGCGCGCCCGCGATACTGGTCCTGCATGGGTTTGGCAGCAACAAATCCTCCAAAACCGTGACCCAACCCTGCGAGTTTCTGAACGGGCTTGGCTATGCGACGCTGGCTTTCGACATGCGCGGCTGCGGTGAAAGCGAAGGCGAGCCCGCGCGCATCATATGCCTGGATCAGGTCGCCGATACGCGCAGCGCCATCACCTTTCTGCAAGGTCAGCCCTCCATCGATCCCAAACGAATTGCCTGCATGGGCACGAGTTTTGGCGCAGCAGTCACAGTTTATACGGCAGGAGTCGATGACCGGATCGCAGCCGCCATCTCGGTTGGCGGCTGGGGCGATGGCGAAAAAAAATTCCGCGCCCAGCATCCTGGCCCCGAGGCATGGGCCAAATTCAGCGCCATGCTGGAAGAGGGCAAGCGCCACCGCGCCGCCACCGGAAAGTCCCTGATGGTGCCGCGCTATGACATCGTGCCGATTCCGCCTGCGCTGCGCGGGCACGTGGCGCCCGGCTCTGTCCAGATGTTTCCGCATGAAACCGCCCAAAGCATGTATGATTTCCGCGCCAATGAGGTTGTGGGCAAGATCGCGCCGCGCCCCCTGCTGCTGATGCATCCGGCGGTCGATTCGGTGACGCCGACGCAGCAATCGATTGACCTTTTCGGCCATGCCGGGCAGCCCACAGAACTCCATCTGTTCTCGGGCGCAGACCATTTTTTGCTGGCTGAAGACAGCAAACGCGAATTGCGGGTTCTGTCGGATTGGCTCGCAAAGTATTTTCCGGCCTGACATCAACGCGACAAAACGCCCAGCGCCAAACGCATGGTTAGCCTTGACGCGGCGCGTCGCGCGCGGCAGTTTGCGCCCGCTTCGGCATTGCCGCGTTGCAACAAGATTGACCGAATTGCCCCATTCCAACCAAACGACTGAAGCCGACCCTCCGGTTCTGCGCGATCCCGATGCGCTGCCGGCGCGCCTCGCCCGACCCGTCGTCGCCATCGGCAACTTCGATGGCGCGCATCGCGGCCACGCCGCTGTGCTCACCGCCGCCCGGACACTGGCGGACCGGCTGGGCCGCCCGCTGGCGGCGCTCACATTTGAGCCCCATCCGGTTGATTTTTTCGCGGGTCCCGGAACCGTCTTCCGCCTGACGCCCGAGGCGGCGCGCGCCCGCGCGCTGGGCCGTCTGGGCGCAGAAGCCGTCATTGTCCTGACCTTTGACGCCGCCCGCGCCGCTCAGGCGGCAGAGGATTTTGTCTCGACCATCCTGGTTGACCGGCTGGATATCTCCGGGGTTGCGGTCGGCTATGATTTCCATTTTGGCAAAAACCGCTCGGGCTCTCCGCAATTTCTGGCGCAGGCCGGCAAGCGTTTTGGTTTTGCGGTTGAAATCGTTGGAAAAGTCGAGGCCGATGTCGATGGGGCGCCCGAAGCGGTGCATTCCAATGCGGCCCGCGCCGCGTTGACGGCGGGCGACGTCAGCCGGGCGGCGCGTCTTCTTGGGCACGAATGGTTCGTCGTGGGCGAAGTTATTCACGGCCAGAAGCTCGGACGAACGCTTGGATTTCCCACCGCCAATGTCAGGCTCGATCCCTCCTGCCGGCTGCGGCATGGCATCTACGCTGTCCGATTGGGGGTTGATGGCGTGACCTATGGAGGCGTCGCAAACTTCGGCCGCCGCCCCACAATTGACGATCAGGGCGCGCCGCTGCTTGAGGTCTTCGTGTTCGACTTTTCGGGCGATTTGTATGGCAAGCAGGTTGAGGTCAGCTTTGTTGACTGGATCCGGGGCGAAGAGAAATTCAGCTCTCTCGACGAACTGGTCGCAGCGATGAATGTGGACAAGCAAAAGGCGCTGGAGATTTTGGCGGGCTAGTCTCCAACCAGTCCGTCACATCCCGCTTTCACAGTCCGTTTCAGTATGATAGTCTGTCACCATGCTGACGATACGCCCTATCATTCGAATTACCCGCCCGGACCGCGCTCGAGCCTGAGCTCGCGCGGCCTCCGGGTTTTGGCGCTTTCGATGGCGCTGTTTCCACAAATCAACTATTCCCGGCGTGAATTGGGGATCAAATCCCTTCCGCCCTACTGGATTTCACATTCCCATGACCGACGAGACCCCCAAAGGCCCGGACTATTCTGCCTCGCTCTATCTGCCAAAAACCGATTTCCCCATGCGGGCGGGATTGCCGCAAAAGGAGCCGCAAATCCTTGCGCGCTGGCAGGAGACCGATCTTTACGGAAAGCTGCGCGCGGCGGGCGCCGGGCGGCCCAAATTCGTGCTGCACGATGGCCCTCCCTACGCCAATGGCGCAATCCATATCGGCCATGCGCTGAACAAAATCCTGAAAGACCTGGTGACCCGCAGCCAGCAGATGCTCGGCAAGGATTCCAATTACGTGCCGGGCTGGGACTGCCACGGCCTGCCGATCGAATGGAAAATCGAGGAAGACAACTACCGCTCGAAGGGCAGAAAAAAGCCGGAGCTTTCCGACCCCGCCGCGATGATCGCCTTCCGGCAGGAATGCCGCGCCTATGCGCAGCACTGGCTGGGCGCGCAACGCGAGGAATTCAAGCGGCTCGGCGTGATCGGCGACTGGGCGCATCCCTACGCGACGATGGATTTTTTCGCCGAAGCGCAGATCGCCCGCGAATTGATGAAATTCGCGATGAACGGACTGCTCTATCGCGGCTCGAAACCCGTGATGTGGAGCGTGGTGGAAAAGACGGCGCTGGCCGAGGCCGAGATCGAGTACGAGGACCATGTTTCCGATACGGTGTTCGTGGCGTTTCCCGTCCGTGACTTCAGTACCGAACCGACATTGATGCATCCGGGCAATACGAGCGAATATGCATTGGAAATGAAGGAGGCGTTGCGTAAAGCATCGGTTGTCATTTGGACGACGACGCCTTGGACATTGCCCGGCAATCGCGCAATCTCATTTTCGCACAAAATTGAGTATGGATTGTATCGTATAATTGCTGCACCTCAGGACAATTGGGCCAAGGTTGGCAGCACATATCTTCTGGCGGACAAGTTGGCCGAAAGTGTCTTCAAGTCGGCGAAGATTGAGACGACAGGTTACGAACGCGTGGCTGGAGTGGGCTTGGTTTCAGACTTGCTCAGCGGCATCGTCTGCTCCCACCCCCTCGCAGCAACGATCCCCGGCTACGACTTCCCCATCCCTCTCCTCGATGGCGATTACGTCACCGACGACACCGGCACCGGCTTCGTTCACACCGCGCCCGGCCATGGCCGCGAGGATTTTGACGTCTGGATGGCCAACGGGCGCCAGCTCGCCGAACGCGGCATCGACACGCGCATCCCCTACACCGTCGACGCCGATGGATTTTACACCAAAGAAGTCCCCGGTTTTGGCCCGGATTCGGAAGGTGGCGCCAGACGCGTCATCGACGACAAGGGCAACAAGGGCGACGCCAACGAAGCCGTCATCAAGGCGCTGGTCGCCGCAGGAAACATTCTCGCGCGGGGACGGCTGAAACATCAGTACCCCCATAGCTGGCGCTCGAAAAAGCCGGTGATTTTTCGCAACACGCCGCAATGGTTCATTGCGATGGACAAGGG
>CAIZEI010000065.1 GCA_903931945.1 uncultured Hyphomicrobiales bacterium | reverse complement strand
TGTCGCAAGGAACAGATCGTAGCTGGGCGGTTCCAATCCCTGCAGCTTCTGCTGCTTTGGCTATGCAAACATGAGCCGATTCCGAAGTGTAGGCGACAAGCGTCGGTTGAGACCAAAGACCGCTTACTCGCACCGTGCTCGTCAACGCGGCGTTTCGTGCGATAATGAATGCAAGAAAATTCGCCATCGATGTGCCGGTGACGTGTACGCCTGTCGCTGAAGCAGGAAATTGGAACGCCTGCTTCATCCAGATAGTGATCTGTTCTTCCAGGATAAGACCAATATGATTTCGACCGCCGCAATTTGCGTTGAGGCCGGCCGATAGCATTTCTGCGAGCATACCCACAGGCGTTCCGGCTCCGTGGACCCAGCCCATGAAGCCTGGATGGCCATTTCCTGTCGAAAACGGTTTTATATATTCGTCGAACTCGAGAACGACCTCCGCAAGGTCGCGACCCTTCACCGGAAGCTCCTTGCCAAACCTTCGGCGCGAAGCCGCGCCCGGATCGCGCCAGACGGGTTGCTCGCGGATGGAACGAAGATGATCGATCATTCCATCAAGACTGCGATGGGCGATCGCTCGAAACACGTCCCAATCATCCGGATCAAGATTCGGTGGTGAATTGCTTTCCGCGATATCCATCGAGCGCCTTCGGGGAGGGGTGCTTCAAGCCTTGTTTGCAGAGGATTCCATTCGAGAAGGCTCCTGGCCCGCTCTTCGGCAAACCATATCGTGAAAAGCGCCGAAAAGCTTTTTCATGTTCTGCGCCTTGTAAGGAAAAAGGCTTGGACAGTCGAGCGAATGAGCAATCATCGCGGTTCCGACTTCGAAAACAAGGAGCCGACCGTCGGCTGCTTCCGCACAATCAATCAGCATGTAATCCAGGCCCGATGCGGTGGCGAGACCACGTAAAGCGACTGCGTGCCGAACTGCGAAGGTGTCCTCGAACGTAGAAAAAAACTGCGCCTCTTCACAGCGGTTTGCCGCATTGTCGATCATGTCGGCGTTGAGGTAGTGGACCATCCAGTGTGTTGATATAGCCATGTGGACGGCATACGGTCGTCCGTCCACAAGCGCGATGCGATATTTTCGAAACAATCCATCGCTGTCGCTATAATCGACAAACGGGGCAATGCAAAACTCATCGTTATTCATCTCGATGAGTTTGAGTGCGAGTTCCTTTGCATCGTTGACTTTGTAAAGATTTTCGCCTGCATGGGAATCAACAGGGCGGATAATGATAGGGAAGTCGGCGCCGTTCAAGAGTTCGCCGAGGCGGGTTGGATTTGCCAGAACATCCTTTAGTTCCCGGCGACTGGAAATTCGGTTTTCAGGATAAAGGACGCCAGTCAATCCGCTCAGGAGTCTCCAGGCGCCATCGCGAGACAGACGTGCGATCCGTTCGGGTTGGTTGATCACTCGCCGACGGTCCATCGCTACATGGCAGAGCGTTTGAAGTATTGGATAATTCTCCTTCGACTCCGCCACGCCGATCATCGCGACGTCATGCGGTGGCAACTGCAGTTCGATTGGCGTTTCTTGATCGACAAATAGAAATTGGAGCCTGGTCGTAAAGTGCTCCAGTAAAAACTCGATCGGCGTATTGGACATGAAACCGCCGGGCGCGACGAATACCAAGAGTGCAGGGCCGTTTTGCCTCGATGGGTCACCGAGCGAATAAAGCTTTTGTCCAGCGAGGGCCGCAGCTTGCAGGGCGGATCCGTTGTCAGCATTGCCGCGAAGTCTTTCGATTGTCGAAAGGTCCATCAGGGCGCTTGCATCCCGTGTGTTGTTTCCCACACGCTGAAGGAGCGCGTCTATTTCCGCTGAAAAGAGCCCGCCTGCGATAGCGTGCCGCGTCAAGAAGGCCAGTCCGATCAAGGGCGTATTCGCGTCCGAGAGAGCACCGTTGACAGCATTCGTATGGCAATCCATATGCGTCCTCAGAATTCCAGACCACGATGACCATGCGGATTGTGGGATACTCGATGGCGCATCGCTCCATGCCTACCCGGCGGCGATAAGATATTCGCTCTTCCAGAAAAGATCGTCGATGAGCGTTTTTAGCGGCGCAAGCTCCCGCTCGAAATCGAGCGTACGGGCAATGCGTTCGACGATATCGCTGATCATCGGAGCGCTGATGCAAACACGTAATGTCGCATTCTCCCCAACCATAACCGGTTGGCCAACATGAAAGCGACGTTCAAATCCGCGACTTTGTCGACCGCTGTCGTCAAGCAAGCCCAACTGAAGCTTTCTAGCATCATGCAACGAGGCGGGAGCGCCGTCGCGACGGCAGATAGCGACCGGTATGATCGTCCTGGCCCAATCTGCGTGAAGCTGGCGCGACTCGACGCAACAATGATATCTCGAACTCTCCGCCGTTTTTCGAACGTAAATATCGAAGGCCTCCGCAACCTGTTTCGCAAGGTTTAGTGGTAGAGCGTTGAACCTGTCAATTTCTCTCAGGCTCGCGCTCCAGCGAAGAGCTAGGCCAATATTGGCATAAGCCCCGGCAACGGTTGCTGCCTTTGGGCGAACATGCTCAGGCCAGTCGAGTAGCGCAGTAAAAGCACGCAATCCTGTTGGGAGGTTTGCCTTGTTCAGCTTGACTTTATCGAGTATTTCATTCGGCACGATCATTGCCCCGGAAAACGGTGGACCTCCGGCAAATTTCGATCCAGTCAGAACAACGAGAAAGCCTTCGTCTGCATATTCTCGGATCTGCGCCGCAGATGATCTAAGCTGACAGCAATCGACGACGACGGCGACGCGCCCGGGCGCCAGCGCGGAAATTTGTCGAGCGACTTCGACACTTGGTCCACTGCTGCCCGTTTTGGATACGTCGAGAAGATGAAATAGTACGCTGTGTCCTTTAGCGAGAGCTACTGAGGCAGTTCGGAATGCGTCGTCGTCCACGTCCTTGGATGGCCTTAATTTCCCGTCGCACTGGCGAATCGTGACGGCTTCGATCACAATTTCCAGGTGCTCAAATCCATCCAGCCGATGGCCAAATGGCTTCGAGCCGCCGAACGGCGACGACGTTTGAAAGTGCTCCCCTCGCGCAGCGAATGGAACCCCGCTACCTGTCTCGTCCGGCGCTGCTAAAATGTTTGTGATGGGAGAACCAACGGCAAGTGTCGCAAGTGAAAGCGCCAGAAGCTCGGCATCAGTTCCTGATCCGGCAAATACGACGTCACTGTTTTTGTTGCCAAACAGCGTCCTCAATCTTGTCCTTTGCGTCTCGATCCAAGCATGAGCCGAGGTTCGTTCGTGACGGTTTTCAGTCAGGAGATGATTCAGATCGGCTAATGCGGATTGAAAGCCTAGATGAGTTATCGTGTTGGCGGTCGACGAACTGAATCGGCCTTCGTCGTCGCGTGGCGTCGGCGATGTCAGATAGCGATTGAGGCCCGTATGGGGATTTATAGTCAACCGTTCATCTCCTCCGGAGAGAAGCATTGTCGTCGCCAAGGTTGGAAGCAGCTGTGGGGTAGCGCTCAATGGCTGCTCCATCGCCATGATGGTACTTCTGAACCCCAATGTGGCTGGGCCGCTGGATTGCTGGATATTGTGCATTCATTGCTTTCAAATACGACTGCGTTCTCATCAAACGGGACGATGCTTATGCCGAGCTTGACAAGTGCTATCCAAACGACTCATCGGTCTCTCAAGCCGGCCGTAAGTCCTATCGAGTCGCGCTTAGAGCCGTTTCTCTTGCTGACTTGGCAAGAAGTTGAATTCCTGGACGGCAAAATCGACGACGGCGTCCGCCTTTAACCTGCCATTGATCGAACCGATCAATGTAGCCGTCATTTTTTTGATGTCGTATTTTTCAAGATGTTCGAAATTGATAGAGTCGTCGTCATAGAGATATCTGAACACCTCGTCAGCCACGATGGCGTCCGAGAACGCGCCGCCCGCATTCACGCGGTCGCTGCGTACAATGTAGTTGATCTGGACGACGATATAGCCCCGAACCACGCCGCCTCTTATTTTTGGAACATTCAGTTCTTTCAGCTTTCTGGTCTCGGCGGGAGCTTCTTTGGTCGCTTTGGCTGACGGCGAGAGCGCTTGGTCGCGCAGCCGCGCTGTGGAGTAGCCCGCGCCAAGCATGACTGCGCAGGCCCACATGCTGAAGACGACAACCTTAATCATTCGCTGGAGTCCGCCACGACTGAGCCGAATACGTGCCGTCGGAGCTACTTTCGCGAATAGCACTCGCGATTATTTCGGAAACGGCGCGCGCCGCGCGAAGTTGAATCTCGAGCAGTTTCAAATTGACACGTAATACATTCCGGAGGTCTTTGAGCGTTGAGCGAAGCATCGCGCTTTCGCAGCCAGCCTGAAGTAAGGCGGCAAGCCTGTTGATCTGTAAGAGTGCATGGCTCTTTTGGAGGTTGTGGTTCGCGACGTCAACCGGTTTGCATTGTGACAAGCCTTCGTTCTCCCGCGTAATGGTTTGTATCAGACTTCTCGCGGCAGAAATGGTCATAATAACGCTGGCGTTCTCGCCTTCGTCGGCGTCGAGTGAAGCGGTGTCCTCAAAGAACCTAGCCAAGTCGGTCATGATCGATCCCGGGCCGAACGTACGCCAATGTTGTCCGAGCGCTTAATGCCTAAGGACAGGGCGTCAACGCTCATTTGAGCCGCTGATGGCGCGGTCGCCTGCAGCGCGCTGGTCGCAGCGTGTCGCGTTTTCGAGATGGCGTCGTCGATACGACCGGAGAGCAGCCGACTTGCTATACCAGTGCTTCCAGATTGGGCTACCTGACGCGCCACTCGATCGGCCAACATCGATTTCCACATATCGCCTGCAAGGCCTGTTCCGAAGTAGGCCGATGCGCTTTGTGGCAGCATGGCGCCGATAAAGTTGTTGAGAATAACGGCCTCGAGTTCGATCGCCGCCTTGGATGCGGGTGCGGGCGGGCCACCAGCTTTTGGCGCCAAAGGTTTTACGGCTGTCGCACCTGCCAATCGCGCGCCAGAGGCTCGGTTGTCTGCTGCGGCGCCGGAAAGGACCGAGTCGAAGTCCCCGGATGCGGCCTCAGCGTCGAGGCGAAGCCTTTGTTCAGCACTGGCGACGCGCGCTGGATCGGCCGCCCGGATGACGTCGAGCACAATGTCTGCATTCGGTGCGATGGTCATTGGCGTTCCGGATGAGGGTCGAAAGACGTTGGAGACTATGGTTTTGTAAGCTTACTCGGAGCTTGCTGCGCTGCGGGCGCTCCACTGGTCGATGATGTCGATCAAGCGTTCTCGTTCGATTTTGGCGGCGTCGATGCGAGTCGCGTTCGTGGCAAGCCGCGCCAATGCCTTTTCATGCGATGCTTCGGTAAGCGCGGATTGCAATTGCGCCTTGCATTCGCTTTTGGCGATTTCAACTTTCGTGGCCATTGTTAAAAGGCGGTTCGTTGCGCCAGCAATCAGGATACCGGAACAATCCATGCTGCGGTCCATTGCTGCGCGTGAGTCGCTGAGTGCGGTCTGAGCTTCCACAAGACCTCGCTCCAGTAGCGACAGACGCAGAGATGCAAGCTCCTGCATGCTCCGTTTGACTCGTCTGATACGTTCAAGTCTTGTCGTGCGCAACGTCATTGCCATCCTCTTGCCAGCCACATTCCGAACCCTTGCGAAAATTCAGTCATTAGTCCCGCGAATGTCGCAAAGAGCACGAGCAGTCCTCCGGCGATTGTGAAGGGAGCGGAAGCCGCGAACACGCCGATCTGCGGCGCCAGCCGGTTGAGCAGGCTGGCCGAGACGTTGACGACTACCGAATAGAGAATAAACGGCGAGCAGACGCGCAGCGCCAGCAGAAACGATTCACGAAGTGTCGAAGCGAGGCCCCGCAAGGCGAAGGCCGGTCTGAAGTCACCCCCAAGGGGCGCAACCTTGTAGGATTCTGAGAGTCCCTCAAGCATGGTCCAATGAAGATCGGCGAAGAATATCGTCGCCGTCGCACTTATGGTTATCAACGTAGCGATCGGGGGCAGCGCCTGATTAGGCTCGATTTCGACTCCAAAGGGATTTGAAAATCCGAGAAGCGTGGCTGATGCGAATGCCGTTGTTTCAAGCGCCAGTATGAACAGGCGCGCGATTAGACCGATGGATCCGCCGACGAGCGTTTCGAACGCGATTGAACGTAGCAGCGAAATGGGACTTTCGGCAACCGAAGCCGTAGCCGCGCCATCGGATACGACTCCGGTCAGCGCGAGGGACGTTGCGATTGCTATGAACAAGCGAACCTGCATCGGAACCTGCGCACTGGAGAAGCCTGGGGCGAGCATGAGGCAAGCCCCGACTCTGCAGAAGACCAGCCCTAACGCGAGAGCCTGAGCGGAAAAGGGCATTGTGGCGCCTTGCAGCAAGTTTGTACCCCGCTAGGAGATCGACCCGAGCGCGACTACTTCGATGCCGCGAGCGATTTCAAGCTGCGAGAGAACGGCAAGGGTCGGAAACATGCGTTCGATAATCAGTCTTACGTAAGGGCGCGCCTCCGCTGTGGTGACGAGCACAAAGGGCGTCTGTGTGTCCAGGCGCTGGCGTATCGCCGCCGTCGCTTCGGCAATGAATTGCTCCATGAGCCTTGGATCAATGTCAAACTCCAGAACATCGCCCTTGGCGTCGCGCTTTACGCTTTGATGAAACACAAGGTCCCACCTGTTCCCAAGCCTAAGAACATTGAGCGGTCCATCGCCCTTCAGTTCGCCGCATATTTGCTGCGACAGTCGAACCCGAACATGCTCGACAAGCTGTTCCGGTCGACGAGCATGTGGCGCAATTTCTGCGATGGCCTCGAGGATCAGGTTCAGATTGCGAATCGAAACGCGTTCCGAAAGCAGCAGCTTGAAGACGGCTTGCAGCGTCGAATAAGAAATTTGAGACGGGCAAATTTCGTCGAGGAGCTTCTTGTATTCCGGCTCCAGGCGGTCCAGCAGCGCACGCATGTCTTTGTAGGATAGCAAATGCGACAGATTGTTGTGAATGACTTCGCTCAGATGGGTCAGGAGTATGGAAACAGGATCGACAACCTTGAATCCTTCTCGTTTCGCCTCATTGACATAGGCTTCGTTTATCGAGAGAGCGCGGACACCGAATGCTGGCTCCCGAACCTCGTCACCCGGAACGTTCGGTCGCTTTCCGTCGCCAATGATCACCAGAAATTCACGGGTCCTTAGCTGGTATGTCGCAAAGACTGTTCCATGTATTCGGATTTGGTAAGACTTGGCTGGCGCGTTGATGTCGTCCGTAATGTGGATTTCCGGCACGACGAATCCGTACTGGCGTGCGAATTTACGCCTCATTTTGGCGACGCGCGATGCTATTTCGGGTCGCGATGGCAACATCGCGGCCACGAGTTCCTTGCTGAAGGTCACGTCAATTTCCGCCGCTTTGAGCTGTTCCTTGATCGACGAGCGCGCCTCGCCGCGAACTTTCTCTTCCTTTGCGGCCAACTCGGCCGCTTCATTTGCGGTCGCTTCAGCGAGCCGGCGTGGAATGATGAAGGCGACATAGCCCATCAAGCCAGCAATCATGGCGAACGGCAGAAACGGTAGCCCTGGGACAAGGCCGAGCACGAGCATCAGGCCGGCAGCGAAGAAAAGCGCATTGGGATAGCCGCCGAGCTGGCCAAGCACCGCCTTGTCCGTGGAGCCGCGCGTTCCGCCCTTGGCGACAAGCAGTCCAGCCGCCAACGAGATAATCAATGCGGGAATTTGTGAAACGAGGCCGTCGCCAACCGATAGCTTCGTGAAAACGTCGGCAGCTGTCGAAACGCTGAGGCCATGCCGCGTAACGCCGATCACGATGCCGCCGACAATGTTTACTGCGAGAATAATGAGCCCCGCGATCGCATCGCCGCGGACGAATTTGGAGGCGCCGTCCATAGACCCGAAAAAGGCGCTTTCCTCTTCAAGCTCACGCCGCCGAAGTTGCGCGATTTTTTCGTCGATCAGGCCCGCCGATAGATCGGCGTCGATAGCCATTTGCTTGCCTGGAATGGCATCTAGCGTGAAGCGGGCGCCAACTTCAGCGATGCGGGTTGCGCCCTTCGTTATAACGAGAAAATTAATTGTTACAAGGATTAGAAAGACGATGATCCCGATTACGAAATCGCCACCCATCACAAGCTGTGCGAATCCACCGATGATATAGCCGGCGGCGGTCGTCCCTTGTGAACCGTGGGCAAGAATCAGGCGCGTAGTCGATATATTGAGAGCGAGCCGGAGAATGGTGGCGACAAGGAGAATGGTTGGAAAAGCTGAAAACTCGAGCGGCCGCTGAATCCACAAAGCGACCATCAGAATCAGCACTGAAAGGGCGATTGAAATGGCGAGGCCAAGATCGATCACCATGGCCGGAACTGGAAGGAAGAAAAGGCAAAGGATGAGTATGATCGCGGTGGCGAAGCCGATATCACGACCGGGGCGGGTGCTTGCGGGACGCACAGCGATTGTCGCGAGGCTCATCGATCCTCCCGTTTGACGCAGAGCGCGTAGCCGTTTGACCGGTTATGCCGAGCATTCGATTCGCTGCGAATGATCATCGCAGTCAATTGTCGAATCCATGCTCAATGCGACCATAAAGCACTTCAGTGAAAAGCTTCATTTGGCCCCCTACGACTGTCGCTGTGAGGCCACCTACCAGGAACACAACAATGATCTTTGGCACGAAGGTCAGAGTTGCTTCCTGAATCTGCGTCAATGCCTGCATCACCGCGATCATCACGCCCACCGCCATCGCGGCGCCGGTCGTTGGACCAGCGCCTACGATGACCATCCAGATCGCTGAACGAACAATGTCGAGTGCGTCGCCCTCATTCATTATTGGCCAACCGTCGCACCGGCGCCGAGCTGTACAGATGCGCCATTCGTCAGCGTCGCGACTGTGCCGGCGGCGCTCACGTTCACCGATGTCACGACGCCGGACGTCGAGCCGTCTGCGGAAGTGACAGTCCGACCGATGAGCTGCTCACCCTGAGCAAGCGATGCAGACGTCAAAAGCGAAGAGAGCGTCGTATTGGTCTGAACGGCCTGACCGACCTGGGAAACCGTAGCCAGTTGGGAGACCATTTGCGAGGGATCCATTGGCTGGGTGGGATCCTGGTTCTTCATCTCGGCCAGAAGTAGTGTCAGAAAGTCGTTGTAGTTAAGAGAATTAGTGGCCGAAGCGCTCGAGGCCGAGCTTGTTTGGCTGGCGCCGCTTGTAGCGGTGCTTGCAGGCGCAACATTCATGGCGAGATCCTTTGTGTAGTTGTTTCTTTCGCCGAGACGCTCGGATGCATCTCCGCTTGTTCGTAAACATAGAGCGCGCGTAGCGCCTTGAGCGCGTCGTAATAGCGCTGGCGTTGGATGAGACTTCCTATTTCACGCAAACCGGCGACGATCAAAGGCGACTGGAACGATTGGATCGAGGATTTCAGCAACTGCTCCGCCAGTGGAAGGGAGTTGGGCAGGGACGCCGGGTCCATGAGCATGATCTGAACGGCGAAGTAGATTTGCCGCAGCAGTGTCGTTGCGTCGCTGGCCTGGATGACGTGGTTCTCGAGCAGAAAGGCGACGTCGTTTAAAAGTTCCAGCGTGACTTTCCGATCGGTTCGCAGCACGGCTCCGTTAATGAACAGGCGTTCGCCAGCGCGCAGAGTAAGGTTCATTCGCGCCATCAATGCAATCCATCGCGGATGATTTCGTTGATTTCGATAAGCCCGCTGATATCCTTTGATGTTCCATTCTCAAGCCGAGCAATCTCCTTGGTGACCCATATGCCCACCGAGATCAGTCCCGCTCGACAATCGGCAGGCAGCTCGTTGTCATCTCCTCGAAGGTCGCTCATGAAAATTGACCAGAGCCTTTTCATATAATACAGCGCCTCATTGCGTTCTTTGCCGGGTTTCGACGAGCTTTGCGCGGCGCGAAGCATCGCGATACCGCGGTCCATCGCAGCGCGTTCCTGGCTGCGTAATGCGTATGACGATTCGCTGACGATTTCGTTGTATGTGATATGGTGCATTCAAGCCTCGGCGCCTAGGTAGTCGGGAGATATTGAGCGAGACTCAACGAGTGCAGCCGCGAAGTAAGCTCGTAGGCGGTCTGCAGCTGCGATGTCAGCTCGTTAATTTTGACGGATGTTGCTGCGGGATCAACGTTGTCGAGCGAGCCGACCTCCGTCTGGAGTATGCCCAACTGCGAAGACATTGCGCTGTTCGCATCTGTCACTTTCTGTTGAACAGTTCCAAGCGTCGCTTGCATCGCGGTCATTTGGCTTATGCCGGCTCCGATGAGCGAAGTTGCGCTGGAAGCGACGGTCTGCTGGACTGAGGCGCTGAACGGCGCGCCGCCGAATTCGGAAAGCATCGCATAGCCTTCGGTGAGATTCTGAAAGCCCTGATTGTTGGCGTTCGCCGAGACTTGCGCGAACTGGCCGGGCGCGATCTCCGCGACGGCATTATTGTTTGAAGCGGAGGACCAGCCAGTCTGCCAGGCCGAGCCCTGGAATTGCGCGGCGAAGGGGCCGCTCAGAAAACTTTGCATCGCGGAAGCCGTGATGGAGGACGCGGCCGGATCCGTCGGGGCAAAGCCAAAGTTCGTTTGAAACGCCTGGTCGATAGCCGCTTTCGCGCTCGAGCCGCCTGCTGCGAAATAGTCCTGCATTGGCGCCGAGGCAGTGTTGATTCCGCCAAAGACGTATTGCCCCGCCGATGTCGTATTGGTTGCAGCTATCAGACTTTGCAAAGAGCTTGTGCCGATTGATTGCCCTTGGCCAGCCGTCGAGGCGGCTGCAAGATTTTGCAGCGCCGACTGCGCCGCCGATTGGATGCTGGCCAAAGCGTTCTGCGTGGTGCCTAGGCCGACCGCGACGAGCGCGTTGGAACTCGTAAGTCCTTGCAGCAGACCTGTCTGGTTTCGAAGCGAAACTTCGTATCCCGATTGGGCGCCCAGTTGAATACCGAGATCCGCATATTCGCCGGTCGATGCTTCTTGAACTGTTTGGGCCAGGCTCGTCTGCATCTGCAAGACCGGCTGGACGAGACTGCCCGCAAGATAACTAGAGGAAACGAACATCTGTCTGCTCCAGCTTCACGCCGCGTTCAATAGCGCAGAAAACATCGTATTTACGGTCGTCAAGAGTTTGGCCGTCGTCGTATAGGAGTTTTCAAGATTCAGCATATTGGTCATCTCCGCATCCATACTGACGCCCGTCGCGTTCGTCAGGGCCGCCGACGCCTGTGTCGAAAGCGCTGTCAGGTAGCTTGCCTGCCCGTTAGCCTGCTGATTCTGCCCTTGAAGCCAGCTCACGGAGGCGGTTGCGAAATCGGTCAGCGAACTGCTGGCGCCGAGCCCCGCTTTTGGATCGAAGGCTGTTGGCGCGTCGATTTGGCTGTCCAGTTGCTGGAGCCTGGTCGAATATCCGGCGGCTCCAGTCGAATTGTAGACATAGGAAGGGTTACCCGAGATTCCGCCGTCTCTCAGAAGCGAAACATTGCCTCCTTGAGCAGGATCGACGCTAGCATTGACGGTGATTGCTGCGGCCAGACCGGTCATGTTCGGGGTCGAGGGTACGCCCGTTGCGCCTTTGTAGGTGAACAGGCCGGGCAGTGCGGCGCCGGTCGGATTGGCCGACTGGTCGGTTTCGGCAAACGCATCGATAAGGTGGCCGGCAGTTTGATCGAGCTGGATGGAATATTGCGGCGCGATGACGTCGCGTAGCTGCGCCTGGCCTGCCAATGCACCGGACTGGATAGCCATCGGCGCCCCTGCGCCGGTGATCGGAATGCCGTCGACCGTCACGGCATTGCCAACGGCGCCCGCAGGCAAGGTGGCCGACGGCGTGAATTGCAGTTGACGCGCCGCGCCTTGGTACAGGGCAACGCCGCTATCAGTATACAGGGATACAGATCCATTGGGGTTTGTAGACGTGGTGACGCCGATTTGCTGCGACAGCTGTCCCAGTATTGTATCACGCGTGTCTTGGGCGCCTCCGATGTCGCTGCTGCTTTTCAGCCCGCTGACAACCGCCTGGTCTGCGGCGGCGAATTGATCCAGAAGTGTATTTATTTTGCCAACAGAAGCGGCCATCGCGGCGTCGGCGCCCTGGCGGACCTGCTGGGTGATTCCGCTCGCGGAGTTGAGCGTAGCCGCAAGATTGGACGCCGCCGTCACTGCCGCTTGACCAGCGGCGGAGCTGGAGGGAGAATTCGCATATGTGCTTAGAGTGGTCTTCAGGTTCGCCAGCATTGCCGACGGCGAATTGCCGTTCTGAGCGGACCCCGTGCTGGTTGCCAGAGCGCTGTCATTGACAGTTTGCGCGAGCTTGGCCAGTCCGTCGGCAATTGCCTGCTGGCTTGCGCCGTCGGACGTCGCCGAAAGCGCTTGCGTCTGCAGGGCTCCGCTGGCGATGCGCGTGACCGAGGCGATGTTGACGCCGCCGTAGACGCTGTCGGAGAGATTGACCAGCTCTCGGGAATATCCCGGCGTATTCGCGTTGGCGATGTTGCGCGAGACAACGGACGTTTGCGCCGCATTTGCTGAAAATGCGGAAGTAATGATGTTAAAGGCGGTTGAAAGCGTCATTGTTTGCTCGCGCAGCCCGTGAAGCTAGGCCTGGAAGTTGTTCAGCACGTCGAGAACCTTTGCTCCGGCCTGAAAGACTTTGGAATTGGCTTGATAGGCGCTTTGAGCTTCAATCATGTTCGTCAATTCAGTCGCGAGATCGACCGTCGAAGTTTCCAGCGCAGACGACGCAATTGTTCCCAATTGACCCGTTCCAGCCGCGCCGAGAACGGGTGTCCCAGAGGCGGTCGTCGCTTCGAATGCGTCGCCATTGAGTGTTGTCATGCCATCGGGATTGGCTACGTTGGCGAGTGGAATATTGTAAGCCGGAAGCGTTACGCCACTGCTGAACTGGAATGACATGCTTCCGTTCGTTCCAACCGCGACGCCGGTGGCAGTGCTGGGCGCATTGCCGTTTACTGTGGCTGAGCTGACGTTGAACGACGACGCGAGCTGCGTCATCTTACTGACGTCGAGCGATACCGTCTGACCGTTCGGAACGGTGACGGAAATTGGCGATCCACTGGCTAGGCCGCCATTGGCGGAACTGAACGACAAAGCCTGTGATACAATCGGTCCAGAGGAATATGGAAAGCCGCCGCCCGAAGCCGCAGTCGAAGCGGCGAACACGTCCATTTGCCATGCGTTGGGACCGGTATTGCTAAAATAGACATTGAACGTGTGGGCGCCGCCGAGATTGTCGTAGGCCACGATCGACGTTTCGTCCGTATACGCCGAGCCAACCGTATTAGTCGATGGCAGATTCGCTGCGGCGATCGGGGTCGCCGTTGAGGGAAGGTTTGCTATGAGCGTGCCGGTTGTCGAAGGCGTGGCGCTGTTGGCGCTGCTTTGGACATTGACCTTTTGCAAATCCGCGAATGAATTGATCGGAGGCGCAACTGACTGCAGATTGCAGCCCATCAGATAGTATCCGCTGGCATTGACGAGGTTGCCTGTTGCATCGGGAACGAAGGAGCCGTTGCGGGTCAGGTACGTCGTTCCGCTTGAATTTGAAACGACGAAATAGCCGTTGCCCTGAACCGCCAGGTCTGTCGGGGTCGATGTCGTCACCAGCGAAGCCTGCAGTGAGTTCATTGAGCGCACGCTTGTCGTTACGCCGGCCGCGTCGGGAAAAATGTAGGCGCCCTGATCGACAAGCGTGGAGAACTCGATTTCATTGTTCTTATAGCCGGTCGTATTCGCGTTTGCGACGTTCTGGGAAATGCTCGACAACCAATTCGTATTTGCTTGCATTCCAGAAACGCTGGCGTTCATGATGCTCATTTTATAGTCCCTTCGAAATCTTAGAGACTGTTAGGTGCGCATGCTTGCGCGAAGCTGGGCGGCGGCGGCGCTCGCTTCGGCAAGGCTCTTTTGTTTAGATTTCAGTGAGGCGACCGGGGTCGAAATCGGTCCCTGCCTCTCTCACATTTGGGGAGAAGCAACCTGTTCTATTTCAATGTATTATACCAACGGTCATTTGCATTAGCCCGCGTGCGCCCATTCCCGCGTTCCGATGGATTGGATTTGGTCGGGCAAGGCGATCAGTTTGTTCCATGCCTCGCATAATGCGTCGATAAGGGCGTCATAACTTTCGAAGACGCGGTGCGAAAGCCAGCTGGCGGGCATGTATTGCAAGATGTTTTCGACCGGATTGAGCTCGGGCGAATGGGCAGGCGGCCGGATCGACGTCATGTTGTCGGGCATGACAAGCTTGCTTGTGGCTTGCCAGGCGGCGCGGTCCATGACGGGCGCGACACGGCGGCGATTTCGTCAACATGCGCCTGCATGGGGTCGGCGCGCGCAGTCCGGGCGTGTAACGAGGCAAACGACGACTTTTCCATCAGTATCGACCTAACTATGACATGAGAGCCGAAGGTCCGCCAACTAAAAAGACTTTTCGCCCCGTGGACTTTCCGGAATGTTCGGTCCATTCTTGCCAAGATGATCGAGAGGTCGGCTGTGTGCGGCATCATCGAAGATATCACACCTCTTATTCTGGACTCCCTGGAAAGGGCAGAAGCCCAGCTGCGAACTTGTGCGGACGCGATGGACGCCTGGCGCGCATCCCGCCCCCGTTTAACTGTCCGGGAAGACAGTCTTGACCCAAGCCTCATCACGCGCCGCCCTGAAATGCGTCGAGGCGCATTCGTCGCACTGACGACAGATCGCTTCGCGCTGCCGGCGCGCAAAAATCGTCCGTTGCCCTCTGCGGGCTGCGCGGCAAACCATGCGGCGATCGTGCAATGAATATCGCTATTCTCCCCGACTGGTTCGAAACGCTTGGGACTCTGCCATGTCTCGCCAGATTGTCTGGCCAGAGCGTTGCAATCTTTAACGTTCACTTGCAGGACATTGAGCCGTTGGCGGCGCCTTCGTGAAATGGAAGCGATTGACCCGAGCGAACAAAAGGACAGGAGGTTCTGATGGCCAACGAAAATTTTTACATGGAAGTTCGTTATCGCGGAAAGTCAGCAGTTTTGCTCGTCACCAGCGAAGGCCAGTGGTCCCTCAGGATGGAGGAGCCTGGGTTCGATTTCGAAAAACATGCCGGTCGTCGCGGCACATTTAAAATGCCATGGAGCAGCCAGACCCAATACGAATTTTATCGGGAGGGCAGCGACGAGGCTGGCTTCAAGATGTCGGGGGTGGTGTTTCCCCCGCAAATCATCATGGAGCCCCGCTTTCTCGATAACCAGTTTCACATTGGCGATGCATGGGCCAAAGCGCTTGGCTATAGCAGTCCAAGCGCAGCGACCATGGCCAATCGCGGTCACTGGTATGCACTGGCAACCGGGCCATTGATGTCGTGGATCAAGCAATATTGCGAGGAACGCACGAAAGAATTGAAGTCGCTTGCTCTATCGCTGGGGCTCAATGTCGCCGCAATTTTCGATCCAACGGGAGGCCTGTCGCTCGCAGCGGCTATCGAGGCGTCGACCCGCGGAGACTATCTTGGGTGCGCACTCAATCTGGTCGCCGTTATTCCACTTATTGGCAAGGCGGCGCAGGCCGCGCGCAACACCGAAATCGCAGCTCGAATTGAGAAATTGATCAGCGAAATTTCCGTTCTCACGAAGTGGCTTAAGGATTCCAAGGCCATTCTGGCCCGGACCCAAGGCGCGACGATCAGGGGGCTTGAAGGCTTCGTTAAGGGCTCCGCCGCCATTGGTAAAACCGTCACGCAAGCGGCCGCCATCAAACTTCTGAAAAACAACAACTGGATTCATAATATCGCTCCAGCCGATATTGAGCGGCTGGGAATGCTGCCGGCCGAATTGAAGGCGCTTCAAGGACTCGCAAAACAAGGGTTTTATTTTGTCGTCCGCGCTTGCAATCCGGAGCGTGTGAAATGGCTTGAGTGGGCGGCCAAGGCAGGTGTGCGCACGATGTCAAAGCCGCTCTGGATCAAAGCCAAATCCTTGCGCGAAGGAGGATATCTCGCTGGACTCGTCGGGTATAAAATGGATGCGCAAACTGCAAAATATCTGATCAAAGTCACGAACCCGGGTCAGGGCTTCAATCCCGGCTGGCTGGCGCGCGGCGGCGGGAAAATGACCGGCCTTTACAAATTGTCAGCAGGCGGCATTCACCCGTTCAAGATCGCGGACTCCGCCAAAATGGTCGATCATTATCTGGTCGAAACCGATGGCTTTCTTATCCTGTGCGATTCCAAGGGCGCTGCCTACGTGTCCGATTTTGACGTTGCCATCATTCAGAAACGTTTGGGTTCAGGCTCTTACGGGCCGCCCGGCATGAACGTCGGGCCGAAGGGCATTCCGTACACAGGCGGCGACAACGCCAGACTGCGGCCCTTTTGGAACAAACAATTCGGCAATGTCCACTATCCCCCGGGTTACGAAGTCATTCAACATGGCGAATTCACGGGGACCGCCGGCAACTTCAAATCCGTCATACCCAAGCACGGCGAACGGCCCTTCGAGCCATCTATGGACACGCGTGGCACCGTTTGGGGCCCGGGAAGCACCTGGGATAGCGAGCAATTGATCGTAGTCGCCAATGCGGAACATTTGAAGGGCGGCGTCGGATGGGCAAACGGATGGGGAGACCTTGTCAATTTCCATAACGCCAATCCTATGGGGGAATTCAGAATCGATCCCTAGTTTCAGTGACGCTAACGCCACGATCCCGAACAAGTCGAGCGACGATGTCAGATCAGCGTTGTCGGGGCGCATATCGGCATGACAGTTGCCATTTCATCAGCGCCGTTTTTTCTGGTGCTTGATGCGCTCGTCGGCAGAGCGACCAGGCGATGACGAAGTCTGGCTGGATTCGTATTCGAGCGACGCGCGTGGCGACGCGGCGGATGTCCTGTATCGATCAGCCGAACAGCGCCTGGGTTGGGCGGGGTTTCTGTCGGGGCGCTGCTTCGCTTTTGGGGACGGCGCAATTTCACCTGGCTGGCGGTGGCGCGTTGTATGGGCCGAGCTCCCTGACGGCTGCATCGAGAAACGAAAGATCGAGGGCTTTCTCGATCGTGACATCATTCTCCACAAGACCTGCCTTGCGGAAATATTCGAGATCGTCCCGCAGACTTTGAATGTTGAGATTTCCATCGGGATCGGAATTGCTCGTATTGAAGGATTTATAGATTTCCGGATTTTGGAACGGTCCATATTCCGCGAGAATCGCGACAACAGAATCGCCCTTCGGTCCGCCATAACGGCCATCGATCAGCGCGTCATTGAAATCGCGGACGCCGCGCAAGAGGGCCTTCAGGAAATGTTTGACGGCGTCTGGCCTGGCCTTGGCGAATGGCCCCGCGACCTGCATGACCGACAGTTGATGATAGGGATAGACCTCATCGTCGCCCATAATGCGCACCGCAGACCCCATTCGCACCGATTCTGATGCAGAAGGCTCAACCGTGAAGGCAGCGTCCACCGCCTTATTGGCCAGCGCCACAACATGCTGCGGGAACCCAAGAGCGATCAGATCGACATCGCCAATCTGCAGCCCGCCTTTTTCCAACGCCCGCGTGACTGTCGTCATCGCGGATGTGCCGGGCGCAGCGACCGCAATCCGGAAGCCCTTCAGGTCGGCGAGCGTTTTGTAGCGACCTGAATCGACGTGATCCTTGCGGACCAGCAACGGCTGCGTGCCGCGACCCGGAGGTGTGGAGTTCTTGTCAGCAATAATGCGCAGATCAATCCCCCGGCCAACAGCGTTGTAGAAAGCCGCCGACGTCGCGCCGGTGCCAATGTCGAGATCGCCAGCGACAAAAGGCGCAATCATTTGCGAGGCGGAGTTGAAGGCGACAAAGCTGACATCGAGACCTTCCGCAGAAAAATAGCGCCGTTTGTGCGCAATGAAGAGACCGACATCCGAGGCCGAATTGGTGATGCCGACCCTGACCGGCGTATTCGCCGCAGCTGCAGGCAAAACAAAAAAGCAAGCGAGCGCCAGTGCGGTGAGACCGTGCTTCAACATGCGTTTATTTCTCCGACCCCGGGTTTTAGCTGATTTCTCGCAACGCGAACACTTTGCCTCGCACGGATAACGCCTTCCGCGCGGTCGGACGAACCAGACTTTAGGCGTCGGTCAGGGCGCCGCCGGCCGGGCGTCACCCGGCGAGCCTTGCGGCCTTGCCGAGCCGCCGCTCGGAAGTGTTGTAATAGCGGGCGGCCTGCTGAACAGATCGATGCTGGGATTGCTGCATGGCTTCGGGCAGGGGCACGCCCTGACTTGCCGCTTCGGTGAGATAGCCTGATCGCAACCCATGCGCAGAATAGTCCCGGGGGTCGAGACCCGCCTGAATGCACCGACGCTTGAGGATGAGATTGACCGCTTGCGGGGTCAACGCGCGCTCTTCAATCGCGCCCCATCGGTCGATAGCCCGGAAGATCGGTCCTTTGACGATATCGGCTCGCTCCAGCCACTCGCGCAGGGCAATCACCGGCGAGCCCACGAGCAACACGCGCGCCCCCTCGCCAGCAGTCCTGGTCTTCGTGCGCCCAAGCGCAATCGACACACAGGGAAGCGATGGGCCGTCGCCATTTCCCGGATCGGCCGGCACGGGCTCTTCGTCTGCCAGCTGCTCAAAACGCAGACGGGCGATTTCACTGCGCCGGCGTCCACCTGATGCAAACGCCGTTAGCAAAAGCGCCTTGTCTCTGGTATCGGCAAGCCTTGCTCCGGCACAGACCGCAATCAACGCGTTCAGAATGTCGCTGGTGACGGCACGGCGGCTCTTGCGCTGAAGGGGCCTCGAACTCGCCCGCACCGACAGGCGCAACGCGGTCCGCAATGATGGCGAGCCGAAGGGGCCATCCAGGCCTCGCCACCGGTGCAGGGTCGCCCAATGCGCAAGACGGCGTTTGACCGTGCCCGGCGCATGCGGTCCGTCGATCCTCAAATTCCCCTGATCGGCAAGACATTTGGCGAGATCGGCAGGCATGCCGTGCAGAGAATCAATCGCTTTTTGCGCGGGGTCCCACAGATGATGCGCAATGAATTTGAGCGCAAGCGATTCCGGAGCTGGCCAGGGCAGGGGAGAGCCCGTCGCCGCCAATGACCAGGCTTCGAAATAGGCCAGATCGCTGGCGATGGCGCGGAGCGAATTTTCGCCCATGCCCTCGCGCGCCAAATGTTTCAACGTCGCAACGTCATCGTCGGTCAGGATCTGCGCCAGAAGGTCGCGTCGATCCATCGGCAGGATCGCTGCGAGGGCGTCGAGTTGCAACGCGCGGCGGGTTTCAGGGTCAGATGCAAACGCATCGGAACGGACCTGCGCACCGGTTTCCGGTGAGAATTCGAGGGTTTCATCCTGAGAAGGAATCATCTCGATATACTGACCGGATTTGCTCATTGGCTCAAGCATGGGTCCGCTCGCTGCAGGGCACCGAACTCAAGTTAACGGGCCTTAACGGATTGCGTTTTGCGTGATTCCATGGAGCGGTTTGATTCGGGGAGCCGCCGCCATGAGCCTTGCCT
>CAIZEI010000064.1 GCA_903931945.1 uncultured Hyphomicrobiales bacterium | reverse complement strand
GGTCGGTCGCCATCACCGGAGCGCCCTTGAGGTGGGTCTTGCCCTCGATGGTCGCGGTCTCGCCGTCGAGCTTGATGCTGGCGCCGAGCCGGGCCAGCTCCTGGACATGCATGAAGCGGTTCTCGAAGATGGTCTCGGTGATGTGCGAGGTGCCCTTGGCGCGCGTCATCAGCGCCATGAACTGCGCCTGCAAATCCGTGGGGAACGCCGGGAACGGCGCAGTCTCGACATCGACCGGGCGAATGCCCGCGCCGTTTCGCTTCACGCGAATGCCTTCGTTGGTAACCGTCACTTCCGCGCCTGACTGTGTCAGCACGTCGAGGCCCGCCTGCAGCAATTCCGGCCGCGCGCCGGACAGCATGATGTCGCCACCCGTCATCGCGACAGCCATCGCATAGGTTCCGGTTTCGATGCGATCCGGCAATACGCTGTGGCGCGCGCCGTTGAGCTTCGAGACGCCCTCGATCTCGATGCGCGGCGTGCCGGCGCCGGTAATCTTTGCGCCCATCTTGTTGAGGCAATCGGCGACGTCGGTGATTTCCGGTTCGCACGCTGCGTTCTCGATCAGCGTCTTGCCGTTGGCAAGCACCGCCGCCATCAGCGCCGTATGCGTGCCGCTGACGGTGACTTTCGGAAACTTGATCTCGCCGCCCTTCAGGCCCTTCGGCGCGCGCGCGAGGACATAACCCGAATCGATCTCGATCTCTACGCCAAGACGTTCCAGCGCCATGATGAGCAGATCCACCGGACGCGTACCGATGGCGCAACCGCCCGGCAGCGACACTTTCGCTTCGCCCATGCGCGCGACCAGCGGCGCAATGACCCAGAAGCTGGCGCGCATCTTGGAGACGAGTTCGTAAGGCGCGGTCGTATCGACAATACGCGCCGCCGAAATCTTCATCGTCTGGCCATGATACTCGCTGTCGCCCTGACGCTTGCCGGACAGCATGACGTCCACGCCGTGATTACCGAGAATGCGCTGCAAGTTCACGACGTCGGCGAGCCGCGGCACGTTGTCGAGGACCAGCGTTTCTTCAGTCAGAAGGCTGGCGATCATCAGCGGCAAGGTCGCATTTTTTGCGCCCGAAATCGGAATGGTGCCGTGAAGCGGTTTGCCCCCGACGATACGAATACGATCCATGTTTTACCCAACCCCTCGCGCCCACTTCGCCAGTCTGGCAAATCCGCCGGCGAATCCCGCGCGGCTTAACGCCGATATGTCCCGTGAAGTTTCGTTTTATCCCATTTCCGGGATGTATGTGCGCCCCTCGGCAAACGAAAGCGCGGCAAGGTAAATCAGTCTTGCGTCACTCTTGCGCCGGCTGACCTCTCGCGGGCAATTCCGGCGGAATTGCGGGATCGCCTTCTTGGGCGTTTTTGGACGTGTTTTCAGCCCTGTTTTCAGTCTTGTTTTCAACCCCTTGCGCACGGCCACGGGCCTGCGCCTTGCGCTTTTTGAGGTTGTCCCGGAGCGCCGACCGCAGCCGGTCCGTGCGGTAGTCCTTGGCGGTGCGCTGCGAGGCGATTTTAGGGGCTTTTTCGTCAGTCATTGTGCGGTTCTGGGGGCTGGCCGGCATGCTTGCGCCGGAGTCCGCCTTATGGCAAGGATCGCCCCGCTTCGGGTGGGTTTTTCGGGTTTCCTGATCCTCGCTCCTGCTGCCGTAGCTCAGTGGTAGAGCACTCCATTGGTAATGGAGAGGTCGACAGTTCAATCCTGT
>CAIZEI010000063.1 GCA_903931945.1 uncultured Hyphomicrobiales bacterium | reverse complement strand
TCCCGAAGGCGGCGATGGCGGCGGCGAGGTGGTTTGCGCGGGAACGCCCGAAGATATCGTCAAATCCGCGCATTCATACACCGGGAAATTTCTGAAAGAGGTGCTTGCGCGCCGGCCCGTGGCGACGCTCGACGCCGCCAGCCCCAAAGCAAAAACAAAAAAATAGAACGACGTCAGCCAACCCGACGGACACTGCAATTCACACCCTGACAGGACTGCGCCATGTCTCAGGCTTCAACCCATACGATCGCCGAAACCATCGCGGACTGGCTGGTCGCAAGCGAAACGCAAACGCTGCCGCCGGCTGTTGTCGAGACCTGCCGCAAACTGTTTCTGGATGTGACAGGCCTTTGTGTCGCCGCCCGGCATGAAGATTATATCGCGGCGACGGTTGGCGCCGGCGGTCCGGGCGGTTGCACCGCCATTGGCCATGCCGGCGGCTTTGATCCTTTCAGCGCCGCGCTGATCAACGGCACGGCGGCGCATGGCGAGGATTTTGACGACACGTTTGAAGGTGGGCCTGTGCATTCAGGCGCCGTCATTATCCCCGCCATCCTCGCCTTGTGCGAGAAGGAGAATCTTGGCGGCGCACGCGCCCTTGTCGGCGTTGCGACCGGGGTGGAACTGCTCTGCCGTCTGAGCCTTGTCACGCCAAAGGCGATCCACAAGGCCGGGTTTCATCCGACAGCGGTGTTTGGAACCATGGCGGCTGCCGGCGCCTGTGCGGCGAGCCTTGGCCTCACCCGTGCGCAAACGGTGTCGGCCATGGGCATCGCTGGCAGCATGGCGTCAGGCATTATCGAATATCTGGCCGAAGGCACATGGACAAAGCGAATGCATGCCGGTTGGTCGGCGCAATCGGGGATGCGCGCAGCCTTGATGGCGCGCGGCGGATTTCTGGGGCCGCGCACCGTGTTTGAAGGAACGCACGGCTTCTACAAGGCCTTTGCGCCCTCCGTCGCGCCAGCTTTCCAGCATTTGCTCGATGGTCTGGGCGAGACATGGCTGATGCAGGATATCGCCTACAAGCCCTACGCCTGCGGAACCATGACGCAGCCTTTCATCGATTGCGCCATCAAACTCGCCGAAAGCGGCGTCGCCGCCGATGATATTGTTGAAATCCTGTGCAAGGTCGGCGAGGGCACAGTGCATCGCCTGTGGGAGCCGCTGGCGGTGAAACACGCGCCGAAGACGCCCTTTGGCGCGAAGTTTTCCACGCCGTTCTGCATGGCGATCGGGTTTTTTGATCGCAAGGCCGGCCTCGCGCAATTCACAGACAGCGCCATCGCCAATCGATCGGTGCAAGAACTGGCGGCGAAAATCCGCTACGAGATCGACCCGAACGACGAATATCCCGCCAATTTTACGGGCCATTTGCGCGCGACATTGCGCAACGGGGAGGCGCTGGAATTCCATCAACCGCATATGCGCGGCGGGGCGCACGCGCCTTTGTCCACGGCCGATATCGAAACCAAATGCGTCGACAATTGCCTGCATGGCGGGTGGAGCAGCGAGCAGGCGGAAGAATTGCGAGGCGTTGCGGCGGGGATTTTTGGCGCTGCAGATGTGTCAGCGCTCAAAAATCTTCGTGGATAGGCAGAGCCCTACGGCATCACAATCCCGCCATTCACATGAATGGTCTGGCCGGTGATATAGGCGCCCGTGGGCGCGCACAACATCCGCACGACCTCGGCGACCTCTTCCGCCATTCCCTCGCGCCCGACGAGCGGGCCGGAGCCTGATGGCAAGGTCACGCTGCGGCCCGAAGTCGCCGAACGCGCGCCGCCGATCTTGCCCGGCACAACGCAATTCACGGTAATGCCCTTGCGCGCAAATTCGACCGCCAGCGCCCGCGTCAGACCCACCACCGCAGCTTTTGCCGTGGCGACATGGGCGCGCTCATGGCCGCCCGCGTGAGCGGTCACGCCCCCGACATTGACGATGCGGCCATTGCCCTGCGTGACCATATGCGGAATGGCGGCGCGCGAGCACAAAAATGCGCCGTCAATGATGATCGACAGAACCGAACGCCATTGCGCCAGCGTCATGGTCGCAAAAGCCCCCTCGCCGCGATTGGCGGCATTGTTCATCAGAATATCGATGCGCCCGAATTCGGCAATAATGCGCGCCATCATCGCGTCGACGGCGGCCTCGTTCGTGACATCGGCAAGATGCAGCATGGCCCTGACGCCGAGCGCCTGCAATTGCGCGACAAGCGCTTCGCCTTCTGCGCGCGAGGAGCGCGCATTGATGATGATATCGGCGCCCTCCCGCGCCAGCGCCATGGCTGTGGCCGCGCCGATACGGCGCACGCCGCCAGTGATCAACGCCACCTGCCCCCTGAGCCGTCGTGATTCGTCAGCCATACGCCCTCTCCAACTCTGCGCTGGCTAACACAGGCCAGAAACCCGCGCCAGCGGACAGGGCCAACGAGACAGGGCAATCGGGTAAAGGATTCAATCCCTCTCCCTCTTGGCGAGGAAGCCCGGAACGGGCCGTCTCGAACCGCGAGCGAGAGGATTTGCCACCTTTACGCCAGCCCCCTCGGGCTTCGAAACGCGCCTTTCAGGCGCTCCCCAGCATGCGGAGACCTTCACCCGATTGCCCTGGCAGGGACCATTTGCGACCTAGACAAATCTGGCGACAATGATACGTTTGTCATCTGCGGCGGTCGAGATCGCCCCTCGAAAAGCATGCAAGGGAGGCGCTGCCGGGCATTGCCTGGTCGTCGCCAGGACAGGCAGGCGAGAATGATTCGAACATTGACAGTGTCCGCAATCCTCGGCGCGCTGGTTGTTGGTGGAGCTCTCTCCATAGTGAGGTCTCCGCTGTTGCAGACCGCGATCGAATTGCGGTCCGACAGTCTGGAGCAATTTGCTGACGCCGAAGCTGCGATCGAAAACTGGCCGATCTGCACCACGACAGTCGATGCGGCGGGGCGGACCGCGCTGATCAAAGCGCTTGCTGAAGAAGCGCGGAATGTCGAATACGCGAAGCTCCACCCCAAATTCGCCCAGACGTTTGGCTTGGGCCACGCTCCGAGCGCAGAATAAATCAGTGCTGCGGGCATCGCGTTCAATCCAGCGCCGAGGGACTCCTTCCGGACTACGGCGCCGCCAAGAAGGGCGCAAAGCTCTTTGTGGCCAGCCCCTGATCGGTGGTCCCGATTGAATGTTGGCGCAGGATCGGTCCGGTCAGGGGAGGATGCATGAAGGCCGAAGTCGTTCGAAACCGGGAGGCCTGGCTTGTCCGCGCGCCCGGCTTGCATATCGACGGGGACGCCGTGCGCCAATCCGTCCGCGCTTTCCAGCCCAGCAATAGCCAGGTCGCCGATCTCGATGGACGCCTGCGCGATGACGGCTATTTCCAGCTTGCCCATGATTTCGGACTTGATCTGGCGATGATGGCCGATACGGTGCGGCGCTTTTCCGCTGCAGGGATTCCACCGGTCTTCTGCTTCCTGTTCGATGAGTTCTGGGCGCCTTTTCATGCGCTGGACGCAATGTATGGCAGCCTTTTGGGTCCATACGGCTGGCTGCCGGACTTCTGGGTCTGGAATGTCGATCCGGCCAAGGGTGAGGCGGGCTGGAAGCCGCATCGCGACCGGGGCCGCATCGCGTTGCGCGGCGACGGCGGGCCGGTTTCGCTCACCACCTGGATTCCGCTTTCGGACGCCACGACGCTCAACAGCTGCATGTATGTGGTGCCGGCGCATGCCGATCCCACCTATGGGACGCCACGCGAAAATGAATTTCGTTTTGAACTGCCGGCGATCCGCGCCTTGCCGGCAAAACCGGGGGAGATTCTGGTCTGGAACCAGGCGGTGTTGCATTGGGGCAGCTGTTCCTCGCACCGCGCCACCGAATCGCGGATCAGCATGGCGTTTGAATTCCAGGCCAATGACACAAAACCTTTCAACACGCCCATCCTGCCGCCCGACAAGCCGGCGCCGTTTGATTTGCGCCTCATGCTGATCGCCAAACAAGTGCTGCAATACCGGCATATGTACAAGGTGGACCAGCAACTCGAACAAGTTGCCGCCGAACTGGTGGGCCAGCTTTAGCCGGCGCCCCCCGGCGCCGTCGTTTACTGACCGGCGGCGCCGTTCGCGCTGATGTTCTCCGCCATTGCGATGGCAAAGTTCTGGCAGAAAAGGGTCGTTTCCAAATAATAGTTCTGTTGGTTCTGGATGATTACGGAGCAGCGGCCCACCATCTCCTGCTTCTGGGCGGCGCTCAGTGTTTTCGCCCAGGCCGAAACCCGCGCTGGATCCACGCCGACATTGTAGGTGTTAATCAAGCCGAAGGGTCGAAGGGGCGCGACGTTTTTGGTCGTGAAGCCACTCGCCGCATTGGCGCTGGCATTCGCATTGCCGTTCGCGTTCTGGGCGGCAGCGGGACTGGCGAGGAGGACGGCGAGGCCCCCGGCGGCAATCGAGGCGAGGATGATGTTCTTCATCTCTTGGTGATCTCCCTTGTGCGCTAGTATGAAGGACGGCTCCGGGAAGACAAAATGCGCCTTCTGGCCAATCTCCATTGTTGCTGATGATAAGCTCCTTTCCAGCTTCGGACAATATTCAAACGGCGCTTCGGGCGGGAGGGTTCACCGGCGACCCGGCTGCGAAAAAAGACGCGCAGGGCCCCCCGGGAAACCTTCGATTCGCATGCGCAGAAGGGGTCGATCACGCCCCGGAACGCCGCGCCTATCGCATCTGGGTTCAGATATTCACGACAAGGATATTCTTGTGAGGCTTGTGGCGCCCTCGCCTCTTTTGCCACATCGAAATTCATCGATCGAAGCAATGCGTCACTCAAAATCACATCCTGATTGGCGGCTTTGAGCCGATCAACGAATTCGCGACGTGGATGGATCGGCACGAAGTCGTCCAGGACGCCATGAAACATGCGAATTGGGGCGCCGCCAGAATCGGCGCCGTGGCGCCGGCGTTCGGATCGAACATCAGACGATCCTGGGATCGTCCGCTTTCAGCTTCACCGCGCCGCGCCTCTTGATTCCCGGACCCGCCTCTTCGCGGATGAGAATCCTCTCGTCCTCCGCCACGACGCCAAGATCCACCTCCCGGTCCGGAAAGACCGCGATGACCCTTCTCCCGATCTGCACAAATAGTGTGTAGCCCGTCCTCGCGACGTTACCGGCCATGTTGCGGATTTCCGAGCAATAGGGCTCGGCCCGCCACGCATTGGGAACACCGGGATCGACGTGAACGACGATTTCCTTGCCATCCGGTTTGAACGCGACGACCAGTTTGCTTCGGGCCGGCAGCCAATGCTCGCCAAGCGCGGGCGACAGCAAATAGCCGCATTGAAACCTGCGGCACTCATTCGGCCGGTCAGAATAGATCGCGCAACCGCGTCCTGTGACGCAGTGCGAACACCACTGGCCGTTCGGTTTGCGGAGTTCCTCTATGGTCATTACCTTGCAGCAGAGCGTGCAGGCGCCGCAGCGCCT
>CAIZEI010000062.1 GCA_903931945.1 uncultured Hyphomicrobiales bacterium | reverse complement strand
GATAACCGGCCCGGCGCCGGAGGCAATGTCGGAACAGAATATGTCGCGCGCTCGCAACCCGATGGCTATACGATTCTGCTGACGACCAACGGCCACTCGATATCGCCCGGCATTTTCAAGAATCTCGGCTGGAAACCGGAAGACTTCATTCCGGTTTCGTTGCTGTTTTCAACCAGCATTGTGATCGTCGCCAATCCTGCCTCGCCGGTTCAAAACCTCGGCGATCTCATTGCGCTTGCCCGTTCAAAGCCGGGACAGCTCAATTATGGCGCTACCGGCGTCGGAAACGCTTTCCATCTGACGATGGAATTGCTGAAACTGCGCGCGGGTTTCGACATGGGGATGGTCTCCTACAAGAGCGACGGCGAAATCATCAACGCCCTGATGGGGCGGGAAGTCGAGATCGCGCTTCTCCCCATCGCAACCGCCAAAGCGCAGGTCGAGGGAGGCGCTTTGCGCGGTCTCGCCAGTACGATGGCGCGTCGCTCAACCGGGTTGCCGGATGTGCCGACCATCGCCGAGCAGGGCGTGCCCAATTTTTCGGCGCAGGGTTATCAGGCGTTTTTTGCGCCCGCAGGCACGCCGCGTCCGATTGTGGACCGGTTGTATCGCGCAGCAAAGGCCGCGGTCGAATCGCCCGCGCTGCAGAAACGGCTCGAAGCCTATGCCGTCGAGCCCCAGGGGTCGAACCCGGATGAATTCGCCGTCTTTTATAAGGCCGATGTTGAAAAATTCCGGGCGATCATTCGCGACGCCAGAATTCCGTTACAAGATTGACGCGGATTTGCTATCGGCTTGCACGAATATTGATGGAGGCGAAAATGCGGTTGGCTCATATGATCATTGTCTTCGCGGCGCTAACCCAAGCAGGCGCTGCGGGCGGCGCGCTGGCGCAGGCGTGGCCCAACCGGCCCATTCACGTTGTCGTGCCCTTTGCGGCGGGCGGCGGGCTCGATACGACGGCGCGCGTTTTAGCTGATAAATTGCAGCAACATCTCGGCCAGACCGTCATTATCGACAACCGGCCCGGCGCCGGCGGCAATGTGGGGGTTGAATATGTCGCGCGCGCCGCGCCCGATGGCTACACATTCCTGATTAACACCAATGGCCAGTCGATTTCGCCGGCCGTTTACAAGAAGCTGGGCTGGGACCCGTTCAAGGATTTCATCCCGGTCACGCAAATATTTCAGAGCAGCGCGACGATCATCGCCAACGTGACGTCGCCGTTCAAGGATTTGCGCGATCTCATTGCGGCGGCCAAAGCCAAACCTGGCGCGCTTAATTATGGCGCCTCCGGCGTTGGCAATGCGCTGCATCTCAACATGGCCTGGCTTGCGCAACGCGCTGGCATTGATATGCAGATGGTGCCCTTCCGCAACGACGCGCTGATCACCAATGCGGTGCTGGCCAACGAGGTGCCGGTCGGCGTGGTGCCTTCATCGAGCGCCCCCGAATTCGTGGCGGCAGGAACGGTGCGCGCTCTGGCCATTACGACCGCCCAGCGCGTGCCGCAAATGCCTGACGTCGGCACGGTTGCCGAACAGGGCCTTCCCGGCTTCGCCGCGCCTGGATACCAGGGTTATTTCGCGCCCGCCGGCACGCCGCCGGACATCGTTGAAAGATTCGCGAGCGAAATCAAAAAAGCGCTGGCGACGCCTTCCGTGCGCGATTATGCCGAAAAGTCCGTCGTGCAGGCTATTGGGTCGACGCCTGCGGAGTTCGCAGCGTTCTACAAAGCCGATGTCGCGAATTTCAAACAGATTGTGAGCGACGCCCATATTCCCTTGCAGGAATAGCGGGCTCCCGATGGCCCGCAAGCCACGCCAGCCCGCGCGGCCGCAGCCCGCGATCGATAGTATTTCGGAACCATCGAGCGACCTCGCCGCCGTGCCGCCGCTTGTTCTGGGAATGCGCGCGCGCATTCTTGGAGCTGTCGACGCTGGCGACATTGAAGCGCTGCGGCCTGCGATCGAATGGAACGAGACGCCGCCAGTTTTTGCGCGCGGCCAGCCGCCTGTGACTTTTGCGACGGCCATCGAATTTTTGAAGGCGCGTTCTTTTGACGGCAAGGGCAAGGAGATTCTGGGTCTGCTCGCGGCTATTTTCGAACAGCCCTACGCCCGTGTCCGCCGCAGCCCCACTGAAACCTGGGTGTGGCCGGCGTTCGCTGCGCGCCAGCGTCCGGATATCTCGGGGGAAGAACGCCTTGCCATGTATCGCTGCTCGCGGTTCTCCAACATTCTGCTGACCAATGACATTGGCTTGCCATTGATAGAGCGCGTCGGGATTGGCGCCGATGGCACCTGGCATTATTTTTACGCAGGTTAACAGCCTGCTAAACAGGCTCTCCCGCCGCGGCTATCGCCCGTCCATTGGTATCGGCCATGATCGCCAGAATGATGGTGGCCGCCATGAAAACGGCGGACACATAAAAAATCCATTGCGGGGCGTGCTGGTCGATGAACCAGGCGCCCAGGATCGGGCCGGTCATGCCGCCAAAATTAAATCCCGTGGTGACAATCCCGAACACGCGCCCGGCGGCGCCGGGCGGCGAGGCGTTGCGGGTGAGCAGGTCGCGCGAGGGCACGATGATTCCGGCGGCAAAGCCGATCAGCGTCATCAAGACGAGCGCCATGACCGCGCCAGGGGCGAACGCGCCCACAAGCCCTGCGAGCACGGCCGCAACCGCCAATGCGCCGCTTGTAATCAAGGATTGCCGCTGCGCCCTGTCAGCCAGAAAGCCGCCCGCCAGAACGCCCGCGACAATCGCAATCAGGAACAGGGTGAGCGCAAGGCCGGCTTCCTCTTTTGTGAGATGATGCAGATCTTCGAGCGCAACGATCATATAGGTTTGCAGAATGCCGGTGCTGAGATTGAGCGTCGTGTACATGAGCGTCAGCAGAAGGACCGTCGGCGTCAGCAGGCTGAGCGCGGAATGGACAGGCGCTGCGCCCTTGCTCGCCGGTGTTTTGGCGCCGCTGCGCTCGCCCCGGCAGCCCGGAAGCAGGGGCAGCGTCATCAGCGGGCCGATCAATCCGCACAGGATCAACGCGCCGCGCGGCCCGCCGAGAAAATGCGCGGCCGCGTAGACGACGGGCGGCGCGATGGCAAAGCCCAGATAGCCCGTAAAGGAATGGATGGCGTAGGCCCGCCCCATGCGCCTGGCGCTCATTTCAGCCGACAGGATGGAATAATCAGCGGGGTGATAGACCGCGTTGGCGAGGCCAATCGCCGCAGCTGCGGCCAGCAGCATGGGATAGGATGGCCAAATCCCGACCGCCATATAGGCCATCCCGCCAAGCGTCAGCCCCGCCACCAGCAGCGACCGCGCGCCCACACGGTCAACCAGGAAGCCGGTGGGCGCCTGTGTCAGCGCGGAGACGACATTCATCACCGTGAAAGCCAGCGCCAGTTCGGAATAGGACACACCCAGCAGCGTCTTGAGATCGGCCAGAATGGGCACGAAAACAAGCATATAGATATGGCTGACCAAATGCGCAGACGAAATCAGCGTCAGGGTCGTGTACTCGCCCCGCGCCTCTGTCTGCGCTGTCAGGACGGCTGGCGTCATGGCGTTCTTCCCTGATTCTTAAATTAAATCCCCATCAGCCGCCGCATATGCGCCGCGACCGACAGCGACAGGCCTTTCAGATCATAGCCGCCCTCAAGAACGGAGACCAGCCGGCCCCCGGCGCTTCGGTCGGCCTGATCCATCAGTTTGGCTGTCGCCCAGCCAAAATCCTCCTCCACCAGATTGAGATTGGCCAGCGGGTCCAGCCTGTGCGCGTCAAATCCCGCTGAAACAATGAGAAGATCAGGCGCGAAGGCGCCCAGACGCGGCAGGATCCGTTCGTTCATGGCTGCGCGAAATTGCTCGCCGCCGTCGCCGCGCCGCAAAGGCGCGTTGACAATGTTGTCATAGTCGCCGCGCTCGCCGACCGCCCCCGTGCCCGGATAGAGGGGCATTTGATGCGTCGAGCAATACATCACGCTGGCGTCGGACCAGAAAATATCCTGCGTGCCATTGCCGTGGTGGACATCGAAATCCATAATCGCCACGCGCCCGGCGCCATGCGCGGTCTGGGCGTGGCGCGCTGCAACCGCAGCGCTGTTGAAAAAGCAAAATCCCATCGCAGTCGCCCGCTCGGCGTGGTGGCCGGGCGGTCGCATGGCGACAAACGCATTATTTGCTGTCCCGCTCATGACTTCATCGACCGCCAGACAGGCGCCGCCAGCGGCGCGCATGGCAGCCTCCAGAGTGAAGGGGCACATGGTTGTGTCGCCATCGAGCTCGGCATAACCACGCACGGGCGAGGCCGCCTCGATTTCCGCGATATAGGATTCAGGATGCACGCGCAGCATCGCCTGGCGTGCAGCGAGCGGCGCCTCCAGGCGGATCAGGTGCGCGAACGCCTCATCTTCCAGAGCCCGTTCAATCGCCCGCAACCGGTCAGGACGCTCGGGATGCCCATTGCCCATTTCGTGCAAAAGGCCTACGGGATGTGTGATATAGAGCGTGTTCAAGGGATGCCCCGGGCCTGCGCCAGCCAGCGCCTTGCGCCAAGCGTTGCCTTTTAGTTACAAGTCAAGGACTTGTGCGCCGACGCCTACCATTTAGTCAACATTATGGTAAGGAAATGGCTAATATATTGAACGGGCGTCATGAACGAATCAGGGCAGGGTTATGAATTTTAGAACATTTACAATAGCTGGCTTGATGGCGGTCGGACTTGCCGGCTGCAACAGCGCGAATCAGATCGCTGGCGGTTTTCACGATCCGTCGGTATCCACACAAGACGCCAAATATTTGGCGATGCTGCCGAGATATGAGCCGAAAGCGGAGTTTCAGCGCGCGCAAATTGATGACCCGACAGGCGAAGCGCCCGGAACGGTCTTGATCGATTCCAAGGCGCATTATCTTTATCTGGTGCTTCCGGGTAAAAAAGCGCTGCGCTATGGCGTCGCGACGGGCGCCGAGGCGGCGGGCTGGACCGGCGTCGCGGTGGTCGGTCGCAAGGCGGAATGGCCGCACTGGCTGCCGCCGTCAGATATGCTGGCTCGCTGGCCGCACCTGAAACCGACGGTTGACGCTGGCGGCCTGCCGGGCGGGCCAGACAATCCGCTGGGCGCCCGCGCCATGTATCTGTTTATGGGCAACAGGGACACCCTCTACCGAATCCATGGCACGAATGAGCCGGAATCGATTGGCCATGACGTTTCGTCAGGCTGTATCCGGATGGTCAATATGGATGCCATCGATCTCTATAATCGCGTGAAAGTCGGCGCAAAGGTCATCGTGAAATAACCGATCCATCGGGATTTTGCTGGAAAAGGCCGGGCGCACCCCGGCCTTTTTGCTGTCATGCGACCATCGGGGGAGCAAGCGACACAGATACGACTTCGGGCGGTCGACCGAAGCGCACCGGCGCCACGGATGTGCCGAGACCGGCCGAAATAATCATGTGGCGCCCGCCCTCCACCGTATGCCCATAGACGTGATTGCGCCCGAAACGATGGCTGGCGAGGGGCGTTCCAATGAAGGGAATATCCACCTGCCCGCCATGTGTATGACCGCACAGGGTCAGGGAGACACGCGCCGGGACTTTCCGGAAAATGAAAGGTTCGTGCGCAAGAAGCAGAACCGGTTTGTCGTCCGTGACTTGCGACAGGGTATGACCCAGATCGTCCGCGCCAAGGTAATGACCGCTCGACACCCGGATCGCGAGTTGGTCGCTGAGCCCCAGTAGCCAGAACGTCTGCCCTTGATGGCTGAGGCGCAACGCGTCGTTTTCCAGCACATTGATCCCGGCGTCTTTCAGGGCGCGCCGGATGGCTTCGACATTGCTGGGTCTGATCTTTGGAATCGCGCCGTGCCACCAGTCGTGATTGCCCAGAATGGCATGCACGCCCAACGGCGCGCGCAACTCGCTGACCGCCTCGCCCCATTGATGCGGCAGGACTGGCGCAGTCACAAAGTTATGCCCCCCATTGAAATCGCCAAGGATGACAGTGAGGTCGGGGGCAAGCGAATTCGCCAGACGGCAGATTGAACGGATTCGCGAGACCGGCATGTAGGGTTCGCAAGCGTGAATATCGGCGATAACAGCGATTTTGAGCGGCAGGTTGGCAGGCCAGCCCGGCGGGGTCAGTTCATAGCTGGTGACATCGAGCATCATGCCCGGTTCGATCGCCAGCGCATAGGAGCCAAACGTGCCAAATGCGCCGGTCGCTGCGGCTGCGCCGTTCAGGAATTTCCGCCGGCTGATAAACATTCGATCCTCGCAGCCCGGCAGACGGGCCATTCCACACGCACAGCCAGATCAGGCAGCTATGTTATTGTCGCGTCGTTCTTCCATGAGCTTTTCGGCGGAAACGCGGCGCTGGCGTGGCGCAGGCGGATCAACCTGCAAAGCTGTGGAAACCGCAAGAACGCCGATTTCGCGGTAGAGGCGACGTAGCAGATCCCCATCCTTGTCGGGAGCCTGCGCTTGCGCCGGGAATCGGTATGTCTGTTTCATCGACAAACGCATGGACGGGACCCGTAACGCAACAACAAGGCGCGTCCACAATTTGCAGAAATGACATTAAGAAAGGATTTAAACAGTCCAGCGGCGCGCTTGCCCTGCATGCGCTGGCGCCGGTGGCCGATACGCAAAACGCCGCCGGGTTTCCGGCGGCGTTCGTATCAATGGAACGAATATTCCGACCTCAGACCTGCGGCTGCGGTTCGAGGCCTCCTGCGCCATCGGGTTCCGGCTTGGGCCTCTGTTTGCCCGCTGCCGGGACGATGGGCGTCGCGCGAGGCGCGGGCGGGGCGTCATCGTGCTCGCGCACCGGCTGCTTACCCTCGCGAACCAGCGCGATCATCTCCTCGCCGGTCAGCGTCTCGAATTCGATAAGGGCCTTCGCCACCAGTTCGAATTCCTTGCCCTTCTCTTCAAGAATGCGGCGAGCGGTGACCTCGCCTTCCTCGATCAGCGTCCGGACTTCAGCATCAATCAGGCGCGCCGTTTCTTCGGAAATGTTCGTTGATTGCGACACTGAATGACCGAGGAAGATTTCTTCCTGATTGCTCTGGTAGCGCACGCGCCCGAGTTTGTCGGACATGCCCCACTGCATCACCATTGCACGGGCAAGCTGCGTGGCCATCTGGATGTCGCCTGTAGGCCCGTTGGTCACCTTGTCAGCGCCGAAGGTGCGGATTTCCGCCTCGCGACCGCCAAACAGGATCGCCAGCCGCGTCACGCAGTATTGCCGTGTATAGGAATGACGATCGCCCTCGGGCAATTGCTGAACCATGCCCAGAGCGCGTCCGCGCGGAATGATGGTCGCCTTGTGGATCGGGTCTGCGCCAGGAATGCTGAGCGCCACAATCGCGTGCCCGGCTTCATGGTAGGCGGTGTTCTTCTTCTCTTCCTCGGACATGACCATGGATCGCCGCTCGGCGCCCATCATCACCTTGTCGCGCGCGGATTCGAATTCATCGCGCGTCACAACCCGTTTGCCCCGCCGCGCCGCCAGCAGTGCGGCTTCGTTGACGAGATTCATCAGATCCGCGCCGGAAAAGCCTGGCGTGCCGCGCGCAACGATCTTGAGATCGACATCGGGCGCCAGCGGCACCTTGCGCACGTGGACTTTCAGGATTTTTTCGCGCCCCAGAACATCCGGATTCGGGATCACGATCTGGCGGTCGAAACGGCCCGGACGCAACAGCGCGGGGTCGAGCACATCCGGACGGTTGGTCGCAGCAATGATGATGATGCCTTCATTCTGTTCAAAGCCATCCATCTCGACGAGCAACTGGTTAAGCGTCTGCTCGCGTTCATCGTTGCCGCCGCCAAGACCAGCGCCGCGATGGCGACCGACCGCATCGATTTCGTCGATGAAGATGATGCAGGGCGCGTTCTTCTTGGCCTGTTCGAACATGTCGCGCACACGGCTCGCGCCGACGCCGACAAACATTTCAACGAAATCTGACCCTGAAATGGTGAAAAATGGCACATTCGCTTCGCCGGCGACGGCGCGGGCGGTCAGCGTCTTGCCGGTGCCCGGAGGCCCCACCAGCAGCACGCCGCGCGGAATGCGACCGCCAAGCCGCTGGAATTTCTGCGGGTCTTTCAGGAACTCGACGATTTCCTGGAGGTCTTCCTTCGCCTCATCGACACCCGCCACGTCCTCAAAGGTTACGCGACCATGCGCTTCGGTCAAAAGCTTCGCCTTGGATTTGCCAAAACCCATGGCTTTGCCGCCGGCGCCCTGCATTTGCCGGGACAAAAATATCCAGACGCCAAGAAAGGCGACCAGCGGAAGCGCATTGACCAGCAAGGTCATCATCCAGGAATTGCCGTCCGAAGGAGGACGCGCATTTGTGGTGATGTTCTTCCGGATCAGCGTCTGCACCAGCGCCGGATCATTCGGGGCGTAGCTCGTGAAGGCGCGGTTATTGTCCGTGAAATGCCCCGTAATCTCGTTGCCCGAGATCGTGACATCGCGAATGTGGCCCTGATCGACCTCGCCTAGAAACTGGCTGTAGCCGATGTCCTGGGCCTGGGCGCGCTGTCCGGGGTTCTGGAACAGCATAACGAGCGCAACCACCAGTAAGAAGATGATGACCCACAGCGCAAAATTCCGATAATTCGGGTTCATATCAAGCCTTGTCCGAAGACCGCGCCGGGATCGGCCGACGTCTCCGCTGTTTGCCTATTTATGCCTCGCCATTGCCCTTGCCAAGGGAACGGTAAAGAAAACTCTCTCTTAAACGAGGCTTTTTGACGATAGGATAACCATCCTGACGCGGATTCGTTTCATTTTCCTTGCGTTGGAGGATGTTGCCGGCGCGGCGATTCCCTCGACATGACGAGTATTCCGGAGGCGTTCAGCGAAATCCGTGCGCCGCCGAGGGTTGCTTTACATCCGGTTCGCGTTTCCAACGCTTGCGCCAGACGCCCGGCAAGCGCTTCCAGGCGGTCATAACGGGGCCAGGCGCCGGCGATTGCCTGAATCCGGGCGCCAAGAAAGCGAATCAGAAATTCCATGGGCGCCTGCCCGAACATATTGATATCGATCGCAGGCGCGTCGCCCTCGTTGGCAATTTTCAGTCCGCGCGTCAGATTGGCGGTCGCCCAGGACAGCGCCGCATCGGCTCGGGCCGCCCGCCGCCCGAGCCGCAGCAGGCTTTCGCGATTGAGCCCTTCGACTGCGAGCCGCCCGCCCAGTGCGCGCAGGCGGGCGCGGGCAAAGCGCGGGTTTTCGTTGGAGGGGTCGCGGAAATAATCTTGCCCCAGAGCGTCGCAGAGGCCGACGAGAACATCCTTGCCAAATTCGAGCAGTGGGCGGGCGTGGAGAATCGCCCCGCGCTGAAACTCCTGCGCCATGCCGGCAAGCCCGACGACGCCGCTGCCCCGAGTCAGTCGGTGCAGAATGGTCTCGGCCTGATCGTCCGCATGGTGGGCGGTCATCAATGTATCGACGCCCAGTGCAGCCGCATGGTTTGCCAGCAGGGCGTAGCGGGCGTCTCGCGCGCGCTCCTGCAATCGTGTTGCGGGCTTTTCGCCGGCCCAGGTCAAAATTGTGTGGGAGACTCCGATTGCTTCCGTCCAGCAACGGGTCTGTTCCGCCTCGCGCCTTGAGTCCTCGCGCAAGCCATGATCGACTGTCGCAGCATGGATTTGCGGGCCCTCGTTCCGGGAGCGCCAGCGCGCAGCCAGGCGCAGCAGCGCCATCGAATCCGGTCCGCCGGAAACAGCGATCAATAGGCCGCGCCGAGCGGCGAAGGGTTCAAAGAGCCGTTCAAGTTCAAACCGGGCGAAGGGGTCGCCCGTCAGCATTGCCCACGCTTTGACTGGCGGTCGGCGCTTGCGCGGATCGAGGCGGAAGCATTCGGATATTTCCGGGTCACCTCGCCATAGGCGGCGCAGGCCTGTTCGCGCGCGCCGAGTTTTTCGAGAGAAAGTCCCAGTTTCACCAGCGCCTCGGGAGCGCGGTTCGATTTTTCAAAATCGGTCGACACCTTGAGATATTGTTCCGCCGCTTCGCGCGGACGCGAACGTTGGGCATAGGTTTCGCCGAGATAGAAAGTGGCGTCGGCGGCAAGCCTGTCCTTCGGGTGTTTGTCGAGGAAACCGCGAAAACCGGTTTCGGCGGCGTCAAACCGGCTGGCGCGAAGATTGGCGAGGGCTGCGTCAAATTCGTCACGGGGGGTTGCGGGCGGCGGCGGCGTTTCGAGCAGACCGGGAAGCGCGGGACTTCCCAAGCCAACCGCTGCGCCCACGATGCGGGGCGACGCTGCGGCAGGGCGCGAAATCGGGGGCGCCTGATCGCCGCCGTGCATCAAATCCATGGGTTGGCCGGTCGCATCGCTGTCGTCATCCGCATCGGGCGGAAGCGCGGCAGGCGGCGCTGCAACCGCAACGCGTGGAGCCAGTCCGCGCGGTGGAACCGAGGGCGATGGCGTTTGGCCAAGAGGCAGGGGCGCGCCGGGCGCAGTTGGGTCGACGTCCGGATCGAAAGCGTCGCTGCGCCGCGCTGGCCTCGCCGGACTGGAAGTCCGCAGAGGCGCGTCGTCCAGGGGCGTGGCGTCCGATTGCGCGATGACTGGATAGCCGTTTTCATTCAAATCCGTCCGTTTTCCCGGCGGCGGAGCCGGCGCCGGGCGCGCCTGCGGGCGAGCCTGCCCGGCAGGGGGTTGCGCCTTGCCGGACTGCGCATCCTGAAAGCGGAAGTCGACATCCTGCTGGAATTTTCGCAACTGGTCTTCAAGCCGCTTGATCTGGAACTGCATGTCCTCGATCTGGCCATTCTGCTGACGGAGTTGGCCTTCAAGCCGGTCGATCCGCACCATAAGGCCCGCTGCGTCGCCGGCTTGCGCCTGGGAGATATCGGCGCCGGGAATGTTCTGCGGCGGACGCAAAAATTGCGCTTGCGCGGCGCTCGCAAAAAGCACGGGAAACAGAGCGACAGGCAGAATGAAACGCAGGCGGGGCATGACACCATCCAGAATTTGGCGTGAGTCCAATTTTCTGCATGTATCATATCGGCGCGCGACCGGCCACATTATGGCGATGCCGGGGCGCAAGCGTGGCTTTGCACGCTGCTGGCTCTTCAAACAAAAACAAACAAGCCGGCGCTCCCGAAGGAAACGCCGGCTGGTTTGAAAGTCAGGCTTTTTGGCGATCAGCTGTTGCCGCCGCCAAGCACCGTGACAGCGCGTCGGTTCTGCGACCAGCAGGAAATATCGTCGCAAACGGCGACAGGGCGTTCCTTGCCGTAGCTGATGATGTGCATCCGCGATGCGGAAACGCCCCTGGCGGCGAGGTAGTTCTTCGTCACTTCGGCGCGGCGCTGGCCGAGCGCAATATTATATTCGCGGGTGCCGCGTTCGTCGGCATGACCTTCAACAGTGAATGTGTACCGGCCATATTGCTGCAGCCATCGCGCCTGCTTGTCGAGGGTGGCCTGCGCTGTCGATGTCAAATCCGACGAATCCGTCTCGAAGAAGACGCGGTCGCCGACGTTCACGACGAAGTCTTGCTGGCTGCCCGGTGTCGCTGCGCTTGCGCCTGCGCCGCCAAGTCCGCCTGCGCCGGCTTCATCGGCAGGGTTCTTGGAACACGCGGCCATGCCAAGAGCCGCAGTCAGCGCGAACGCCAGCTTCAGACCGCGGCCACTCGATAAACTCAACATCGGGGAACTCCTTTTTAATCCCGGTATATGATCTGGTCCTAGCCCGCGCTGGTTAAGCGAAGGTTCCATCAACCCTAACAAAGGGTATTTTGAGCGCGTGGCATTTGTGTCAATGCAAGCGTGGTAAAGAGGGGGTTAATGGCTGCAATACGGCAGCGGCGCGGCGCCGGCGTGACGGTCGCCGCGCAAACGCGCGTTTCGGACAGTCGTGTCATATCTGCCGACGCTACGAGCCCGTAGCGCTCGGCTTCCCGCTTTGCTATTCCCCTTCCATACACCGGGAGGAATTTGAGATGGCCGAAGACGCATATGACGGATTGCGCTCGTTTTTGAAAAAATGCGAAGCGCATGGCGAGGTGAAGGTCATCAAGGGAGCCGACTGGAACCTTGAGATCGGCGCGATCACCGAATCGGCCTCCGAACTCATCAAGGAGCCGCCCGCGCTGCTGTTCGACGAGATCAAGGATTACCCGAAGGGTTTTCGCGTGCTGTCGATCCCCACCGCCTCGCGCGTCAGGATGGCGCTGGCGCTGGGGCTGCCGCCTGAAACGCCGAAGATGGAAATCGTGCGCCACGCGGCCAAAAAGATGAAAAACGCGCCGCCGATACCCCCGCGCGAGGTCGCCACCGGCCCGGTGATGCAAAACATCATGCGCGACAATGAGATCGACCTCTCTAAATTTCCGGTGCTGAAATCGCACCGGCTCGATGGCGGGCGCTATATCGGCACCGGCGATAGTCTGATCAATCGCGATCCCGAGACCGGCTATGTCAATGTCGGCACCTATCGGATGCAGATGCACGAGGGCAACCTGCTGGGCCTGTGGATGAGCCCCGGCCAGCAGGGCCGGCAAATCTGCGAGCGCTACTGGAAACAGGGCAAGGCCTGCCCCGTGGTCGCGGTGTTTGGCGCCGACCCCGTGCTGTTTTTCCTTTCCTACACCAAATTTCCCTTTGGCGTTTCGGAACTCGATCGCGTCGGCGGAATGCTCGGCCATCCCCTCGATGTCATCAAGGGGCCGATCACCGGTCTGCCCATTCCCGCTCATGCCGAAATCGCCATCGAGGGCGAGGTTCCCCCGCCCGGCGAGGAGGTGCATTCGGAGGGTCCGTTTGGCGAATGGCCAGGCTATTACACGGTTGGCACGGCGGGGACCGACGACCGCCAGCCGGTGATCCGCGTGAAGGCTGTCTATTATCGCGACGACCCCATTCTTTTGAACATGGCGCCGCAATGGCCCGGCGCGCCGCATCATTCGGTGCGCTTCGAGGGCGGTCTGCTGTGGCAGCAACTGGAAGCCGCAGGCGTGCCGGGGATCGAGGGCGCCTATGTGCATCACCCCATGTTCATTGTTGTGGCGATCAGGCAACAATACGCCGGCCACGCCAGACAGGCGGGCATGGCGGTGCTCGCCTGCGCGGCGGGCGCGCGCAACGGACGCGTGATCGTGGTGGTGGACGAGGATATCGACCCCTCCAACATCGATGAAGTCGTCTGGGCGATCACGACCCGCATCGATCCCGTCAGCGATATCCAGCTTGTCGACAAGTGCTGGGCGAGCCCGCTTGACCCGCGTATGCCGCCCGAGCAAAGCGCGAATGGCCCGCACACCAACTCGCGCGCGATTATCTACGCCGTGCGGCCCTGGGAATGGCGAGACAAATTCCCCGCCGTGAACCGCATCGGGCGCGACGAGATGGCCGACGTTGTGAAGAAATACCGGGATATCCTGCCCTTTCCCCAGCGATGAGGGTTACGTGGGCGAACTCAATGTAGAATTGCACCCGCATCGGTTTAACAGGAGAGCGAAGATGCCTATCACAACGCTGTCGAGCCGGGAGTTCAACCAGGACGCCAGCCGCGCCAAAAAAGCGGCGATGGAAGGGCCTGTATTCATCACAGATCGCGGGCGCCCAGCGCATGTGTTGTTGAGCATTGAAGACCATCGCCGCCTTGCAGGTGGCGAGATGAATCTCGCTGAAGCGCTGGCGCAATCGGGCGCCCCCGATTTTGAATTCACGCTGCCGCGCGCGGGCCGTCTCGTCCGGCCCGCGGACATCGCATGATGTTCATTCTCGGCGCCAATTTTGTGTCAGGAATTCATCGCCCGGTTGCTCAATCCATGGCTTGAGGCGCAGCAATGAGTGGTATTGTGATCTATTTATTTCGCGCAACCCTCGCCCTCCTCGCCCTCGCCTCCCCCGCCCTCGCCCAATCCCCTGTCGCGGATTTCTACAAATCCCGCGCCATCACCATGGTCGTCGGCGTCAATGTCGGCGCCTCCTACGATCTGGAGGGGAGGCTGATCGCCCGGCATCTCGGCAAATTCATTCCTGGCGCCCCGAACATTGTCGTGCAGAACATGCTGGGCGGCGGCGGCATTGTCGCGGCCAATTACGTCCAGAATATTTCCGCGCGGGATGGATCGGTTCTGCTTATGGCGCCCGCCACACTGCCGATGGCGCAGGCGGTGCGGCTTGAGGGGATCAAATTCGACATGGGCGCTTTCAACTGGCTGGGTTCGGTCATGCCATCGGCCCATAGCGCGCTGATTTCGTGGACAGCGTCGGGCGTGAAAACCTTTGCGGACATAACGGCGCGCGAGGTCAGCAATGGCGCGAGCCCGAAGGGGTCCTACACCTACACATTGCCGGCCCTGCTGAATCAGCTTGCGGGGGCAAAACTGAAAATCGTTGCGGGCTATCAGGGCATCGCGCCGATTTTTCTCGCGCTGGAGCGCGGCGAGGTCGATACGCTTGCCGTGACATGGAACGATTTTGCGCAGGAAAAATCCGATTGGGTGCGTGAGGGCAAGGTGCGCGCGCTGGCGCAATCCTCGCCACGTTCGGAGGATTTGCCGGACACGCCCGCCATCGAAGACCTGCTGCTGCGCGCATCCGACAGGCCGCTGGTGGACCTGCTGCTGTCGGGCAATCGCATCGGGCGTCCGCTGGCGGCGAGCCCCGGAACGCCGCCCGAGCGGATCGCGGCGTTGCGGGCGGCTTTTGAAATGATGCGGCGCGACCCCGTTTTTCTGAGCGACGCCGGCGCATCGCATATCAGCGTTGGCGGCCTGACCGGCGAAAACATTCAAGGCGAAGTGAAAGCGGTTCTCGCAGCCGCGCCTGAAATCGTGGACAGCGCGCGCAAAATACTAGAATAGTCCGGCAAAACCTGGCGGCAACACGGAGACAATATGCGCGCGCTTTCGATGGATCAGGCGTTGGCCGTGATTCAGCACACGTTTGGCAAGGCGCGCGAGCTGCGCGCCCATGCGCTGGCGGCGATTGTGCTCGACGCCGGCGGTCAGGTGAAAGCCTTTCTGAAACAGGATGGGGCGTCCATCAAGCGTTTTGAGATTGCACGCGGAAAAGCCTTTGCGTCGCTGGCGATGCATCGCTCCTCACGCCAGGTGTTGCAGAAAGCGCGGGAAAAGCCGCTGTTCATGGAAACGCTGCGGGCGATTTCCGACGGGCCGATTTTTCTGGAAGCGGGCGGTCAGTTGATCCGCGATGAGGCGGGCGAGATCGTCGGCGCGCTCGGCGTGACAGGGGATGTCAACGAGGTCGACGATCTCTGCGCGATGGCGGGCATTCGCGCGGCAGGATTTCGCTGCGACAGCGATTTCAGCGACGCCGATTGCCAGCGTCTCAACATCAAGAAGGACGCGCCCATTGTCGATCCGCGCTAGCTTTTTCATGGCGGCGCTGGCTTGCGTCGCCTCTGGCGCACGTTCCCAAACACTTGCGCCAGAGGCGTTTTACGCCAACCGGAATGTCGATTTTCTGGTCGGCGCCGCCGCAGGCGGGGGCTATGGAATTTATGCGGCGCTGCTTGCCCGGCATTTCGGCGGACATATTCCTGGCGCGCCGCGCGTCATTCCCCGCACACTCGATGGCGCGGGCAGTCTCACCGCCGCCAACCAGATCTACGCAACGGCGCCGCACGATGGCTCCATGTTCGGGGCTGTCTTCACCGGCGCGATTGTCGAACCGCTGATTGGGGATCGCGCCAAGGCGCGCTACGATTCCCGGCGGTTCAGTTTCATCGGCAGCGCCAATCGCGAAACCAGCGTGTGCTTTGCGCGCAAGGACGCAGGCGTGAGAAACTGGGCGGATATGTTCTCGAAAAAGCTGATTGTCGCCGGCGCGGGCTGGGCAAGCTCCATCCGGCAGTTTCCCGCCGTGCTCAACAAGGTGCTCGGGACGAAATTTGAAATTGTCAGCGGTTATCCAGGCTCAAGGGAAGCTGTGCAGGCCGTGGAAAAGGGCGAGGCGCAAGGCGTCTGCGGCATTCAATGGTCGAGTTTCGGACCGCAATATTCCTCCTGGATTGAGAAGGGCGATGTTGTCGTCTTCGGACAAATCGCCGCCCCGCCCGGCGATCCCTTGCAGAATGCTCGCGGCGTGCAAAACATTTATGATGTCGTGAAGGACGAGGGCGCGCGCCGCGTGCTTGAAGTCATCTTCAACCAGTCCGAATTCGGTCGGCCCTATATCGCGCCGCCGGGCGTTCCCCCCGACAGGTTGCAGGCGCTGCGCCGCGCATTTGACGCGACGATGAAAGATCCGGAGTTTCTCGCCGACGCCGAACGCACGGGCCTGCCCATAGACCCCATGACCGGCGAGGCGTTTCAGGCGTCGGTGGATAGGCTCTACACTGTGCCGGAAGCCGATATTGAACGGGCGCGCGCCGCGCTGGAGTAAGGGCGCGCGCTTGCCAGACAGACAGGCGGGTGGCAGATTGCAAAAAAACCGGCGACGCCGGACAGAATTCTGGAGGATGGGAATGCGCACGAACCGCTTGCTATCGGCGCTTGCTATGGCCGTTTCAACTCTTGCTTTTGCCATCGCGGCCACGCCTTCGCGCGCCGCAGACGATCGTGGAATCGTCAAGGGCGTCGTCAGCGACGACAAGGGCCAGCCGGTGGTCGGCGCCTTCGTGAAACTCAAGAATGTACAAAAGCGGCTGACGATTCTGGTGATCAGCCAGCCGGGGGGCGCATTCACCGCCGGCGATCTTCCGGCTGGCCAGTGGACTGTTCAGGGCGTCGGCGGCAATTTCCAGAGCGATGTGTCGGCGCCGGTCGCGGTGGCGGCAGGGGCCACGGCCAGCCAGAATATTTCGCTGGCGAAGGCGCGCGGTCCGCTGCTGCCGCCGGCCTGGCCCAAGCGCATTCCCGAGGCGGAGCAGGACAAACTGCCCAAGGACTTGCCGCCTGGCCCGCATCGCGAACTTGTCGAAGCCAGATGCAGCGTCTGCCATACGGTCGATCGGATCATCGCCTATCGTCCCGAGCGGCCGGAATGGGAGCATACGCTCGCGCGCATGCGCATGCGCATCGTGTCGGCCGGGCAACCCGATGTCACTGAAGCCGAGAAAAACCAGATCGTCGATTATCTCACAACGGCGATGCCGCCGATCCAGCCCTACGACCCCAACAGCCGCCTGCCCACCAAATTGCTGGAGGGCAAGGCGCTGAAATATCGCATGGTCATCTACGATCTTCCGGATGATTTCGACGAACCGCACGATGTCGCGCTGGACCCCCAGGGCAACGCCTGGATCGCCGAACATGTCGGGATGCGGCTCGGCCGCTTCGATCCGCGCACGCTGGAATGGAGCCAGAGGCCCTTGCCCGCAGGCACGGCGCCGCCGAACCGCCAGGGCCTCGGCAACGCGCAGATCGACCCGCGCGGCGTGTTGTGGGTGACGGACGGGCCCAACGCGCGCTGGATCAGCTATGACACCAAGACGGATACGCCGACCATTTTCGCCTGGCCCAAAGTGCTGGCTGGCGGCGCGGGCGCCAATTCAATGGCTGTCGCACCGAGCGGGAAAATCTATGCGACGGGCGCCAACCGGTCGATTCGGGAGTTCGATCCCGCCACTGGCCAGTTCCGCAGCTACGATTCGCCCAGCGCCAATGGCAAGCAACTCCCCGGCGCCTATGGCGTCGCCGTCGATGGCGATGGCGCGGTGTGGTGGGCGGAGGACGCCGCCGACAAGATGGCGCGGCTCGATCCGAAGACCGAAAAAGTCGAGGAATACAAAATTCCCTTCGATGGCAGAGCCTTCCCGCGCCGCATGAACGTCGACGCCAACGGGGATATCTGGGTGGGACTGTGGATGGCGGGCCGGCTGATGAAGATCGACCACAAGACGCGCGAAATGAAAATCTTCACGCCGCCTTCGCAATCGGGCGGCAATTATTCGGTGGTCGTCGACAAGAAGCAGAATTTTGTCTGGGTCAGCGAACACCAGGTCGACAAGATCGCGCGCTTTGATCCGAAGACCGAGGAATGGACCGAATATCCGCTGCCGGATGCCGAATCCGACCCGCGCCGCGTCGAGATCGATCCGACCAATCCCAACCGCGTATTCTACAGCGGCGATACAGCCGGGCGCCTCGGCTTTATTGAAGTTCTGCCCTGAGTCTTCGGACGCCGCCGCAGGTCGATCAGCTCCGGTCCCCGAGGCGGCGCTTCGGGCGCAGGGTCGCAGCGGCCTTGCGCCACGCGTTCGTCACGACGATGAAAGTTGCGGAGGTTCTGGCCGAGGTCCCGAAGATTTGCGCGGCGCCGGCGGCGGATGTGGACCGGGCGGCGCTGGAGGCGGCGCGCCGGGATCGTCGAAAATGACGAATTTTGAGAATCGACATGATAGGTCAGAAAGCAGACGCCACGGGCGGGTTTCTTCGCGATGCTCCATGGTCCAATGGCCGACACCAAAACCGAAAATAGGTTCGATACCCGGCTTCACTTGAGAATCGGCTTAATTCGCCGAGTCAGCTATCACTGAGGGCATGATGAATCAGTTTCAATTCAAAATCCCGAGCAGTTCGAGTGGCCAGGTCGATCTCAGCCTCGGGGTTGGCGAAGTGCTTTATCTGCTTGGTGCCAACGGCGCCGGTAAGTCCAGTCTCGTCTCTCGGCTGTTCAGTCAGCATCAGAACAACGCAAAGCGAATTTCGGCACATCGTCAGACTTGGTTCGAATCGAACACGCTGGCCATGACTCCCCTCAATCGCGAGCAACTCGAAAATCAGGCTCGCTCCCAAGATGTTCAGCCTCATGCGCGGTATCGCGAATGGAATCCCGCTGAACGTGCTAATATGTCGATTTTCGATCTGATTAATGCTGACACAATGCAGGAGCGCAAGATTTCCGGCCTTGTGCGATCCGGCAACATGGAGGCCGCGCAAGTGGAGGCGCAGCATCCCTCTCCGATCCAAGTTATCAATGAACTTATGCGATTGTCGAATCTGCCTGTCGATATTGGCATAGAGAACGGGCAGAAAATCGTCGCGCACAAGAATGGTGGCCCCGGTTATAGCGTTGCCGAACTTTCCGATGGCGAGCGGAATGCCTTTCTGATTGCAGTAGAAGTGCTCACTGCAAAGGCTGGCACGTTGATTCTCATCGACGAACCGGAGCGCCATCTTCACCGCTCAATCATTTCCCCTCTGCTAAAGATTCTCTTCGACCGCCGTAGTGATTGCGCTTTCATCGTCTCGACACACGAACTCGCGTTGCCGGTGGACACGCCGAAGGCATCTACTCTGCTAGTGAGGAGTTGCGATTATCAGGGTCAGAACGCGCAGTCGTGGACCGTTGATCTGTTAGCGCCCGGAGCTGCATTGGACGAAAACTTGAAAGGCGATATTCTCGGATCGCGCAGGATTATGATTTTTGTTGAGGGCACGGCGCGAAGCCTCGACTACCCTCTCTACAGCCTACTATTTCCGCAGGTTTCGGTCGTCCCCAAAGAGACTTGTCGCGACGTAGAACACGCGGTACGTGGCCTACGTGGAGCCAGCGAACTTCATTGGATTTCAGCTTGGGGGATCATCGACAACGATCAACGCAGCTCCGAAGACGTAACGCGACTAAAAGACGCTGGCGTTTGGGCCCTCTCGCACTATTCCGTAGAGTCGCTATATTATCATAGCAAGGTTATCGCGCGCGTCGCGAAGAGGCAGACGGACCTCACCGGCGGCGATGCGATAGGGCTTACGCAATTGGCAATCAACAATGCGATCGCCGCCGCGAAATCTCAGCGTGCCCATCTTGTCAGTAGCGCTGTGTTGCGTTCCGCCCGAAACAAGGTTCTTCAAGGACTTCCTAATCGCCAAGACATACAATCGGGAACCGCCCTAAGTTTCTCCGTGGATGTGCCGACATTGCGTACGGCAGAAGATCAACAATTTGATGCGCTGATTGCAGACGCAGATTGGAACGGCCTGCTAACCCGGTATCCTTTGCGCGAGAGCCCGGCGTTAGACCGGGTTGTCGATGGGCTCGGAATGAAGAATCGTGGCACCTACCAAAGCGCCGTACTGAAGCTTCTTCAGGATGACGCAGAAGCAATGAGCGAAATGAGGGAATTGCTAGACGATTTGTATGCGAACGTTTCCGCGCCATCGAATTAGCGTCGGATAGCATGACCTCCTTCGGGCAGTTGTCGGCATTTTTTTGCCGGTTAATGTCTCTTTAGGTCATTCAGCGACAAGGGCAGGCGAAAATCCATTCCGCCCGCCTTGTTCGCAATAGGTCGCTAAGCGGTCATGTCGCCGCCGTGGATCGGTAAATTGCCGCTGGCGACACTCCATATGAGCGCGCGAGGTCGGCGACGGATTCGCCATCCTTGCGTCTGCGCCGCGCTTCCTGCTTCTGCGCCGCCGTCATTTCAGGCGGTCGCCCCATGTGCTGGCCGCGCAATCTGGCGCGGGCGCGGCCTTCGCCGGTGCGCGTGCGGATTAAATCACGCTCAACGTCCGCCAGTCCGCCAAGCACGGCAATCATAAGCCTGCCTGTGCTGGTCGATGTGTCCGCCCATGGTTCGGCAAGGCTGAGAAATTGTCCGCCCGCGTCGATGATCTTTTTGACGATAGCGAAAAGAAACAACAACGATGACGCGCGGCTCCTTCTCCCGTGAAACGGGAGAAGGTGGCCCTGCGTAGCAGGGTCGGATGAGGGCCGCGCCACGCGGACAATTATCGGTAAGCGGTTGGCCTCCATCAATGGGAGCCCCTGCCTTTGGCGCCCTCATCCGGGCCTTCGGCCCACCTTCTCCCGCGCAGCAGGAGAAGGGACGCGTCCGCGACAGCAGTCGCTACTTCGCCGCCAATGCGTTTCGCACAAGCGCCAAAGCAATGTCGCACCCGCCGATCACAATGTCGTTGGGGATGCGCAGCACGCGATAGCCCTGCGAATGCAATCAGATCGTCCGGCGCGCGTCGTGAACTTTCTGCTCCAGCGCGTCATGCGGTTCCCCATCAAGTTCAACAATCAGCTTGCCTTCGGCGCAAAGAAAATCGGCGATGTATTTACCAACGGGAACTTGCCGCCTGAATTTATGGCCTTCGAAACGCGATCCGCGCAGCGCGCGCCACAAGATTGTTTCCGCTATCGTCATGCGCTTTCGCAGCGTTCGCGCGAATGGCGGTGTTGATGTCGTGGTTGGACGGCGCGGCATGGCTCATGCTGATGCGGGGCGGATTTCGCGTCAAGATAAGCGCGCGCCGCGCCGCCCTCATCCGGCCTTCGGCCACCTTCTCCCGTTTCACGGGAGAAGGGGTGCGCGCACCACGTTTTTTGCCTGAACTTTCAGACATATCTTTCGAGAACGAAACGCCCTTGCGGCGCAAGGCTCAACGAAATTTCTCAAAAGTCTTGCGTTTACCAAATCTCGGTTATTTATACCCGACGACTGGAAGCTCCCCGGGCGACGTCTGGACTCCGGCCCCGAACGCCGGAGTTTTGAGGCGCAGCTTCTGGCAGGCGGTTGGGCGATCGCGAGCAAAGGCGTCCGGAACACACGGGCTGACAGACCATGTCCTTGCAACCGCTTCGCGTCAGCACGTTTCCCAACGCCAAGGCTCTGCCGCTCTGGGCGGGTCGGGATTTCGGCCTGTTCGAACGCCACGGGCTGGATCTCCACATCGAGGAAACCGAAAGCTCCACCGCGCAGCGTGAAAAGCTGGCGCGGGGCGAAATCGATATCGCGCAATCGGCCGTCGATAACGCCCTCGCGATGATCCTGGCGGGCCATGACGTCATCATCGTCATGGGCGGGGAAAGCGGCATGAATGATTTTATCGTCCGGCCGGACATCCACTCCTTTGCGGATTTTCGCGGCAAGACCTTGCTCGTGGACGCTCCCGACACTGCCTATGCCCTGCAAGCCAGACAATTGCTGGCGCGCGCGGGACTTGAGGCCTCGCGCGACTACGCCATTCACGCCGCCGGCAATTCGGCGCGGCGTTTCCGCGCGTTGATGGACAATGTCGCCTATGCCGGCGCAGTCCTGAACCCGCCCTTTTCATCGCAGGCCCTGCTTGGCGGAATGAAAAGCCTTGGCCGCATGGTGGACCTGCTCGGGCCCTATCAGGCGGGCGGCGCCTTTCTGATGCGCTCGTTTGCGAGGGAACATGGCGGGCTTGTTGAAGCCTATATTTCCGCCTATCTCGAATCGCTGGTTTTCATCGCTGACCCTGCCCATGCCGGCGCGATGACGGCTATGCTTGCCGCGCGCTTGCGCCTCAACGCGGCGACGGCTGATCTTGCCTGGCGGCAGATTGTGGACCCTGGATTCGGTTTCACGCCGCAAGGCCGGCTTGACAGGACTGGCTTTGCCAACATGCTGGCGACGCGGGCGTTGACCGAGGGGCGCGACGCCAGGCTTGAAAACACGGGCGCCTATATCGACGAAAGTTTCTATGACAGGGCGCTGGCGGCCAGCCTGCGAACGTGATCGACCGGCTTCTCGAACTATGCAATTGATTGTATGATAGCGAATGAGTCGCGAGGCGCTGTTTTCCATGCCATCCAGATTGTTGCAAGCGGCGCGGCGTATGTGGCGCAGTGTAGGCCTCGCAGGCTTTTTAGGGATGGCTGTCGTCGCTCCCGGCATTGCGGGAGAGATGGAATTCCGGCTGGCGCCGTTTGGCGATCAGATGGCCTGTGGACGCCACTGCCCGGAAGTCATCGGCGCGACCGGGGAAATCATGGCCTCGACGCCGCAGAAGTTTTTTGAGTTCGTGAAAAGAAATATCGACGATCCCCGGCTGCGCAGCATCGTGCTGATCCATTCGCCGGGCGGTTCGGTGGTCGCGTCGATGCAACTTGGCGAGATGTTCCGCAAGACGGGCGTTGCGGTTGTCGTCGCGCACGCCAGCATGGATGGCGTGCTGACCGGCAGCTGCTATTCCGCCTGTGTCTACGCCTTTCTGGGCGGCGTGAAGCGGGTGGCGCCGCCAGGTTCGCGGATCGGCATACACCGCATGTCCTTTGAGGAATACGAGCGCGATCTCAATACGCTTGAGGTCAAGAGCCAGGCCCGCTTCAGCACGCCCGAGATGGTCGCCCGCCTGTCCGGTTACGCCGCGTCCATGGGCGTCAGCCGCGATTTGATCGCGCAGGCTGAACGGATCAGTCCGAGCGAGATTCATATCATCACCCCGAATGAACTGCGCAAATGGCGGCTTGGCGTTGACAAGTTCTGAATTTCGCCAACCAGGTGATTTGATCCTGCATGTTCTTGACTTGCCGGTGCGACTGCCTTATCCGGCTGCATCCCGGCGCGCCGCATCGCGAACGGGGCCCGAACGTTCGGGGGAGTAGCTCAGTTGGTTAGAGCGCCGGCCTGTCACGCCGGAGGTCGCGGGTTCAAGTCCCGTCTCTCTCGCCATTCTTCGCAATAAAATCAATAATATACGTTTCCCTTTATGCGCCGTTCCATCTTGCCGGGACTGCAAAAGTGGAAATGCGATCCAACTTTGCGCCATTATCTCCCCCTCTTCCGCGCCCGGGCGCGCAAAGCCATCCTGTCCCCACTGTTTCCGCCATTGCCCTGACGCCCTCCGGCGCCCTATCAGTCGTGGCTGAAAGCTCTGGGGAGCGCGGGAGGAACAGATGTCAGCCTCAAACAAGGAAATTCGTTCGGCGGTTGTGCGCGCCTGTCAGTTGGCCTATCGCACCGGCGCCGCCGGGCTTGGCCTTGCTGGCCATATCAGCGCGCGGCTGGGCGGCGATCGCATCCTGCTGAAGCCGCGCCCGGTGAACTGGCTGACCCTCACCGAGGACGATCTGGTTGAATACAATTACGAGGGCCAACGTGTCGATGGCCCCATGACGCCACTGACCTCCTGCGATGAGTGGCCGATCCATACGCAGATCTACGCTGCGCATCCCCACATCAACGCGGTTATTCATGCGCATCCCTCCGATTCCACGCTGATGGTTTCTCTGGGCATCGAGATGGAGCCGCTGACGCGCGAGACCTCGGCGTTTTACAAGGAACTCGCCGTCGATCCCCGTCCGGAAGTCGCGCACAAGATTGTCGACAAGAAAACCGCCAATGAAATGGTCGATATCATTGGCAAGCGGCAGGCCTGCGTTCTGAAATATCACGGCACGGTGATTTTCGGCGCCACGCTCGATGAAATGAATTATGCCGCCGCCGAGCTTGAAATCGCTGCGCGCACGATGATTCAGGCGGTGGGCGCGCACAAGCAGCCGATCCTCACGCAAGCCGATGTCAAGGATCGCGAAAGCGTCATGGTGAGCGCAGCGACGCGGCGAATTCGCGCGCAGGAGCGCATGAATATCATGCGCGGTTATTTTCAGGCCAAATAAAGTCGGCCAGTTCCTGCAGACCGCAAACGGGGGAAACGCCATGTCAGCCAGAATCAACCGCCGCGCCGTCCTTGCAGGCGCCGCCGCCGTCGCCATGCCGATTCTTGCGCGCGCGGCCTGGCCCGAGGGGGCGGTCACGATCGTGCATGGCTTTGCTGCGGGCGGCAATGCCGACATTGTCTCGCGCATTCTGGCCGAAGCCTTGACCCGGAAACTCGGCGCGCAATTTGTTGTCGAGCCGAGGCCGGGCGCGGGCGGCACGCTGGCGGCCGGCTATGCAGCGCGAGCCAGACCCGACGGCTCGATCCTCGCGGTGCTGCCGGGCGGGCATCCTGTCTCGGCGGCGATTTACAAGCATCTCGCCTATCGGACAGTTGAGGATTTTACCTGGATCAGCCTGATGACGGAATATCCTTTTATTCTGGCGACTTACAACGAGCACCCCGTGGCGTCCATCGCCGGGTTGATCGATTATGCAAAGACATCGCCGAACCCGTTGCTTTGCGCCAATGTCGGCAATGGCAGCGGCCAGCATATGGCGGGCGAGCTGCTGGCGGCGCTGGCGCATATCCCAATTAAGCCTGTGCCCTACAAGGGCGGGCAGGAGGGGATGCTGGATGTCATCGGCGAACGGCTCGATCTGATTATCGATACGCCAAGCGTGCTGCTGGAGCCCGTGCGCGCGCGCCAGTTGCGGGCCCTGGCGACAACAGGCTCGAAGCGGTTTTTCGCCATGCCCGATACGCCCACCATCGCCGAAGGCGGCGTGCCCGGCTATGAATGCAACTCCTGGCTCGGGCTTGCCGCGCCTGCCGGGTTGCCGCCGGAGCTTGCGCTGCGGTTGAATGCGATCATGCGCGAGGTTTTGGCCGATCCCGAGATGGTTGCAAAATTGCGCGGCCTTGGCAGCGATGTCGTCCCCACGAGCGGCGAGGAATTCAGGGCCAAAGTGGCGGCGGAGGTCGTCAAATGGACCAAAGTCGTCGCCGACGCGCATATCGAACAATTGTAGACCCTGTGGAGATGGCGATGAAAGCTGGGGCTCTGGGATTGGCGCTGGCGCTGGGCGGATTCGCCTTGCCCGCGCATGCACAAAAAAAGAGCGTTGTCACGATCGCCACGGTGCTGAGCGTGCCGTCGGTCGCCAATTTCTGGGCGCTGGAAAAAGGCTATTTCCGTGACGCCGGCGTCGATGTGCGCATCGAATCCATAGACACATTGAGCAAGGCGATGTCGTTGCTGGCGACAGACCAGATTCAACTGGCGCAGGGCGGTATCAACGCCGGGTTTTTCAATGCGGTGGGGCAGGGTCTGCCTGTCGTCATGGCGCTCGAAAGCGGCTCGACGCCCGTGCATCACAATTTTCTGGTGCGGGCGGATTTGAAGGACGAAATTCATACGCCGCGCGATCTCAAGGGCCGCAATGTCGCGGTCAGCGGCGTTGGCGCGCTGTCAGTCTATGAACTTGGCGCGTTGATGGAAAGCGTCGGCATGAGTCTGGCCGATGTGAATGTGAAGCCGCTCGGCTTTACGCAAATGGCGCCGGCGCTGGCCAGCAAGGCGCTCGACGTTGCGTTGATGGTTGCGCCGTTCAGCGATTTTGCCGTGGCGCAGAACATCGCCGTGCCCTGGATCGACCCGGAGGAGGGCTATATCAGGGATCTGCCGATGACGAGTCTGGCCTATCTGGCGAGCGCCGACTGGATCAGGAACAATCGCGATATCGCTGGCAAGGTGGTGCAGGCTCTGGTGCGCGCCGGGCGCGATTATTGCCAAGCCTATCACCACGGCGCCAACCGTGGCGCAATGCTCGACATGATGGTCGCCAATGGCATTGGCAAGGACCGTGCGCAACTCGACGCCATCGATTGGCAATCGCGCGATCCCGATGGCGCGGTCAATCACGCCAGTCTTGCCGACATCAGGCGCCTCTATAAAAAAGAGGGTTTTGTTGAAAAGGACGCTCCGGACGAACGCTATGTCGATGATGCGCTGGCGGCGGATGCAGCGCGCGCGCTCGGGCCGTTCGAGATTGAAAACAAGGCGAGTGTGTTGAAGGGGTGCCGGTAGGGATGTTTTGCCTATTCGGGACGCCGGAGGATATGCGAACCGATTGAAACGGCAGAGCTGAACCCGTCACCGGATTTGAGTGATTTGCGGAAACATGTCTTTTAAAACATGTTTTGTTGTGCTACATTCTCACAAATGACATGGAGTGTGATCCTTCACGAGGCATTCGACACCGAGTTTTCAGCATTTCCGCGTGCTGTGCAAACGGCGCTGCTCGCCAGGGCGCGGATGCTCGAAACCTTCGGACCGCAACTTGCGCGTCCGCATGTGGACACGCTGAACGATTCAAAACACGCCAATATGAAAGAATTGCGTTTCGAGGCCGCCAACGGTGTGTGGCGCGCGGCCTTCGCCTTCGACACGCTTCGGCAAGCCGTGATCCTCGTGGCCGCCGACAAATCGGGCGGAAGTCAGAAGCGGTTTTACCGAACGCTGATTGCAACGGCGGATGAACGATTTGACGAGCATCTGGCGCAACAAAAGAAAGGGCCATGACATGGCAAGAACATTGAACGATGTGATCAAGGGCCTTCCCCTCGATCAACGGGATGAAATCGAAACGCAGGCAGCGCGTCTGATTGAAGACGAGATGACGCTGCGCGATCTGCGCAAGGCGCACGAACTCACGCAAGAGCGCATGGCGGAAGCCCTGCACATTTCTCAGGATGGCGTGTCGCGAATCGAAAAGCGAAGCGACTTCCTGCTTTCGACGTTGCGCTCTTATGTCGAGGCCATGGGCGGCAAGCTGCGGCTTGTTGTTGAGTTTCCTGACCGCAAGCCCGTCATGGTCTCTGGCTTCGATAGTCTCGACAAACGAACAAAGGCGGCACGCCGGAAGCGCAAAGTTTCGGTCGAAGTCGCCCGAACCTGAAGCTGATTAGCGCGACTGATGATCCGCCATAATGTCGGAGTCAGAATCAAGGATACGTACGAAATCAAGAAAGTTGACGAAGACTATTTTGTGGAATGAGAAATCTTCTCACGCCGCCTCGTTCCCGCTCAACTTCGTCACCCTGATATTGCCGGGATTGATCCGCGCGAGGTCGTAGGCTGTTTGCATACGCAACCATCCCTCTGCGGTGCTGCCGACGCCCTTGGCAAGGCGCACGGCCATCTCGGGTGTAATGCCCGATCTGCCGTTGATGACATTATACAACGCCTGCCGCGTGACGCCGAGCGCCGTGGCCGCAGCCGCGATGGAAACGCCCATATCTTCCAGTTCATTTTTCACGAGCAGGCCGGGGTGGGGAGGGTTTTTCATCTGGTTCATCATTGCGCAACCTCAGTGGTAGTCTGCAAGATCAACGTCAAACGCTTCGCCACCTGCGAATCTGCAAACAATTCGCCAGTTGGCGTGAACGGTAACCGACCAAAATCCACTCAGATCGCCACTGAACTGGTGAAGGCGGAAGCTGGGCAGGCGCATCACGTCAATTTCGTTGGCGCTTTGCAGAACCAACAATATCAGGCTGATTTTTTCAACATGGTCCGAATTCAAGGCGCGCCGGTCGCCAGTCTCAAAATATCGGCGCAATCCTTTGTGTTTGAAGCTTACGATCATAACATCTTGTTGTAAAGAGTAAATTTACAATTTACAAAAATCTACAGTCTCTATCGTTCCGCTGACTGCGCTGCTGCGGCGACCGCTACCGCCCCATCGGCTTCTTGCGGCCAAAACCCTTTTTGACTTTTCCCTTGGGCGCATCGTCGGGCGTGGCGTCGCCCAACGGCAATTCTTCCGCAGTCGCTGCCGGCTGGGGCGCCGGCTTGGCGGGTTTTGGCTTGGCGGGCTCGCCGCCGGGCGGCGTCTCTTTAAATCTGATCATACCGGCTTTGTAGCGCCATTCTGCAGCCGGTCCAACAGCGATTATCGGCTGCGGCTTTCCCCGCCGCGCGTTTTCCCCTAAACACGCGCGACTCCCGCCCTCCCTTAATATTGAGACCCAGGCCATGCACCCCTATCGCTCCCACACCTGCGCCCAGCCGGGCGAGGCCCTCATTGGTCAGGATATCCGGCTGTCGGGATGGTGCCACCGCATCCGCGATCATGGCGGCGTGCTGTTCATCGATTTGCGCGATCACTATGGCATGACGCAATGTGTGGCTGACCCGGATTCGCCCGCCTTCAAGCTGGTGGAAACCTTCCGCTCGGAATGGGTGGTGCGGCTCGATGGCAAGCTGCGCAAACGCCCGGCGGGCACGGAAAACCCGGACATGCCCACCGGGCAGGTGGAGCTTTACATCACGTCCGCCGAAGTGCTGGGGCAAGCGGCTGAATTGCCGCTGCCGGTGTTCGGCGAGCAGGATTACCCGGAAGAAACCCGCCTCAAATACCGCTTTCTCGATCTGCGTCGCGAGCGGCTGCATCGCAACATCATGTTGCGGGTGAAGGTTGTGGATTCCATGCGCACGCGCATGAAAGCGGCGGGGTTCAATGAATTCGCCACGCCCATTCTCACCGCGTCTTCGCCAGAAGGCGCGCGCGATTTTCTGGTGCCCTCGCGCATCCATCCCGGCACGTTTTACGCGCTGCCGCAGGCGCCGCAGCAGTACAAGCAGCTTTTGATGATGGCGGGGTTTGATCGCTATTTCCAGATTGCGCCCTGTTTTCGCGATGAGGACCCGCGCGCCGACCGTCTGCCCGGCGAGTTCTACCAGCTCGATATCGAAATGAGTTTTGTCACGCAGGAGGATATTTTCGCGGCGATGGAGCCGGTGATTTCGGGCGTGTTCGAGGAATTTGGCAAGGGCAAGGCGGTGACCAGAAACTGGCCGCGCATTCCCTTTGCGGAATCGATCCGCAAATATGGCACCGACAAGCCTGATTTGCGCAACCCGATTGTGATGAGCGATGTGAGCGAGCATTTCCGCGGTTCCAATTTCAAGGTCTTTGCGCGGATGCTGGAAGCCAAAGGCAACGAGGTCTGGGCGATCCCGGCCCCGGGTGGCGGACAGCGCACGTTTTGCGACCGCATGAATTCCTGGGCCCAAAGCGAGGGCCAGCCGGGGCTGGGGTATATTCTGTTCTTCGATAAGGCGAAGGACGAAACGTCGCTCGCCGCCGATCCGCAAGCGATCGGCATCGGCGGTCGCGGCCCGCTTGCCAACAACATCGGCCCCGACCGCGTGGAAGCCATTCGCCAGCAACTTGGCCTCAAGGCTGGCGACGCGGCATTCTTCGTTGCCGGCAATCCTGAAAAATTCACGCGCTTTGCCGGCGACGCCCGCACCAAGCTCGGCAAGGATCTCAATCTCATCGACGAAAACAGGTTCGAATTCGCCTGGATCGTCGATTTCCCGATGTTCGAATTCAACGACGATGACAAGAAAGTCGATTTCTCGCACAATCCCTTCTCGATGCCGCAGGGCGGGCTTGAGGCGCTGAACACTCAGGACCCCCTCACCATCAAGGCGTTCCAGTACGACATCGCCTGCAACGGTTATGAGCTGGCTTCGGGCGGCATCCGCAACCATCGCCCTGAAGCGATGGTCAAGGCCTTCGAGATCGCCGGTTATTCCGAGCAGACAGTGATCGACAGGTTTGGCGGCATGTATCGCGCCTTCCAGTATGGCGCGCCGCCCCACGGAGGCATGGCGGCGGGCGTCGACCGCATCATCATGCTGCTGGCGGGCGAGGAAAACCTGCGCGAGGTCGCGCTGTTTCCGATGAACCAGCGCGCCGAGGACCTGTTGATGGGCGCGCCTGCCGAGGCGACGCCGAAGCAATTGCGCGAGCTGTCGCTGCGGGTCAACAGGCAAGAGTAGGGGGCTGCGTTCGCGTTAACGCTCTGTCCCAAGCGTGAACGCAGCATGGACGAATCACTGCGCTGGTGGCGTTGCGGCTGCGTTCCCACCAGATGTTGCGTCACATTTGGAAGATCGGAGGCCGACGCTCGATCCGGCGTCCGCCGGGCATTGCGGCGGGAGGCGCCCGCGTTCATCCTTTCGTGCCGAAATGGTTCAACCTGCAGACGGCGGCCGGCGGTTCGCTTATCCGCAATGTCCGGACATGACTTGCGTCTGATGCGAAACTCCGTCATAAGCCCCTCCGTTAGCTCCGGCCGGGGGCTGAACGGAAGGCTGGCGCGTGTTCGCACAGGCGCCAGTTGGGCCCATTGCCCGTCTTCCTGTGTCTCCGCCTTCGATCAGAATTCCGTCGAGCCTTTCTCCGGGCTCGAAGGGCTCCGCGTCGGCGCTGAACGCAACAGAGAAAGGCAGATCATGGCTCTCTACGAGCACGTTTACCTGGCTCGTCAGGACGTAACGGCCCAGCAGGTCGAAGCGCTGACGGAACAGTTCAAGGGTATCATCGAACAGCGTGGCGGCAAGGTCGGCAAGGTCGAATACTGGGGCGTCAAATCGCTCGCCTACCGGATCAAGAAAAACCGCAAGGCGCATTTCACGCTGATCAACATCGATGCGCCGGCCGCGGCTGTCGCCGAGGTCGAGCGTTTGCAGGGCCTCAGCGAAGACGTGTTGCGCTTCATTACCCTGCGCGTCGACGCGCTGGAGGAAGGCCCATCGGCCATGACGCGCAAGCGCGATGACAGCGACCGCGAAGATCGTGGCGAACGGGGCGGCGAACGCCGTGGGCCGCGTCCCGACCGGGGCGATCGTCCGCCGCGCCGTCCGCGCGATGACTCCAATGCCGGAGGAGGTTACTGATGAGCTCGATGACCAACAGTTCTGCGCCTGCCCGGCGTCCATTCTTCCGTCGCCGCAAGTCCTGCCCCTTCACCGGGCCGAACGCGCCGAAGATCGATTACAAGGACACGCGTCTGCTCTCGCGCTACATTTCCGAGCGCGGCAAGATCGTGCCCTCCCGCATCACGGCGGTCTCCGCCAAAAAGCAGCGTGAACTCGCCCAGGCGATCAAGCGCGCACGTTTCCTTGGTTTGCTGCCCTATCTGATCGGATAGGGTTCTTTCGGGGCCCCGCGAGGGGCTGAAACGTCGGTCGTTCCGGGCTTTCCGCAGCGGCTTGGCTGGGCGAACGGCTTGCGCTGTATCGTCCTAACCGCTGGAAAGGCGGGACAGCTCGGCGATGTTGCAACAATATCTCATGGCGGTCGGCGCGGGTCTCGCGTCAGCGGTGCTTTTCGTCCTTCCGGCGAAGGGGTCGCTGGCGGCTGTCCTTATCGGTCTGATCTCGCCTCTGCCTCTGATGATCGCCGCGCTCACACGCTGGGATCGGATGGGCCTGGTTGCGGCCTTTATCGGCGCGACGGCGATCGCCCTTGGCCTCGATCCCCTCGTTGCGGGCGCTTTTGCAGTGTCGGTCGCTGTGCCCGCTCTGGCGTTGGCGTATTTGTCGGGCCGGCCGCAAACGAGCGCGCCAGGCGTCCTGCTCCTTGCCTGCGTCCTGCTGTCGATGTTTGTCAGCTGGGCGGGGCTGGCGATGGAAATATACGGTTCGGCGTCTTTCGAGGCGGCGATCGACGATCTTGCGACCCAGTTGACGCCCTATGCCGCGCAAATGCTGACGGCCGCCGATTCTGTTCTGGGCGGGGTCGATCCGCATGTTTTTGCCCGTTGGGTCGCGCTGGCGCTAACTCCCGCCGCTGCGGCCTGGGGCGTCGCAGGGCTCGCCGGGAACCTGTGGATGGCTGGCCGGGTGACGGCGATTTCGGGCTTGCTTTTGCGTTCCTGGCCGGACGTTCCGGCGACATTGCGCCTGCCGAGGGCCGCCATCGCCCTGCTTGGCGTAGCTTTAGCGTTGTGTCTTGCGCAGGGTCTCGTTCGTGAGCTTGCCTCCGGAGCCGTTGCAGCCCTGACGGTCGGCTATACGTGCAACGGACTTGCCGTTTTGCATGGCGTGACCCGTGGTCGGGCTGGACGTCCCGGACTGCTGATTGGCTTTTACGCTTTCTGTTTTGCGCTATTCCCCTGGCCTCTGCTGGTTGCAGCAGGTCTCGGGCTTGCCGACGCTGTCCGCCCGATCCGGCGCGGCGGCGCGGCCATACCACCCACTCCCAAACCTTCATGACAACAGGAGATCGCTATGGAAGTCATTTTGCTTGAACGTATTGCCCGCCTCGGCCAGATGGGCGAGACGGTGCGTGTGAAAGACGGGTTCGCCCGCAACTTTCTGCTGCCGCAGGGCAAGGCGCTGCGCGCCAACGAAGCCAACAAGAAACGCTTCGAATCGCAGCGCGCGCAGCTTGAGGCGCGCAACCTCGAACAGAAGCAGGAAGCTGAAAAGGTCGCCGAGAAGCTTGATGGCAAGACATTCGTCATCATCCGTCAGGCGGGCGAGACTGGCCAGCTCTATGGCTCGGTCGCAACGCGCGATATCGCCGAGATTATTACTGAAAGCGGAATATCGGTTCACCGCAATCAGGTCGTGTTGATGACGCCGATCAAGACGCTCGGACTGCACGCGCAGCCGGTGCGCCTGCATCCGGAAGTCGAGGCCAAAGTGACGATCAACGTCGCCCGGTCCGCTGAGGAAGCCGAGCGACAGGCGCGCGGCGAAGAGATCAACACACGTGTTGAGACGACGATGGACGATCTTGGCCTTGAGGTTGGACTCGCGCTGGCCGAATCAGGCGGCAGCATGGGCGATCGTTAGTCTTTCGCCCTGTTTGCTTGAAGAATTTGCGCCCGGGGAGCGATTCCCGGGCGTTTGTTTTTGCCTGTCCTGCTGGCTGTTTCGCGTCAAGTCCGATGCCGCAAAAAAAGAAAAACAGGCCAACGCCTGTTGAAATCGGGGTGAGCCGTCAAACCTGTTTCGCAAGGCCAGCGCCGCCGTGTATGGGTGCGGGACGCGCAGTTGACGTATATCGCGCGCGGCGCACACTGACCCTCTCTCGAATCACCTGGACCCGATGGCTTTCGTTGAAGCAATTTCCGCCCGTGGCGCTTTTCCTCCAGCGGCGCAAGTCGATGGTCCGGCCTTTCGCGCTGCGCCCCACAATGTGGAGGCCGAACAGGCCCTGCTGGGCGCCATTCTCGTCAACAACGACGCCTATGATCGCGTATCGGATTTTCTGAAATCCGAGCATTTTTATGAGGAATTGCACAGGCGGATTTATGAGGTCGCCTCGCATCTCATCCGTTCGGGCAAGCACGCCAGCCCCGCCACCATGCGGACATTTCTGGGCGAGCATACGCTTGGCGACAGCGGCGTCACGGTGCCCAGATATCTGGCGCGACTGGCGGCGGAAGCGACGACGATCATCAACGCTGCCGATTACGGGCGTGCAATCTATGATCTTGCTGTGCGCCGCGCGCTGATCACGATCGGCGAGGATGTCGTCAACACCGCTTATGATTCGCCGATCGATATGCCGCCGCGCGAGCAGATTGAGGAAGCCGAGCGTCGTCTCTACGAGGTCGCCGAACAGGGCCGTTATGAAGGCGGGTTTCAGTCCTTTTCGAGCGCGCTCAAAACCGCTGTCGATCTGGCGGCGAGCGCTTTTGCGCGCGACGGGAAATTGTCGGGCGTGGCGACTGGCATGACCGACCTTGACCACAAGATGGGTGGTTTGCAGTCCTCCGATCTGATCATCGTGGCGGGGCGCCCCGGCATGGGCAAGACGGCCCTCGCCACGAATATCGCATTTAACATTGCGCGCGCTTACGAGGCGCAAACCCACGCCGATGGCACGCAACATGCGGTCAACGGCGGCATTGTCGGCTTTTTCTCGCTCGAAATGTCGTCCGAACAATTGGCGACGCGTATTCTCGCCGAGCAGTCGGCCGTGCCGTCCTACAAAATCCGCCGCGGCGATATTACCGAGCAGGAGTTTCAAAAAGTCGTAACGGCCTCCAACGAGATGAATACGATCCCGTTTTATATCGATCAATCCGGCGGCATCTCGATCGCGCAACTGGCTGCGCGCGCCCGGCGACTGAAGCGCCAGAAGGGGCTGGATGTGCTCGTGATCGACTATCTGCAATTGTTGTCAGGCTCGAAAAGCAAGAGTGACAATCGCGTGCAGGAGCTCACGGAAATTACCACCGGCCTGAAAGCGCTCGCCAAGGAATTGAAAGCGCCCGTCATCGCTTTGTCGCAGCTGTCGCGTCAGGTGGAGGCGCGGGATGATAAACGTCCGCAACTCTCCGACCTTCGTGAATCCGGGTCCATCGAACAGGACGCTGACGTCGTGCTCTTTGTTTACCGCGAGGAATACTATTTGAAGAACAAGGAGCCGCGACCCGGAACGCCCGAGCATACCGAGTGGCAGAACGCCTGTGAGCGCGCCTTCGGCAAGGCGGAAATTATCATCGGCAAGCAGCGGCATGGACCGACAGGGACTGTGGAGCTTGCATTCGAGGGCGAGTACACGCGCTTCTCGAATCTGGCGCGCGATGAACTGATGCCGGAGCGGATGTGAGATGGGCAGGGCGTCTGACATTGTCGCGCCCGCAGCCGCGCAGGCGGCGCTGACGATCGATTTGCAGGCCTTGGCGGACAACTGGAAGTTTCTGGCGTTGAAGGCGGGTGGGGCGGAATGCGCTGCGGTTGTGAAGGCGGACGCCTACGGGATTGGCATTGAGCCGGCAGTTCGTGCGCTGCTTCAAGCGGGATGCAAAACCTTTTTCGTCGCCCACGCCAGCGAAGGCGCGCAGGTGCGGGCGGCTCTGGGCGCCCGCGCCGGCTTTCGCATCTATGTGTTGAATGGGCTTTTGCCAGGCGACGATGTCTCCAGGCAATATATCGACCACGGCCTGCGCCCGGTCGTGGGGTCTTTATCAGAATTGCAGAGCTGGATTGAGCGAGCGATTTTGCACCATGCGCGCATTCCATGCGCGCTTCATATCGACACTGGAATGAATCGCCTGGGGCTGTCGCCGCACGATATTGACAGCGTGGCGGCGCGCGTTCTGCCCACTCATATCGCAGTCGATGAACCTTGGGAGCCTGTGTTGGCGCCGCTCGCAGTCGGGACATTCCCCGCTGCGGGAAAAGTCATGGCGGTGCGCAAACGCCAGCCATACACGCCTGCGCCGACCGGCCAAGGCGGCGTCTATATCGATCTCGTCATGAGCCATTTCATTTCCTCGGAAGAGCCAGATAGTCCGCTCAACTGGCGACAGATTTCCGACTTCAAAAAAGCGCGTGAAAAATTCCCCGGCGTTGCGGCAAGCATCTGCAATTCCTCCGGGATTTTCTTGCCGCAAAAGCCATTTCTCGATCTTGTGCGGCCCGGCTATGCGCTTTATGGCGGCAATCCGACGCCGGGCGCCCCCAATCCCATGCGGGCAGTCATAAGCCTGCAAGCGCCGATTATTCAGCTGCGAGAGATCGAGGCAGGCCAATGCGTCGGGTACAATGGTCAATGGACGGCAAAACGCCCGACCCGGCTCGCGACGATTGGCGTGGGTTATGCCGATGGCGTTCCCCGCGCGCTGATGGCGACCGACACAAGGCCAGGCGGCGAGGCCATGGTTTTGGGGCGACGTTGTCCGTTTGCCGGGCGCGTCTCGATGGATTTGATCGTCATTGACGTGACCGATGTGGCCGACCCCGCGCTCGCGCCGGGAACCCTGGCGGAATTGCTGGGGGAAAGCATCGGCGTGGACGATATGGGCGCGCGCGCAGGGACGATCGGCTACGAAGTGCTCACATCGCTCGGACGACGTTATCGCAGACGCTACATTGGCGGCTGACTTGTCGCAGCGCGGCGACCGGAGTTCGGCTCTTATCCTGCCAGCAGCGCCTGCATGCGCCGGGCGGGCTCAAGCAGCGCCGGATTCTGCTTGATCATCCGTTTGCCGGCAGATGCGATTCTCGCAGCCCTTGCATGCAGTTCGCCCCGATACGTCAGCCCGATATGGCATTCGCGCATGGGGATCATATGCTGACAAACTCGTTCCTTGTAGGCGTCGCCGCCAACGCCAAAATCAAGAAAATTGAGGCGCTGCTGTCCGCACCATTCAATGACATTCATCAGGAGCGTCTCGCCCGGACTGAGGCGCGCGAGAAACGGGTTTGCGGTCATCGACATCACCATGATTGCGCCGGTCGCGCCCTGCTTCAACATTCCGAGGGTTGCGACGACCTCGCCGTCAAGTTGCAATGCGTGAAACAGCAATCTGCGTGTGTCGCGGGCGTCCGCGGTGGCGCTGAGTCGGTTCAGGAAGTCTACACAGCGTTTGTCCGCAAATGGATTGAAATGCCCCCGCACGGAAAACTGTTTCGATTTTTGTTCCAGAAAGGCCTGCAAAATAAGCGCGTTCAATTCGGGTGTCGTGTTTTGAACAAACCTTGCCTCGCCGATTTCCGCAAGCCGCCGAATGTTGCGCCTGTATTGCTTGACCCGTTTGGCCGAAACGTTGGCGCGTATTGCATCGTTCCCCGGATGAATATCCATCGCGCAGGCAATGTCGGGGGCGTCGTGTGCGCCGTTCCCGGCCAGAGCTATACGCGCGCCGCTCCAGATTGCGGGGATGTTGCTGAAATTCAGGAGATCGATTCCGGCATCGAGTGTGCGAACGATGTCGCGCCAGTCGAATGGACCCAGACTGAGAATCGGGTTTGCGGGATCGTCATCTCCGATCGGCATATTGAAATTGGAATGCGCGCCGCCGCAGAATTCCAGAGCTGTCACGCCGGCCCTTCGCCGCCGGACCAATGGCAGCAGGCCGCGCAATCTGCCGCAGGGCGCGCGGAAAGCAATGATGAATGGCGAAGCGCCGACTCCCTGTTCGAGCGTGTCGAGACAGGCGGAATAGAAATCAAAGGATTGATAGGCGGAGGCATTCGAGCGGGCGAACAGGGCGTCCCATTCCGCTTTTATGGAGTCCGGGTTGGAGACCAGACAGACGGCGTCGGGCCTGGTCGACGCCGCGCCATCGCGAGTCCCGGCTGACCTTGGGTGATGCAGCAACGCCTCAGAAAAAAAACGCATGGAACGGTCTCAAAGCCGACCCGCACCGTGGACCGGGCGACTTGCGCGGCCAGATTGTCTTCGCGGAGGCTCTACGCAAGCGCAAAAGTAAGGTTTGGTTAACCTTGACGACGCGCTAACAGGCTTTCGAGGACCGATTGCCCTCCGCCGCCGCTGTCTTGTTTTGCAGCGCCCCTTCCCGAATCAAAAATGTTCCTGTATTGTTCTCAAACCGCAGTCCGTTCTAATGAACAGGAGCCAGTATGTCCAACGCAACCCCACAGGTCGGATTTTCCTTTGGCGTCGTCCGCCTGCCGCCGCCGCATTCATTTGTCGAGGCTAACGCGCTGGTCGAAGCGGCGCTGGGCCAGTTGCGCAATACGGAGGCTGTGCTCGAGCGTCAGCTGAGCGAGCTGCGTTGCTATATTGCGAGTTCGTCCGTGCCGGGGACCGCTTATGACGGGCGCGATTTTCAGCAATAATTTCAGGCGTCGCCTGATTGACCGACTGGCGAATGCGAAAAGTCCGGTCAGACCGTATCGGTGAGAGAATGTTCCATGGCCAAATCGCGCACAAGTTTTGTCTGCCAGAATTGCGGCGCCGTCGCCCAGAAGTGGCAGGGCAAGTGCGAATCCTGCTCCGAGTGGAACTCGATGGTTGAAGAGGGCGGTTCTGCGGGCATTGGCGCGCAGGCTGTCGCCGGGCTTCGCAAGGGCCGTATCTTTGCGCTCGAAGGCCTGTCGACCGTCACTGAACAGCCGGCGCGGGTTGTGTCCGGGATTGCCGAGCTTGACCGTGTGACAGGCGGCGGTTTCGTTCCGGGCTCGGTTCTGCTGATGGCGGGCGAGCCCGGCATTGGCAAATCGACCTTATTGATCCAGACATGTGCGCGGCTCGCGGATATGAACCGGCGCGTCGTCTATATTTCGGGCGAGGAAGCGGTGGCGCAGGTGCGGTTGCGCGCGCAGCGGCTGGGCCTGGCGAAGGCTGCGGTGGAACTTGCAGCAGAAACCAGCGTTGAGGATGTGATTGCAACGTTGATGCAGGGCCGCCCGCCCGCGCTTGTGGTCATCGATTCCATTCAAACCATGTGGACCGAGAAGGTTGAAACAACGCCCGGCACGGTGACGCAGGTGCGGGCCAGCGCCCAGGCGCTGATCCGTTATGCCAAGACGACAGGCGCGACTGTGATTCTTGTCGGCCATGTGACCAAGGACGGTCAGGTGGCCGGGCCGCGCGTGGTCGAGCATATGGTTGACGCTGTGCTTTCGTTTGAAGGCGAGGGCGGGCATCATTTCCGGATTCTGCGCGCTCTGAAAAACCGTTTTGGTCCAACCGACGAGATCGGCGTTTTCGAGATGACCGGGCTCGGGTTGAGCGAAGTCGCCAATCCATCGGCCATGTTTCTGGCCGGACGCGATGCGTCCGCGCCTGGCGCGGCCGTGCTGGCGAGTATGGAGGGCGCCCGCCCTGTGCTGGTGGAAGTTCAGGCGCTCGTTGCGCCAACGGCTTTGGGAACGCCGCGCCGCTCTGTCGTAGGCTGGGATCCAGCCCGGCTGTCGATGATTCTTGCTGTGCTGGAAGCGCATGGCGGCCTGAGACTTGGCCAGCACGATGTCTATCTCAATATTGCCGGCGGGCTGCGCGTCAGCGAGCCCGCTGCCGATCTTGCGGCTGCAGCCGCGCTGGTGTCTTCGCTGACGGGCGCGATGCTGCCGCGCACAGCCGTCTATTTTGGCGAGATCGGGCTTTCCGGCTCCGTGCGACCGGTCGTTCACGCCAATCTGCGGATGAAGGAAGCAGCCAAACTCGGATTTTCTTCCGCGGTCGCTCCATTCGTCAAGCGGGAAGAGGGTGAGACGCCGCCGCTCCAGGTCGCGGCCTGTGAACATATTTCGAAATTGATCGCCGATATCGCGGCGTCGGGCGCGCGTGCGGGGCAGGGACGGCCCAGGGCGGTCTAGTTTTGGCGCTCGTCATCAGTCATTGGCGGGTGGCTCAGCCAGCAATCCATCGACGAATCCGGCGATCGATTTTTGCGCGCGTGTGCGTTTCAATCGTTCGGCGGTCAATATGGCAAGGATCTGGCCGTAGCTGCGTTGCAGATCGTCATTGACGATCACATAATCATAGGTCGTCCAGCGCTGGATTTCGTTACGGGCGTTTTCGAGCCTTCGGTCGATCACCGCAGACGGGTCTTCAGCGCGCCGCTCCAGCCGGGATCGCAGCTCGTGCATTGTTGGCGGCAGAATGAAAATGGTGACGACATCGTCCGGCGCTTTCTGGCGCACTTGCAGCGTGCCCTGATAGTCGATGTCAAACAGCATGTCGCGGCCTTGCGCGAGCACGGCATTGGCCGACTCGCGCGGAGTGCCGTAAAAATTGTCATGCACGCGGGCGTATTCGAGGAAGGCGCCGTCAAGCCGCATGCGTTCAAATTCGGCTGCCGAAATGAAGTGATAGTGAATGCCATCGACTTCCGATGATCGGCGGGCGCGCGTTGTCGCCGACACGGACAGCGTGAGGTCGAGACTTTTGTCCTGGAGCAACATGCGCGTCAGCGTCGTCTTGCCTGCGCCGGACGGCGAGGAGAGGATCAGCATGAGCCCGCGCCTGCGGGTTTCAATGGGCGTCGGGCCGCCGCCGGGAATCGTTGAAGTCTGACTCATTCGATGTTCTGCGCCTGCTCGCGAAGCTGTTCGATTTCAACGCGCAATTCCATGCCGATATTGGTCAGGGCGGGATCGTTGGCTTTGGCGCAGAGCGTATTGGCTTCCCTGCCGAATTCCTGCGCCAGAAAATCAAGCTTGCGCCCGACAGGCTCCTCGCTCGTCAGAAGGATGCGGGCCGCGGCGACATGCGCGTGCAACCGGTCCAGTTCTTCCCTGATGTCCGCCTTGGCCGCAAGCAACAGCGCCTCCTGATGCAAACGGGCGGGGTCAAGCCCGACTGAATTTTCGCTCAACGCATGCACTGTTCGCAACAGGCGTTCCTTGACGGCGTCCGGTTTGCGCGCCGGGCACTCGTCCGCCGCAAGCGTCAATTCTGCGATCCGTTCAATCCTGGCGGACAATGCGGTCGCCAGCGCCGCGCCCTCGCGCCCGCGCATATCGATCAACGCATCCAGCGCGCGATCAAGGTCAGTGAGAAGGGTCGCCTGCAGGCTGCGTAACGCGCGATCATCGTCCGCGACCTCGACAATATCCACCATGCCCCGCAACGCCAGGAGTCCGTCGAGCGAGGCCGGGCCTACACCGGCGGGCGTCGGAAGCCTTGCAACGGTTTCCAGCAACGCGCGCAACGCGGTTTCGTTCACCTTTATCTCGATGGGCGCGGCATCGCGATGCACAGTGAGAGCAGCCTGACAGGCGCCGCGCGACAGCCGCCGCGCCATCCGCGCCCGCGCCTCAATTTCGATGGCGTCGAATGCCGGGGGGACTCGCAGGCGGGCGTCGAGCCCTTTGGCGTTGACGGTTTTGATTTCCCAAACCCAGCGCCAGTCGCCAAGGGCGCCGGATATGCGGGCAAAACCGGTCATACTTTTGAGAGTCATCGTATCAACCGGTAGGCGCCAGAGAACCGAAAATTGCAGTTGAACCGGAGCGGCTGGAGGATCCACTCAATTTGCGTAGTGTTTATTGTTGCGTCGCAGGAGCGTTATGCCGCGCTTTGGCCTGGGGGTTCGGCCTTTTCGCGGCTGGAGGAGTGTCCTGCGCCATCACCGGCACGGTCTTGGCCGAATTCAGGTCCCAGCTTTTATCTTTTAGCGGATCCAGCGCCGTCCCCTCCGAGGCGTCATAAATCCGGATAATTCTTGGACCTGCGGGGGCCTCGGTCGAACTGGCGCCGCCGGATGGCGTCAATTCGGCGACAACCTGATCGGGGAGTGTGTCGCCGCCTGAGGGTGCGCCATATCGTGCGGCGCGGGCCTTCTGGTCGGCGCGGCGCGCGGCCGGTTCAGGATAGGCGCCGGTGTCGATTGCCTCAACCTCATCGCCGCCAGCGGCGACGGGTGCATCGGCAAGCCCGAGCTGGGCGGCAACTGAATCGTCAAGCTTCCCAGCCAGGCTATACTTTGGCGATGGCCCTGCGGCCTTTGCATTATCGTCTTTTGCGGTCGGCAGCGGCGCAGCGGGCTGCGCGGCGCGCTGACGGGCGCCGTCGATGGCGGCGCTGGCCGGCGTTGTCATCTGCCCTGCGGGAGCGGCGAATGCCAGCAAGTCGCTGTCATTGCGCTGGAAGGCTGGCGACAGCGCGCCAAACAGCGGCACATTGGTGTCGCTGACCTGACCGCGCTGGTCGCGCAGCAGCGTTGGCGTTGCGGGCGCAGGCGGCGGCGGAGCGCGATCGACGGAGGCTGCGCGATCCTTCTCGATTTGCCGCCAGCGGATCACGTTTTTATTGTGCTGATCGAGGGTTTCGGCGAAGGCGTGGCCTCCGGTCCCGTCCGCGACAAAATAGATGTCCTTTGTGCGCGAGGGATTGGCGACCGCCTCCATGGCTGCGCGACCGGGATTGGAAATCGGTCCGGGTGGCAGACCTTCGATGGCGTAGGTGTTATAGGGCGTTGGCTTGTCGACTTCGGCGCGCGATATGCCGCGCCCGAGCGTGCCCTGACCGAACACAAGCCCATATACGATCGTGGGGTCTGACTGCAGTTTGATATGGCTTCGCAGGCGGTTGATGAAGACTCCGGCAACGCGCGGACGTTCATCCGCCTTGCCGGTCTCTTTTTCGACGATCGAGGCCAACGTCAGAAGTTCGAACGAGGAACGCAGCGGCAAATCCGGGGATCGGCGCGACCAAATCTGTTCCAGCGCCTTTTTCTGATCGTCCTGCATCAGCCGGATGAGACTGGCCCTCTGCATGCCGCGCGACACGCGATAGGTCTCGGGCAGCAGCGACCCTTCCTTGGGAATATCCATGACATCGCCGGACAAAATATCGCTGTCCCGCAATCGTTCGACGATTTGTTGCGATGTCAGGCCTTCGGGAATCGTAATGGAATGCAGGATTTCATGCCCTGAAACAAGGGTTTCGATCACATCCCGGAGGCTGGCGTGAGCCTTGAAGAGATATTCGCCGGCTTTCAGCTTTTTACGGTCGCCGGAGATGACAAGTGCGGCGTTCAGCGTCAGGCTGCTGTCGATCACGCCTTCATTTTCCAGTTGGCCGAGAATATCCGGCGCTTCCGTCCGCGGCGCTATCAGGACGATCTTGTCAGCTTCAAGCGGCCCGGGTTCGCTCATCTGGTGCTGTGCATAGCCGGCAACGCCCGCCAGACACAAAGCCAGCACCAGTAGAAACGAAAAAAAGCCGCTGATCGCAGAAAGTGCGGGTCGACGCTGACTGTGGGGTTTGCCAGCCGGCGGCGGGGCCGGCGCAGCCTCGGGTTGCAAGGCTTCCTTGGCCGATTGCAATGCAACGCGTCTCCGAAAGAGGCCGCCGCGCTCGGGCTCCTGAGGTGAATTGGGGGGTGGTGAGGGTTCGCCGCTCATGGTGCTCGCCGTCGATCCTGTACAAAGGAGGGATCGATCTCCTTCCATTATGGCTCATTCAGGCCAAATTGGGAATGGCGCGATTTTCATCTGTCAATTGGCTCTTAAAGCGCTCAGGAAACCCGTTTGAAAACCAGCGAGGCATTGGTGCCGCCAAAGCCGAACGAGTTTGAAAGCGCTACGTTGATCGGTCTTTTACGCGCTTTCAGCGGCACAAGATCGATCTTCGTTTCAACTGAAGGGTGATGTAAATTGAGTGTTGGCGGAGCAACGCCATCCCTGATCGCGAGGATCGAAAAAATCGCCTCGACGGCGCCCGCCGCGCCCAGGAGATGCCCGATGGAGGATTTGGTTGAGGACATTGATACGTGGCTGGCGTGGTCGCCCATGGCGCGCTCGACGGCGCCAAGCTCAATACCGTCAGCCATGGTTGAGGTGCCATGCGCGTTGACATAATCCACGGCTGAGGCCGGAAGCCCTGCGCGCTTCAGCGCCATGTTCATGCAACGAAAGGCTCCATCGCCATCCTCGGAGGGAGCGGTGATATGATGCGCATCGCCTGACAGACCGTAGCCGACAACCTCGGCGTAAATGCGCGCGCCGCGCGCCCGGGCGTGTTCGAGGGATTCAACCACGACGCAACCGGACCCCTCGCCCATGACAAAGCCATCGCGGTCGCGGTCGTAGGGGCGCGAGCCCTCGGCGGGCCGGTCGTTATAACTGGTGCACAAAGCGCGACAGGCTGCAAAGCCGGCGATGCCGATACGATTGACAGCTGATTCTGCGCCGCCGGCCACCATGACCTCGGCGTCGCCAAAGGCGACAAGTCGCGCAGCGTCGCCAATGGCGTGCGCTCCGGTCGAGCAGGCTGTTACGACCGAATGGTTGGGGCCTTTCAGGCCGTGCAGAATGGAGACATAGCCCGAAGCGAGATTGATCAGCCGCCCGGGAATGAAAAATGGCGATATCCGGCGAGGACCCTTGTCGCGCAACAAGAGCGCGGTTTCAGCGATGCCGCCGAGGCCGCCAATGCCCGAACCGATCATGACGCCGGTTGAACATTGCTCTTCATAGGTTTTTGGCGCCCAGCCAGCGTCCGCCAGCGCCTGTGTTGCGGCGGAGATCGCGTAAAGTATGAAATCGTCCACTTTGCGCTGCTCTTTGGGCTCCATCCATTGGTCTGGCTGGAACGCATCGGGCGCAACATTGCCGCGTGGCACCTGGCAGGCGATCTGGCAGGGGAGATCGGAAACGTCAAAATTCTCGATTCGCCGCCCGGCGCTCTGTCCGTCCAGCAGGCGCGTCCAGGTCGGCTCAACGCCGCTCGCCAAAGGCGAGACCATGCCCAGGCCAGTCACGACGACACGTCTCATGCTGCTTTTCCGGCGCTCTTGTTTGACATGACGCGGATCGCCATTGCCAGATAGCGCAAACGCCGCCGGTCAGGGGCCGGCGGCGGCGCAAACATATGTGCAGTCCGCCTCAGGCGTTTTTTGCTTTTTCCAGGAATTTCACGGCGTCGCCGACCGTCACGATCGTCTCGGCGGCGTCATCGGGGATCTCGACGCCAAATTCTTCCTCAAAGGCCATCACGAGTTCGACTGTGTCGAGCGAATCCGCCCCAAGGTCATCAATGAAGTTGGCTTTATCGACGACTTTGTCAGCGTCGACGCCAAGATGCTCGACAACAATTTTCTTCACGCGATCCGCGACTTCGCTCATATCATTACCCTCGTGATGACCGTTAAATCCATAGCTTGATCCCGCAATGCTAGCATGACGGCGTTCAAAGCCAAATTCGATTTCAGTGTATCTCCGCGCCAGAAAACAAGTCTGTAAACCGGTAGCAACGTCCGGTCACGCCTGCGAGCCCCCCGGACGCGGGGCGTAGCTAACATACTTCCCCGCGCATGGCGAGCGGCCAGATTCCGATTGGCCAATGTCGTCATATCATTGCCATTCCGCCATTGACATGGAGCGTCTGGCCAGTGACGTAACCCGCCTCGCGGCTGGCGAGATAAACCGCCGCAGCCGCGACATCGGCGCCTGCGCCGAGCCTTCCGGCGGGGATTGTGCCCAGAATAGCTTCTTTCTGCTTTTCGTTCAGCGCCGCCGTCATCGGACTTTCGATAAAGCCCGGCGCGATGCAATTGGCGGTGACATTGCGGCTGGCGATTTCTGCGGCGAGCGACTTTGTCATGCCGATCATGCCAGCCTTCGAGGCGGCGTAATTGCCCTGGCCGGCGTTGCCCATGACGCCCACGACGGACGTTATGCCAATAATGCGTCCAAAACGCCGCTTCAGCATGAAACGAAGCGCGGCGCGGGAGAGCCGGAATGCGGAGGTGAGATTGATCGTCATCACCGTTTCCCAGTCGTCGTCCTTCATCCGCATGAACAGGCCATCGCGCGTGACGCCGGCGTTATTGATAAGAATATCCATCTGTCCCAGCGCTTTTTCAGCCGCCGGCACGAGCGCCTCGACGGCGGTCTTGTCGCCGAGGTCGCAGGGCAGGACGTGCACGCGATCGCCAAGTTCGCTGGCGATCTTTTCGAGGGCTTCAACGCGCGTGCCCGACAAGGCGACCGATGCGCCCTGCTGGTGCAGCGCCCGCGCGATATCGCCGCCAAGTCCGCCGGTTGCGCCGGTGACAAGCGCGTTGAGGCCATTCAGGTCGAACATGCGTGTCTCCCGTCAATGCGTTTGGGCAGCCTTGAAGGCTTCAATATCCGCCGGCGCGCCAATGGCTGCGCCATGCGCGTCAGCCGCGATCCGCCTGACGAGGCCCGTCAGGACTTTGCCCGCGCCCAGTTCATAGAAAGTCGAGACGCCCTGCGCAGCCATAAAGGCAATGGATTCGCGCCAGCGCACCGTGCCCGTCACCTGTTCCACGAGCCGCTTGCGGATTTCGGCGGGGTCGTTGATGGGGCTCGCCAGCACATTGGCGATGAGCGGAACGCGCGGCGGCAGGATGGTCGCGCTCGCCAGCGCTTCAGCCATCGCGTCGGCGGCCGGCGCCATCAACGCGCAATGGAAGGGCGCGGACACGGGAAGCAGGATGCAGCGTTTGGCGCCTTTGGTTTTGGCGATTTCCATCGCTCGTTCAACGGCGGCTTTCGTGCCGGAAATGACGATCTGTCCGCCGCCATTGTCATTGGCGACCTGACAGACCGCCGCCTGCAAATGAAACAGGCTTGCGGCCTCCGTGGCCGCCGCTGCAACAGCGCCAAAATCGAGTCCGAGAATCGCCGCCATGGCGCCCTCGCCGGCGGGAACCGCCTTTTGCATGGAAACGCCACGCAGACGCAGCAGGCGCGCGGTATCGGTGATTGTCAGGGCGCCTGCTGCGGCCAGCGCCGAATATTCGCCGAGCGAATGCCCCGCCACGAATTGCGCGTCGCGCGCGAGATCGAGACCGGCCTCGGCTTCGAGCACTCGAACGACCGCCATGCTGACGGCCATCAGGGCGGGTTGCGCATTGGCGGTCAGCGTCAGTTCCGCCTCCGGCCCTTCGAATATCAGTTTTGAAAGATGCTGCCCAAGCGCGGCATCGACTTCCTCAAACACGAGGCGGGCGGCGGGAAACGCATCGGCGAGAGCCTTGCCCATGCCGGGCGATTGCGAGCCCTGTCCGGGGAATGTGAATGCGGCGGTCATCGGTTATCCATAATGTGGCGCCCGGCTATCCGGCCAAGCTGCAAACCCGCCGCAAGAACGATTTTGCAGCGGGCAAGTCAACTGCCGGACTGTGGGATGTCGGAATGCATGGTCCCGAGCGGCACGCGGGAGAAGCAAACTGCCTACTGCCTCGCCGCTCGCTTTTTCAGTGGCCCCTTGGGGGACAAGCTGCAAACCCGCCGCAAGAAGGATTTTGCAGCAGGCAAGTTCACCGCCTCGCTACCGTGCTGCCTTCTTTTTAGCCGGGGCTTTTTTCTTTGCCGCAGATTTCTTTGCCGGGGCTTTTTTCACGGCTGCCTTTTTGGTGGGGGCCTTGCGCGCCGCCGGGCCGGGCTTGAACGGGGGCTCGGCGCTCGTGGTCGTCTTCACCTTCGCATTGGCCGCAGGCTTTTTCGCGGCGGCTTTCTTGGCGGGCGCTTTCCTGGCGGGCGCTTTTTTCCCGCCCGCAGATTTCTTCGTCGCAGGGGCGCCAGGTCCGCCTTTTTCGTCGATCAATTCGATCGCGTCGGCGAGCGTAATCGTCTCCGGCGAGATCGATTTGGGGATCGTCGCATTGACCTTATTGATATTGACATAGGCGCCAAAGCGTCCGTCGCGGACGGTGATGGTCCCGCCCGAGGGATGATCGCCCAGCACGCGCCCGCCTGACGGCGCGCCCGCCGCCCGCGCTTTCAAAAGCTCGATGGCGGTTTCAAGCGTGATGGTTTCTGTATTGGTTCCCTTGGGGATGGTGGCGTTGATCTTGCCCCAGTTGACATAGGCGCCGAAACGCCCGGCCTTCACGCTCACAGGTCCGCCCTCGGGGTGATCGCCGAGCGCCCGGCCCGGCGCGGCATTGCCAAACTGCCTGCCGCCGCCCTGTTCCTTGGTGACGATCAGATCAATCGCGCGGTTGCCGCCGATCGACAGAATATCCTCGTCGCGGCCAATGTTGGCGTAGATTTTACCGTGCTGGACATAGGGGCCGAAGCGTCCGATGCCGGCCACGATGGGGGCGCCAGTCTTTGGATGTCTGGCGACTTCGCGCGGCAACGCGAGCAAGGCGATGGCCTGTTCAAGCGTGAGTTCGTCGGGCCTGTAATTTTTCGGGATCGAGGAGCGTTTGGGTTTCTCAGCCGCGCCCTGCTGCACGTAAGGGCCAAAACGTCCATCGCGCACGCTGATTTCATCGCCCGTGGCGGGGTCGACGCCGAGAACGCGGACGCCCGGGCGACCGGCGTCGCCATTGTCCGCCTCGCCGGTGGCCGATTGCGACAGGGTGCGCGTGAACTTGCATTCAGGATAGTTCGAGCAGCCGATAAAGGCGCCGAACTTGCCGAGTTTCAGCGAAATCTGGCCAGTGCCACAGGACGGACAGGAGCGGGGATCGCCGCCGCCCTCTTTTGGCGGGAAAATGTGCGGACCCAGAACCTCATTCAGGCTGTCAAGAATTTGCGTCGTGCGCAAATCCTTGGTGCCGTCAATCGCGGTGGAAAAGTCCTTCCAGAAATCGCGCAGCAACTGCTTCCAGTCGAAATTCTGGTTGGCGACCTCATCGAGCTTTTCCTCGAGGTCGGCGGTGAAATTATATTCGACGTAGCGCGTGAAAAAGCTTTCCAGGAAGGCTGTCAGCAAACGCCCCTTGTCTTCCGGAACGAGCCGCTTTTTCTCCAGCTTCACATATTCGCGGTCGCGTAGAACCGCCAGCGTCGAGCCCTAGGTTGAGGGGCGCCCGATGCCGAGTTCTTCCATCGCCTTGACCAAGGTCGCTTCCGAATAGCGCGGCGGCGGTTCCGTGAAATGTTGCGCGGCCTCGATCTTTTCGCGCGTTGCCGGATCGCCGGCCTTCATCGGCGGCAGACGACCGCCTTCCTCATCCTCGTCGTCCTCGTCCTTGCCTTCCTGATACAGCGCCAGGAAGCCATCGAAACGCACAACCTGCCCGGTGGCGCGCAGATCGATTGCCTTGATTTTCGAGGGCGTCGGAACATCCGCAAGAATTTCGACAGTCGTGCGCTCCAGCTCGGCTGAGGCCATCTGGCTGGCGACAGTGCGCGTCCAGATCAGTTCATAAAGCGCAAGCTGTTCGCGTTCGAGATATTTGGCCATCTGCTTGGGCAGCCGCGAGACGTCAGTCGGACGGATGGCTTCGTGCGCTTCCTGCGCCGTCTTCTGCTTGACCTGATATTTGCGCGGCGCTGAAGGCACATAGCGCGGGCTGTGCAGCTTGCCGATCAGTTCGCGCGTCGCCTCAATGGCTTCGGGCGCCATATCGACGCCGTCCGTTCGCATATAAGTGATCAGACCGACCGTTTCGCCGCCAATATCGGCGCCCTCATAGAGCCGCTGTGCGACCTGCATCGTGCGGGCGGGCGCCATTCCAAGTTTGCGCGAAGCTTCCTGCTGGAGCGTCGAGGTCGTGAACGGCGGCCAGGGATTTCTGCGCGCGGGTTTGGCTTCGACCGACTGGATTGTAAATTTTGCCTGTTCGAGGCCGCGCTTGAAATCTGTTGCTTCGGCCTCTGTCCCGATATCGAGCCGGGTGATTTTACGGCCGTCGGCGCCGACAAGGCGGGCGATGAAAGGGGCTTTTTCCTTGGTCAGGAGATGCGCCACAAGCGACCAGTATTCCCGCCTGACGAATTTTTCGATTTCTAGCTCGCGATCGCAGACGAGCCGCAGCGCCACCGATTGCACGCGCCCCGCCGAGCGCGCGCCCGGCAGTTTTCGCCACAGAACCGGCGACAGGTTGAAGCCAACAAGATAATCCAGCGCGCGGCGCGCCAGATAGGCGTCGACCAGCCCTTCGTCGATCTCGCGCGGATGTTTCATCGCCTCCAGAATCGCCGACTTGGTGATCGCGTTGAACACCACGCGCTCGACCTTTTTATCCTTCAGCACTTTCTTGTTGCGCAGGATTTCCAGCACATGCCAGGAAATCGCCTCGCCCTCGCGATCCGGATCGGTTGCGAGAATCAGTTTTGAGGCGCCTTTAACGGCGGCGGCAATATCGGACAGACGCTTGCCCGCCTTGCTGTCAATCTCCCACAGCATGGCGAAGTCGTTGTCCGGATCGACCGAACCATCCTTGGCGGGGAGGTCGCGCACATGGCCGAACGAGGCGTAAACCTCGTAATCGCGGCCGAGATATTTGTTGATCGTCTTGGCCTTGGCGGGCGATTCGACGATGACGACATTCATGCGGCTGAACCCTTGATAGGTCGAAAACCTTTGTCATTTCACCAGTAAAATCAATAACTTAAGAATCCGATCAGACCGGTTGAAACGCGCCGGGCGGTCCCGGCGAAGCGGGCGGAACATGGTGGAGGCCAAGCGGACTGTCAAATGGGGGATTGTCGCAGCGGGGATTCCAACTGGTTGTTGACAGCAGACCGAGCGCGCTTGCGCGGCCCCGAAGCACAGGCCTATAGAACACGCAATGACCGATCCTGCTCCCGGAAAGCCGCTTTTCTCGCAAAAACATCTCCTCGGCATCGAGGGCATGTCGCGCGCTGATATTGAGGCGCTGCTGGATTTGGCGGAAGACGCGGCGCCGCTGTCGCGTCAGGTCAATAAAAAGAAGGACACGCTGCGCGGGCGAACGCAGATCAATCTGTTTTTTGAGGCCTCAACCCGCACGCAGGCATCGTTCGAGCTTGCCGGCAAACGGCTCGGCGCCGATGTGATGAACATGTCAGTCGCCACGTCAAGCGTCAAAAAGGGTGAGACGCTGATCGATACCGCGGTCACGCTCAACGCCATGCGGCCCGACATTATTATTGTGCGCCACCATCAGTCCGGCGCGGTCGATCTGCTCGCCCGCAAGGTGGATTGTTCGGTGGTCAATGCGGGCGATGGCTCGCACGAACACCCGACGCAGGCTTTGCTGGATGCCTTGACCATTCGCCGCCGCAAGGGTCGCATAGAGGGGCTGACTGTCGCCATTTGCGGCGATGTGCTGCATTCCCGTGTCGCCCGCTCCAACATGATCCTGCTGTCGGCGCTGGGCGCGCAGGTGCGCGTCATCGCGCCCTCAACGCTGCTCCCCAGCGGCATTGAGCATTTGGGCGTGGAAGTGTTCCGCGACATGCGCAAGGGTCTTGAAGGCGCGGATATTGTGATGATGCTACGCCTGCAACTTGAGCGCATGAATGGCGCCTTCGTCCCGTCATTGCGGGAATATTCGCGTTTTTTCGGTCTCGATCAGGAAAAACTGGCGCTGGCGCGGCCCGATGCTTTGGTCATGCATCCCGGGCCAATCAATCGGGGCGTGGAAATCGATTCGTCTGTCGCCGATGGCCCGCAGTCGCTCATCAACGAGCAGGTCGAAATGGGCGTGGCCGTGCGCATCGCTGTGCTTGAGGCGCTGGCGCGCCATTTGCCGAACAATTGAGGGATGGTGGAATGAATGCTCCCCCTCTCGCACTTGTCAACGCCCGGTTGATCGACCCTGGAACAGGCGTTGACTCGCGGGGTGGCGTCCTGATCGAGGACGGCGTCATCCATGCTATCGGCGCGAATGTCACGGCGGCGAACGCGGGCGCGCGGACGAAAATCATCGATTGTGGCGGCGACGTTGTTTGTCCCGGCCTTATCGACATGCGCGTATTTGTCGGCGAACCCGGCGCCGAATATCGCGAGACGCTGGCGACAGCGAGCGCCGCTGCTGCGGCCGGCGGCGTGACGACGATCGTCGCCATGCCCGGCACAACGCCGCCGCTGGACGATCCGGCGGTGCTGGATTTTCTGATGCGCCGCGCCCGCGATACGGCGAAGGTCCGCGTGTTGCCGGCTGCGGCGCTGACCAAAGGGCTGAACGGTCGGGAGATCGCAGAATATGGACTGCTGAAAGAGGCGGGCGCGGTTGCGTTCACGGACGGGACGCACTGCGTTCAGGATTCGCAGGTCATGCGGCGCGCAATGACCTATGCGCGGGATTTTGACGCGCTGATCATGCCCTTTGCCGAAGACGCCAATCTTGCCGGATCGGGGGTGATGAATGAGGGCATGTTCGCCAGTCGTCTGGGTCTCGCCGGCATCCCGCGCGAGGCCGAAGCGATCGCGCTCGATCGGGACATGCGCCTGGTTCGTATGGTGCAAGGGCGTTATCACGCTGCGCTCGTCACCACCGCCATGTCGCTTGAAATCATCGCGCGGGCGCGGGCAAGCGGGCTTGCGGTCACCTGCGGAACATCGATCAATCATCTGACGCTGAACGATAATGACATCGGCCAATACCGGACATTCTTCAAGCTGGCGCCGCCGCTGCGCAGCGAGGATGACCGGCGCGCGCTGGTTGAGGCGCTGGCGTCCGGCCTGCTCGATGTGATTGTATCGGATCACAATCCGCAGGACGTCGATAACAAGCGTTTGCCTTTTGGCGAGGCCGAGAATGGCGCTATCGGGCTTGAAACCCTGCTGGCCGCAGGATTGCGACTGGTCCATTCAGGCGATGTGGCGTTGCGGCGACTGCTCGCGGCGATGACGATCCGCCCGGCGCAAATACTGGGGCTGGCTCAAGGGCGGCTCGAAAAGGGCGCGCCTGCCGACATCATTCGTTTTGATCCGGATGAGCCGTTTGTCGTGGATCCCGTGCGATTGCATTCGCGCAGCAAGAACACGCCTTTCGAGAACGCCCTGCTGCAAGGCGTTGTCAAACTGACTCTGGTTGCAGGCTCAGCCGTTCACGCCTAATCTGCCGGCTGTTTGGTGATCAGGTGGGCGGGTCCCGTGTCATTTTTGCCAGTTGCGCTTTTATTGGGCTATTTGCTGGGTTCGATCCCGTTCGGGCTTGTCGTTTCCAGATTGGCGGGCGCGCCCGATCCGCGCACCATCGGCTCGCAGAATATCGGCGCGACCAACGTGTTGCGCTCCGGGCGCAAGGACCTGGCAGCAGCGACTTTGTTTTGTGATGCGATGAAGGGAACCGTCGCGGTTATTTTCGGCGCCGCGATGGGTCTGGGCGGGGGCGTCGCCGGCGCGCTTGGCGCATTCCTTGGGCATCTTTTTCCGGTCTGGCTTGGGTTCAAGGGCGGCAAGGGCGTCGCAACGTTTCTGGGTTGCCTGATCGCGCTGGACTGGCGGGTTGCTGCGGTGTTTGCGGCGGTCTGGCTGGGCGTTGCCGGCACGATGCGGCTGTCCTCGCTGGCGGCGCTCGCAGCCAGCGCTGTCACACCCTTATTTCTGTTTATCGCCGATGATATTGACGCGGCGTTTCTCTATATCCTGCTGACAATCCTGTTGATCTGGAAGCATGGCGCGAACATCGAGCGGTTGCGCATGGGGACAGAAAGTCGAATTGGCGAAGGGACATGAGCGTGATGGAAACCCGGCTGAGCGAAGCGCAATTGCTCGATTGGCTGCGGTTGATCCGTTCTGAAAGCATTGGACCGAACGGTATTATGGCGCAACCGCCAGAAGCAATCCGGCGAGCCATCACCACCTAAGGAGAGTGTGATGTAAGAGGAGAGCGCGCCATGTTGCGCGCGGCGCTCGCGGCGCTAATCGGAATTATTACCATCTTCGGCGCCAATCGAAGCTCCGCCGGGACGCATCCCCGCATCACCCCCATAGTAGTTACGGAAATTGGTGGTTCTTTTTTTACCGAATACATCGACGTAGGTTATTTCGCCCCATATAAACACCGCAGCAGTCCCATTTTGCAACATTTTCATATGTTGTTCAGTAAGCGCTTCGTTCCAAGCGTGGATGATCGTGAAGGTTGCTCCGGGTCCAACGGGGCGCCGCGAAGCAGTTTTCATAAATTCAGGAGACGCGCGGATCAGTTCAGTTCGAAGGGGGAAATTGCCAACCCAAACGCCGGCCCAAGCGATAACGTCAGTCGCTGGGGTTTGGCCTGTATTCTTGACAACCATGTTCACGCCCGGATGCTTCCCCAATTCAACATCAGTGACCGTCAACTCAGTGGGGAATATATAAGCACGCAATTGCCGCTCAGCGGTTTCGCGAACGGTTTTGAGGGAATCTTGTGCCGCATTTGCGGCGACGACGGCGGCTTCTGCGGATTTGTGAATGGCGTCGTCACTACGGTGCAGGATGAAATCCTGAACCCCGATCAAACAGGCCGTCACGACGACAAACGAAAGTGTCCATTTTTCGATGGATTTGCTGCCGCGATCCTCAGCGGATTCTTGGCGACGATTGGCTTTTTGCTCATCTCTGTAAGCGTTGATAAAAGCCGCGATCCCGGCGAATGGTGGATTCTTGCGTTGGTGGCGATGGCGCCGATAGGGATGGCGATTTGGGTTTTCCTCGCCTTCGTCCTCAGATGGCATGAATTTATCCCCGCCCTAAATCTCCTCCAATCGTACACCGTCCAATTCCAGGGCCGCTAGACACGCCAGCAAAAAAGTTGCGGCGAATGTCCCGCGCTTCAATTTCATCGTGATAGATGCTTCCGTTTCCTCGAACCCGTGGGCTTTGAGCCGCTTCACAAGCTCAACGTAAGTCACTTCCTTTTCTTTCATTTTGGCCTTTAGAAACGCGGTCGCGCGCGACTGCCACTCAGCTTCTGTCTTTGCGAATCCCATGCCGTCACCTATCGTTTAAGAAAGCTCCCGAAAACGATAGATTGTTCTTGACAAGGTGTCAAACCTAACATATTCGTTAGCTATCAAATTCGATAGGTAACGAATATGTCTCAGCACTTCCTCCTCTCCCGCCCCGCCAAAACCCTCACTCTGGCGAGCGTGTTCCGCATGTCAGACGCGGAAGCCGAAACGATGTTTTGCCGGGTTCGCTGGCCTGAGACAGAAGGGGCTCCGGTGTGCCCGTCCTGCGGTGGTTTGAACGCCTATGTTTGCCGCCGCCCGAATGGCGCGCTGCGCTTCCGGTGCCAGGCCTGCGCCAAGGATTTCAGCATCACAAGCGGGACCATCTTTGCGCAACATAAGCTGCCCCTGCGGGGCTATCTGGCGGCGATTGCGATCTTCTGCAACGAAGTCAAAGGCAAGAGCGCGCTCGCCTTATCCCGCGATCTGGGGATTTCCTACAAGGCCGCATGGGTTCTGTTGCACAAACTGCGGGAAGCCATGGCCGAAGAAATGAAGGGCCGGATCGTCGGTGGGAAAGGCAAGGTTGCGGAAGTCGATGGCGGCTACTTTGGCGGCTATATCAAGCCCGCGAACCACAAGGAAAACCGCGTTGATCGCCGCTTGGCGCGCAACCAGAACGGCAAGCGCAAGGTTGTCGTGATCGTTCGCGAGCGCAATGGCGCTTCGCTTCCGGCAGTGTTCGCCAGCGAAGGCGCGGCCCTGTCATTCATCCGCGCCCGCGTTGCCAAGGGAACCACGATCCATGCGGACGAAGCCGGTTCATGGGAGGGCTTGCACGGCAATTTCGAAATGAAGCGGATCAATCATCAAGAGGCGTACAGCTTTGATGGCGCTTGCACGAATTGGGCAGAAGAATATTTTTCCCGCCTGCGCCGGGCCGAAAGCGGCCACCATCATCACATCGCGGGCGCTTACCTTCTGCGCTACGCGCAAGAGGCTTCATGGCGGGAGGACAACCGCCGCATGTCGAACGGTGATCAAATCCACAGCATCGCCGGGCTGGCGCTTCACAAGAAAACCAGTGTCGATTTTGTCGGCTACTGGCAGAGGCATAAGGCGGCTTAAACAAAGATTCCCTTGACGAATTAGATATGGTATGATCGCGCTATGGTTGAATGGCGTCCAAGCAAGGTCATCCGTTTCAAGTTCTCTGCCGAGAAGGCGAAGAACGCTGTTATGCTTATGCTTGAGAGCCAGGGCAAGCATGACATTCACGCTATTCTGAAAGCCTGCTATTTTGCCGATGTCGTTCATTTGAATGATTACTGTAGGCCTGTGTTTGGAGCAAATTATAGGGCAATGAAGTTCGGCCCTGTGCCTCTGGAAATATATGAAATGCTAAAGGGCGATCCAATTTGGCTTGCCGAACTAGAAATTGAAAGGTTTCCTTGGAAGCTGGATGGATACCAAGTAGTCAAATCAGGCAATGATGGTTGCGACACGAACGTGTTCTCTAAATCTGATCTTCGTGCCATAAATGCGGGATTTAAAAAGTCATCTATGATGTCGTTTGATCATAGAACGGCGGCGACCCATGGCAAGGATTGGCAATCCGCGCAACTTGGGATGATGAGATACGAAGACATGATAGAGGATAAGCCAGAGAAAGAAGAAATCGTTGCTTATCTTCGAGAGGCTGCGCCTTCGATTAGGCTTTAAAATGGGACCTATATACGTGCTTGACCCAATCTGAAAAATGTGCGATAGTCTCCAAATCGAAGGAGACGCGCCGTGCTCAAGAATTTCGACAGCCTCTTTGACCTGATGGACGCCTTCCCCGACGAACAGACTTGCGTCGATCACCTCCGCTCTATCCGCTGGAAAGATGGCGAGTATTGCCCGCATTGCGGCGGCAACAAAATCTATCATTTCAGCGACCGCAAGACGTTCAAATGCGGCGACTGCCGTCAGCGTTTTTCGATCAAAGTCGGCACAATCTTTGAAGATACGAAACTGCCGCTGCGCAAGTGGTTTATGGCGATCTGGATGATTACAAATCACCCGAAAGGCATCGCCAGCGTCACGCTCGCGAAGGACCTTAAAATCACGCAAAAGTCCGCATGGTTCGTCCTGCATCGCCTTCGCCACGCCGCGCGCACAATGTCATTCAATGCGCCGCTCAAGGGGGACACGGAAGCGGATACTACATTCGTCGGCGGCAGGGAACGTAACAAAACGCTAAAGACCGCAAGGGCGGCACACAGGGCGGCTCTGGCAAGGCTGTTGTGCTCGGCATGATCGAACGGGATGGCGAGCTTCGAGCGGTTCATGTGCCTGACCACAAGGCCAAGACGCTACAGGGTGAAATTCGCCAGAACATCGCCAAGGGTTCGGCTGTGCTGACTGACGAAGACGTTTCGTTCGTTGGCCTTGGCCGCGACTACACGCACCTTGCCGTAAACCACAGCGCTGGCGAGTACGTGCGCATGGGCGGATTCGTCCATACCAACTCGATTGAAAGCGTGTGGGCGCAATTGAAGCGCCAGATCGTCGGTATCCATCATTGGGTGTCGCCGAAGCACTTGCAGCGCTACGTTGACGAAATGGCGTGGCGGGTTAATCGTCGCGACATGAAAGTCACGCCGCGCATGAATGACCTTTTTGCCGATGTCAGCGGCAAGCGCCTGACCTACAAGGCGCTGATCGCATGACGAACGCCGGAAAAAAATTGGAGCCGCCGCTCAAGCTCGATATGAGTTTCGGCGAAGCCCTGAGTCGTTTTGTCGCGGTTGACCCGAAAGAGGTTTCGGAAAACATTGAGCGATCTAAAACGAAAAAACCGCCGGGAGAAATCCCCCGGCGGCCAGTTCGTAAGAAGCACCGATCATCAGACCGGACTTAGCCGCAGCAGCGCCTATGCGCGCATACGTTCTCAAGTCGGCCAAACCGGATGCGCCGATAGGCGCGAACACGGTGGCACACGCGAGATATCCGCATGGTTAACTCATCTCCAAAAAAGGAGTTGCAGCTGGGCGGGCGCTATGCGATTCTTGCGTTGTTGGACGCTATGAACCGGGCTACCCGCCCGGTGATTTGCCACCTAAAAGCCGGTTCCCTGTCTCACCAGGTCGCCGGCTTTTTTTGTTTCCCCGTGGTCGCCGGTGGCACTGGCGCGGGGCTGGGTGGGTCTCATCGCACCTCCGATTTGGCTACTCCTATAGTCTGACCGCGTCGAGTAACGATGTCAAGTCACGGGAGTAACGGCGATTGCTTTTTATTTCCTTGTTCGCTATGTTGCCCGTCAGAAGCGCAAGGAGCGATATCATGAGCGAACCGACTGTCAAGGCGATCCGGAGCCCATCATACCCAAGCATGTCTCTCAAGGACGCTGTAGACGCGGTTGCGAAAATAGAGCGCCAATATCGCTCTGCTACCGTGGACAGGGGTAACGCCTCGAAATTGATTGGCTATTCTGGCCCGAGTGGCCCAGCTAATTCTGCATTGGCGTCGATGGCCGCCTATGGGCTGTTAGAGCGCGCCGGGAAGGGGGAAGCCCGCGTGACTCAAAGGGCGCGCGCAATCTTGCACGCCAGTAACGACGCAGAGCGAGTAGAAAATCTGCTAGCAGCGGCGTCTGAGCCGGATTTATATCGTGAACTCCGGGAGCGGTTTGACGGCATCGCTGTGCCGCCCGAAGATGGTGTGATAACTTATCTCAATCGACAGGGGTTCAACCCGACAGCTATCAAGCCGGCTGCTCGGGCGTTCCTTCAAACAATGGAGTTTGTAAAGGAAATTAACGGAAACGAAAGTCATGGAAATGAGAAGCCGAAGGGGCCAGAATCGCTAAATCCTGATCCCGATGAAAGTCGGAATAAGGTGTTTGGCGGAGCGAAGGTCGGAGATTTCATTCAATGGGAATCTCAAGGAGCGCTTCAATTTTCACATCCTCTTCGGGTTCGACACGTCACGCCAGATGGCCAGTTTGTCGCCGTAGAGGGCAGCGAAACAGGCATTCCAATGAACGAGGTCTTGATTGAAACCCGTGCGCCAGTGATCCCTCCCGCACTCCCCTTTATTCCGTTCACTCCGGCAAAAACAAACGAACCAGAAGAAGGATTCGAGGAATGGTTCCGAGCAAAGGTCGGCGCAGGAAAACAGATACAGATTTTGTATCGCGGCGCTGACGATCTGGGGCCGAAGGAAATCCAGAAATTGATCGATATTCTGACGGCACAGAAGGCGGCCTTGGACGACTAGGCTGTCACTCGAAAAACAAGTAGCCCCGCCCTAACCGGGGGGGCTACTTGCAAGCCGGTTATTTCATTAGGTCACACACGTATATAGGTCCCTTTAAAATGCTTTTGCCTCTTGATGTAATTTGGACGCATGATTCATGTATAAGGCCGCCCGGCCCTAAAATGATAGTATGTATCTGCCCACATCAAGGATTCTTTTTTAGAATAAACACCAAACCTAATTGGCAAACCCCGGTTCTTATAACGAAACAGGTGCATGGGTGGCTTGATCATGACAGTTATATCGAATGTGGGGAGCCTTTGGATGTCGATGAATATATTGTTGAGCAAGCTGGCGAGCCAATCGGAGCCGTTAGCTACCGCCATATTCATGAAATCATATCTGCCTGCGAACAAGCTGAGACGATATCCCCCGAAAATATAAGAATCATAAAGATAGGCCTTGGCATGGCCAGTTAGGCCGACATCGGCCAAAACATCGCCGCCTGTAGCACTGCGGCGCGATGCCGATAACACTTCCTCAGCGAAACCACGCCATGTGCGGATTTACGTAGACTTTAACGACCACCTTGCCGGCGACCTGTCATCCGTCCGGGCAACGGACTTGCCGTCATTCTTCATAAGCGAACAGTGAACGCCGCTGCGCACGACCTCAGTGTCGGCTTTGGAGGGGTTCTGAATGCCCCTTGCGGCGATCATGCGCTCCGCAATTTCGATTGACGATAAGGGTTTCTCTGCCGTCCTGAGAACTTCTAGGGCTGTTCGGAATAGCGTACCGCGTTTGAACCACGCATTGTTCTTGCGGCGCCTGACTGATATCGCCCGAACCGAATAGCCCGGCTTAAGCATTTTCAGGACCGCCTCAACATGGCGCATTGATTCAGCAAGGCGTCCGGCTTCCTCTTTGTTGGCGAGGATTTGGCCACCTAGTTCGGCGTGGAGGCGTTCAAGCGCATAAAGCGCGGGGATGATGTGTTCCATCCCGGCAAGATAGGCCCGGATTCACTGGATTTCTTGTGGCGGTTGCGCCATAATACCGGGACCAAAGACCTTCCGGGTTCTTGTCAACCGCTACGGCGGCGCCGGCGCGGCGCTTCAGGCTTTGCCTGACCTTGCGCGCCAGAGGGGCCGCCCGATCAGGATCGCAGCTCTGGACGAGTGCGAAAAGGAACTTGCCGCGCTTGCCGCCATGGGCGGACGCATGATCGCTTCGGGCGACAGCGATTATCCCCCGGCTCTGCGCGCGATTGACAGCTCGCCGCCTTTGCTCGCGGTCTGCGGGAACGTGGCCGCGCTCAAGCGTCCGGTGGTCGCGATGGTCGGGTCGCGCAACGCCTCTGCAGCGGGGCTGGCGTTTTGCGAGCGTCTCACGCGCGATCTGGGCGCCGCCGGTTTTGTAGTGGCTTCGGGTCTTGCGCGCGGCATTGACGCACGAGCCCATCGCTCGGCGTTGGGAAACGGAACCATTGCGGCGCTGGCGGGCGGGCTCGACCGAATCTATCCTGCCGAACACATCCCGCTGGCGCGCGAAATTCTGGAATGCGGCGCGATCATATCGGAAATGCCAATGGGTTATGAGCCAAGAGGCAGGGATTTTCCCCGCCGTAACAGGATTGTTTCAGGACTTTCGCTCGGCGTCGTGGTCATTGAGGCGGCGCGAAAATCGGGCTCGTTGATCACCGCGCGCTTCGCCAGCGAGCAGGGCAGGGAGGTGTTCGCCGTCCCCGGTTCGCCTCTCGACCCGCGCGCGGAGGGCGCGAACGGACTTCTGCGGGAGGGGGCGACGCTTTGCACGCGCGCTGCCGATATCATCGATGCGCTCACGCCGCTGATTGAAAGCGGTCCCCTGCGGACAGACCTTTTCGAGAACATATCTGCGGAATCGGACGAGCCGCTCTGGGACGAACTGGATATCGAGTATGGCGTTCCGCCGCGAACACAGGCGGGTCATGAAATGGATGAGCCTGGACCGCCGTTGCCGGTGAATGGCGCCAGACGGTCGCCATCTCCTGCGGGCGTCACGCACGAGATGATTCTGGGTCTGCTTGGACCTGCGCCGGTGACCCTTGACGATCTTGCCCGCGCGAGTGGCGCGCCCGTCGCCAGTGTTCGCGCAATGCTTGTAGATATGGAACTGTCCGGCCGGATCGAGCGCCACGGCGGCGGGCTCGTTTCGCTTCTGCCCGAGACGCCAGGCGACACCGGCGGCGCGGTTCAGCCGATTCCGGGGGGATGACTGCCCCCCCGGTGAGCGACTGTCTCCGCTTCGGTCCGGGCGATGGAAAGGAGATAGGAGAGCAGGTCCAGGTTGGCCCTGGCCGCCATCACCATCATCTCGGCGGACATGTGTGCGATGTAGCCAGCGACTTCGGCCTGGGCGGCCTCACGGGTTTCTCTGGTCAGATGCGAAGTGGCGGGTTCGCGTGGGCTTTTCCTGCGGTAGAGCGGATGTTTTCGGGCGCTGGACATGCTCATTTCGGCCTCGGACCATTCTGGTTCTGAAGTGCAGCAAATCAACATGGCGAGCGTAACACAACCTTTAATTGCAACAAGTACAAAATACACTAAAAATGTCTGCCGCTATGGCTCGCCCCTTTCAGATCCAAGTCAACTAATTGAATTATAAGGAAACTGAACATAAAAGTCATTCCGGCGAGCATGCTGCCCGGTTCGGTCGCGTCCGGCTAATCTTGTGAAGCGCCTGGCGGCGTCAGGCGCTTCAGCCTGTCGAGCGCGCCCTGAAGAATATAGGCCGCCGCCATGCGGTCGACGACTTCAGCGCGCCGGGCGCGCGAGGCGTCCTGATCGATCAGCGCGCGCGTGACGGCGGCGGTGGACAGGCGCTCATCCCAAAAGATGAAAGGTCGGTGGTCCAGCGGCGCGCAGTTGCGCACAAACGCCCGGGTCGCCTGCGCGCGCGGGCCTTCGCTGCCATCCATGTTCAGCGGCAGGCCAATGATAAAGGCGAGCGCCTGTCGGGCGTCCGCGAGCTTGATCAGATTTTCGACGTCCTTGCGGAATTTGACTCGGGCGATGGTTTCGACCGGCGTTGCAAGCCGGCGCTCGACATCGGATATGGCGACGCCAATGGTCTGCGTGCCAAGATCGAGCCCCATCAACCGTCCTTTGGCGGGCAGGGTCGCCGCCAGGCCTTCAAGCGTGAGTGACTGCGATGTCATCGTGGAGGGCTAACATGACGGGAACGCCAAGGCTATTGGAGACTGCCAATACATAACAGGCGGCTCGACATTTCGCGCGGTTGACTTTGATTTTTGACAGCCATGACCCGGAGTGAATTGGAAAACGGGCGCACGATCGCCCGCATTGCCTCGCCAAAGCCCGCGATGCTATAGGCGTTGCCATCAAGCAGGAAAGCTCGCAACCATGTCCGTCGATCAATCGACCGTCCGTCGTATCGCGCATCTCGCGCGCATAGCTGTGCGCGAAGAGGAAGTACCTCATCTTCAGCGCGAACTCAACGCCATGCTGGCGTTTGTCGAGGATTTAAACGCCGTCGATGTCTCCGGCGTCGAACCGATGACATCAGTCATTCCAATGCAGATGGAATGGCGCGCCGACGCGATTACCGATCATGCGGGAACCGCTGCTGTCGTCGGCAATGCGCCTGTCAGCGAAGACGGTTTTTTTGTCGTGCCAAAAGTGATTGAATAGATATGAGCGAACTCACCCATTTGACGCTGGCCGACGCACGCGATGCTTTACGCGCTAAAAAAATATCGGCAGTCGAGCTGACCCGCGCGCATATAGAGGCCGTGGAGAAGGCTCGCCATCTGAACGCCTTTGTCTGCGAAACGCCTGACAAGGCGCTGGCGATGGCGAACGCCTCCGACGCGCGCATCGCAAAGGGCGAAGCAGGCGCGCTTGAAGGGTTGCCGCTGGGCGTCAAGGACCTTTACGCGACCGAGGGCGTGCATACGCAGGCGTGCAGTCATATACTCGACGGCTTCAAGCCCGCCTATGAATCGACGGTGACGTCGCACCTCTGGCGTGATGGCGCGGTGATGCTCGGCAAGCTGAACATGGACGAATTCGCCATGGGGTCGGCGAATGAGACATCTTATTATGGACCCGTCGCATCGCCCTGGTTGCCAACAGGCGCGGATGTGGGCGCTGCGCGCGCCGCATTGATGACGAAGGACAAGATAGGCCTGCTCACCCCCGGCGGATCGTCCGGCGGTTCTGCGAGCGCCGTCGCCGCGCATCTGTGTCTGGCTGCGACGGCGTCCGATACCGGCGGCTCGATCCGTCAACCAGCTGCTTTTACCGGCACGGTCGGCATCAAACCCACCTATGGGCGGTGTTCGCGTTGGGGCATGGTGGCTTTTGCGTCGTCGCTGGATCAGGCCGGTCCGATTGCGCGCACGACCCTCGATTGCGCCATCATGCTCCGTTCGATGGCGGGACATGATGCGAAGGACGCCACCAGCGTGGACGCGCCGGTTCCAGATTACGAAGCAGCGGTTGGACGTTCGGTCAAAGGATTGAAGATTGGCATTCCAAAAGAATACCGGATCGAGGGGATGCCCGCCGAGATCGAGGCTCTCTGGCTGAAGGGTGTGGATTGCCTGCGCAACGCGGGCGCCGAGATCGTCGATATTTCGTTGCCGCATACCAGATACGCCTTGCCCGCGTATTATATTGTCGCGCCGGCGGAAGCCTCTTCCAATCTCGCGCGCTACGATGGCGTGCGCTATGGCCTCCGCGTCCCGGGCCGCGACATTTCCGACATGTATGAGCAGACCCGCCGGGCAGGCTTTGGCGCGGAAGTCCGTCGCCGCGTGATGATCGGAACCTATGTCCTCTCGGCAGGCTATTACGACGCTTATTATGTGCGCGCGCAAAAGATTCGCACGCTGATCCGGCAGGACTTTGAAACGGCCTATGCCAATGGCGTTGACGCTATTCTGACGCCGGCGACGCCATCGCCCGCATTCGGCATTGGCGAAAAGGGTTCTTCCGATCCGGTGGAAATGTATCTCAATGACGTATTCACGGTGACAGTGAATATGGCGGGGTTGCCGGGTATTGCGCTACCAGCCGGAGTGTCGCGCGAGGGTCTGCCGCTGGGGTTGCAGCTCATTGGACGACCGTTTGGCGAGGAGACGCTGTTCTCCCTTGCAAATGTCATTGAGCAGTCGGCAGGCCGCGCCAGCCTGCCCTTAGCCTGGTGGTGAACGGTTCATTCGCGCGCGCGATGCTGGCGGGCTGTTTCAGCGCCCTCGGGGCGTTGTGTTATATTGTGGCGGGACTGCTTGTGGCGCTCGTCCTTGCGAACGCGGCGCGCGGAGAGGCGTTGTCCGGTCAGGGTCCGCTGGGCGTTGCCGCTCTGGCGTTCGGAGCTGGAGGGTGGCTGTGCCGCCGGGTTATGAAAATATTTGCGTGAGTGGGCCGGGGCGCAGGTCTCGCGGGGCGGCGAGTCGTTGGCGGTCTCGCGGATTTTTGATATCAAGGATTGCAAATGGAGCCTCGCCATGTCCGATATTCTTATCCGCGATGTGCCGCCGGAGCTGCAACGACGGATCGAAGAACGCGCCCATGCCAACAAGCGAAGCCTGTCGCGTGAGATCGAATTGCTGATCCAGAGCGGCCTTGCGGCACCCCCCCGGTCGAAAGAGTTCAAGGCGGAGAGGGCTTGGGGACAATTCTGTCGCGCCTGGTTCCCGAGGATTGCAAGACAGTCGATTTCATTCAGCAGCGCGACAATACCGAGCGCCCGCCCCCTGCATTCGAATGATTTTGCTCGACACACATGTTATTTCGGAGCCTTTTCGTCCGCAGCCTGACTCTTTTGCGATTGCATGGTTCAACCGGCAATCGAGCGTTGAATTATTTGTTTGCGCGCCGGTTCTCGCGGAGTTGCGCTATGGCGTGAACTTGCTTGCCGATGGGCGCCGGACGTCCGCCCTGCTTGCCGCCTGCGCCACATTGAGGATATCCAGTTTGCGGGCCGCATCCTCACCTTCGAAGCGCGCGCCGCACGGGTTCACGCCGATCTGCGCGCGCTTCGTCGCGCAAGGGGGCAGACGCTCCCGGTTATGGACGCTGCGATTGCAGCCATTGCAGCTGCGCATGGCATGGCTCTAGCGACGCGTAACATTGCCGATTTCCAGGATTTGGGCATTGCTTTGGTAAATCCCTTCCTCGCCTGACGCGGTGGGACATCGTGTTGAATTCGCTTTCCGCCGGCGCTCATAATCCTTTATAGAAGCAGCAACTCTGCATTCCACCTTCAAGGACCGCCATGAACGCGCATGCCCATCCTGCAAAATTGATCAAGGGCGCCACAGGCGATTGGGAGATCGTCGTTGGCATGGAAATTCATGCGCAGGTCGCCTCGCGCTCGAAACTCTTTTCCGGGGCGTCGACCGAATTTGGCGGCGAGCCCAACAGCCATGTGTCGCTTGTTGACGCCGCCATGCCCGGTATGTTGCCGGTGATCAATGAGGAATGCGTCAAGCAGGCTGTGCGAACGGGGCTTGGGCTGAAGGCGCAAATCAACAGGCGCTCGACCTTCGACCGCAAGAATTATTTCTACCCCGACCTGCCGCAGGGGTATCAGATTTCGCAATATAAAAGTCCGATTGTCGGCGAGGGCGAGGTGATCGTCGATGTCTCGCCAACCGAACAGATCACGGTTGGCATCGAACGTCTGCATCTTGAACAGGACGCTGGCAAATCTCTGCACGACCAGTCCGCCACCGACAGTTTCGTCGATCTGAACCGTTCCGGAGTTGCGTTGATGGAGATCGTTTCCAAGCCGGATATTCGCTCGGCGGAGGAAGCGCGCGCCTATGTCACCAAGCTGCGCACGATCCTGCGCTATATCGGGTCTTGCGATGGCGACATGGAGAAAGGCAATCTGCGCGCGGACGTCAACGTGTCGGTGCGGAGGCCTGGCGGCCCCCTCGGGACGCGCTGCGAAATCAAGAACGTCAACTCCATTCGCTTCATCGGGCAGGCTGTCGATGTCGAGGCGCGGCAGCAGATTGCAATCATTGAGGATGGCGGCAAGATCGACCAGGAGACACGGCTGTTCGATCCAGGGCGCGGGGAGACGCGCGCCATGCGGTCGAAGGAGGAGGCGCATGATTATCGCTATTTTCCCGATCCCGATCTGTTGCCTCTGGAGTTCGATCAGACTTTCGTCGATACGCTCGCCGCCGGCCTGCCGGAACTGCCGGATGCGAAGAAGGCGCGTTTCATGCGCGACTACGGCTTGCCATCCTATGACGCGGGCGTGCTCGTCGGCGATCGCGACACCGCTGACTTCTACGAGGCCTGTGTCAGCTTTGGCGGCGGCAAGCGCGATGCGAAAGCAGTTTGCAACTGGGTGACGGGCGAGCTGTCCGCCTACGCCAATTCCATCGGCGCGTCTGTCGCGCATACGCATATTCAGCCCGGGCAGATTGCCAGCATTGTCGATCTGATCGGCGAGGCCGCCATCTCTGGCAAGATCGCCAAGGATCTGCTCGCGATCATTATCAATGAGGACAAGACCGGCGATCCCCGGCGGATTGTCGAGACGCGGGGCATGAGACAGGTGACGGACAGCAGCGCGATTGAAGCGGCTGTCGATGCGATCATCGCGGCCAATCCCGACAAGGTTGCGCAGGCGCTGGCCAAGCCGACCATGCTCGGCTGGTTCGTCGGTCAGGTGATGAAGCAGACTGGCGGCAAGGCCAATCCGCCTGCCGTGAACGAGATGCTCAAAGCCAAACTCGGCATCTAGTTCGGTCGATCCGGGCGCACGTTCCGGGGCGAATCACATACGGGTGATTCGCGGCTTTTGCGCAATTTGAAATCGCTCAAGCCTGAAATCCGAACCTGCGGAGCGATTTTTTTTTGGTACGCACAATTTTTTTTTCGCATGTTCGCGCCGGGATTGGTGGCGCTGTTGTTCGTGTTCAGCTAGCTGGCGCGAATCGACTGCGCGGCGATGAAGCGCGCTGCGCGCGAACCGGCCTGCGCGCCTGAGCCCGGCTTTCGCAGTTGATTTCCGTGGCGAGGCCGATTTGCAATAGTGATCGAGTTATGCCTTGAAATAAAGCACAAGTCGCATTTTCTGTGTGCAACTTCCAAATTGATGAAGGCTGCATTGTTGTCGCCTCCGGGTTCGGCGATCCAGAATTCTATTCGCGGTTTTTGCGACGCGAGTCGGATGCGCGCGGGGTGCAAGGTGGCGCGCCAGGCGGCGTCGCAGCATTGCCTTTTCGCCTTCTGGCGGCGTCAATGCCGGCTGGAGGACGTAGGGACAGCTTGCACTGCTCGTTAACCAAGGTAATTTATTACCGCCTGTTATCGAAAGTAATTTCGAAGCTTTCGATGTTTGATCAGAGGGGACCTCACATGGTTAAGGCAGCTACGAAAAAGCGTAAGCCAGCGAAGAAAGCCGCCGCTAAGAAAACCGCCCGTAAAGGCGCGGTGAAGAAGGGCGCCCGGAAGGGCGCTGCGAAAAAAGGCGCGGTGAAAAAGGGCGCCAAGAAGGGCGCCGCCAAGAAGGGCGCTGTGAAGAAGGGCGCCCGCAAGGGAGCCGCCAAGAAGAGCGCTGTGAAAAAGGTTGCCCGCAAGGGAGCCGCCAAGAAAAGCGCTGCGAAGAAGGGGGCCCGCAAGGTAGCCGCCAAAAAGAGCCCCGCGAAAAAGGTTGCTCGCAAGCCGAAAGCGCCAAAGGTTCCACCGGCGCCATCCGAGCCGACGGCTTCCTGAAACGGATCAATCACCGGCGCCGCAATATCAAAGCGGTTCCGGTATTGAGAATTCCCAAGGCCGCCGCGTCAACCCTGGTGAAATCCCGGGCTTGGCGCGGCGCCTTTGTATGGCGGCTCCAGATGTTGGAGCGAGCGGCCCGATTCATGCCTGGCGAAGTTACTTCCGCTCAAGGCAGGCGCGCGAAAAATCGCTCCATAGCAAGTTCGCGGCGCTGCCATCGCGCTTTCGTTGCAACCATTCTTCTGCGCAACGTCGAAGACGCGGCCGCAATTGCTCGTAGGGCAATGTCATGACGGGATGCTCGGGTTCCAACAGGGCGGGCGTTCGCGAGCGTTGTGGCGGCAAGGGCTGGGCGAGCGGCGTGACGATGAGCCAAAGCAGCGCAAAGGACCCCGCGACGAACGCTCGCTTAAAATTCCTGAGCGGGCCGGGCATAGCCTGAAAAGCAGGCGCATTGGGCGGGGTGGGAAGCAACAAGGCCAATCAACCGTTTCCCGGCGCTGCGAAGGCTTCCGGCATGTTGCGCCGAGTTCGCGCGTTGGCGGAGACGGTGGGATTCGAACCCACGATAGGGTTTCCCCTATAACGATTTAGCAAACCGTCGCCTTCAGCCTCTCGGCCACATCTCCAGCGCAACTTCCGTTCCGACAGCCCGTAAGCAGCGGCTACAGAGCCGGGCGTATATGCCCGACAGGACGCGCCTTGGCAAGACGCATGCTCGCCGGTCTCGCAGGCTGCCAAGGACAATGAAGAGCTCAGGCAAGCGTTGGCATTGCCGGGCGTGCGTGGTAGGTCTCTGCGGTCAGCTTTTTACCGTTCATTTTCGAGGTGTGGGCCATGCATCAGCCGTCCAGATGGTGGGTTGGTCTTGTTCTTGTTGCACCAACATGGATAGCAGCTTGTCTCGACAAGACCGGACCGATTGAGAGCGATCTTTCGGGCGAGGCCCGGGCGGTCGCCGCCGCCGCATCCCCCGATACGGCCAGCGCATTGACAATCGTCGGATCGGGCCGCGATATCATGATTGATGGGCCTGAGTTTGCCGGAGGGCAAGGCGCGATGGTTGCGCAATCGGTCGCCCAGACAACCGGCGTGCGTCAGGTCTCAGCGCAATTCACTGCCGTTCCGACGATCAAGCCCTATGTGTTTTCGGCCATGCGATCGGGAAGCGATTTTGTGCTGGCGGGCTCTGCGCCATCGCCCGCGATGCGGGCTAAATTGCTCGATGCGGCGAAAAATGCCGCTTCGGGGGCAACAATCGTCGATCATCTGGAATACGGCATCGGCGCTCCAGAGGGTTTCGAGGCTATTGCCTCGCATGGGCTAGTTGCCGCGGCAAAACTCGGGACTGGCGCATTTTCTTTGTCCGATAAGGCGTATTCCATTGCAGGCGTTGCGGCTTCGTCGGCGATTTACGAAGCGGTCGTGGCTTCAACCCAGCAATTGCCGGCCGGCGCCACTCTGACCAAAGCCGATATCCAGCCGCCCGAAGCAAAGCCCTTCGTTTGGTCAGCGACCTACGATGGCGTGGCCGGCACGCTCAGTGGCGTTGCGCCGTCGATTGATGCGCGATCGGCGATCGCACGTGCGGCGACGTCTTCGTTGCCCGGAAAAATGATTGTCGATCAGATGCAGATCGCGCGCGGCGCGCCCGCAGGCGACTTTGCAGCCTATGCCGGTTATGCATTGACGGAACTCGGCCTGCTTGCCAACGGTCGTGTGGCGATTTCGGATGGGGCCCTCTCGATTGTGGGCGAAGCTGGAACCTCGCAGGCCTATGATGCGGCGCTCGAAGCCATTAAAAAACTGCCGCCCGGATTGAGCATTGCCCGCGCCGATATCCTCGCTCCGGAGGTCAAGCCGTTCGCCTGGGGAGCGGAAAGCGATGGCAAGACTGTGACTTTAACAGGCCTCGCGCCATCCGGGACGATCCGGGACGGGATTGCCGCCGACGCCGCCAAGGCGTTTCCCGGCAAGACCATCGTCAATCAGATGGGGATTGCGCGCGGCGCCCCGACCGGCGATTTCAGTGCGATGGCGTCAAGCGCCTTTGCTGACCTTGGAAAACTCGCCAGCGGCAAGGCCAGTTTGGTGGATCGGCAACTTTCGATCTCGGGACAAGGCCTGCCTGACGTCAGCAGCGAAGCCGTTGCGGCTTCGGCGAGCGCAAGCTTGCCTGCGCCTTTTGCAATCGCGGCTATCGATATCAAGGAGGCCGTGATTTCGCCCTACGTCTTCAAGGCGGTCAAAGCCGACGGCGTCGTTCGCCTGACCGGTTACGCGCCTGACGACAAGACCCGGCAAGATATTGTCGCCGCTGCAAAAGCAGCCTTTATCAGCGACACGATCGAAGATGATCTGAAAATCGGCAAGGGCGCGCCGGTCAATTTTGTGAATGCTGCGAAAGCGGCGTTCCCCGGCATGGCGCGGCTGGCGTCCGGGTCCGTCGAACTCAGCGACGGGAATGCAACCGTGGATGGTTTGGCCGTTTATGACAGAGCGGCGGAGCAGATCAAACAGACCTTGCAAAATGGCTGGCCCGCCGGATTCAAATTCGCAGCGGCCCATATTGGAACTGCGCCTCCGCCTCCGCCGCTGGCGGTCGACGAATGTCAGCCGAAATTCAGCGGCTTGCTGACAAAAGGCCAGATCCAGTTCGAGACAGGAAGCGCCAATCTGAGCAAGGAATCGATCACAGTTCTGGATGGGTTGGTCGGACTGGCGATGGCCTGCGGCAATGCCGATGTGGAAGTGGCCGGACACACGGATTCTGTGGGCGCGGCGGCATCCAACCTCGAACTGTCCAAACGGCGGGCCGAAGCGGTTGTTTCCTTTTTGGAGGACGCCGGCGTCGATGTTTCGCGCATAAGCGCCGCCGGGTATGGCGACACCAAGCCCATTGCTCCAAATGACACCGCTGAAGGACGCACACAGAACCGCCGCATTGAATTCACCGTGAAATAAGGCGAGTCGTCATGTTTTATGATATTTCCCAATATACAATCTGGTTGTTGATTGGGCTGCTCATCGGCTGTGTGACGGGATGGATGACCTGGTCAAACAATCCCCGCCGGAGCTGGTTCGAAGGCTGGACCAAATGGGGGGCCATCGCTTTTGCGATTGGCCTGCTGATCGCATTTTTCGACCTGTTGCCCGGTCGGGTCGGCCATTGGCTCGAGACCGCGCTGTTGCTGACTTCCTTTTACGTCGTGGGCTGCTTTCTCGGCGGTTGGCTCAAGGTGCTTCTGGGGACGGATTCTACGCCAGCGACGGTCGCCGCCCCGGTCGCTGCGGCGGTCGATCTATTTGCCGGAAATCTCAAGTCCTATCCTGGGGTGCGCCCGACCGCCTTTGCGGCTGCGCAGGGCGCGGACGATCTGACTGCGATCTCCGGCGTTTCCCAGGTTCATCAGAAAGCGTTGAATGACATTGGCGTCTATCGCTACGCTCATGTCGCGGCCTGGACGGCGGACAACGCCGCCTGGGTTGACCATCATCTGGCAAGCCCGAGCCTTGTTGAAACGGATGCCTGGGTCGCCGACGCGAAACGTCTTGCGGCCATGGCTGCGCCGGCTGCCGCTGTGACAGCGGCGACTGCCGCCAGAAGGGACAGTGATCGTCTGCCCCCTCGCATCGTCGACGACGCTGCGACGGAAGCACAGCAAGCCTCCGGTTTGATGCGTCCTGCGGATTCTGACCGGTTGCTGAGCGAGGCGGCGTCTGCCGCGGAAGTCGAGGCGGCGCGACAGGCGGCCGCGAAGGCGCAGGCTGACCGTCTGGCGGCGGACGCGGCTGCGAAGGCGCAGGCTGACCGTCTGGCGGCGGAAGCGGCCGCGAAGGCGCAGGCTGACCGTCTTGCGGCGGAGGCCTCTGCAAAGGCGGAAGCTGACCGGCTTGCGGCGGAAGCGGCTGCACCCCTGGGCGCCGGCGACACGGGCCAGCCCTCGGGTTTGTCGGCGCCACAGGGCGCTGCGGACAATCTCAAGCTCATCAAGGGAATCGGCCCGAAAAACGAGCGCGCGCTGAATGGGCTTGGCGTCTTTCACTTCTCGCAAATTGCAGACTGGACGCCGGAAAATGCGCAATGGATGGGCCGTCACATGGCGTTTCCCGGCCGCATCGAGCGCGAACACTGGATTCCACAGGCCAAGCTCCTCGCCGCAGGCATGGATACGGCGCACTCTGCGGGCGTCAAATCCGGCGCTATCGTCATCGACGCCAGCGCAGATGCTCCCATGAGCGAAGCCGAAGCTGACGCATTTGGCGCGGATTTGCCCAGGATGATGGAAAAGGTTGAGGGAGAAGACAAACACGCGGGCGCTCGTCCGCTGGGCCTTGCATCGGCGCGAGGCGGCGCGCCCGACGATTTGAAACTGATCAAGGGAATTGGCAAACAGAACGAGGCGCGTCTCCATGGACTGGGCGTCTGGCATTTCGACCAGATCGCCGCCTGGTCGCATGAAAACGTGAAATGGGTTGGCTCCTATCTCGCCTTTCCAGGACGGATTGATCGCGAAGAGTGGATCAGGCAGGCGCGCGAACTGGCCGCCGGGGTTAGAACCGAATTTGCCCGGAGGGTCGAGGCGGGCCTCGTCAAAAGTTCGATTGACGATGGCTCTATGGGACAGGGCAATGTGGAGAAGCTCGAGCCCCGGCATTAGAGCATGTTTTGAGGGCGCCGGGTCTCAAGCAAGCCTCATCGCGACTTTGCGCTGGCGGCAGGTCAGTTTGCGTTGATAAATCTGGTAATGCGCTCGATGGAAGGCGTATCGAGCAGCAGCGGCGCATGGCCCTGACCGGGCACAATAAAGCTGTCGAGCCGGGGATGCCGACGGCTCATTTCCGTCAGCGTTTCCGGGCTCAGAAGGTCCGAGTTTTCGCCGCGCAGAACGAGAACCGGGACCTCCTTGAGCGCTTCAAATTGCGGCCACATATCGGGCAGCGGAGCTGTGAGGTCGAGCGATTCCAGCGTCTTCATTAACGCTGGATCGTAGCGAGCGGAAAAAACGCCAGCCGTTTCAGCGAACGTCTGATGCGCCCATGTCTCGAAATCCAGCGGACCGAGACCGTTGAAATGCGGGCCAAGCGTTGTTTTGGCGACGTCAACGGCATCGGCCCAAGATCCGGGCGGCGGCAATTTGCCGATATAGCTGCGAATGCGCGCCATTCCGCGCAAATCGAGCACTGGTCCGATGTCGTTGAGGACCGCCGCGCGCAATCTTTGTGGCTGCGTTACAGCCAAAATCATTGTGTGCAGCCCGCCGCGCGAGGTCCCGACAAAAATAGCTTCGCTGATTCCGGCAGCGTCCAGAACCGCCAGAATATCGGCGCTCTCCACCATGAGATTGTAGTGGGTCCAGTCATTGTCATGGCTGGAAAGTCCGCGTCCGCGATAATCGAGCGCCAGGACCCGGCGCTCACTGGAAAGTCGGGCGGCGAGCGCTTCAAAGTCGTTGGCGGTGCGTGAAAGGCCAGGCAGGCAGACGACGGGCGTTGCGGGCGCCGCGTTGGGCCATTCGAGCCAATGCAGATTCAAGCCGTCGCCAGCCAGCGTGAAGCGACTGAGCGGCGCAGGGCCTGACGATATCGGTGTTAAGTATGTCATGGATCTCCGTGGCGTTGGCGGGCTGAAGCGTCATTGAGCCGCACTTTGCGCCGGATGTAAATTATAAGCGCGCGGGAGGTTCGCGCAATGTCGCTTCTATGGCGAGTTTGGTCGCGCCGTCCAGCAGCGCCCGGTAAATCTCGAGGTTTTCGGCAATGCGTTGAACATAATTCCGTGTTTCTGCGATGGGGATCAGCTCGATCCAGTCCACAGGATCGACGGCGGGGTTGCGGGGATCGCCATGCGCGGCAATCCATTCCTTCACGCGTCGCCCGCCTGCATTATATGCCGCAAACATCAAAATATTGGAGCCGCGTTGTTCTGTTGCGAGTTCGCCCAGATGCGCCGCGCCGAGTTTCGCGTTGAAAGCGGGATCGTCGATCAGTCGGGCCTCATTATATTCGAGGCTTTTGTGCGAGGCGGTTCGCCGCGCCGTCGCTGGCATCATCTGCATCAGCCCGCGCGCGCCCGCGCTTGAGATCGCGCGGGAGTCAAACGCGCTTTCCTGCCGCGCAATTGCGTAGACCAGCGCTTTGGGCGCCGAACCGGTCAGGGGCTCAAAATTCGGCACGCCGAATGTGGGGTAGGCGAGTTCATCGAGCGGAAAGCCGCGCTGGCTTGCCAGTTTTCCGGCGCCGAGGGCGAGGCGCGCGTCTCGCGCTTCCATGAGCACAGCGCCGAGCGCTGCGATCTGCGCTTCATCCGCGTTGGCCCGTATGAAATTCAGCGCGAGAGGCGTGGCGAGATCGCGCGCGTTGATGGATTCGAGCAAGGCGACCGCGCGTATCGTGGGATCGCGCTCCTCGCTGGTTGCGACGCGCGATGGCAGCCGGATCGGCAATCTGTCGCGCCCCAGTCGGGACAGCGCGAGCTGGCCATAAAAAGCGGTCGAATGCCGGCCCGCCGCCTCATAAAATTCATTTGCGGCCTGCCGTCCGCCGGCGGCTTCAGCTGCGCGCCCGCGCCAGTAGGCGATCCGTGCGATGGATATCGGCGTATTGGCGAGCGGCGCGGCTTTGGCGAAATGGGTTTCGGCCAGCGCCGGATTCGCCAGAAAGCGCAATGCGATCCAACCTGCGTGGAATTCGGCCTCAATGCGCAGATCGTTGGCGACCGCCGAGTGCTCAGCAGATATCTGATAAGCCGTTTTGGCGTCGCCGATATCCAGCAGTTTTCGGGCGAGCTGGCGGCGCAAGCTCCACCACTCGTCTGAATTTATCAGCGCCGTCGCATCGCGCGGCGCCGCGTTCATCAGGTTGGCCGCTTCGGGGATGTGATTGTCCCGGATCAACTTCTGAATTTGCGCGTAGATGGCTGTCGGGTCGTTCTTCAATTCGGGCGTCAAGGCGCCGAGCGGTTTTTCCGCAGCATTCTCTCGCGCATGCGCCAAAGCTTCCACGTCCGGCCCCGCCAGACTGGCCGCGCGCAAGGATGCGCTGGTGTTGTCTTTGTAAAAGAACCGGTCCGAGCGATATTTGTGGTCCGTCCAGGTCAGGAAATCGCCGAATTCCTTAAGGACAGTTGTTTCATAGGCCGGATAGAGGTCGGCCTCTCGCCAGATGCGGCTGGCAATCCCGGCGGCTTTGTCGACTTCACCGCGCGCCATAAGCGATCTGGCTTGAGCGAGCCAGCCAGGCGGTGTTTCAGGATCGCGTCCGTTCAGAAAAGCTGCGACCTCATCGGGCGATCGTTTGGTCGTCCACAAAAGCTCTTCAGCCCTCTGCCGCAGGGCGCCTGCGTCGGGCCAGTCGGGATGCGAGGCCAGAAATCTGGCGATGCGCTGGATGCCTGTTGCGCCCGGTTGCAGCCGCAGCGCAGCCCATTCGAGCGTGATCTGGGCCAGAGGGTCGTCGACCTGCTGCGCCGCAACGTCGCCCGATGCTATGTCGCCGCTGCGGTAAAACGCGATGGCTTCGGCAACGCCGGTCGGCGGTATGGCGAGAGTTGGCTGCGATGGCGGCAGCGTGGCGTCGCTGTCAACGCCTTTGAGCGAATCCATCTTGGCGTAGGCAAGTCTTGCGTCCAATGGGGTCGGTTTTTCGGCGCTGACGCGGCTGGTTGTATCGATCGCGGTGTTTGAGGCCGCGCCGTGCGGCTTTGCCAGCGCCCCAGCGATCATTCGCGGAAATGAGCGGATATCGAGCGATTCCGCGCCGATGGGCTCGTTGACGAGGATCGACGCGGTCAGACCTGTCCCGGCGCAAAATGCGGCGGCGACAGGAAAAATGGCGATTTTTCTCCAATGCGTCAAAGTTCTGCGCTCCAGTCGAGCCAACGTCTACCCTGACAGTTCTGGTTTACGAATTCCTTACAAACCGGGTCTGTTGGCTAGCCCGCAGGCGATCCCCTGCGCCGGCTGTCCCATAAACGCCCGACATGCGCGATTGATATATCTTGCGTCGGAGAATGCGGCATTTGCCGTGACAACGGTGTTGCGTGTAGTTTAGCGATGGAAATTGCGGCAACGTTGAGGCGCCGCCGCTCAATTGGAGACGCCGGATGGCCGGGGATCGTGCATTCAAGGGCTCAATGCCCGCTCTTGTGACCCCATTTATGGATGGCAAGATCGATGAAGCCGCCTTCAGGGCGCTCGTGGATTGGCAGATTTCCGAGGGCGCGCACGGCCTCGTGCCGGTCGGCACAACCGGCGAAAGCCCGACGCTGTCGCATGATGAGCATCGACGGGTCGTGGAAATCTGCGTTGCCGAAGCGCGGGGCCGCGTTCCGGTGATTGCAGGCGCCGGCTCCAATAACACGATTGAAGCGGTGGATCTGGCGCGTCACGCCGAAAAGGCTGGCGCGACTGGCGTGCTCGTCGTGACCCCCTATTACAACAAGCCCAATCAGGAGGGCATGTATCAGCACTTCCGGGCGATCAATGACGCCATCGGGATTCCGATCATCATGTACAATATCCCGCCGCGTTCGGTGGTTGACTTGTCGATCGACACGATGAAGCGCTTGTTCGAACTGAAAAATATTGCCGGGGTGAAGGACGCGACCGGCAACGTGGGACGTATTTCGCTGCAACGTCAGGCCATGGGGCCGGAGTTCATCCAGCTTTCCGGCGATGATATCACGGCATTGTCGTGCATGGCCGCCGGAGCCCATGGCTGCATTTCAGTTGTGTCCAATGTCGCGCCGAAACTCTGCGCCGAATTGATGGAGCGCTGGTTCCGTGGCGAGGCGGCGGGCGCGCTGGCGATACAGGACTTGCTCACGCCGTTGCACGCGGGCATTTTTACCGAGGCGGGCGTGACCGGCGCCAAATATGGCCTTTCGCTGCTTGGGCGGATGCGTGAGGACGTTCGCCTGCCGCTCGTCAATTCAACCGAAACTACGCGCAAAATCATCCGCGCGGCGATGGTCCATGCCGGGCTTTTGCATTGAAGGCCACAGCCATCTGGCGACGGCTTGGGAGCATATGGTTTGGTCGAAGCTGAAAAACGGTTCAAGATTGCGGCGGACAATCGGCGCGCGCGCTATGATTACGAAATCGGCGACGCCTATGAGGCGGGACTGATGCTGACCGGGACCGAGGTCAAATCCCTGCGCAACGGCAAGGCGACAATTGCTGAAAGCTATGTGAGCGTTGAACGCGATGGGCAAGTCTGGCTGATCAATTCGACCATTCCGGAATATACCCAGGGCAACCGGTTCAATCATGAGCCCAAGCGGCCCCGCAAACTGCTGCTGCACCTCAAGGAAATCGTCAAACTCACCAAAGGGATCGAGCGCGAAGGCATGACAGTCGTGCCGTTGAAAATCTATTTCAACGAAAAGGGCAGGGCGAAAATCGAGATCGCCATTGCGCGCGGCAAAAAGGCACACGACAAGCGCGAGACTGAAAAAGAGCGCGACTGGAACCGCGAAAAGGGCCGTCTTCTACGTGATCGGTGCTAGAGCATCGGACCCACGGCGCTCTCGGGACGCCAGATGGGCCTGAATATCGCGGAAGACCGTTCGAAACATGTCCGTTGTCAGGACGCCGGTGTTCGTATTGTAGCGCGAGCAATGATAGCTATCGAACAACGTCAGCGGCGCAGCGTTTTTGCGATCAAGTCTGTGAGCGGCGCCATGGCGGAAGGGCGCGCTCGCCAGCGGCGCGCCAAAGGTCCGCAGAACGCTCTCATGCGCGATGCGCCCCAGCGCCAGGATGACTTGCATTTGTGGCATCGACTCAATGCGCCGAACCAGAAACGGACGGCAATTGGCGATTTCGGCGGGCGTCGGTTTGTTCTGCGGCGGCACACAGCGAACCGCATTGACAATGCAACAATCGACAAGCCGCAGTCCGTCCCCGGGCTGCGCAGCATAGACGCCTGCAGCAAATCCGAACTCAAGAAGCGTTGCGTAAAGCAGGTCGCCGGCGTAATCGCCGGTGAATGGGCGGCCCGTGCGGTTCGCTCCTTTGAGGCCGGGGGCCAGGCCGACAATCAGCAATCCAGCCGATAGATCGCCAAAGACCGGAACCGGCGCATTGTGCCAGTCCGGCTCTCTGGCACGGGCCGCCAGCCGGAACTCGACCAGCCTCGGACAGAGCCCGCAATCGCGATCCGGTTCTTGAGGTCTTGCCAATGCCGATGTTTCAGGCGGCGCTGTCTTCATCAGCCGTTTGTTCCGGCGATCCGGCTGGCCGGCGATCCTGATAGCGTGGACGCTCGACCCGTTCCACCGGGTCGCGGCCAATCTTGGTCGCCATTTGCTGGAGATCGACAAAGACGTCCGCCTGCCGACGCAATTCGTCAGCGACCATCGGCGGTTGTGTCGAAATGGTCGACATGACAGTGACTTTTACGCCCTTGCGCTGCACCGCCTCAACAAGCGACCGGAAATCGCCGTCGCCCGAGAACAGAACCATGTGGTCGATATGGTCGGCCATTTCCATGGCGTTGACCGCCAATTCAATGTCCATATTGCCCTTGACCTTGCGGCGACCGAGCGAATCCACAAATTCCTTTGCGGGCTTTGTGACCACCGCATAACCATTGTAATCGAGCCAATCGATCAGTGGGCGGATTGACGAATATTCCTGATCTTCAACCAGGGCGGTGTAATAGAAAGCGCGAACCAGTTTTCCGCGCGATTGAAATTCTTTGAGAAGCCGTTTGTAATCGATATCGAATCCCAACGACTTCGCCGTGGCGTAAAGATTGGCGCCATCGATAAACAAGGCAATTTTTTCCTGGTCTGACATTCTGCTTCTCATTCTATAGCGACTCTGATGTGTTTATGGTCAAATTGCGCAAAAGAAAGCAAGACAATCCGCGATTCCAGCCATTAGATTTAGATTCTTTCCGACGGCGCTGTTAAAAAAGTGTCTCCCGACAACCAAAAAAATATCGCCAGGATATCCTTATGCAACCTGCCTAAGTTTTCGACTAATCATGTTATATCTGTATGACAATGCGGCTCCTGTCCGATCGATAGATATCAAGAGTAGTCAATTGACCGCGGTCAGGTCCAGCCTTTCGAGGTATAGACTGATGTCTGGATTTTGAAAACTGCGCCACTTGGCTGCAGCAGACTGTCGGGCAATCGTACGGACCTGCCAATGGACAGGAGTCGCCGTTCAGACCATTTGCTATAATCTCGGCAAAACATGGTCTAATTAAGACTGGTTTTCGTTTGGCCTGGCAACCGCAATTCTGCAACATGGTTTCTGAAGGCGCCTCATCATCATGAACTGCCGGCTTGAGAGAGAAAGCCTCCCTAAAGCAAAACATGGGTCTGGCGCGGCATTGCGAATTCAAAATTTCCAACCAATTGCCAGGCCGAAGGCAGCGCCGCTAAATGGATTGGCATATTCCATTTGAGCTGACTTCGCATTGGGCGCTGTCAATTCTCGCAGGATCGAGCCGCTTCGCGCGTGCGAACAGCCGAGCATTCAGTCTGCTCGCTCAAATTTGCGTGCAGCGAACAACTAGTGTAGATGCTCCACCAATCAAGCCCCTTTCATCCCATGAAACGATCAGGATTGCAAGCCCATGGCCCGCGTCACCGTTGAAGATTGCATTGACAAGGTGGAAAACCGCTTTGATCTGGTTCTCGTCGCCGCGCATCGCGCGCGCCTGATTTCCGCCGGGCAGGCTCTGACCGTGGACCGTGACAACGATAAAAATCCGGTTGTGGCGCTGCGCGAAATCGCCGAAACGACTCTGCACCCTGATGATTTGCGTGAAGACCTGATTCACTCCCTGCAAAAGAATGTCGAGGTCGACGAGCCTGAAGCCGAAGTTGTTCCGGCTCTTTCGGCGGCGGCGGGCGTACAAAGCGATGCGATCGGCGATGTCCAGTTTGATCGCATGACCGAGGAAGACCTTTTGCGCGGCCTCGAAGGGCTGGTTCCTCCCGCCGCGCCGGACGAGGAATCCGAGTAACCTTTCCGGCGGTCGGGCTCAAGACATCAGGTTCCAATTTGTGCGTGGTGTGCTTTAGTGCGTGAGCTGGCGGATGCGCCGTCGGCATTTGTCCGAGGCCATCCCTTTCATGATGCGGCAGTATGAACTGGTTGACCGCGTTCGGAAGTACAATCCGAATGCAGACGAAGATCTGCTGAACCGGGCCTATGTCTATGCGATGAAGGCGCATGGGGCGCAGTTGCGCGCCTCCGGCGACCCCTATTTTTCGCACCCGCTTGAGGTGGCGGCGATCCTGACAGAGCAGCGTCTTGACGACGCGACAATTGTCGCGGCCGTTCTGCATGACACGATCGAGGACACCGAATCGACGCGTGAAGACATCGATCGCCTGTTTGGATCGGAAATCGGCGGTCTCGTTGATGGATTGACCAAGCTCAAGAAGCTCGATCTCGTTTCACAAAAGGCCGAACAGGCGGAAAATTTCCGCAAGCTTCTTCTTGCCATCGCCGACGATGTCCGCGTGTTGCTGGTCAAGCTCGCCGATCGTCTGCACAATATGCGAACCCTGCATTTCGTGCCTGTGGAAAAGCGCGAACGCATCGCTCAGGAAACGCTCGATATTTATGCGCCGCTCGCCGGGCGCATGGGCATGCAGCATATGCGCGAGGAGCTGGAACAGCTGTCCTTTCGCACACTGATGCCCGGTCCGTGCGCGATGATTGAAGAGCGGCTTGCCGACTTGCGTTCGCGCAATGTGAAGTTGATCGCCAACATCGAGCAGGAACTGATTGACGCGCTGGCGAAGCGCGGGATCGAAGCTGAAATCAAGGGGCGCGAGAAAGCGCCCTATTCCATTTTCCGCAAGATTGAAAACAAATCGATTGCGGTCGAGCAATTGTCGGACATTTATGGCTTTCGCATTCTCGTCGACACAATTGAAGATTGTTACCGATCGATTGGAGTTGTGCATACGCGTTGGCAGACCGTGCCGGGCCGGTTCAAGGATTACATCTCGACGCCGAAACAGAACGATTACAGGTCAATCCACACAACGGTCATCGGGCCCGGACGCCAGCGCGTTGAATTGCAAATTCGCACGCGTGAAATGCACCAGATCGCTGAATATGGCGTCGCCGCCCATGCCCTCTATAAAGATGGAGTTGGTTCGGCGTCGAGCGAAGCGATCCACGAGAGCCGATCCTACACCTGGTTGCGGCGGACGGTGGAATTGCTTTCCGAAGGCGATAGTCCCGAAGAGTTCCTGGAGCACACCAAGCTAGAATTATTTCACGATCAGGTCTTTTGTTTCACACCGAAGGGCAGGGTGATTGCGCTGCCGCGCGCCGCCACGCCGATCGACTTTGCCTATGCGATCCATACCGAACTTGGCAACAACGCCGTTGGCTGCAAGATCAATGGTCGCATCGCGCCATTGCTGTCAGAGTTGCGGAATGGCGACGAGGTGGAAATCGTCAGCACCGGAGGCCAGACTCCGCCTGCGGCATGGGAGGCGCTTGTCGTGACGGGCAAAGCTCGCGCAGCGATCCGCCGGGCGACACGCGAGGCCGTGCGCAAGCAATATGCGGGGCTCGGCCGACAGATCGTTGGTCGCGCCTTCGAGAAAGCAGGAAAGGCATTTGCCGAGGACATGTTGAAGGGCGCCCTCGCCAGGCTGGCGCGTCAGTCTGTCGACGATGTGTTGGCGGCTGTGGGCCGGGGCGAAATGTTTTCCGGCGATGTCGTGCGCGCCGTTTATCCTGAAATAAAGGTCGAGAAACGCCCGAGTGGCGGGCACGGCAAACCGGAGGTCGGTTGGTTTGGCCTCAAGAAAGCGTCTGGCCTTGTCTTCAAGGTGCCGGGCTCGAACGATCGCCCCGGCAGCCACGCCCTGCCCATCCGCGGCTTTGGCGGCGATCTCCCGGTGCGGTTCGCCAGTGGCGGCGGGGCGGTGCCAGGCGACCGGATTGTCGGCATTCTGACGCCCGGGGAAGGGATTACGGTCTATCCGATCCAGTCGCCCTCGCTCGTGGCGTTCGAGGATCAGACCGACCGCTGGCTCGATGTGCGCTGGGAGGTTGACGAGGACCGCAATGAGTTTTTTCAGTCGCGGATTGTCGTCAACTGCATGAATGAACCTGGCGCGCTGGGTATTGTCGCCACCGTCATCGGCAATCACGGCGCCAATATCGAGCATGTCGAATTCAACAGTCGCTCGCCCGATCTTCGCGATATCATCATCGATGTCAGCGTGCGCAATCTCGTCCATCTCACGGGTGTGATATCGCAATTGCGCGGCAACTCGGTGGTGTCGAGAGTTGATCGCGTTTACGGCTGAGGCGCTCTATCCCGCCCGCTTGCTGGCGAGGAATGCACGGGCTACTCTGCCTGCAAAGCGTTGGAGGAAATAATGAAATTTGGCGTCTGCCGCCTGGCCGTCGCGCTGCTGCCGCCAATCGCGGGCGTGCATGCAGCCGATCGATCCACCATCGAAGCCGCCGCCAAAGAGGGGCATATCGTCTGGTACACGACACTGATTGTCAATCAGGCGGTGTTGCCTTTGAAAGCCGCCTTTGAGGCGAAATATCCCGGCGTAACGCTGGATTATTCCCGCAATGACGAAGGGCCGACTGCGATCCGCCTGCTAAACGAAGCAAAATCCGGTCATATGCAGGCCGATATTTTCGATGGCGTGACAAATAATATCGCGATGCAGCGCGAGGGGTTGTTGACGCCATCAACTCTTGCCAACGATGCCGATTATCCCCCGGACATGAAAGACAGGCAAGGCTACTGGCGGGCGCTGCTGCTGTTCGTTTTCACGCCGGGTTTCAATACATCGATGGTTTCAAGGGATGAGGCTCCCAAAACCTATGACGATCTTCTCGATCCGAAATGGAAGGGCAAGATGGCGTGGAACCCAAATTCAAGCGCCGGCGCCATCGGCTTTGTCGGCAACATTCTGACCAGTCGGGGCGAAGACGCGGGGATGGACTATCTGCGCAAGTTATCGGGGCAGCAGATCGTCAATGTCGAGGCGTCTTCGCGCGCGATCCTCGACCAGGTGATCGCCGGCGAATACCCCATCGGCCTGATGATGTTTAACCATCATGCCGTCATCAGCGCGCGCAAGGGCGCGCCGGTGGATTGGCTGCCCATGCAGCCTGTTCCCGTTGCTTTCGATTCCCTGAGCCTCCTGAAGGACGCGCCGCACCCCAATGCGGGCAAGCTCCTGATGGAGTTCCTGTTGTCGGAGGAGGGGCAGACGGTTCTGGCGCAGTCCGATTATCTGCCGGCCCTGCCCAGGGCGCCAGCCATGAAAAAGGGGATGCGGCCCGAGGATGGCGGATTTCGCGCAACGTGGTTGCGTCCGGATTTCGTGGATCCGCTGACGACGAAATGGGCTGCGGTCGCCAGGGAGCTTTTCCGATGAAAACGCTGGTCGTTGTTTTCGCAGCGATGAGTTTCATGCGTGCGGCATGCGCTGGCGAGGCTGAGCTCTATGCGGCGGCAAAAGCCGAGGGTCGCGTGGTCTGGTACACGACGCTCATCGTGAATCAGGCCGTCCTGCCTCTCAAGTCGGCCTTCGAAAAGCGATACCCGGGTATCGATGTTCAGTTCTCGCGCGCAGATTCGCTGCCAACCGCTTTGAAAGTTATCAATGAGGGGCGCGCAGGCGCGCCGCAAGGCGATGTCTTCGATGGCATCGAGTCCGAGCCGCCGGTTGCCAAAGCGGGCCTTGTCGAAAAATATGTGTCTGCGCAGGCGAGCAAATATCCAGCCGAACTGAAAGACCCCGATGGCCTGTGGATCGCCACCAATCTTTATTTTCTGACGCCCGGCTACAATACGACATTGGTTGCTGCCGACATTGCGCCCAAAAAACGGGACGATCTGCTGGACCCGCGATGGAAAGGCAAAATGGCGTGGAGCACCGCGCGCAGCGCTGGCGGGCCCATTTTTGTCGGGGCGATCTTGCGTCAGCTCGGCGAAAACGCCGGTATGGACTGGCTGAAGAAACTTGCCCGTCAGGAGATCGTCAATACGGACATCACCGCGCGCGCGGTTCTCGATCAGGTGATTGCGGGGGAATATCCGATTGCGCTTTCCATATTCAACCACCACGCCGTCCTGAGCGCGCAGAAGGGAGCGCCTGTCGACTGGATCAAGCTAGAGCCGATTGCGGCGCCGATGCAGGTGACAAGCATCGTCAAAAATGCGCCGCATCCCAATGCCGCGCGGCTGCTGCTTGATTTCATTGCGTCCGAAGAGGGCCAGCACGTGCTGGCCGCGTCCGACTATCTGCCAGCCATGCCGAGCGTCGAGGCCAAAACGCCTGCCCTGAAACCGGAAGCGGGCGGTTTCAATCCACTCTATTTTCCGCCCGACGCCTTCGCGCGGGACGGCGATATGTGGCAGCGGGTGTACAATGAGTTGTTCCGGTAGACCCCTTACGAAAACGGCCTCCCGATGGTGGGGAGGCCGCACAGGCCGGATTTCCCGGCTGGACTGAAGTCAAGATCTACTTGATAGCGGCTTCATACAATTCGGCCACATATTCCCAGTTCACGAGATGCTCGATGAAGGCCTTGCAATAGTCAGGGCGACGATTGCGATAATCGATGTAGTAGCTGTGCTCCCACACGTCATTGCCGAGAATTGGCTTGCCGCCATGCACCAGCGGATTCTCGCCATTGGCGGTCTTGGTGATGACGATCTTGCCGTTCTGCACGGTGAGCCAATGCCAGCCCGAACCGAATTGCGTCACGCCGGCCTGGATGAAGTCTTCCTTCATTTTGTCGAGCGTGCCGAAAGAATCGATCAGCGCTTTTTCGAGCGCGCCGGGGATTTTGCCGCCGCCATTGGGCTTCATCCATTTCCAGAAATGCATATGGTTGAAATGCTGCGCGGAATTATTGAACAGGCCGGCGTTCTTGCCGAATGAACCTGTCACGATCGCTTCAAGGCTCTTGCCTTCGAACTCTGTCCCCTTGAGCAGATTATTGCCGTTGGTCACGTAAGCCTGATGGTGCTTATCATGATGATATTCCAGGGTTTCTTTTGACATATAAGGCTGCAATGCGTCATACGCATAAGGCAAGGCTGGCAGAGTTAATTCCACGACGCGCTCCTCAGACTGGAAGAAAAATCCATTTTTCGGGATTTGAAATCGATCATACCCCAATCCCGGATTTTTTGGCAACTTTCAGATCGCGTGCTTTCAGATCGCGTGGTTGCCAGCGCTGCCTTGGCCTACCTCATCCCCTGGCGACATTGCGCAGGAAATCTTCGATGGTGTCGTTGAGGTGGCGCGCCTGCGAGGCCACATCGTTGGCGGCCTGGTGGACCTCGGAGGCGGATTGATCCGTCTTGGCGACCATCAACGAGAGGCCCTCCATATTCTCAGACACGAGTCCGGCGCCCGCAACAGCCTCCGAGACGCCGCGCGATATCTGGTTTGTCGCAGCGGCCTGTTCCTCGATGGCGACTGCGATGCCAGCGGTAAAGCCTTCCGCCTGATTCATTGTGGTCACGATGGAATTGATCGCATCGACCGCCTCGCCGGTTGCGCTCTGGATCGCCTGCACATGCTCGGCGATGCGGTCTGTGGCGCGCGCGGTCTGGTTGGCGAGCGATTTGACCTCCTGGGCGACGACCGCAAAGCCGCGGCCAGCTTCGCCCGCCCGCGCGGCCTCGATTGTCGCGTTCAGCGCCAGCAAATTGGTCTGCGCGGCAATGGCCTGAATGAGTCCGATGATTTCGCCGATCTGATGCGCCTTTTCCGCGAGGCCGCCGATCGTCGCCGTTGTTGTTGTCGTCGTCCGCGCGGCATCGACGACGACCGAACGCGTGCGAATCACCTGATCTTCGATTTCGCCGATGGAGGCTGACAGCTCCTCTGCCGCCGTGGCGACAGTTTTGACGTTGCCGGACGCCTTGTTGGTCGCGGTCGCCGCATCGCGCGAACGACGGGAGCTTTCGGCTGCGATGGAGGAGAGTCCATCGGCGGCGCGCGCCATCTGGTCGCTATGCGCGGTCACCTTTCGCAGGGCATCGCCGACCGTGTCCCGGAATTCGTGGATCAGCGCATCGACCTTCTTCTGCCGCTCGGAAGTGCTGGAAGCTGATGCGGCGATTTCATTCTGCAGCCGACCGCGTTCGATCAGGCCATTGCGAAAATGGTCGACGGCGCCCGCCATGGCGCCGATTTCGTCGTTGCGACCCAGAGCTGTGAGCGGGGCCGACAGGTCGCCATTGGCGAGCTTCAGCATACTGGCGGTCAATTCCTCGATCGGGGCGGTCAAACGCATCAAAATGACATGCATCACGCCCGCAACGCTGGCCATGATGATCGCGCAAATGATGAATGACCATGTCAGGTCCGCGCCCGTCGGCCAGCCCCGGCTGAACAACTGGACCATGAACAGCGGGGCGACCACAACGCCGACGACCATCGTCGCCTTGATGACGATCGCTTCTCGAAATGAGCCAGCGTGAAGGGCGGCCTTTTCGGCCTCCGCCCGAACTTTCGGTAATTTTTGGGATTGAAGCGGTATGTTGAACATATCTGGAAGGCCTGTTTCGCGGCAATCGGCTTCCTCGGCGAGAGGAAAATTCTCGCAATGATCGTCACATCAGCCTTAAGGCCCGGTTAAAATCGACCCATTCCAGCACGATAGAATGGCGTGCCCGGCGGCCATGAGCGCAGGAAACGCATCGGACATCAGGAAAGCCAGCTCCTGCGACCGGGTCTGCGAGACGTCATCGATCTCGGCCAGCGCGGCGTCGGGATGGCCGGGGTGGCACATGATGAGATGGCGAGGCCCCGGTCTCGTCAAGAATGCGCTGAAATCGGTCGCAAATGAGCGACCGGCGTCAAAGGAGGAAAAACCGGAAAAGCCGATATTGGTTGCAAAGCCGGCCTGCGCGGCCTCCTGCCGAAACCCCCGACCGAGCGCATACACCTGAAGCGCCTTGACGGCCTCGACACGCCGCGCGCAGATCGCTGCGGGCTGGTCGGAACTGTCGCGTAGCCAGACTGTCCCGGCCCAGCCACGGCGCGCGAGGTCCTCGATCAGCCAGCGGCGAACGCCCGGCAGGATATGGACATGCTGATGTCCATCGACGAAATCCGGCGGCGCGCCCATTTCTGCTGCAAAGCCGTCAATCTGGCGGGCAATCTCGGCGCGAATTTCCTCGACCGGCAATCGGCGCAGGAGCGATTGTTTCACCACTTCTCCAATCGGGGGAAACGCGCCCCGGGGCGCGAAACGGGGCATGGGTCCGCATGGCGCGCCAGCCGTGAGATTGAGGTGAAGGCCCAAATCCCTGCGCCCCCGAAAAGCTGTGAGGTCACGCGCTGCTTCGGGCCATGCGGGGCGGTTCGTCATTGCTGAAGTCGCGGTCAGTCTTCCAGCGTCAAGCGCCGCCAGAATGCCGCGCGAAACGCCTGGAGAGATGGCGTAGTCGTCGGCGCAGAGCATGATGCGAACGGGATTTGGCACCATACGGCTGTAGCATGGAGCCGGACGCGTTTCACCCCTGTCGCGAGCTGGCGATCATCGTGGGCAAGCTTGCGCCGGTGGCGCAAAGCGTTAGGGTTGGCGTGCGTCATATTTCTGTCATGACGCATGGAGGTCTCGTTGAGCACTGTTGCAGCCGTCCGGCCGTCCCGCTCCAACGGGCTGGGCGATGTCATTGCCGGTCTGTCTGTCGCCGGTCTGTTGTTGCCCGAAGCGGTCGCCTATTCGACAATTGCAGGCCTCACGCCGGATCACGCCATTTTTGCGGCGGTCATCGGACTGCTGGTTTACGCCGCAATGGGGCGCAGCCGATTTGCCATTACGGCGCCGACATCGTCATCTGCAGCGATTCTGGCTGCGGCAGTGGCGTCGTTCCCCAACGCGGGCGATACTGAAAAGCTGGCGCTGGCCTTCGGGCTCGTGATGTTCACCGGCCTGGTGTTTCTGATGGCTGGCCTTGCCCGGTTGGGCGCACTTGCCGATTTTATATCGCGGCCTGTGTTGCGTGGATTTGCCTTCGGATTGGCGTTGACGATCGTCATCAAGCAGGCGCCCATGATTGCCGGGGTTCGGGCCAGCGGCGATCCCGTTCAAATCCTGGGTTCGTTGCTCGCGCAGGCCCCGCACTGGAACCCGGTCGCACTGGCCGTGGGAATCGCCGCGCTTGCGGTGCTCTTTACGCTCAAGCGATTCCCTCTCGTTCCCGGCGCCTTTGTCGTTCTGGCGTTGGGCGTCGCTGTTTCCATGTCGGCGCATATCTGCGATGGCGGCGCGGCTTGCGTCGGTAAAATTGATATCGCGCTTCTTGCGCCTGGCGCGCCATCGCTTTCGCTGAACGACTGGAGCCGGCTGGCGCAACTCGCTGTGCCTTTGGCCATGATTATCTATGCCGAATCCTGGGGCGCGATGCGCACATACGCGCTCCGGCACAACGAGCCGCTGGACGCCAGTCGCGAACTGATCGCGATGGGGCTGGCGAATGTTGCGTCCGGACTGATGCGCGGCATGGCGGTGGGCGCAGGATTTTCCGCGACGTCCGCCAATGAGGCGGCGGGCGCGCGTTCGCGTCTGGCCGGCGTCATCGCGGCTTTCGCCGTTGTGGCCCTGATGGCGCTGGGCGGACAATTTGTTGCACAATTGCCGGAGGCCGCGCTGGCGGCCGTCGTTATAGCCGCGCTGGCGCACGCGTTGAATCCCAAACCATTGCTGGATTTGTGGCGGATGAATCGCGATCAATATGTAGCGACAGGCGCTGCGGTCGCTGTGCTGGCTTTTGGCGTGCTGAACGGAATGCTGATCGCCATCGGCCTGTCGCTCGCCGCCGTCATCCGGCGCTTTTCCCAACCCAATGTTGCGACGCTGGGGCAGCTCGACGCCACACGGGATTTTGTCGATACTGCGATGCATCCAGAAGCTGTCATCGATCCGGCGATTGCGGTTTTTCGGCCCGGCGAGCCGATATTTTTCACCAATGCGGAACGTATTTTCGCTCAACTTGAGCGGCGTGCGACTTCAGCCAGACTGGTCTTGAGTATCGAGGAAACCGACGATTTCGACAGCACGGCGCTGGAGGCTCTGGTCGAGTTCGAAGCGCGTCTGACACGCGCGGGACGGATCCTGTTTCTGGCTCGTGTGAAAGATGCAACGCGCGACTTGCTTGCGCGGACCAATGCGAAACATCTGGCCTCGTCGGAGCGCGCGTTCTGGAGTGTGGCGGACGCCGTCGACGGCGCCCGCAAAACACTTTGACAGCCGCTATTCCTGTGGCTTCAAATCTTTCAGTTTGGCGAAAACCGAATTGATATCGATTTTTTCTTCCTGTTCGCGAGCCGCCGGTTTGGCCGCGCCAAACACGTTTTCGTGCGTCAGCGGCTGCTCGGGACGATAATCGGTTGTGATTTCGGCCGGCAACAGGGTGGCGCCTGAATCTTCAGCCTCGCGTGGACGGTCCTTGTTGGCGCGGACGACTTCCATATCGAGATCGATCTGCTTGCACAGGCCGAGCGTTACTGGATCCAGCGGTTGCATGGTCGCAGAGTTCCAGTGGGTGCGTTCGCGAATGGATTGCAGGGTTGTTTTTGTGGTGCCGACAAGACGCATGATCTGCGCGTCTTTCAGCTCCGGGTGATTGCGCAGCAGCCAGAGGATCGCGTTGGGTCGGTCCTGCCGGCGGGACAATGGGGTGTAACGCCCGCCACGCACCTTTTTGGCTTCCGGCAGAACAACTTTGGGCGCAGACAGAGCCAGCTTTGCATTGGCGTCCTTTTCTGCCCTGGCGATAGCGTCACGGGTGAGCTGGTTCGAGGTTATTGGGTCGTGCCCCTTGATGCCGGCGGCAACCTCGCCATCGGCGATCCCCTTGACTTCGAGCGGATGCAATTTGCAGAAATCGGCGATCTGGTCGAAGGTCAGCGATGTGTTCTCCACAAGCCAAACGGCTGTCGCCATGGGCATCAACGGTGTGTTGGCGCTCATATCAGTCTCCTTGCGGCGCCTTCGCGCCTTGGTGGGGGATCGCGGGGCAAGCGCCGCCGGGCTCCGGCCCGGCCGAGGCGTTGCCTCATATTCACGATCTCTAACGGGAATCTGTAACCCTTAACCCCAATAGCGACGCATGGCAAGGAAACCCTGCCAAAGAGGGCGCCTTACGCAGCTTCAGGGATATCGGGCACGAACACGCGACGCAAGGGGATCATCCGGCGGTAGTTGAGGTCGAGTTCGTCGTAATATTTTTGTATCAGGTCAACCAGTTCAATGCCGTTGATCAGTCGCAGATTGGCTTTGGTGCGCGCGAAATCGAGCGCGCTGGCCGAAAACCCGCCCGTCGTGATGAAAACGCCGACCTCGCGTTCGTGAATCATGGCGTAGAAGGCCTTGACGCTGTCTGCGCCGATATTGGCCTCGACAACTTTCACCTGAATTTTCAGGATTGGCGGCTCGATGCCCAGTTCATCGCGGTGGGCTATGAGGTCGATCCCGTCATCCTTGACCTTGCGCGTGACGCGCGCCCGGTATCCCATCGCCTTGAATAAATTGGCGATGAAGGGTTCAAACGGGAATCCCTTCAGTTCGGCCTTGATTTTCTTTGAAATAAAGTCGCGCGTGGTGTCGCTGATATCGCGGCCGACCGCAGCCGTCGCATCTTCCTCCGAGACGTTGATAACGTCCTCAAGCCCTGGCGAGGCGCCTTCGAATTTTCGCCAGAGTTCGCTGGCGAAAGATTTAACCTCGAACATGGCGAGCAGGGAGCCAAGTTCATATAATGACCCCTGTGAGAACTCGTCGCGACTGCGTCTGCCAGTCCAGCGCACGGAGCGGCGATGCGAAAATTCGACGCCGCTCTCCGCCTCAAAAACGTAGGGACCGGTAATTTCGCCCCATTGCAAGGTCCGATCGAACGGACGGGGATAAATGACCCGGTCTCCGATGCTCATTTCATGAACAAAGCGGAACAATTGCCCCGCCTGCGCGGGAATGGCTTCGGGCCGTTCCGCCAGAGCGCCGCCAAAAGCGGCCTTGAAGGCGACCCGCGTGGCGGGAATGCAACTTGCGTCCGCCTCGACCTCTGCGGACGAAAGGGCGATCTGCCCCAAATTCATAAAAATCGCATCGGCTTGTCCTGCAGCGCCGGCTCGAATGGCCCATAGTCGTGTGAAATGCATTTTATCCTCCAGAATACGCGGTAGTGGCAACACGATCAAAAATCCCGGAAATCATCTTAAAAATCGGCTTTAAATAAAATCGTATTTTACCAGATCGGCTATCGCTTTCGATTTTCTGGATTGTCGCCTGCCGGTTCAGCGAAAAGGACCGGAGCTTTTGCGTCACGGCCTGCGATACGATTGTCGTTTGCTGACGGGCCAATCCAGCCGGCACTTGCGCAAGGCCGGCAATGGGGCCATTTTCCGAACACAGGGGAATAGGCCTTCGCCATTGTTGCGCCGGATTTTACCGGTTCTTGGCGGTGGGCGCGGCGAGTCGTTCGGCATATGAGAGTTGGTTTGATGCGCGCTTTGCATATTTTGGCGATTGTTGCAGGCTGCGCGGCTGGATTGCTGGGTGGGCCGGCGGCCCAGGCGCATCCCCATGTCTGGGTGTCGGTCAAGGCCGAGGCGGTTCTGGGCCCCGACGGCAAGGTCGTGGCGATACGGCACCACTGGACATTTGACGACATGTATTCGGCTTTCGTGACCGCAAATCTGGGCAAGGATGGCCAACCGCCGACTCCTGAAGATTTACAGCCCGTTGCGCAGACCAATGTTGAATCGCTCAAGGAGTTCGACTTTTTCACATATGGGAAACTCAACGGCAAGCCTGTCAAATATGACGACCCCAAAGATTACTCGATGACCTATGATCCCAAGGACGAGGTGGCGACGTTGAATTTTACATTGCCTCTCACCAGGCCGGCCGAGACCAAAAAGGCATTCACTTTCGCGGTTTACGACCCCAGCTATTTTGTCGCTTTCTCGTTCGACAAGGGCCAGTCGGTGAATCTCGAAGGCGGCCCCAAAGGGTGTTCATTGAGCATTCTCAAACCCCATGCGCTTGACGAAGCGGAGCAAAAAAAGCTCAATCAGGCGATGAGCGAGAATTTTTCGCCTGGCGAGGATTTTGCGTTTCGTCTGGCTGATCGCGCCATGGTCGCCTGTCCATGACGCAGCGCCGCGCAATTGCGTTGCTTGGCTTTTGCGGGCTGATTCTGGCGTTCGCCTGGTGTGGCGAGGCGCTCGCGCAGGCAAGGAACCCATTCAACGTTGGCATTACCGAAGGCGGCGGGCAGGCCACAGGCCTCGTTGGCTGGATCATCGCAAAACAGATTGAGATGGAGCGTGGATTGAGCGCCGCTGTGCGAGCGGTGCACAATGGCGGCGCAGCATTCTGGACGCTGGCGGGTTTGAGTTTTGTTTACGGCGTCTTTCATGCCGCCGGGCCTGGCCATGGCAAGGCGGTCGTCGCCTCCTACATGCTGGCCAATGAGCGCGCGCTGAAACGCGGCCTGATCATTTCTTTCCTCGCCGCAATCCTGCAAGGCGCGGTCGCCATAGCCATAGTCGGCATCCTCGCATTTGCGTTGCGCGCGACCGCTTCGACGATGCGTGACGCCGCGTCATTTGTCGAGATGGCGAGCTTTGCGGGCGTTGCGGTCCTTGGCGGCTGGCTCGTCTGGCGCAAGGGGCAGGCCTTTGTGAAAGCATGGAATGCGCCGCCTGCTTCGCTGTCCGCCGCAGCTGTCATGGCGACGAACGCCCGCTTCGTTTGCGAGGCTGTCGAAGCTGACGCCGCACATCAGCATGACGACAATTGCGGGCATTTCCATATGCCGGATCCCTCGACCCTGGGCGGCAATTTTTCCATGCGCGAGGCGGCTCTGACGATCATGGCGGCGGGCTCGCGGCCCTGTTCGGGCGCGATCATTGTGCTTGTGTTTTCGCTGGCGCAGGGCCTGTTCTGGGCTGGGGTCGCATCGACATTCGCGATGGCTCTGGGAACTGCGATCACGACAGGCGCGCTGGCTTCAATGGCGGTCTTTGCCAAGAACATGGCGCTGCGAATAACCGGAACCACTTCGCGGCGGGGCGATTTGCTGGGCCGGGGGTTTGAACTGGCCGCAGCGTTTGCCGTGTTGTTTCTGGGCGTGGCGCTCTGTTTGGGCTATGCGGCGGCCGGGATATAAGCGCAGCCGCTCCCCCGTTTTGAACCGGCGCTTCATTTGGCCTTTGGGGCTGACAGTCGCGTCTGGCCTCATTGACAAAATTGATCGCCGCGCCAGGGGCGCGGCGATCTTGCCGGCGGGCTCAAATGAGTTTTACGAGAAACCTTTGCCAAAAACCGCTTTGAGAGGCTCTGTGGCTTCCACGGCAATCTTCTGCATCATTTCCGAGAAGTCTTTGGCCTGAGCCGAGAGTGTCTCGAACTGTTTGCGCGCGTGCGTGCTCTGGAGGGCGATGGCTTCGCCAACGGTCTTGGCGGCCATCACCGATTTCATATGTTCCATGGTGACGTCGGCTTGCGCCTTCAAAGCGTCAATCGCCTTTGCATTCAATGAATTCACGCCCTTGGTGGCGACCGAATAGCTTGTTTCGAGCGAACCGGTGGCCTGTTCGGCTGCAGTCTTCAGTTTCTCATACGCGGCGCGCGATTGCGTCACGCTTTGCTCGACGGCCTTGCGAAACTGCTCCTGCGCCTCATGCGCGCCGGGGAATGGCTGCACGGGAGTGGCTTCAACAGTGGGTTTGGTCTTGGCGGGCACTGCGGCCACGACCGGCGCTGCGGCCATAACCGGCGTTACGGTCTTTGTGGCCGCAGGCGCGGGGGCAACAATCGGCGCAGCCGGGGCTGCGGGCTTAGCGGTGCTTTTCTTGGCGGCTGCCATCTTGCGCTCCTGTTGAAATTACGTTGCCTTACTTTTTCACAACCGACATTTTTGTCATGGCCTCGCCCAGTTCTTTGGCCTGCTCCTGGACGGTAGCGATCTGCGCTTTTACATATTCGGCTTGCAGACTCATGACCTCATTGAAGTCCTTGGCGTGGACAAGCTTCTCGGCAAGATCGAATGCGGCTGTGACGTTCTTTTCGGCAAGGCTGGCGGCCTTGGAGGAAACGTCCTTGACGCCGCTCAAGGCCGGGTTGACGGAGGTATCGAGCGATTCCGCGCTCTTGTGGGCGGCAGCCATGAAACCTTCAAACGCCTTGCGCGCTTGCGAAACGCTGCGTTCAGCGAAATCGCGCATTTCAACGGGAACTTCGAATGCATTTGCCATTTTGGACTCCTTGTCGTCTGACTGATGCGGGACAACGTTACGTTCAGCACGACGGCATCCCCTTGACGGATGGTCATTAGCATCATTTTTTTTTGCATTGCAACATTTTTGTGCGATGCACAATCCGATTCATCATATTTGCAAGAAACCGGGGACCCGTTGCCGGGCGCAATGGACCGCAGGCGTCCCCAGGGTTAAGGTTTTGTTAAGTGGAGCAGTCGGCTTTTACCGGACCCTCTCCCGCTCTGCGTCCTGCGTCTGGAGAAACTCGCAACAATCATGGAATGGCTTGCACCCCCAGCTTTCCCGACGCCTCGGGATATTGAACTGGCCCTTGCGGACCCCGCAATCGCCGGCCTGCTGGCGGCTGGCGCGCCTGTCATTGCCGCCTGGGGAGCGCCGCCCGACATCGCTTTTGCAAATCCGGCTGCGCTTGCCTTTTTCAGGCGCCAGGACGCCGCTGCGCTCACACAGGCATTGTTCGCGAGTAGCGATCCCGGCGCAAGGCGTCTGACCGAACTGGCGACGATCCTGCGACCGGGAGCGCCCGTCAGGCTGGAGAAACTGCGCTTCGTCATTGGACGGAAGGCGGAAATCCTGACTTGCATGTGCAGACGGACGGAAGGAACCGCCCCCTTGCTGGTTGTGGGGGCGCTTGGCGTGCGTTTAGCGGCCTCAAATCCACCAATGCAGCCAATTGTGTTATCCGCCGAACCGGTCCCTTCGAACAAGGCGTCAGGGCTCTCTGAAGCAGCGCCTGCTGAGCCGCCAGCAGATTTGCCTGCATCCATCCACGCGCTTGAACCCGAACTTCCGGGCGCATCGCAGCGCTCCATTGCGGACGAAAAAGACCCGCACGCATTGCGCTCGCTTGAGGACACGCAGGCGGAGCTCCTGAACCGGTTCGCCAAGATGCCGTCGGTCCGGTTTTTATGGCGTTCGGATGCCGCGGGCCGATTGACTGACATCACGGGACAGCTTTGCGACGTTGTGGGGTGCGACAGCGCTGCCCTGATTGGACAAGACTTTGCGGCCCATGTGAAACGCTGGGGCGCCGACCCCGAAGACCTGCTCGCCCTGGCTTTGGCGCGCCGCGAAACCTGGAGCGGGTTGCATCTGCTGTGGCCGATTAGCGGTTCCGGCGCCGCTGTTCCCGTGACGTTGGGCGGAGTGCCTTCTTTCGACAAGGCCCGCGCCTTTGACGGCTTTCGTGGTTTTGGCGTCGTGCAATTCCAGAACCTGGAGCCTTTTGCGCCGCCGGTTGTTCCTGCGCAACCGCAGGGCGCGCCCGGCGAGGATATTGCCGCCTCCATGCCAGTTCCAGAAGAGGTTGCGCATGCAACTCCGGAAGTGGTTGAAAATAAAACTGAAGCCGAAAATCCGGCGCAAGACGTCGCGCATTGCGATGACCCGGAAATTGCTCCGGCCATTCAACGCGAGCCCCCGCTGGAGCCCCCGCAATCGCTTTCATCCGGCGGCAATGTCGTCGCGCTCTGGCCGCATCGATTTGCCGAAACTGCAGCCGGCAAGCAAGGGCTTGCCGAAAGCCCGTTTCAGCCGTCCGCCCCTTCTGATGTTTTTGCACGAACGCAAGCCAATAGCGCGTCGCAGCCGGTGGAGTTGACTCCTGACGAGCGAAAGGCGTTCAGCGACATTGCCAGGGCGCTTGGCGCCAAACCGCTCGACGCCGAAGCGCTCGCGCAAAAGAACGCAGCGCTGACGCCCGCCAACGATCCCGGCGAAGGGGTTCAAGGTTTATATGTTCTGGCAAGCAATGAAGGTCAGGACACTGCGAGCGGTGACGCAACGCCGGTGGCGGCGGAACGAACCGAAACGACGCTCGAAATCCCCCGCGGCGATGAAGACGACCCGCTCGACCGGGACGGTATTTCGCGCTTCGAAAGCCGCATCCCGACCGTCGTCGTCTCCCCTGCAAACCCGGTCGAAACGCCTGCGCCGCCGGTCGACGCGCCTCTGGCGGCAATCCAGTCGCCTCATGCGGTCGCGCAGGCTGAAATCGCGATCCCTGACAACGTCAACCCGCCCCAACTGGACGACGATGTTCGTCGCAATGCCCCGATGTTGCTGGAAAAAATCCCGTTCGGCGTAATGGTCACCCGGCTCGAAACGCCGATCTACCTCAATCAGGCATTGCTCGACACATTGGGTTTTGTCTCCGCGGATTTGTTTCACCAATCCGGTGGGCTGGAGCGTCTGTTTCATGGCCGCCAGCCAGAGACTTTGACCAACGCCGCCAATGGCGGATCGATTCCTGTTGTGACCGCTTCCGGCGATGTCATCCCGGTGGAGGCGAGGTTGCGCGTCATCGACTGGGACGGCGCGCCAGCGACGCTGATGTCATTCCGCAAACCCAACGACATGGACCTGCTGCCGCATGTGCGTTCGCTTGAGGCCGAGTTGCGCGCGGGCGAAACCCAGAACCGTGAATTGCACGCCATTCTCGACACTGCGACCGATGGCGTCGCGGTGCTCGATCAAAGCGGTCGCATCCTGTCGCTCAACCGATCGGCCGAAGCCTTGTTTGGTTGTGAGCAAAACGAGGTTGCCGGGGAACTGTTCACGACACTGCTGGCGCCGGAAAGCAGGGATTCGGCGACAGAATATTTTGCCGGAATTCAGGCTGCCGGCGTCGCCAGTCTGCTCAACGACGGGCGTGACGTCACGGCTCGCGCCAGCCAGGGCGGCCTGATCCCCATATTCCTCACGCTTGGCAGTCTGGGCGCCGATGGCCGCAAATATTGCGCGGTCATGCGCGACATGACGCATTGGAAAAAAGCCGAGAATGAATTGCGCGACGCGCGACGGGAGGCTGAACGCGCCAGCCAGATGAAGTCTGATTTCCTGGCCAAAATCAGCCATGAAATCCGCACCCCCCTGAATGCGATCCTTGGCTTTTCCGAAGTCATCATGGAAGAGCGGCTGGGGCCGATCGGCAATGAGCGCTACAAGGATTATCTGAAAGACATCCATGCCTCAGGCGCGCATGTGATGAGTCTTGTCAACGACCTGCTCGACCTGTCGAAAATCGAGGCGGGCAAGGCGGACCTATCCTTCACGTCGGTCGACGCCAACAGAATCGTCGCGGAATGCGTGTCGATCATCCAGCCGCAAGCGGCGGCCGAGCGCGTTGTGGTGCGCATGTCGCTGGCGCCGCGTCTGCCCAGAATTGTCGCCGACGAGCGCTCGCTGCGGCAGATCATGCTGAACCTCCTGTCCAACGCTGTGAAGTTCAACGAACCCGGCGGTCAGGTGATTGTCTCCTCAGCGCTGACCGATTCCGGCAACGCCGTCTTGCGCGTGAAGGATACCGGCGTCGGCATGACCGATGCGGAAGTGAAGATTGCGCTGGAACCCTTCATGCAGTTGCAGACCTCGCGCACGCAGGCCGGCACCGGGTTGGGACTGCCGCTGACCAAGGCGCTCGTCGAAGCCAACCGCGCGAGCTTCTCGATCCGCAGCCGCAAGAACGAGGGGACGCTTGTGGAAGTCGCCTTCCCCGCGCCGCGCGTTCTGACGGAGTGAGTCCTAAACCTTCCCCGCCGCCCTGATTGCGCGCCAGATTCGGGCCGGCGTATAGGGCAGGTCGAGATGCGTGACGCCGACATCGCGCAGCGCGTCCATCACGGCGCAGGCCAGCGTCGGAACCGAGCCTGTCGCGCCGGCCTCGCCAACGCCCTTGGCGCCAAGCGGATTGGTTGGCGAGGGCACCGGACGGTCGTAGAGTTTCAATCCCTTCAATTCATGCGCGCGCGGCATACAATAGTCCATAAAGCTCGCCGTCAGCATCTGGCCGTTCGCATCATAGAGGCAGACTTCGTCAAAAACCTGCCCGAAGCCCTGCATCAACCCGCCATGCACCTGGCCTTCCGCCAGCGCGTGATTGATAACATTGCCGCAATCATCGACGCCAACATAGGACATCAGTTCAACCTCGCCGGTGGCGGGATCGATCTCGACTTCGGCGACATGCGCGCCGGTGGGGAATGCGCGGGGCGCAGGCATTCCGTACATCGTATCCAGAGGATTGGCGCCATTGGCTGCGCTTTTGCGCGCAAGATCGAGCAGCGTGATCGAGACATCGGTGCCCTTCACGCGATAGCGGCCATCGGTGAACTCGATATCCTCTGCGGCGGCTTCCAGATGCGACGCGGCGAGTTCGCGACCCTTTTTGACCACCTCGCGTGCGGCGAGCATCAGCGACCCCCCATGCGACATCAACGACCGCGAGCCGATGGTGCCATCGCCCTTGAGCGGAGGGCCATCCGGATCGGAGAATCGCAGCGTAATGTTTTCCGGCGCAATGCCGAATTCGCGTCCGACAATTTCTGGAAATACAGTTTCATGGCCCTGTCCGGATGGACCGGACACGGTGTAAATGACCGGGTTGCCGGACTCGCCGAATTTAATGAAGGTTTCTTCCTGCGGCGAGGAACCGCCGCCCGATGGCTCGATAAAAATGCAGCAGGCGGCGCCGCGCAACTTGCCGTTTTGTCGCGTTGCCTCCTTGCGTTCGGCAAAGCGCTGAAAATCCGAATGCAACAGAACGTCGTCCAGAAGGCCAGCGGGATCGCCGCTGTCATAGACAGCGCCCGTCGCTGTCTTGAATGGAAACTCAGACCGCGCAATCAGATTTTTCCGCCGGAGTTCGACGCGGTCCATCTTGAGTTCGAGCGCGGCTTCATCAATGAGGCGCTCGATGAGATAGGTGACATTGGGCCGCGCCGCGCCGCGATAGGGCGTCGTCGGCGTCGTATTCGTGAGCACAACGCGGTGCAAACCGTGCGCGGCGGGAATTTTGTAAATGCTGGTGATGTTGCTGGAGGGCGCGAGCGTATTGGTGAAGGCGCCGGGCGTCGACAAATAGCCGCCCGCATTGATGATCCAGAGGATGCGCATGGCCGTGAACCTGCCGTCCCGATCGATCGCCAACTCACCAAACAATTTCGCCCCGCGGCCGTGATGATCGCTGACAAAGGTTTCGGTGCGCGTGCCAACCCATTTGACCGGACGAGCGACTTTCTTTGCAGCCAGCATCAGCGAGAGATATTCGGTATAGGCCTCGCCTCGGATGCCAAAGCCGCCGCCGACGTCATGGGCGTGCGCACGGATCCTGTCCTCAGGGATTCCGGTTCCAACCGAAAGTCCGGCGCGCATGCCGGTGAGGCCCTGCGAAGGCGAGTAAAGGTCGTACACGTCTTTGGCCGCGTCATAGATCGTCACGGCGGCCTTCGGCTCCATCGGGTTGCCAACAATGCGCGGGGCGTCGAGCGCGAGCTTGGTGACATGCGCAGCGGCGGCGAAGGCGGCGTCCGTTTCCGCCTGCGCGCCATATTCGAAATCGAAGGCGAGATTGTTTTCGAGCTCGCGATAGATCACAGGCGCGCCAGGTTCGAGCGCCGCTTCGGCGTCAACGACAGCAGGGAGATCGTGGTAATCGACGATGATTTTTTCAGCCGCTTCCTGCGCCTGCGCAGCGGTTTCCGCCACCACGAGCGCGACCTCCTGTCCGACGAACACGACCTTCTTGTGCGCCATGACCTCGCGTGGCACAGGCTTCATTTTTGAGCCGCCCTTGCCGGGGAATTTCACCATATTGGGCGCGGGGCCAAAGCCCGCCGCTGTCGTGTCCGCGCCAGTGAGAACGGCAAGCACGCCCGGGGACGCCAGCGCGGCTGAAATATCGACCGACAGGATGTCGGCATGGCCACGGTCGGCGCGCAGAAAATGGCCATAGGCCTGATGCGGAAAATTCCAGTCGGAGGTGTATTTGCCCTGTCCGGTCACAAGGCGGAAATCCTCGCGCCGTCCGTGAAATGCTCCGCTCATGAAACGCCGTCCCGTTGTGCTGGTGGATTGCCTCTATTGTGAAGCAACGCAGGGACGGAAACAACCGGGATATCAACTCCCAAATCAGACTGTGGTCCTCACATCACAATCGTGATCCGTTTGGCTGCGCGGGTAATGCCGGTGTAGAGCCAGCGATGGCGGTGCTCGCGAAAAGCGCCGCTTTCATCGAACAGGACGATATCGTCCCATTGCGAGCCCTGCGATTTATGCACGGTCAGCGCGTAACCATAGTCAAACTCATCCGAGGTGCGGCGCAGGGCGAAGGGGATTTCCTCCTCGCTGGTGAAGAAATCCGGCAGCACGTTGACGGTCAGCGCCTTTCGGCCAGGATCGTCCTCGGGGACAACGCTGAGCCGCATCTTGCCCTTGCGGTCGGCCATGCGCTTTTTCACCGTCCAGAGACCGCCGTTGAGCAGACCTCTTTTGCGGTCGTTGCGCAGACACACCAGCCGGTCCTGAGCCTCTGGAAGGGGATCAGTGTGGCCAAACAGCTCGCGCATTCGACGGTTATAATTGCGGCGCGTGCGGTTGAGGCCGACGAGGGTCTGGTCGGCCTGCGTCACGGCGACCGCGTCGATATCGCGTTTCAGAATGATGCGGCTTTCGCCATAGACGCCGGGTTCCAGCCTGCCGCCCTCGCGCACGATCATTGACATATGAATGATGGGGTTATCTGCGGCCTGGCGGTGCACGTCTGTCAGCATGACATCGGGCTCGGCCTCGGTGAAAAAACCGCCGCCCTTGACCGGCGGCAATTGCGCGGGATCGCCCAGCACCAGCACGGGACGTCCAAAGGAGAGAAGATCGCGCCCGAGTTCCTCATCCACCATCGAACATTCGTCTATAATAATCAGCGCCGCCGAAGCTGCGGCGCAATCGTCATTGAGAACGAAAGTTGGCTCCTCGCTTTCGACATCCTTCGGACGATAGATCATGCTGTGAATCGTGCGGGCCTCATCGCAACCGCGCGCGCGCATCACCAGCGCCGCCTTGCCCGTATAGGCGCCGAACAGCACGTCGCCCTTGACGCCATCGGCAATGTGCCGGGCGAGCGTGGTCTTGCCGGCGCCGGCATAGCCAAACAGGCGGAACACCTGCGGACGGCGTTGCTTTAGCCAGTCACGCACAGCGCGCAAGGCCTGATCCTGCTGGGGTGACCAATCCATCCGGGTTCCGGGCGTTCCACCGGCGTTGATTCGCCTGCGCCGGCGAGCTTATATCAATTCTCTCGATGAATGCCTCATTGCCGGAGCAGCGGCGGATCGACGCCGACGCGCTTTCTGCACGCGAACCGTTTCAAGCTTCGCTTGAAAAAGGCGCAACGTCAGGCGGCGACCGTCGAGCCTGCCGCCGCCAGACGCGAGGCGGCGCTGAGCAGGATTCGCCCGTAGAGGCTCGCCTGCGCCGGCGAGCGATGAAACCGGGCGACGATAATATCCATCAATTCCGCAAGCATGGCCTGATCAATCTGTTCGACATGCTGTGTCTTCAAGCCGGCCAGCCTTGAAATACCTACGATTTCGCGCCGCGCGGGCGCCAGTTTTTCAAGATCGCCGAGAATCAGGATGCGCCACGTGCGCCCATGCGAAATCCCAAGAACGCGCAAGCTCTGATGGCTTGGTCCCAGCAAACGCGCATAGAGTTCTTGCAAATAATCCACGATGACAGGCTGGCTCCAGTCCGCCAGGTCGCGCCGCGCCGTCGCCAGATCATCCGCGAACATACTGCCCCCAGGCGCAGGCGATTCGCAAAACGAATCACCCTCAATTCACATCAATATGACGCGTGAAAACGCCGGCGCACAAGAGTCAAGAACCCCCTGAATTGCAATTATTTCAGCATTAACGAACAGCAAACAAAAGCCTGCCGGATGGGATTCCGGCGCGCAATTGCGAATGGGACTCACCCCCACAATTGCTTGCTGGCGATGCGTGCGCCTTCCGCCAGAGCCTCAAATTTCGCCCACATGATCGTGGGGTGAACGCGGCGCAGCAGCGGCCCCTGCGCAAAGCCGCAATCTGTGCCGGCAATCACATTCTCGCGGCCCACAAGGCCAGCGTAGCGCGCGATACGTTCGGCCACGAGTTCTGGATGCTCGACAATGTTCGTGGCGTGGCTGATGACTCCGGGGATCAGCACCTTTCCTGCTGGCAATTTGATATCCTTCCAGACCTTCCATTCGTGCTCATGGCGGGGGTTCGCGCCCTCGATCACGAATGCCCCGGCTTTGATCCTGAGGACGAGTTCGGCGATGTCCCTGAACGCCACATCGGTCGTGTGCGGACCTGGCCACGAACCCCAGCAGACGTGATAGCGCACGCGATCCTCGGGGATGCCCTCAAGCGAATGGTTGATGATTTCGACCTGCCGCGCCAGCCATTTCAAATAGTCGGGGAAGGAAGATGTTGGCGACATGCGATCCCACGTGACGGCGGCGCGGGCGTCGTCCAGTTGCACAAGCAGTCCGGCGTCCACAATCTGCCTGTATTCGTCACGCATGGCCTCGGCGATGGCGACATTGCAATCTTCCATTGTCTTGTAGAAATCATTTTTGCGGTCAGGAATGACGCTGGAAACGGCGGCGACCGGCAGGAAGGCTTCTTCAGCGGGCGAATGCTGCAAGGCCGCCTTGAAATGATCGATGTCCATCTGGAGCTCGGCATGGCCGGTGTATTTGATCGGCCCGATGCAGACAGACTCCATATTGGTGTTCGGCGGATCGTTGGCGTCCATTTCAGCATAGAAAGCGGCGAAGCGGGCTCGATCGGCGCCAGCGGCAAAAGGATTGGCGCCAGCGACGATCGGACGTCGCTCGAAGCCCGAAAGCCGCGTCAGCGCATATTGCGACCAGCTGATCGCCTTGCCGAATTCACCATCGCTGGGAATATCGACGCCAGCCTCTTTCTGCCGGCGCACAACATCGTCGACGCTCTTTTTCAGGCATGCGGCATAGGCCGCCTTGTCATAGGTCCCGCCGCTCTGGCGCGCCTTGATGAATTCCTGAAGGTCAGGCGGACGGATCAGGCTGCCGACATGGGTGGTTAGGATGCGATTTTCACTACGCTTCATGGCTTTTTCCAGTTCGGGAGACAGGCTCGCCTAGCATGGCGCCGACGCGGGAGCAAACGATCGGCAAAGCATCGTGGTTTTGCCCCACCATGCCGGTGGGCCTTGTCCCATATGCCTTTTTTGGCGCCCATGGCTTTCGCGTCCACGGTCAATCGGCTATGACGCGCTGCAAATCGAACCTTGAGGAGACCCCCATGTCCGCACGTAAACCGCCGTTTCGCGCCGACCACGTTGGCAGCCTGATCCGCCCGGACAATCTCATCAAGGCGCGCGAGGCTGCATTGGCGGGGACAATGACACGGGCTGAACTGCTCGATATCCAGCACGCCGCCATCCGCGATGTCGTCAAGATGCAGGAAGACCTCGGCCTGAAGGTTGTCACCGATGGCGAATACAATCGAAAATCATGGCAGAGCGACTTTCTGCTGAAAATCAGGAATGTCGGCGTGATGCCGCCAAAACTTTCGGTGAAATTCCATTCTGCGGCCGGCACGCGCGAACACACTCCGCCCTCGATGGCCGTGCTCGGCAAGGTCTCGCGCAGCGAGCCGATATTCGTCGATGATTTCAAATTTTTGAAATCGATCGCCAAAGCGACGCCGAAGGTTACACTGCCTTCGCCGACGATTCTGCATTTTCGCGGTGGACGCGAAGCCATCGACCTGAAGGCCTACCCGGATATGGCGGAATTCTACCACGACCTCTCCGGCGTCTATCGCGCTGAAATTGCGGATCTTGCCGCCAATGGCCTGCGCTATGTGCAGATCGACGAAGTCAATTTCGCCTATCTCTGCGACCCCGCCTTGCGCAACGATGTGACCCGGCTCGGCGAAGACCCGCAGACCTTGCCGAAAACCTATGCAAAGCTCCTGAACGATTCCATCACCGGGCTGCCGGCGGACATGACGGTCTGCATGCATCTTTGCCGCGGCAATTTTGCCGGCGCCTGGGTCGCTGAAGGCGGCTATGAGCCGGTCGCGGAATTGCTGTTCAACGAAATCAACGTCACCGGCTATTTCCTCGAATATGACAGCGCACGCGCGGGCGGGTTCGAGCCGCTGCGTTTCCTGCCCAAGGGCAAGACCGCCGTCATCGGTCTGGTCACGACCAAAAGCTCGGTCATGGAGACCAGGGACGCGATCAAGCGCCGCGTTGAGGAAGCGACGAAATACACCTCGCTCGACCAGCTTGCGCTCAGCCCGCAGTGCGGCTTTTCCAGCGGCATCGGCGGCGAGACGATGACAGTCGAGCGCGAGAAGGAAAAGCTCGCGTTGATTGTCGAGACAGCAAAGGAAATCTGGGGCGACGCGTGATTCGATCGGAGGGCGGTCCGCCTCCGCTTACCCCGCTTGCGCCGCATCCCCGACCGCCGCGCCGCGCGAACGGTCGGCATGGAAGCGGTAGAGATAGCAGGCCATCACCGCAATGGCGGCGGCGAGCAGATTGGTCTCGATGGAGTTGACGATCGCCATGCCCAGACGCGTTGTGCGCGAGGCCATGGGATCGATGAGCGCGGCTTTCAGCGGATCGAGCAAAACGCCAGGCAGAATCGTGAGCAGCAGCGCTGGCCCGGTCACCGCCCATGTCACGACGGCGTCATGAATGGCCGCCCGCCATTTTGCGCCTGTCGAATCAACGGCAATCGCCGGAAACAGAAACAGGGTTGTGACGTAGAACACGAAACCCAGATTCATGCCGACGATCGTCGCCCAGTAATAGAGTTCGCCTGGCAGCACGCCGCCGCGCGCCAGTATCGCGACTGGCAACCAGATTTCGGGCGCAAGAATCGCCAGAAAAATGCAGATAAAGAACCACAGCGTGCGTCGCATTGCTGCGACCGTCAGCCACGTCCGCTTCTGTTCGCCCAGCAAGATCCGCCGGTAAATCGCGATCACAAATGGCGTCCCGAGCAGGCATTTGGCGAAGGTGTAAAACAGACTGATTTCGGCCGCCTCCTTTGGATGCGGTAGGGCAAAGCCGTCAAACCCGGTCAGAATTCGTAGATATTCCAGCGGGATCATCACAAGGACGACAGCAATGAACGCCACGGGCAGCGCCTGCATCAGTTCAGGCAGCTCGCGCCAGGCTTTGATCGATATCTCGAATGGATCGGGAGCCTCGTTTCTCATTTCGCTTTCAGTTCACAACATTTCCGGGACTGGCAGGAACCGACGCGATAGCATGAAAAGCGTATGTGCAACACGAAAACTTGCTTATTCCGCCGCCATCGCGCCGGGCTGAAAGCCGTTGAGATCGCGGATTTGCGGATAAACCTCCTTAGCAAAGAGACTCATATTTGCGACCGTGCGCCTATGGTCGAGGAAGCCCGCCTGCATCATCATCAGGAGGTGATCGAAGCCGCCGACCCGCTCATGGTTGCGTTTGATCTGCGCCACGACCTGATCCGGCGTTCCATACATGACGACGCCGAGCTCGCGCTGCTCTTCCAGCGACACAGAGCGCAGACTGTCGGCGGTGCGCGCACGCGGATTGGCCCCCGCCCGAAGCGCCGCGACATTTGAGGCAACCGGGACATAGCCCGGGGGATTGCGATATTGCGGTTCGACCTTGGCTTTCAGATACCAGGTCAATTCGCGCGCGCCATCCTCGGCATCCCTCTCGTTATCGGCCACGTAGAGGAGGGGCATGAAGGCGAGCCCGCCGCCGCCTGGCTGGCCATTGGCGCGATAGCTCTCGCGATAGGCGTCAAACAGTTTGCGCACCTGCGTGTAGGGTTGCAGAAACGTAGCGAATACAAAACCGCGCATCGCCGCCTTGCGCACCGCTTCAACATCGCTCGACCCCGTCACCCAGACGGGGGGATGGGGCGTTTGATAGGGCCGGGGCCAGATGTTCACGGTTCGGCGGCGGGTGAAATCGCTCTCGAAATTGAACGGCTCGTCATGCGACGTCCAGGCCTTGACGCAGAGATCGACGCCTTCCCACAGCCGTTCATTGGTGGTTGTGGGGTTGGTGTTGGCGGCAAAAACCTCATAGGGCACGCCACGCACGAAGCCGGCATTGAGGCGACCGCGCGAGATGCAATCGATCATCGCCATTTCCTCGGCGATGCGGATGGGGTCGCCCCTGTTGGCGATAGGATTGCCCAGAATGCAGATGCGGCCCTTGCTGGTCTGGCGCGCAAGGATCGCCAACGACAGCGGCGCGCAAACATCGAGGCACGTCGCGGTCTGATGGTGCTCATTGACCATCATGTTGAGGCCAAGATCGTCGGCGATCATGTGTTCGTCGAGGTAGCGATTATAGAGATCGGCGCCAATTTTCGGGTCGAAATGCCGACTCGGCAGGCTGACGCGGATCGTCGACACTTCATCGAAGGGCGGGAGATGCGGATAGGGCATTTCGGTGAAATACCAGGCTTGCATATTGTTTTCCTCGATCAGTGTAAGCAGTGCAATGATGTGACAGGCGATCACTCAACGCAATCCCCGATTGCGCCAGCGGCGCCTTCCTATTCCGTCGGTTTGAACCCGGACGCCTTGACCAGCGGCGCGTATTTCAGCGATTCCTCTTTTTGCAAGGTGCCCAGCTCCTGCGGTGTTGTGCCCGTGGCTTCAAGTCCGAGCTTCGTCAATTTTTCACGAAACTCCGCCGATTTGGCGAGACCATTCACAATCGCGTTGATTCTGCTGACAACAGCGGCGGGCGTACCCGCCGGGGCATAAAGCGCAAACCAGCCATCGCCGGCGACATCATAGCCGGCCTGACGCACAGTCGGGGCTTCGGGCACATAGAGCGATTGTTTCGCCCCCAGCGTCGCCAGAATATGCACCATGCCGGCCTTCTGATATTCGAGTAAATCCGACGTCGGCAGGACCGCGAGGGGTATTTGCCCCGCGACAAGGTCCGTCAGGGCCGTCGCTGCGCCACGATAGGGCACGTGGCGCAGATCGATGCCCGCCGCATGGGCAAAGGCAATGCCGAGGAAATGGGGCAGGGACCCGGCTCCGGGCGTGCCGAAACTGCCGAGTGCGGGATCGCGTTTGACGGAAGCGACAAGTTCCGCAAGCGTTTTGAAGGGCGCGTCCTTGCCGGCGACAATCGAGAACTCGAATGAGGCGATTTGTGACACAGGCGTAAAATCGGCGACGGGATCGTATTTCAGATCGGGATAGATCGCGGGAAAAATCGACATCAGCGTAAAAGGGGTCAACAGCAGCGTTGTCCCGTCGGCAGGGGCGCTTTTGACATATTGCACACCCACCATTCCGCCGGCGCCGGGGTGGTCGTCAACGACTACATTCTGTCCGGTTTCGGCCTGGATTCGCTCCGCGATGAAACGCGTCACAGCATCGCCTGAACCGCCCGCGCCGAAGGGGAACACGATTTTGACGGGTTGCGCACCGAACTGGGCTGCCGCAGGCAAGATGCATCCGGCGCATAAAATACAGGCAATGACAACGAACCGGAACATGGACTGAACCTCTCTCATCTTGCAGATCCCTGCTGAGGGGTTATGGAGAATGCAGGTTTTTTTTTGGAACACCGCGCGACACTTTTCCGAAATCCCGCCTGGCGATGCGCCGCCCTCATTTTTCGATCGCCGACAGCGCTTTGGCTTTGGCGACAATCGCCGGATCGACATCGCCTGTTTTCTCGACGATCGTCTGCAATTCCGCGCCGCTTAAAGGCTTCAGATCCAGCCCGATATTTTTTACGTCGGCCAGAAATTCGGGATCTTTCATCGTGGCGGTGAATGCGGCGCGCAAATCCGCGACGCGCTCTACCGGTTCGCCGGGCGGCGACATCAAGGCCCTGCCAATGGCCGAATCGCGAGTCATCAGTTCAAGAATTTTGCGCTCTTCGTCATTGCGCGCGAGATCGACGACCAGCGGAACTGCTTCGAGCCCCTGGTTGGGTTCAGTCCCCATTTGCGAAAGCAGGCGAATTTTTTTCTGCGCCAGCCAGTCCGCGCGTTCTGATTGCAGCACCGACCAGGGCAGGAAGGCGGCGTCGATTTCCCGCCGCTCCATGGCGAGCAGCGCTTCAGCCGAGTTTGGATAGCCGGTCAGAATCCGCAGTTTGAGGCCGAGCATGTTTTTCAAAAGCGTCGAAACCATGCGCGAACTCTGGCCCGGGGTGGCGACGATCAGCTCGGTCGCGAAGGCGTCGGGCAAGTTCTGGACTTTCGCGCCGGCCCAGGAAAACAGGATCGCCGCGTTTGAAATCATACGGCCGATCCAGTTGAATTTGCGCACATCCGCACGCAGGCCGGGCTCGCCCATCGCCTGCGCCAGTGGTGCCGCCTGATCGATCATGCCAATCACCGTGCCATCCCTGACGGAGGAGTTATAGAGATAGGAAATGGCTGACAGACTGCCCGCGCCCGGCATATTCTGAACGACAATCGTCGGTTTGCCAGGCAGGTGATTCTGGATGTGGCGACCAACGGCGCGCGCGTAGGAATCATAGCCATTGTTGACGCCATAGCCGACAACCATCGTCACGGTCTTGCCCTCGTAAAACCCTTCGTCGGCCCAGGCGGGCGCGCTGGCGGACAGGAGCCCCGGCAGCAGTGCTAATCCCATGCTTCGCATTTCATCCCCGCAATCATGACGTCGTAAACGCATTGACGGTTGCTTTGGAACAACCGTAATAGAATTCTATAGGAGCGGGCAAGTCGCCCCTCAACCTGTGAGCCTGATGATGGCGAAGCTGCCTGCGCGCTGGCGCCCGCTTATGTTTGCGATACTGACAACCGGATTTGCATCCTTCATGGTGTCGGGCATTTCAACCCTGCGCGCGCTTGGGCCCGGCCCCGGTTTTTTCGTCGCCTGGATCGAGGGCTGGCTGTGCTCGTGGCCGGTGGCGGCCGTAGCGATGTATTTCATCTCGCCTTATGTGCGAGGATTGCTGACGCAGATGACCCATGAGGCGTAGGCGCTATTCCGTCTCAAGCCCCTGGGCGTGCAACATGTGCGTGATGTAATCGACTGCTTCGGGCGGCGTTCCTGCAATTGTTTTCACCAGCGCCTCGACCTCGCCATGCGGCATGGGCGTAAAATCCTCGCTGATAGACTGTCCCATTTCGATGAATTCGGAATTGTGCAAAGCCTGTTCGTAGGTCTTGCGATAAGCTTCCACATAGAGCGCAGGCGTGCGCGGCGGCAGCGCCACCCATTTGTCAATTGTGCTCATTGCGCTCCAGAAAGCAAAAGCGCTGGCGACGACCGGCGTATCGATTCGGCTGCGAACAGCATCGGGAAAAGCGGGCGCCCCGCCAAAATCGCCCCGCCCGGCGCTCGATTGCATCAATGGCTTGAATTGTCCGGTTTTCATCAGCTTCTGGAACTGGCCGAGATTGGCGGTCGATGTCATGTCGATCTCGCCGCGCTCCAGCGCCAGCAGCAATTCATTGGTGTCGGGGTATCCGACCACCCATTTGGCGTTCCAGCCGAGAAGCTGAACGCCCCAGGCTGTCATCTGCATCCCCGAACGCGGGACGCCGATCAGCGAACCCATCACCACCGGGCGCTGACTTTTGTCATAAAGGCGGCTTTCCGCCGCCTTGTTGACGATCAGCACGGTTCCTCCACGCCCGGCCCCGCCGACCATTTCGAATGTTGCGGGATCGTAATGCGATTGCGCCCGCCGGTAGTGCAGGGGATCGGCCTGAGTGCTCGACCCCATCGTGATGGTGAGCCCGTCGGGCGCAATCTGCTGCGTGAAATAATTCATGCCCGTCATGCCATTGGCGCCTGGCATGTTGCGCACGACAAGCGACGGCTTGCCGGGCAGGTGGTCGGCGAGGAAAGCGCCAATCAGTCGGCCCGACGAATCCGTTCCGCCTCCGGCGCCAGCGCCGATCAGCATGGTGATCGCCTTGCCCTGAAACAACGGGGTCTGCGCGGAACCTGCCGCGCATCCCGTCAGCAGCAGGGCGAGCGCTGCGATCAATCGCATTCGCAATGTTCGCCTTCGAGGTGTCCGCAGGCTTTCACCGTCTCGATGATGCGCTTTTGTTCGGCTGCGCGTTCTGCGATTTTCTCCGGATCGTGCGTGTGGGCGTGTCCGCGCCCGCGGTTTTCTCCATACAGACGGTCGATGAAACCTGTATCGTCGATATGCCGGATCTGGTGAAGATCCCATAGCGCCATCGGATTGATGCGATGCGCGTCGGGATCGCTGCGTTTGGCTTCCTCGTAGACATTCGCGATCGCGGCCATGGAGGGGTAGATGCGCGGATTGAGCATGGAAACAGTGTTCTGCCAGACATAGGCGGCCTGCTCATAGTTCATCTGGCCCTCCTTCGTATAGCGCTCCTGGATGACCTTGATCGACCGTTCGCGCTCGGTCTTGAAGAAGTGAATGCCTTCAATGATGCCCTTGAGAAACCGGTCGGTCAGGTTGGGGTGGCTCTGCACAAATCGCATACTGGAGGAGATGGTTGTGAACCAGATCATTGGCAGAGGTTCGAGCTGGATGATCTTGAGACCGGCGGCTTCCGCAAAAAGGCTTGCAGGCGGCGTCAGCAGGGCGCCATCGACCTTGCCATCACGCACCCAATGCCAGACGCGCGAACGTTGTTTAGCCGTCTCGCCGCGAATCCCGCCGTCGGCGCCGCCATCCTCCGGCTGCGCCTCAACCGAAATGTCGCCATCGACCTTCTTGACGATTTCAACTTCGTCGCGGTCCACATCGAGACTGCGCTGTTTCAGCAGCAGCCAGTCGTTGAGGCCAGGATGGTTGCCGCGCGTGCCCACGCGCTTGCCGCGCAAATCTGCGAGGGTGTTGATTCCGGAGTCCTGGCGCACGCACAGCGCCATATTGTAGCTGTTGACGGTCTGGCCAAGATAGACCCAATCGTCGCCACGCGCGCGGTGGCCGTAGGTCGAGATATGGTTGCCGCCGACAAATTCGACATCGCCCTTCGAGACTGCGTCATGGGCCTCGTTTTTCATGATTTGATAGTCGTAATTGACGTCAAGGCCATATTTGGCCCAGGCGCCGGACTCATGGATGACATGCAGCAGCACGAGGTGGCTTGACGCGCGATAGGGAAATGAAATCTTGTCCATCAGTTCCTCCGGGTTTTCGATTTGTTTAGACGTTTTATCGTGACCTGCAAAGGGGATGAGAGCGCTCTTGACGCGATGCCGCCAGGCGCCGACTTTGTCGTATAGGATCCATCGGGAGAGAAATATGATCCGTCTTGCCTACCCGTTGCCGGCGATGTGTCTCCTGATGTTCGTCGGCGCCGCACAGGCGCAGACGCCTGAGGCATTCTACGCTGGCAGAACCATGCGCATGATCATCGGCACAGCGCCCGGCGGCGGTTACGACCTTTATGGACGCTTCCTCGCCAGCCACATCGGCAAGCATATTCCCGGGCGCCCCAACATCGTTCCGGTCAATATGCCGGGGGCGACGAGCATCGTCGCGGCCAATTATCTCGCCAATAGCGGGACCCGTGAGGGAACCGAAATCCTGACCGTCGCGCAGACCCTGCCGCTGGCGCAGGCGACGCACAACGACCGGGTTCATTTCGATCTTGCCGCATTCAACTGGATTGGCAACATGGTGTCAGCGCCAAACGTGTTCGTCGCCTGGCGCGACGCGCCGGTCAAGACGCTCGATGACGCGTTCCGCCGTGAGCTTGTGGTGGGCGCGGCGACGCCAACGGCGATCGGTTATCTCTATCCTGCGATTCTCAACAAAACGCTCGGCACGAAATTCAGGATTGTGCTGGGCTACGCCAATGGCGAGGCTGCTGACCTTGCCATGGAGCGCGGCGAGGTTGGAGGACGCGCCGGCGCGTCATGGGCGACGCTGAAATCCTCGCGCGCGGGCCGCTTGCGCAACCACGAGATCTCGGTCTTTCTGCAGGTCGGGTTGAAAAAGGAACCGGAACTCGACGATATCCCGCTGCTGATCGACCTTGCCCGCAATGACAGCGAACGCAGGGTTTTCCAGTTCTATTCGGCCCTGACGGCGCTGGCGCACGCCTTTGCCGTTGCGCCGGGAACGCCGCCCGATCGTGTCGCCGCGCTCCGGCAAGCTTTTGACGACACCATGCGCGATCCCGATTTTCTCGGCGAAGCCGCCAGAATCAATCTGGAGATCGATCCGATGAACGGCCCGGACGTTCAGGCGGCCGTGACGCAGATGGCGCGGACCGACGCGTCCAGCCTTATGCTGGACGACGCATCGCGCGAGATTGACGATGAAAAGGCGTCGCACAGGAATTAGAATTCACGCCACCTTTGGCGGCAGTGTCTCCAGCTCTTTCACATAGGCGGCGTCCATGCGTGGCGCCTCGCGGAAGGGGATGCCCGGCAGGCGCGGCGGTTGCTGCTTTAAGATCGATTTTGGCGCATATTTCGGGACAGAAAACCCGCAGACTTTTCCCTGTTCCGGCGACAACTTGTTGTGGTAGAATGTCCTATGAACATCGATCTCAATCCTGAGCAGGAAGCCTGGCTGCGGGCGCGTGTCGCGAGCGGCGACTTTACGTCCATTGACGAAGCCGCGCGGCAACTGATTGATGAACGCATCGTCGAGCGAGAGCTTGAGGAAGACGACATGGCTTGGGCGAAGCCATTCGTCGACGAGGGACTCGCTGCGCTTGAGCGTGGCGACGTCGTTTCTGGCGAGGAATACGTCCGGCGTATGGACGGCTTGTTGGCAAGCTTGCGTCGCTGATGGCGCGAGTTGAATTTTCCTCGCTCGCGCTCGCCGATATCGCCGGAATTCTGTCGGATTTGAATCGCAATGCGGGCTTCCCCGTCGTCGAAAAGTATAGGCGCAATTTCGACCGTCTGGTTCTGACGAATCTGTCCCGGTTTCCTGAAATGTGCGAGGCGCGGCCACAGCTTGGCGCGCATATCCGCGTTGGCGTCGTATATCCCTATCTGGTGGTGTATCGCTACAGACCGCAAGACGATGTTGTCGGCGTTGTTCGCGTCCTGCATGGCCGTCGCAAAATCACCCGCGCGCTCGTCAACGCCTCGTGAGCAACAGGCAAAATCCGCATCACGCCACCTTTGGCGGCAGTGTCTCCAGCTCTTTCGCATAGGCGGCGTCCATGCGTGGCGCCAGTCCGTGTTTGGCTAGTTCGACTGTGAATATTTCGCGCACGCGCTGGGGCTCGTCAGCGTAATCAATCTGGTCGCCGCCCAGTCTTCGCGATATCCAGCACATCATCACGCCCTGCGCATTGCGCTGCGATCCGTGCTTGAACGCCAGGTAGCGCGCGGGCGCCGGTCCGGAATTGAAATGCTGGTGGAATGTCGCATTGGGCGGGACGATCAGCGTGCCAACCTCCCAATCGAAGCGACGGGGCTCCTCGCCGTCCTGCCACATCAGCGAATAGCCTTCGCCGGACAGAACAATGACATGCGCGCCCGGCCCATGGGCATGCGCCTTCTTGTAGGAGCCAACCGGAAACTGGGAGATATGCCCACCAATCGAGCCTTTGGCGAGGTTGAAGCGGATCATCCCGCTGCCTGCGCCCCGCTCGGCGGTCGCCGCCACCCCGACATTGACCGTGTCGGGAATGAAATTCGTTTCCAGCCGCAATCCCTTCTGCTCGCCTGCGCGCGTGAAATAATCGGGTTCGCCGCTGAATCTGTTTTTGAAATCGTAATCTGTGCCAAACACAAAATCGAGATCTTCATAAAGATTGATCACCGGCGGCGCGTTGGTGACCGCGACGAACCGCGCCGGCGTTGTGCCGGAACCGTTGAAATGCTGATGCCAGGCGTTGAGCGGCACGCCAAAAATGGCGCCGGCCTTCCATTCGAACGTTATCCTTGCGCCCTGATTGTTCCAGACGGTCGTTGAACCGCGCCCGTCGAGCACGTAGATCATTTCTTCATAGAGCTGACGCTGTGGCGCGAGTTTGCCGCTCGCCGGAATTTCGCAAACATAACAATCGTTCGTGGTGCGCGAGGCCTCATGGTTGAGATAAAGCCCTCGCCCCCCGCGCCGCGCCCAGGGCTTGAGTTCAACGTGATGGAGATTGCGCACGTAATGCGCCGATACGATGTCGAGCCCCTGACTGCGCACCCAGCGCAGGTAGGGCGTATCTTTTTCAGTCGCGAATTTCTCCGCAAGTTCGTTCGAAACGATTGCGTCTTTGGCCAAGCCGTCCTCCTCCGGTTTTCGACACGGTATTTATAGCGCGTGATACCAATAATTTTCCGCGCTGTCAGCGCTGTTTCATGTCTTGAAGAACCGGTTCTCAGGCCGCGGCAGTCCCAGATTTTCGCGTAGCGTCGCGCCCTCGTACTCCGTCCGGAAAATGCCGCGCCGTTGCAGTTCCGGCACGACCTGATCGACGAAATCATAAAGCCCGGCCGGGAGATACGGGAACTGGATGGTGAATCCGTCAGAGGCTTCCGTTTCAAGCCATTCCTGCATGGTGTCGGCAATAGAGCGCGCATCCCCCACCATCGACAGGCCCATATGGCCGCCGATCCTCTGCGCGAGCTGGCGGACGGTAAGGCCCTCGCGCCGCGCGATGTCAATTGTCTTTTCGCGTGACGATTTGCTTGCGTTTGTCTCCGGAATTTGTGGCAGCGGCGCATCCAGTTCGAACTTCGAGGCGTCGCAGCCAAGAGAAATTGATAGTGAGGCGATGCCGCTGTCCTCATGCACGAATGTGTCAAGCAGCGCGCGTTTACGCCGCGCCTCCTCGATCGTTTCGCCGACTACGACGAGACAGGCGGGAAGTATTTTCAGAAAGGCGGGATTGCGGCCTGCCGCAGCCATGCGCGCCTTCACATCGGCGTAAAACGTTCGTCCTGCATCGATATTGGGTTGCGACGTGAAAACCAGTTCCGCTGTTTCCGCAGCCAGTTGGCGACCGGCGTCCGATGCGCCCGCCTGCACAATCACCGGCCAGCCCTGAATGGGCCGCGCAATGTTCAGCGGGCCCCGAACATCGAGAAACTCGCCATGATGGTCCAGCACATGCATTTTCTCGGGATCGAAAAATATCCCGCTTTCAACATCCCGTATAAAGGCGTCGTCAGCCCAGCTATCCCACAGGCCCGTCACGACATCGTAGAATTCGCGGGCGCGACGATAGCGCTTTGCATGCTCCATCTGCTCGCTCATGCCAAAGTTCAGCGCCGCGTCGGGATTGGATGTCGTTACGATATTCCATGCCGCGCGCCCGCCGCTAATGTGATCGAGCGAGGCGAAACGGCGGGCGATGTGATAGGGCGCGTCGAAGGTTGTCGACGCGGTCGCCGCAAGGCCGATATGTTCAGTCGCTCCGGCCAGCGCCGACAAGAGCGTGAATGGCTCAAACGAGGTTGCGGTATGGCTACGCCGCAGCGTTTTGAACGGCATGTTCAGCACAGCCATGTGATCGGCCATAAAGAACGTATCGAACTTGCCCGCTTCCAGCTTCTCCGCGAGCTGACGGATTTTCTGGAAATTGAAATTCGCGTCGGGCCAGGCCCCTGGATACCGCCACGCGCCGGTGTGAATCGTCGCCGGACGCATGAATGCGCCGAGGTGAAGTTTCTTTCCGACTGCCAAAACCGGACTCCATTATTTGCTGTCTGAACGGATTGAAACGCAGACCGGGTATGGACCGGTCGCGCGCTCTACGCCCGAATTCACCTGGGCGCAATGCGATCGGGCCGGATTTCGTCATAGCCGTTTTCGGAGAGATCGAAATTGTTGCCATCCGGGTCCATGGCGCGATATTCGGCGTAATGCCGGTCGCCCGGCCGCTTTTCCGGGGGTCTGTAGCCTGCGGCGCTGAACTTCCCTGCGACGGCCTCTGCGTCATCGACGAGAAAGCCAAAATGATTGAAGCCACTCGGCTTGCCGTCCATCTTGTTTGTGTGAATGGATAGATTCAAATATCCATCGGTCAGGGAAATCCCGCCATTGCGCGCACGATGGGTGATCGTCAGGCCCATGGTTTCGACATAGAACTTCGCCAGACGCTCGGGGTCGGTCGTGTTGAAAACGATGTGACGGATTTTGGCCATTGTTTTTCCGGCGTGGGAGACCTGCGTCAGAGAAACTAGGCAGAGCGGCTGCGCCGGTCAACATGGCGCTTGACCGGAGTGGCGCGAGGCGGCTCTATTTCGAACGGATCGCGCGAACAGGTGGGGAAATGCTGGGGAGTCGATGGATCGCCATGGTGGTTGCGCTGACGGCGTCCGCCCTTGCGCCAGCCGAAGCGCGAGCGGAGGATTTCTATCGCGGCAAACAGATCCGGATGATTGTCGGCACCGGGGCTGGGCAGGATTACGATATCTGGGCGCGGCTGATCGGCCGCCATATGCAGCGGCATATTCCAGGCGAACCGGCTTTCGTGACGGAGGACATGCCCGGCGGCGGACATATTGTGGCGACGAATTATCTTTACAACACCGCTGCGCGCGATGGCACGGTTCTGGGGATGGTGTCGCGCAACATTACAGATGCGGCGATCCTGAAATTTCCAAACGTGAGATTCGATCCCGAGCGGTTCAACTGGATTGGCAGTCCGGAAATCAATCATCGCGTGTTTTTTGCCTCGCGCGCGTCAGGCGTAACGGATGCACGGCAGTTGCTGGAGCGCGAGCTTGTTGTTGGCGCGCCGGGGCTCGGACAGGCGGTGACCACGGCGCCGATCCTGCTGCGCAATGTGCTTGGAATGAAACTGAAGATCATCATGGGCTATGCCGCGCCTGAAACGATTGTGCTCGCGATGCAGCGCGGCGAGGTCGGCGGCTTTGTCGATTCCATCGGCGCAGCGGACGGCCAGCGCCGCAAATGGATCGATTCGGGCGATATGCGTGCGCTTTTCAGCATGGAGGAAACGCCGGTCGGCTGGCTCCCCATACCAACGATCTTCGAACTTCTTGCCACCCGTGAACAGCGCCAGATATTCTCGTTTTTCGCGTCAAACGAAGAACTCGGTCGCCCCCTGATGGCGCCGCCCGGCGTTCCTGCCGAGCGCATCGACCTGCTGCGGCGCGCCTTTGACGCAACGCTGGCCGACCCTGCGTTTCTCGAAGACGCGCGCGGCCTTGGTTTTGAGACGGCCCCGAAAACCGGCGAAGCGGTGCAGGCGCTCGTGGCCGCCGCCGTGGCGACGCCGCAGGACATTCGCGAGACCGTTGCGCAAGCCGCCAAACTGGAATGATTTGAGCAACGACGAGGGCGCGCCTGTCGCAGACGGCGTGACTCCTTGACAGCGCCGATGTCTCGCCTGAAAACAACGAGAGAGTAAAACAGGGAGGATGGGATGTCGCGCAAGGGCGCTGGCTTTCCGGTGCAGTTTGGCCTGGCGCTGGCCTTGTTCGGCGTAGCGATCGTGACATTCATCGCGAGCGCGACGACAGCTGTGGCGCAGAGCGAATTTTACAAGGGCAAAACGGTCACTGTTGTGCTCGGCGATCCGCCCGGCGGCGGGGCGGACACCTATGCGCGGCTTTTTGCGCAGGCCCTGCCACGATTTTTACCCGGCGCGCCCACGGCCATTGTTCAGAACATGCCGGGCGCTTCGTCGCTTCTGGCGGCCAATTACGTTTATAAAACCGCGCCGCGCGACGGAACTGTCATCGTCATGCCGCAAGCGGCGGCGATTTTCGCGCGGATGTTTGGCAATCAGTCGGCTGCCTATCAGCCCAATGAATTCCAGTTTATCGGCAATCTCGATCAGGCCACGGGCACATGTTCCGCCTGGAAGGGGTCCGGATTGACCAGCTTTGAGGATTTGCTGAACAGGCCCGCGCTGCTGGCCGCTTCGGCGCCCTCGGGCGTGGCGAGCGAATATCCACGTGCTTTCAATGCGCTTTATGGCACGCGCGTTCATGTCATTCATGGCTATGTTGGCACAAGCAATATAGTCGTCGCCATGCAGAATGGCGAAGTGCAGGGCTCCTGCGCTTTCATGGTCAGCGCTCTTCGTTCGGCCTTCAAAAATTACTTTGACGCAGGCCAGCTCACGCCCATTATCCAGACTGCGCGCCGCGACCCCACGTTGATCGGGGTGCCGCATATTCTCGACTTCGCCAGAAATGACGATGAACGGCAGGTCATGCGTCTGATTACCGATCGCGACATCATGGCGAGAAGCCTGGCTGTGGCGCCGGGGGCGCCTCAGGATCGCGTCGCGATGCTGCGTGCGGCCTTCGATGCAATCATGAAGGATAAAGCGTTTCTGGATGGCGCGGCTCGCGCCAATCTGCCAATCAACCCGAGTTCGGCTGGGGATGTCGAGGCGCTGGTCAAGGACATGACCGGCGCGCGCCCGGACTATATCGCCCGCGCGCGCGCGGCTCTCGAATCAGGCGTGGCCGAGAATACAGATCTGACGTCGCTTGAGGGTTTGGTCAGCATGGCCAGCGCGCAATCTGTTGAAATCACGGGCGCGGAAGGCGCAAAACGCAGCGTCAAATTGCAACCTGATGTTTCAGTCATCATGATTGCAGGCGCGCAGGCCAGGGCTGAACAATTGCAGCCCGGCATGGCCTGTTCATTGCGCTATATGAAAGATAACGTCGCCCAAGTCGTGACGTGCAAATAGGCGCTATTTTTCCGACTCTTCCCGGTCGAAACCAAGCGCCTTTATGACCGGCTGATCGTCAATGGAAAACAGCAACGCGGCCGCGTCGTAGGGATTGCGGTGCCGATGCCAGGTCCAGATCGGCACAACGAATGTATCGCCCGTCCGCCATTCGAATGTCGTCGCGCCAATTTCAGTCACGCCTGAGCCCTCCAGCACATGGTAGGTTGTGGCGTGAACGTGCCGATGCGCGCGTCCCGAGAATTGCCCACGCAAACGCTGGATCTCCGCCCCGAGCGTCGGCAGCACCGGGCCACCGGTGATCGGGTCGTGATAGGTCAGCACGATATCGTCGCAGGGATCGCCTGGCGCCTCCGCCATTGCGTCGAGGATGCGCGCCGTTTCCACCCAGGGGTAGCGATGCGCGCGTTGTCGCGGTCCCGACGGCCCGGCGCCGCGCGGACGCAGCGCGCCTGTCTGCCGCTGGCTCCATCCTTCCGGCTTTGTGAGGGGATGAAACGCGTCTCCGGGATAAGGCTCGGAGAACCCGACATTGAAATTGTTGATCAGCGAGGACACTGCGCCATCGAGCCAGATCGTATCGGCGTCGCTCTTGTTGATATGATCGTGCCACGACCAGTTCGGCGTCGTGATCAGGTCCCATTTATGCATCGGGAAGGGCTCGCCATCGCCCGTCGTATAGGCGCCGCCGTCTCCCTCAACGACAAAGCGCAGCGCATCCATTGTGTGGCGATGCGCAGGCGCGAGTTCATGGGCTTTCAGCAACTGGCAGCCGAGGTAGTAATTCGGCGCTGTGCCGCGCGTAAGTTCGGGATGTTGAAGGCCTATAAAGCGGCGATGCGCTTCCTCCTTTGGCACATGATCGACCGCGCCATAGGCAATCTCCCGCAACGAATCCCATGTCCAGAGCCAGGGGGCATAGGCGGCTTTGGGTTCGCGAAAACCGATGCTCCGGGTCGGAATCATCCAGTAGCCGACCATGGCGCGGCGGCGCACTTCGGCATCGAACGATCCGCGATCCTGGCGCCAGTCGGCATCCCGCGCGATTGCGTCAAGCGCCATGGGGCTCTCCTGCGCCGGCGTTTATTCTGCGGCCAGAGCCTTCGGGCGCCATTTTGCGCACAGGGCCTGCCAGTTTTCCGCCTTTTTCTTTTGCGCGGCGTCAACATCGGCGGGAATTTCAACAAACGGCGGACGCAGCGGGCCGGGATCGACATAGCCGGAATAGCGGATGCCGATCTTGGCGGCGGTTTCGCGCCAGGCGAGATCTTTTGGCACGGAGCCCACAGGCGGCGCCAGATCGAGTGTGATCTGTGTTGCACGCTGCATGTCGCCCGCCGCGACTGCATCGCGCAGCGCCAGCAAGGGCGCGGGCCCGAACCAGGAATCGATCGACCAGAACCCCTTCGCGCCGAGCGGCGCAAAGGCGACATATTGCAACTGATTGACGAAAACAGTCATTTTGCCACGCGCCAGTTCGCTCAGCTGCATGAATTCGTGGGGTTCGCGATGGCTGTCCTTCATCGCGACAACAGTCGGAATCTTCATGATTTCGCGCATGATCCCGAGGTTGAGCTTGATATTGTGCAGCGGTGGGTTGTGGTAGATCATGATCCCGAGTTTGGGAAACATCGCGCTGATATCGCGATAAAAACGGATCGCATTGGCGGGCGAGGACGGGAAATAGAAGGGCACGCCGAGCAGCACGCCATCGGCCTTGGTTTGCGCGACGATTTTCATCTTTTCGACGACTTCGCGGCTGTTGAGGCTTGTGACGCCGACAAACATCCGGGCGCGGCGATTGTTGATTTCAGTCGCCGCGCGGGTCAGGGTTTCAAATTCCGCCGGCAGAAGCGTGTGAAATTCGCCAAAACTGCCAGATGTTGAAATGACATTCGCGCCATCGCCGATCATCCGGTTCAGGCCCTTCTCAAGCCGCTCGACCGAAATCGTGTCGGTCGCGTTGATGTCGGCGGCGTTGTCCGTGGCAAATGCCGGCATCATGGCCATCAGCCCGCCCAGATCCTCATGCGATACCATTTTTGTCTCCCTTGCCTGCTGCGATTGCATTTCTCCCAGCTTGCCGGAAACGCGAGCCGAAATCAACACGCGGGATTTCCGCAGCCGCGAGTCAGGCCGCAAACCTGTCGAGCGTCGCCTTTTCGAAAGCCAGCACGTTCTTTACGCTGGCGCGTTGCTCCATGCGTTCAAAATGCGCCATGCAATGGCCGAATTTCTTCACGGGCAATTCAAATTGCGTGGCTCGCCGCAGGCACCAGTAAAAATACACGTCCGGAGCAGTGTAATGGTCAAAGAAGAATTCGCGCCCCGCGAGGCGTTTGTCGGCAATGGCGAAATTCTCGTCAAGCGCTTTTGCGGCCTGTGCGCGGACCGAATCCGCCGAACCCGGCGCATCGCAAAATTTGGCTGGCGAATTGATGCGCGCGAGATGCGGGTGGATGCCCGAACCGAACCAGCCCATCAAGGAAATCGCCCGAATTTCGTCCATCGGAGCGGACGGGAAGAGTCTGGCGTCGGGGTATTGGCGGGCGATCCAGGTGTTAATCGCGACATTTTCCGTCAGTGGCGCGCCGTCGATCAGCAGCACAGGCACCTTATGCTGGGGGTTCAGCGCCAGAAACTCCGGAGAGTTATTTTGTCCCTTGCGCATATTGATCGCATGGATATCGAAATCGGCGCCCGCTTCGGTCAGATTGACATAAGGCACGAGGGCGCAGGTGGTCGGGGCGTAGTAAAGACTCAGTTTCACGGTTTTGGCCTCCCTGCCGATAAATGCGGCGTTCGGTCAACGATAATCGCGCTTTGGTGAGGTGTCCATTGCGCTGCTATCGCTCGATGACCGCGCGGTGGCGTCGCTCCAGTTCTTCGCCATAGCGCCTGAGGGCGTGCGCCTCTGTCAACAGTCCGACGACACGCCTGGCGGCAGGCGAATCAATCACCGCCAGAACGTCGCATTCATTGTCTTCAAAGGCGTTGAGCGCGTCCCTGACGCCAAGTTCCGGCGTCACGCAGCAGTCATGTTTCAACGCCAGCGACCGCACGCTGGCCTCAACTGGAATCTCCGCCGCATGAAGGTCGCCCGTCAGAACGACGCCTGCAAAGCGGTTGTCACATTCAACCAGAAAGAACTGCTTTTCCGAGCCGGGAGGAAACAGGGCCCGGGCTTGGGCGATGTTGATGTCAGAAGGGGCGGTAGGCGTCGCCTTGCGCATCAGCGCGCCAACCGTGAGGTCGCGCATCCAGCCGATATCAGCTGCGCCCCGGATATTTTCTCCTCGCAGATGAAACCGCCAGGTCGCAAAGGAATATCCAAACAATTCGCGCACCATGGTTGTCGCGACGGTGGCGGCCACGAGGGCTGAAATTGTCGCATAGAAATCGCCGGTGATTTCCAGTGCGAGCACGGTCATTGTGATCGGCGCTCCGAGCACGCCGGCGCCAAAGGCCGCCAATCCCGCGATGGCGGCTGTCCCCGGATCGATGTGAAATATCGTCAGCGTATTCAGCGCATTTGCATAGAGCCGCCCGAGAGCGCCGCCAATCAGCAACGACGCGAAAAAGAGACCGCCGCGAAACCCCGAACCCAGTGAAATGGCTGATCCCGCGCATTTCAGCGCAACCGCCAGCGCAAGCGCGCCCAACGCCATCTGCTGCCGCTCGATTTCCTGCAAAGCGCCATGGCCCGATCCCATGACCATAGGCGAAATCATCGCGAGCCCCGCCATCGCTGCGCCGCCGAGAACAGGGCGCAACAAGGGAGGCACGCGCAAGCGGGCGAGGGAGCCTTCAACAATTGCGACGCCTTCCATCACCACAATTCCGAGGACTGCGGCGATTGCGGCAATGATCAGCGCGTGGGTCAGCGTCGTGCCCAGCAGCGGGGACGCGTCAATCGCGACGTAAACCGCGCCCTGGCCGCGGAGCGCTCCGACGACAAGATTCGCGGTGACGGCGCTGGCGACGACCGGCGCGAGTGAGGCGACGCTGTAGCCGCCGAGCACCACTTCGAAGCCATAGAATGCGCCAGCCAATGGCGCGCCAAAGGCCGCTGCAATCGCGCCCGCTGCGCCACAACCGACCAGCAGGCGAATGTCCGATCGCCGGGCCGCAAGGCCGCGGCCAATGCGCGAGGCCAGCGCAGCGCAGGTCTGGGTATAAGCCGCTTCAAGCCCGACAGCTGCGCCGCAGCCATTTGAGATGAGGGTTTGCAGCACAATATAGGCGCTGCCGCCGACCGACATGCGCCCGCCATGCAGAGCGTTGGCTTCAATCGCATCGGCCAGCCGCCCGGTAAAATTCTTGCCGAGCCAGGCGGACGCCAGCGCCAGAACGCCGCCGCCCAGCGTCAGGACCGCCAGCACACGCTGCCACGGCAGGCCGCTGGCGACCGACAAATGTTCGCCACGCCGCAATCCAAACAGGAATTCATGCGCAAGCTGGGCGGTCGCATTGAGCCCCGTCACCAGAACCGCGCCGACAGCCCCGATGACAATGGCCACGCCGACAAGACCAATGGAACGGACGCGCACATAGGCCCGAAGCCAAAGGGGGAAGGGGCGATCATGCCAGACCATCGCAGCTGTCTCGATCGAAGGGGCCGCGCAGGGGAGTCCCGAACCGCCCTGCAGCAGGAATGGTGGACCTAGCCCATCCCGGTGGGTAAAGCATCCCCGATCGCCTGAAATCCATGCGCCCCCGAAATTGACAGGGCCAAGACTTCATGACCGCCCTGACTCGTCTCGACGCCAGACCGATTCCCGACGACCCCGATGAAATCCGGGGATTTCTTGTTGTTCGCAACGAGTCCTTGCGACTGCCTGCGAATATCCGGCATCACCGGGCGTTGGGCGTGAACAGGTTTTTTGTTGTTGACAACGGTTCCAGCGACGGATCGCTGGAGTTCCTGCTCGCCCAGCCCGACACACATGTCTTTACAGCGACAGGCAGCTATTCCGGCAGCCAATTTGGCATGGACTGGTGCAACGCCTTGCTTGAGGCCTATGGCGTGGGCCACTGGACCCTGACGATCGACGCCGACGAATTGTTTGTCTATGACCGTTGCGAGATCAGACCATTGCAAGCCCTGCGCTTGCATCTTGAGGCCGGGGGCAGTGACGGCGTGTTTTGCCTGCTGCTCGATATGTATTCGGACCAGCCGCTCACGCGAGTCGTGCATCAGCCTGATGGCTCGCTGCTTGAGGCCTGCCGGTATTTCGATCCGGCGCCCTACCGATTGTTGCCGGCGCAAGCTTTCCCGCATCTGCAAATTTATGGCGGCGCGCGCGAACGGCTCCTCCAATCCCTTGGCGCGGAGGCCCCGCATCCCCCGACGATCAGCAAGATCCCCTTCGTGCGGTGGCGTGCGGGAATGCGCTATCTGATGAGCGCGCACGCGATAACGCCCATTGCGCTGGGCGAATTGACCGGGGCGCTGTTGCATTTCAAGTTCCTGAGCGATTTCCCCGCGCGCGTGGATATGGAAGTTTCGCGCGGCGAGCATTTCAATGGCGCCAGCGAATATCGCGCCTATGCGGCCGCGCTTGCGCGGGAGGGTGGATTACAGCTCTTCCACGCCGCCTCGCGACGTTACGATTCCAGCGGCGATCTCACGCGCCTCAAGCTGATGACGGCCGTGGATTTTGAGGGCGCATAGCCAAACATTACTAAAAGTTAATGTGAGTCGCGCCTTTTTTGCTCCATTTCCGCCCGGCGCGCGCGCATAAGGCGTCTGGACCTGTCTTGAAACCGTTCGAGACGCATCATGGAATGTCGCAGTTGCAATCTGCGCCCGGAGGATCCTATGGAAATCGACTACAGCTCCATTTTCTCGGCCGCATCTGGCGGCGTCTGGAACGCCATATTCGGCGCAACCGGCGTTTGCCTCTTTGCGCTTCTGGTTTCGCGCATTGAGCTTGTGTTCCAGAACATTTCCCTGAAAGCCACTACCATCGCCTATCAAGGGCCGAAGATTACGCGGGGCCTGTCGATCATGGCGCTTGGATTGCTGGGATTGGTGCTATCGCTCGCCGCCATTTGGATGCGCACGCATGGCGCCAATCTGGCGGATGGCTTTTCCAAAGCGCTGGCCTCGCCCGATGCGATCGCGACAGTGTTGCTGCTCCTCGTTGGCGCCACCGCTTTGCTGTTCGACTTTGGCGCGCTTGTCTATCTGGGTTCTGAACAGCGACAGGGCGCGCGCTGAACGCGCGCACGTTTGCGCTGTCAGGGTGCGCTAAAGCCGGGTCCCTGATTCACGGAAACGCCGACGCCGACTGTCAGTTTGTCGTTGATCTTGTAATCGACGCCCGCCCCTAGCGTTGTAAAGGCCTTGGGGTTTGCGGCTGAACTGAACAGATTGTTGATGGAATCGCCTGTCGATGAATAGGCGCCCTGCCAGGGCGCTACGGTGGCCCCGGTTAGTGAGACAGATTTCTAGGAATCTAAGAGAAAGTCTCTGCCCTTGGTTGACCTACCTCTACCCGCAGAGCGTGTGAGGCGATG
>CAIZEI010000061.1 GCA_903931945.1 uncultured Hyphomicrobiales bacterium | reverse complement strand
GCGCTGCCAACGCCCGCCGAGGCATAGGTCATATTGCCCTTTTTGGCGGCGGCCGCGAGTTCCTGAACCGTTTTAAAACCCTTTTCAGGCGCAGTAATCATGACATTGGGAATGCTGCCAAACGAAGCGACGGCGGAAAAATCCCGCACCGGATCATAGGGAATGTTCGGATAGGCCGCCGGCGCCGCCGAATGCGCGGAAGCATTGACAAGCAGCGTATAGCCATCGCCGGGCGCGGCGGCGACAAGCGCAGAACCGACAACGCCGCCGGCCCCGCCCTTGTTGTCGATCACAATCGTCTGGCCAAGCGCGCGCGACAGCGGGTCGAGGACAATGCGCCCAACGACATCGACTGAACTGCCTGCGGTGAAGGGAATCATCGCGCGGATGGTATGGTCAGGCCAGCCATCGGCCCGCGCGCGGCGCAGCAGGGCGGGCGTCGCCAGAACTGCTGAGCCCGAGGCGATCATCGCGCGGCGCGTGGTGGTCATGGCGTTTCCCCGTTTTGCAGCGACTGTTGGCGGCGACCTTAACAGCCTCGCGCCCCCGGCGGCAAGAACGCCGGGCTGACCTTCAGAACGCCCGCCCGCGCCCGCTCACCGGGCGGCGATCCGCTTGAGACCGCCCATATAGGGCCGCAAGACCTCGGGAATTGTGATGGAGCCATCCGGGTTCTGGTAGTTTTCCAGCACCGCGATCAGCGCGCGGCCCACGGCGACGCCCGACCCGTTCAGGGTGTGGACAAAGCGTGTGGTCTTGCTGTCGGCGGGGCGGTAACGCGTGTTCATGCGCCGCGCCTGAAACTCGCCGCATTGCGAGCAGGACGAAATCTCGCGGAAACGGTTCTGGCCGGGCAACCACACCTCGATGTCATAGGTTTTTTGCGAGCCAAAACCCATATCGCCGGTGCAGAGCGTCATCACGCGATAATGCAGCCCGAGCTTTTTCAAAACCTCTTCGGCGGCCCCGGTCATGCGCTCGTGCTCGGCGGCGGAGTGTTCGGGGGTTGTGACGGAGACAAGCTCCACCTTGGTGAACTGGTGCTGGCGGATCATGCCGCGCGTATCCCTCCCCGCCGCGCCCGCCTCGGCGCGAAAACACGGGGTCAGCGCGGTGACGCGGATCGGCAAGACTTTTTCGTCGAGAATGCTTTCACGCACGAGGTTGGTGAGGGGGACTTCGGCGGTGGGGATGAGCCAGAGTGGCTTTTCGCTGAACAACTCCTGCAGCGGTGGAATTATCCTCCGAAAAATCAAGTCTGCATTGTTTTCGAAAAAATTTCCGCCAAGCAGATTTACATCCGAAGTGTCTAATTCAGACCCAAATTTTAAGAAAATTTCTGTGCTGACCGCCTTTGCGAGTGCTTTCGATTGAACTTCATCAATTTCAATTTTTTTGAGGGCAGCAAACTGATCCTCGCGAAACTTCGGCAATTGCGCCGTGCCGAACATGGCCTCGTCCTTCACCAGCAAGGGTGGATTGACCTCGGTATAGCCATGGCTGTCCGTATGCAGATCGAGCATGAATTGCCCGAGCGCGCGCTCCAGCCGCGCCAGCGCGCCCTTCAGCACAACAAACCGCGCGCCGGACATTTTGGCGGCGGCGTCAAAATCCATCAGCCCCAATTTCTCGCCGATGTCGAAATGTTCCTTGGGTTGGAAACCTTCGGCAAAGACAGGCGCGTCGCCGACCACCCGCGCCACCACATTGGCGTGCTCGTCGGCGCCCACCGGCACATCGGCCAGCGGAATGTTGGGAATCCAGGCCAAAGCCTCGTCGAGCGCCTTGATCGCCTCCTTCTCGGCGCCCGCCGCGCCTTCCATATCGTCCTTCAATTGCGCGACACGCGCCTTCAGCGCCTCGGCAAGGGCAAGGTCCTTCTTGCCCATCGCCTGACCGATTTCCTTCGACAGGCGGTTGCGCTCCTCCTGCCCGCGCTGGGTCAGGCCGATGATCTCGCGGCGGCGATCGTCAAGCGCAAAGAGTTTTGCGACGGTCTCTTGCGCGGCGATGCCCTCGACATTGCGAGATTTCAGCGCCTCGCGAAGGGTCTCGGCGTTATCGCGTATCCATTTGATGTCGAGCATGTTGAGGGGGTCCGCGAACGAACCCTCTCCCATAGGGAGAGGGTGGCCCCGAAGGGGCCGGGTGAGGGGTTGGAAACTCAACAATTGCAGCACCAGGACCAAGCCATTGACCCTGACGACGCAATTCAATTGCGGCGTGTGTAACCCCTCACCCGGTTGCTCCGCAACCACCCTCTCCCTATGGAAGAGGGTTGGCGCCCCGCCGCCACTTCGCCATCGCCCGGCCGCCCAGCACATTCCAGCCAATGCCCAGCAGGATGAGCCCGGCGCCCAGAAATTCAACAATACTGGTTTGCTCGCCAAACACGATCCAGCCCGCCAGAAACCCGACGACCGGAACGAGCAGGGAAAACGGCGCAACGATTGCCGCCGGTCGGCGGCTGAGCAGATGCGCCCAAAGCGAATAGCCGAACAGGGTCGCGCCATAGCCCAGAAAGGCTGCCGACAGCAGCGCCCGCCAACCCGGATGGACAATCGCCGAGCGCGCCGCCTCGCCCTCGAACCAGAACGACAGCGCCAGCAGGGGCAAGGGCGCAGCCAGGCTCGACCAGGTTGTGAAGGCGAGCATATCGACCCTGCCGGCAGATTTTCCGATGATATTGCCCGCCGCCCAGGACGCTGCGGCGGCAATGACGAGCAGGAACGGCCCGGCGACGCCGCCAGTCAGTTTCTCGCTGGCGATGACGGCAAGTCCCGCCATGGCGACGGCGACCCCGCAGGCCTGAACCCCGCTCGGACGCTCGCCCATCGCGGCCCAGGCAAAAAGCATGGTGAAGATGACCTGCGTCTGCATCAGGAGCGAGGAGAGACCGGCGGGCATGCCCTCCCCGATGGCGATGAACAACAGGCTGAATTGGGCCACGCCGATCGCCAGTCCATAGGCGATGACGATCCGCGCCGGCGCTGCGGGCGGTTTCAGAAACAGGACCGCCGGGAAAGCCGCCATCGCGAACCGGCTGGCCGAAAACAACAGAGGCGGCATATCGCCGACGCCCAGCTTGATCGCGATGAACCCCAGTCCCCAGACCACTGCGACCAGAATGGCCTGGAGGATTTCGCTGGGGGACATAGGCTTCGCCACGCTTCAGAAATCAGTTTAGATATTTCAATATTTTTATTTCTTTTCAGAATCTTCTGATAGTTTTCTCTTCTTCTCAATCAGCTTCACGGCGATCACGGCGCCTTCATAAAGGGCGAGCATCGGGGCGACGAGCGACATCATGCTGATGATATCGGGCGGGGTCAGGACAGCGGCGACAATCGTAATCACAACAACGGCGTATCTGCGCTTTTCCACCAGAAAGGCGGAATTGATGATTCCGACATGGCCCAGCAGGGTGAGAATGACCGGAAGCTGGAACGCGACGCCAAAAGCCAGGATCAACGTCATGATAAGACTGAGATATTCACTGACGCGCGGCAGCAGTTCAATGGTCGCCTCGCCCGCCACGTTCAACTGCTGCATGCTGACCGAAAACCGGATCAGCAGCGGCATCACGACGAAATAGACCAGCAGCCCGCCAAGCGTAAAAAACAATGGCGTTGCAATGAGATAGGGCAGAAAGGCGCGCTTTTCGTGCTTGTAGAGGCCCGGCGCGACAAACATATAGAGCTGGCTGGCGATAATCGGGAAGGCGAGCAGCACCGCGCCGAACATGCTCAACCTGATGTTGGTGAAGAACTGCTCCAGAAAATGCGTGGCGATCAGCTTGGCGTTCTCAGCCCCGACCACATGAACGAACGGCTCGGTCAGGATGTTGTAGATATCCCTGGCGAAATAGAAGCAGATGAAAAACGCCACGAGAAAGGCAATCACCGCCTTGATCAGCCGCGAGCGCAGCTCGATCAGGTGGTCCATCAACGGCGCCTTGGACGCCTCAATCTCGGCTTCGCCATTGTCATCGGGCGGCGGCAAGGTCGCGACAGCGCTCATGGCGTGGAGGTTCCATGCACTGGCGCGGCCTCTGGCTGGACCGCAGGCTCGATATGCGCAGCCGGGCTGGATTTAAGGGCGGCCTCCGCAGCGTCAATTTCCGCATCGACAGACGGCGAGGCCGGCGTATTCAGATGGTGGTCGATATCCGCCTTCACTGTCGCCAGGTCGCCACGCACGGAATCGAGTGGATTGAGCCCGTCGATATCGAGCCTGGTCATCTTTTCCACGTCCTTTTTCAGGTCGTGCATTTCGGATTCCCGCATGGCTTCGTGGAACTGGCCCTGAAACTCGGCGGCCATCCGGCGCAATTGCGCGACAGCCTGCCCCACCTGACGCATCACGCCGGGCAAATCCTTGGGCTTGATCACGATCAACATCACAATGCCGATGATGATGAGCTTTGCGCCGTCAAAATCAAACATAAGGGGTCCGCGGGTCTCCAGGCGTCAACGCCAGGCGCGCGAACACGCCGGCGTCCCGCATCACGGGGCGATCAGCCCGCTTTCCGGGTTTCGGCTGCCTTGGTTTCGGCCATCGGCGCAGAGGCGCTGTGGTCGAGCGTTTTGCCCGCGTCATCGGCGGCCGGCTTGGAGGCAGTATCCGTTTCGTCAGCAAGGCCCTTCTTGAAGGCTTTGATGCCTTTGGCAAAATCGCCCATGATGTCCGAGATTTTGCCTTTGCCGCCAAACACGACAAGGACGATCGCGCCAACAATGAGCCAATGCCAGATTGAAAAGCTACCCATAATGCCATCCTCCCCTAGGGGGAACCGCGCCCGAAAGCGCCATATCCGGCGAACCTATTCGCTAGCGGTCATAAAAACAAGCGGTGCGTTGGGACGTGCGCGATCTGCCGCGGCGGTTGACGCCACGGAGCGGTTATTCCTCGGCCAGCCCCTCCGGAATACCGGGGTCGCAATCCACTTCATCGACAACAATGATAGCCGAATTGTCGAAAAGGTCGGCGGCGCCCTCCTCCAGCGGTTCCTCATCTTCGGACAGGCTTGCGTCATCGCGCGGGCGAGGCACGCCAAATCCCTTCGGCAGTTGTCCATCGAACAGGCCCGCTCCTTTCAGCTCATCGAGTCCCGGCAGATCGGTGATTTGCTCAAGACCGAAATGCAGCAGGAAGGGTTCGCTCGTGCCATAGGTCACAGGGCGTCCAGGCGCCTTGCGACGACCGCGCAACCGAACCCAGCCAGTCTCGATCAGAACATCGAGCGTGCCTTTGGAAATGGCGACGCCCCTGATGTCCTCGATTTCAGCGCGTGTGACAGGCTGGTGATAGGCGATGATCGCCAACGTCTCCACTGCGGCGCGGGACAGTTTGCGCGGCTCGGTCCGCTCGCGCGACAGCAACCAAGCCAGATCGGGGGCGGTGCGGAACATCCATTTGTGATTGACCCGCGCCAGATTGACGCCGCGATCGGCATAATCGCCCCGCAGCGCCTCCATCGCCTCGCGCAAATCCGCGCCATCGGGCAGTCTTTTGGCGATTTCACTCTCTTCGACCGGCTCGGCGGAGGCGAAGATCAGCGCTTCGGCGATCCGCACGGCCTCCCGCAACGCCTGCTCGCGCGCATGTGCGGCAGGATCGAGCTCGGCGGGAAACAATCGCGCAACATTATCAGCCACGTCCACTCCTCAAAATGCCTTCAAACGCAGATTACAACGCACAGATCAGGCCGCCTGCTCCGCAGGACCGGGCCGCACCCCTCCTGTGCCCCGCACCCAGATCGGGGAAAAGGCGCGGTCTTGCCGGATTTCGATTTTCCCCTCACGCACAAGTTCCAGCGAGGCCGAGAAAGAGGAGGCCCGAACAGTGCGACGCATTCCCGGCGCAACGCAATATTGCAGCAGATAGTCGTCGAGCTGCGTCCAGTCCATGACCATGCCCGCCAATCGCTGGAGCGCATCGCGCGCCTCGGGAATTGACCAGACATTGCGTTTGGGCAGGGTCACGCGCGCCAAAGCCGTGTTCTGACGCTGCCTGGCGTAAGCCGTCAATAAATCATGCAACGAGACCTTGAACAGCGGGCGGCGCAGCACTTCCACCCCTTCAGGCGCGCCATTCGGAAAAATATCTCGCCCCAGACGCGGCCGGTTAATCAGCTTTTCAGCGGCGATACGAATCGCCTCGAGCCGCCGCAGGCGGTTGGCCAGCGCGGCTGCGAGATCGGCGGCGACAGGCTCGGCGCCTTTTGGCGGGTCCGGCAGCAGGAGGCGGGATTTCAGATAGGCGAGCCAGGCCGCCATGACGAGGTAATCGGCGGCAAGTTCGAGGCGAACCTTCCGCGCTTCCTCAATGAACAGCAAATATTGATCGGCAAGCGCCAGAATCGAAATTTTGTGGAGATCGACTTTCTGGCGCCGCGCAAGCTCAAGAAGCAGATCGAGCGGGCCTTCAAAACCATCGATATCGACCAGGAACGACGGTTCGGAAAGGCCCCGGTCCACCCCTTCTGAGTCCTCGAAGGCAAGCTCCTGCGTCACGAATCGCTCTCCACGCGCCAGATATCCTGACAGGGTGGGAAGGAATGAACTCTCTAGGCCAGCGCAGCAAGCGCCAAGTCGAGTTTTGCGCGGGCATCCACAGGATCGAAGGCCTCCAGCGGTCCGGAAAGCCGTTTCAACGCCTTTTCCGCCCGTTCCAGAGCCTTTCCGCCCAAAATGGGCGAAGCTTCGGCGACAGCCTGGGCTTCGTCCGGATCGCCATTGCAATGCAAAACCATGTCGAGTCCTGCGGCGAAGGCTGCGCCGGCGCGTTCGCCAAATCCGCCGCCGAGCGCCTTCATCGAGAGGTCGTCGCTCATCAACAAGCCGTCAAACCCGATAGAGCCCCGGATAATGTCGCCAACGACAATCGGCGAGACTGTGGCTGGGGCGGTCGCGTCGAGCGCGGTGTAGACAACATGCGCGGTCATCCCGAGCGGCATATCCGCCATGGCGCGAAACGGCGCAAAATCCGTGGCTTCAAGTTCCGAACGGCTCGCCGTGACGACCGGCAATGCAAGATGGCTGTCGCACCTTGCCCGACCGTGGCCTGGCATATGTTTGATGACCGGCAGAACGCCGCCTGCGAGCATGGCCTCGGCGACCGCTCGCCCGTACCGGGCGACGGTCTGCGGCGTTGCGCCATAGGCGCGATCGCCGATGATTCGATCGCCATCGGGCGCCGGGACATCTAGCACTGGCAGGCAATTCACATTGATCCCCGCAACCCGGAGGTCGGTGGCCATGAGTCGCGCGGCAAGGGCCGCGACCGCAGCGCCATCGCCCCCCTGGCGCCGCTCAAAGACCGCTGCGGGGGGGTATTTGGGCCAGAAAGGCGGTCCCATGCGCTGCACACGCCCGCCTTCCTGATCGATCAGAACAGGCGCATTCCCGCGGTGCGAAATTTCGCGGAACGACGCCGTCAGCGCGGCGAGCGCTTCAGGCGTGGAAATATTCCGCCGGAACAGGATCAGCCCCCAGGGCCGGTGCAATCGAATGAAATCGATTTCACCTGCAGAAAGCGACGTTCCGGCGCATCCGCAGATGAAGGCTTTGGCGTCAGTCATTCAGAACATCGCACAAGTGACCACAAAAGCTGTCAATTGCCGGCGACAAAACATGTCCCGCCATTTTCCTTGACCTTCCCGCAAAGAGCAACCGCGCTGTCCTTTGAAAGACCGCTGACGCGGACGCGGTAAACGGTATTGCCATTCGCCTCGCCGCGCACCACGCCGGCCTTGCGACCGCCAAGCGCTGAACCAAATTGCGACTGCACCTTATTGACCCTGTCCCGCGCTTCCGCATCGCTGCCAGCGGCAGCGAATTGAACAGCGAACCCGCCGCCAATCGATCCAACCGGTTCGCTCGTCGCGACCCTGGCCGGTTTGGCGACGGGCGGCGCGACCGGCGCAGGTTTGGCGTGCGGAGTCGCCGGAGCGACCTCGGTGTCGGTTCGGGCGTTGTCATTTTTTGCGGCGACCGCGACACGGGTCGTTGTCTTAGGCGCGGCGACCTTGGGCGTCGCAGTCGACTGAGCGACGGGAGACTCGACATGCGTCGGGGTGGACGGGGCCGCCACGCGTGGTGGAGGCGCATCGGGCTCGATCAGCGAACCGTCAGGACGCACAGGAACAGTCTTGACGCGCTTGGGCGTCGGGAAATAGCCGCCTCCTGGCGACGTGGAAGGCTGGGCCGTCCCCGAGCCGGAAACGTCAGAAGAGGGAGGCGCAATTGGCGCGCGGAGATCGACGGGCTGTTCCTGATTGTTCACAACCTTGCTTGAGGCAATTGCGTCGCCTCTCCGATCGAATATGCCGCCAGCCGGCGCGCCGCCCTGATCGGCGACAGCCGTGGCCGGCTGAACCTTGGCGGGATCGCCGCTGGCGAGGATTGTCGGCGGCGTTTTCCTGACGCCAGCCGCGCTCATCAACGCCCATCCACCGCCCGCCAGAGCCAGAAACCCGATGACCCCGACGCCTGCAAACAAAAGCGGCTTGCGCCGGTTCGGAGCGGCGTCGCTGCTCTGGTAATCCTGCGCCGCCTCGGCATCGGCCTCTCGCCGCCACGGGCGCGGATAGGGATCAGCTTCGCCAGCCTCTGTCCCGGCATGATAGGATTCACGCGACTTTTCGTCGGCGCCCTGCCGGACTTCGCTCGCATGGCCGGCTTGGTGGACAGGTTGAAACGGGCTGGACGCCTCATCGGTGAAATCATCGAAATCATTAAAATCGGTCGTGGCAGGCGCGGGCGTCGGAGGAGCGGCGACAGGCGTCCACGCCTGCGCAGGCCGCCTGGTTTCCACTGGCGCAGGCGCTACGGGCGCCGAGAGCCCCCGCAGTTGTTCTTCCCAATCCTCAAGCTCGGTGTCCCAGCTCTCCGTCGCCGGAGGCTTGGGCGCGGCGACGGGCGCCAGCGGACGACGGAACGGGCTGGCGGCCACAGCTGCAGGTTCGGACGCGCGCGCCGGCGCCGGAGCGGGAGACAAACGGGGCGGCGGAGAGCCGGCGTCAACGAGGCGCGCGAGTTCCTCCAGGGGATCGACAGCGCTGTCGTCATGATCGCCGGGAGCGTGAATACGCCGCTCGAACTCTTCAATATCAATGGGCGGACGGAACTTGTTGGGGGACTCACTCATGACTTGCCTCGCATTACGATCGATCCAGCCCGGCCCGGATTCGCCCCGAGACCGCCAGAAAAATCAGAAGCTGAGCCCGCCGCCTTCAAATTCCGCAGCAAACTCAGCGCATTTCATCCGGCGCCGCAACACCTAGAATCGACAAACCGGACGCGATGACCGACGTTAACGAAAACACCAACGCCAGCCGCGCCTTCGATAAATCTCCTCTTTCTTCATTAACGAACCGTAATTGTGGAGAATCTTTGCCGCGATTCCAGTGTGAGTGAAACGCGCTGGCCAGTTCATGCAGGAAAAATGCAATCCTGTGCGGCTCGCGCGCCTGCGCCGCAGCTTCAATCTGGCGCGGATACTGGGCGATCATCTTGATGAGCTCAAGCTCGCCTTCGTCCCGCAAAACCGCAAGGTCGGCCTGCGCCAGCGCCGCGCCCGAAAGATCGATCCCGGCAAATGTGCTTGCCGCCTGACGAAAAATCGATTTTGCCCGGGCATGGGCGTATTGGACGTAGAAAACCGGATTGTCTTTCGATTGTTCGATGACTTTCGCCAGATCGAAGTCCAGCATGGCGTCATTTTTGCGGAACAGCATCATGAAGCGCACTGCGTCGGCGCCGACTTCGTCGACGACTTCGCGCAAGGTTACAAAGGTCCCGCCGCGCTTGGACATTTTGACTTCAACGCCGTCGCGAACGAGGCGCACAAGCTGACACAGCCGCACGTCGAGGTTCGCTTTCCCGTCCGAAATGGCTTTCACGGCGGCTGTCATGCGTTTGACATAGCCGCCGTGATCGGCGCCCCAGACATCGATCATCTCCAGAAAGCCCCGATCGATCTTGGATTTGTGGTAGGCGATGTCGCTGGCGAAATAGGTATAGGCGCCATCGCTTTTCATCAGCGGGCGGTCCACATCGTCGCCATATTCGCTGGAGCGGAACAACGTCTGCTCGCGGTCTTCCCAGTCGTCCGGCAACTGCCCTTTGGGCGGCGGCAACCGTCCTTCATAGACCAAACCGCGCGCACGCAAATCGGCGACCTGCCGGTCTATATCCGACACGCCATGGACACGCTTATGAAGGCTGCGCTCGGAAAAAAACACCTGATGCTCGACCTTGAGCGCCGCAAGATCCTCCCGGATCATCGCCATCATGGCGGCAATGGCCTGCGTGCGAACGGTTTCCAGCCATTCGCCCTCTGGCTTGCCGAGCAGCGAAGCGCCGACTTCCCTGGCCAGCGCCGCGCCCGCCGGTTTGAGATAATCGCCGGGATAGAGCCCTTCGGGAATGGCGCCGATATGTTCGCCGAGCGCCTCGCGATACCGCAGAAAGGCCGAGCGCGCGAGAACATCGACCTGCGCGCCGGCGTCATTGATGTAATATTCGCGCGTGACATCGGCGCCGGCAAAATCAAGCAGATTGGCGAGCGCATCGCCAAAAACAGCGCCGCGACCATGGCCGACATGCATCGGCCCTGTGGGGTTGGCCGAGACATATTCGACGTTCATTTTCGTTGCAGTGCGGGCGCCGCGTCCATATTCGCCGCCAGCCTCGATGGATGCGCGCAGCACATCGACAAAGACCTTCGGGGCGAGACGGATGTTGATGAAGCCAGGACCGGCGGTTTCCGCTTGCGCCACATCGGGATCCGCCGCCAACGCAAAACAGATTTCAGACGCCATCTGGCGCGGATTTGAAAAATGCGGCTTTGCGTCCCTGGCGTAGACCATCGCCACATTGGTCGCCAGATCGCCATGGCTCGCCTCGCGCGGCGGCTCGACCGTAAATCGAGCCAGATCAAGATCGGCAGGCAGGCGCCCGCTATCCATGAGTCCTTGCACAATCGCGCCAATCCGCGCCTGAAAATCCGCGAATATATTCATTTCTATCCATCCGTTGTGTGCGCGCGGGATACCGCCATTCAGCCTTCAGGTCAAAAGGCTGAAGCGACGCGGCCGATGCTGCGGCTGCGGAATTGCGTCATTTCCATGCGCGGGCCGAGGCTGGTTCGCAGGACGAGGTAGTTTCGAAAGCGGGCGACGCTGTGACGAAAAAGCGCGTCTATCGCAATTCCGGCGCCTGGCCAAACAGCCGCCGGTGTTCAGCGAGTGCATAGCGGTCGGTCATTCCGGCGATATAATCGCAGACAATCCGGCAAAAGCGCGCCTCGCCTCCTGCGCTGCGGGCGGCGGCCTCGGCCTGAACCGACCATTCCAGCGGCATTTGGTCCGGCGCTACAATAAAGCGTTCGAATAGTCGCGTCACAACGCCGGACGCCTCGTGGCGGACTTTCATCACGCGCTCGTGGCGATACATGCGCGGATAGAGGAAACCCTTCAGAGCCTTGTCAACTGCCGCCATGCCGGGCGAAAATTCGACCAGCGCATGCGTTTGCGCGCGCACCGCAGCGCTGTTTTCGGGCGCCGCCTCCAGCAGGCGCCGCCGGCTTTCGGAGATCACGTCTTCAACAAAGCGCGTAATGATCCGCCGCACGAGTTCATTGATGTGGCGGGCCTTGTCGAGGCCGGGATGACGGTTTTCAATCTCATCGAGCAGCGCACGCAAAAAATCAACTTCGCGCAGATCGGCAAACTCGAACAATCCATTGCGCAGACCGTCGTCAATATCATGGGCGTTATAGGCAATGTCGTCCGCGACCGCCGCCGATTGCGCCTCGGCGCTGGCGAAAGTCCGGAGTTCGAGACATTGCACGGCGTCATAGTCCTGGATCGCCAGGGGGATGCCCTTTTTGGCGTAGCGTTCCAGCGGTTCGCCTCCGCGCGACAGGAGGGGCCCGTTGTGTTTGACGAGGCCCTCCAGCGTTTCCCAAACCAGATTGAGCCCGTCAAAGCCGGCGTAACGCCGCTCCAGCCGTGTGACGATCCGCAAAGCCTGCGCATTGTGGTCAAATCCGCCCCATCCCGTCATGGCCGCGTCCAGCGCATCCTCGCCCGTATGGCCGAACGGCGTATGGCCCAGGTCGTGCGCGAGCGCGAGCGCCTCCGCAAGGTCTTCATCGAGCCCGAGAGCGCGTGAAAGGGCGCGTGCAATCTGACCAACCTCGATCGTATGGGTCAGGCGGGTGCGATAGTGATCGCCCTCATGCGGCACAAAGACCTGCGTTTTGTGGGCGAGCCGTCGGAAGGCGGTGGAATGAATGATCCGGTCACGGTCGCGCTGAAACTCGGTTCGCGTCGGCGAACCCGGCTCCGCCACAACGCGGCCCCGCGAGACGTCGGGGTCCGCAGCGTATACGGCGCGGTTCACGTAGGCTGCGGGATTTCTGGGCGCGTGCGGCGGCATGACGGTCTCCGCCGCCTCGCCGGTTGTAAGACGGCGGCGGCAGACTTATATCTGCAGGCGTCAGCGAGGCAAGAGATGGGCACTTCGGCAGAGCATACCTTCAGCGTCACAGATCGCGCCGCAAAACGCATCGCGCAGGTGCTGAGCCGGGAGCCGGAGGGATCGATGTTGCGCGTCGCCGTGAATGGCGGGGGCTGTTCGGGCTTTCAATACGCCTTCGACATCGAGACGGCCAAAACGGAGGACGACCTCGTGATCGCGCGCGATGGCGCGATTGTCCTTGTGGATCCGGTGTCGCTGGAATTCCTGCAAGGGGCGAAGATCGACTTTGTGGATGGTTTGATCGGTCAATCCTTCAAGATCGAAAACCCGAATGCAACAGCGTCTTGCGGTTGCGGGACTAGTTTTTCTGTTTGATCGGTCCATTTAGATTTCAGGGCTGAAGGCGCCAGACGGGAATGGCTTGCCGGGCGGGCTGTGCTAAACATCCGGGGAATCGGATATTCTGCCTTCAGGACGCCCCATGAAAGCTCTCAGCCTCGCAGTCGCCGCACTCGCCGGCGTCTCCCTGCTCGTCTACGTCAAATCGGGCGAATCGTCGGCCGCGTTGCTGGCGGGCTTCGCGCTAGTCTGCGCCTATTCGACATTCCGGTCGGCGGGCATTTCGACATTCCTGAAAATTTTTGTGGCGATATTTTCAACCGAGACGGTCATCTTCGGCGGACTTTCATTGCTCGGCGATGCGGGCTACTGGCCGGACTCGCTGCAAGAGTATCAACTTCCGACCACGCTCGCGTTAACTGTGGCGATGTTCTCGACCGCGACTTTCGCAGTCTCGCACATCAGGGTTGTTCGCTCGATATCCGGCATTTCGGATCATTTCTTTCAATCGGCGGCGCGAACCTCGGCCCGAATTTGGCCCCTGCCCCGGTTCCAATGCGCAGAGAATACGCTTGGCGCCTCGATGGTTGTATTTCTCGTGCTGATCAATCAGGCGCAGGTCGCCATTGACGTACGCCTTTCGTTTGTGGGACGTGATTTTTTCACCGCGCTGCAATCCAAGGACGCCTCAACGTTCTGGCGCATTTTGCTCACGGTTCTGCCGCTCTGGATTTTTGTCTTTATCGTGCTGGCGCTGATCGAGATTGTCGTTCAGGCCATGCTGACGATCCGCTGGCGCCGCTGCCTCACAGGCTATTACCTCAAGCGCTGGCTCAATGGCGCGACGCATTACAGAATGAGCCTGCAGGCTGGCGGCAGCGATAACCCGGATCAACGTATTTCTGAAGACGTGAACCGCTTCATCGATGGCGGCGGTTTTGGCGGCGGCAACCAGAGCGGCTATGGCGTCTATTCGTTTTCCAATCTGCTGATTTCAACGCTGTCCTCGCTGGTGTCCTATTCCATCATCTTGTGGAGCCTGTCGGCGGAATTCACCATCCCGCGACTTGAAATTGCCGTACCGGGACTGCTGTTCTGGGTAGCGCTGGTCTATGCAACGTTGGGAACGTTCATCACGCACGCCATTGGCCGATCTCTGGCGGGCTTGCAATTCACCCACCAGAAATATGAAGCGGATTTCCGCTTTTCATTGGCCCGTGTGCGCGAATATTCCGAGCAGGTCGCCCTGCTGAAAGGCGAGACAACGGAAACCAAAAACGCCATGGGGCGTTTCACCCGAATTTTCGACAACTTTCTCGCCATCACGCAAGTGCGCAAGAAAATCAACGCCTTCGTAATCCTGTACGGGCAGCTCAGCGGCTATATCCCCTACATTGTCGCTGCTCCGTTCTACTTCATCGGCAAAATCCAGTTCGGCGTCCTCAACCAGACCGCGCAGGCCTTTTCGACGGTTGAAAGCGCGCTCAAGTTTTTCGTGAATTATTATGGCTCGATTGCGGACTTCAAAGCCGTGCTCGACCGTCTCACCGGCTTTGACGAACAAATTGACAAAGCCCACGCGCTGGAGGCGTCGCCGCCCATCGCGCTTCTCCCATCGACAAATGGCGGCGTTTCTGTCTCTCATCTCGCGCTGGGCCTTGCGGACGGGCGCGCGATCATCGCCGATTCCTCGTTTGAAATTCCTGTGCATCAGGCCACCCTGGTTTCAGGCCCCTCGGGCTCCGGCAAATCAACTTTGTTCCGCGCCATTGCGGGCCTCTGGCCGAATGGCAAAGGATCTGTGAGCATCCCCGCCGGGGCGCGAGTCATGCTGCTGCCGCAAAAGCCCTACATTCCCATTGGCTCGCTGCGCGCGGCGGTCGCCTATCCCGCAGATGCCGCAGCCTATGACGATGCCACGATCCGCGCGGCGCTTGAAGCGGCCCTGCTCGGCGCCTTCACAACGCGCCTTGACGAAGAAGACAATTGGTCGATGCGATTGTCAGGCGGCGAACAGCAGCGGCTTGCCGTCGCGCGAGCCCTGCTCGCGAAGCCCGATTGGCTATTCCTTGACGAGGCGACAGCCGCGCTCGATGAAGACAGCGAAGCGGCGCTCTATCGCTCGTTTGCCGAAAAACTGCCTGAGGCCACCATTATCTCGATCGGACACCGCTCGACGCTGAACGCGTTCCATCAGCGCAAGATTACGCTGAGCGCGGCGTCCGCCGGGGGCTTTGTCGCGGCGCAGGCGGATCAAACGGTCGCGTGAATGCGTCCCGGTCGATGACCGATTTTCCTTGCGAGCGCAGTCTAGAGCGCCTCGCGCCGACGCCAGCGCCGCCACACGCCGGCGGCGAGCAAGATCGCCGGGGCTGTGCAAATAAGACACAGTAAAAACCGTGCGCCAAAATCGCGCGCGGAAAGCAGATAAATCGATCCGGCGAGAGTCGCCGCCGCTATCAGACTGGCGGACGCGCAACGCAACAGCGAGGTGCGATAGTGCGCAAGAGCATTAAAATCGATCGCCAGGAAAGTGATCAGCAACGCCAGTTCGCCCGCAAAAGCGCCGGCCATGACGCTGGCCGGGTCTGGAATCCATGTCGCGAATAGCAACTCGAAGACCACGCCTGCGCCGCTGACCATATTGGCCATCGTCATAACGCCGGTCTGCCCTGACGCCAGCAACCGAATCGTCGAGGAAATCCTGAACAGCCGTGCAAAAATCACCAGTGACGCAAACATCCGCATATAAAGCGAGACAATGTAACGATCGCCAAAAATGAACGGCGCAAGCGTGTCAAGCAGCGCGCCGCATCCCACAGCGAAGAAAAAACCAGTCAATGCGAAGATCCAGTTCAGCCAGACGCATGTGCTCTGGAAACGGTCTGAATCGTCTTTGTTTTTCACAAGCAGAGGCATCGCCAGACCGGCCGAAATCCGGATCAGCGCGACCATCGGAACCACCACAAGATTGTAGATGACCGCATAGGTCCCCAGCGCCTCGACGCCAAACATGCGCCCCATGACAAACCGGTCGGCCTGACCGATGATCGCCAGACCGACGCCATTCAACGTGAGTGGCGCTCCCCAGCGCAGCGCTTCCATAAAAGTCTGGCGGTCTGGCCAGAATGCATAGCGCGTTCGCGCAAGCGCATGCGAAACAACGGCGGATATCAGGGTTTCCGTCCCGTAACCGAACAACACAGCGCGATGATCGCGCAACATCCAGGCCGAGACGAGTGTCGCAAGGAGCCCCGACAACCCCGCGCTCAATGTGACTGCGGCATCGGCGCCATAAGCAAACTGTTGCAGCTTTTGCTTGACGCCGAGATGACTGAACGAACGGAACAAAGGAAACATGCCGGCGAGCGCAAAGGCGGGCGCCCGCTCCGGCACGCCAAAAAAGCTGGCGACGAACGGCGAGGCCAGCGCGATCGCCGCGCCGAGAAAAAACCCTCTCAGCAACTGCAATGCGTGCGCCGCAGCCATTGCGCGACCCGCCGCCTCGCCCGTGCGTGTGATCACAAATTGTTCGAGCCCGAAATCGGTCGATAATTCCGCAACCATGTTGACGACGGTGATCGCTATGGCGGTTCCAAATTCATCCGGCGCCAGCAGCCGCGACAAAATAAGGGTGCGCAAAAAACGGCTGAACAATTCGGACAACGGCGCAATGGACGCCAGCGACATCCGCCCGGCCCAGAGCCGGACGCGAGCCATCATGGCGACGCTAATTTTCAAAACCCTTCGACCCTGGCAATGGCAACGGCGCCCGCCGCTCCGGCGGACTCGCGATTAAACCAGTCCAAAAGCATCATCATGACCGCCCTGATTCGACGCCTAAGCCCTCGCTCCTGGCGAATGGTCTCAGCGGAGTTTCTGCAAAGTTTGTCCGCAATGCTGCCATAGGGCGGAACCCATTGTCTGACAACCTGAACCCCCGACGTTTTGCCGAACGGCGCCACCGGAAACGCTCCATTTTACGGCTCGATATCCTGCGTGGGCGAGAGGAAAGCGGACTGGTATTTCCGGTCTATGCCCGCAACCAGCCTTTCTATGCCCGCAACCAGCCTTTCAGCGCCGCAACAGCGCCCCGAATATCATCGGCTGAGCCGGCATAGGATATGCGCAGGGCGCGGCGACCATTGTCGGGATCAAAATCGAGGCCGGGCGTCGTCGCCACTCCCGCTTCAGCCAGCATTTTTCCACAAAACGCGACGGAATCATTGGTGAATTCGCCGACATCGACATAGGCGTAAAAGGCGCCGTCCATCGGCTGGATGCGCCCGAAACCGATACGCGGCAATTCGTCCATCAGGACAGCGCGATTGGCGGCGTAACCGGCTTTCACCGCTTCCAGTTCGTCCACGCAATCAAAGGCCGCTTCGGCCGCGATCTGGCTTAAAGTGGGCACAGAAATGGAGAGATTCTGTTGCAGGCGTTCGATCGGACGAACAAGACTTTCGGGAACCACCATCCAGCCCACACGCCAGCCCGTCATGCAATAATATTTGGAAAAGGAATTGATGACTACCGCGCGTTCTGTGGTCGCAAGCGCGCTCGCCTCCGGCGCGCCATATGTCAGTCCATGGTAGATCTCATCGGAAATGAAGGCGATTCCGAGCCGGTCGCAGGTCCGGCAGATCGCAGCAAGTTCCGGCGCCGGCGTCATGACGCCGGTGGGATTGGCCGGGCTCATCAGCAAAACGCCATCGAGCGATTGAACCCGATGCGCCGCCTCGATCATGCCCGCCGTCACGATATGTCCGGTGGCGGCGCTCGTGGCCGCGCCCACGGCTTCCACGCCCAACGCCTGCATGATATTGCGATAGGCGGGGTAGCCGGGATTGGCGATCAGCACGCGCGCGCCGACATCAAACAACGCCAGAAACGCAAGAACAAACCCACCCGACGATCCGGTTGTGACCACAACCCGTTCCGCCGCGACCGTCAAGGCGTGCCTGTCGCGATAATAGCGCGCGATGCGTTCGCGCAGCGAAGGTCGGCCCAGCGCTTGCGTGTAGGATATGCGCGTTCCGCCCAAAGCTTTTATGGCGGCCTCGCGCACAAGCCGCGGCGGTGGCGCAGCAGGCTCGCCAATCTCAAGATGGATGACCGGCGCGCCGGCGTTTTCGCGCGCGACGGCCGCATTCAGGACGTCCATCGCCAGAAAGGGTTTCACACGAGCGCGCACGGACGATGCGCGGAAGGCGGGGCGTTCAAAATCAGACATGCGATGTTCAGCTCAAACGGGTAGAAGGGCGTGTTGCCGTATCGCAGCCACATTTCGCCAGAACGGTGGCGGAGGCTGCGCCGTTAGCGACGCGGGAACCATTGGAACAGGGATACCGATGCAGCCAACCGCATCTAGCAGAAGCTGGCGAAGCCAGCCAGTCCGTCGCGCCAGGGCCATGATTGCGGCGATGGCGTTCGCGCTGCCTGCCCCGGCGGCGCGCGCGCAATCGATCAACTCCATTCCCGGCGTCATCCGCGACGCCGAAACCGAGCAGTTGCTGCGCGAATATGTGACTCCTGTGCTGCGCGCCGCCGGGGTGAATACAGGGGCGACGCGCGTGGTTTTGATCGGCGATCGCGCCTTCAACGCTTTTGTCGCCGATGGGCGCAAGATTTTTGTTTTTGCCGGGGCGTTGATGGACGCCAAAACGCCAAACGAGATCATTGGCGTCCTCGCCCATGAAACCGGGCATATTGCGGGCGGGCATCTGGCGGCGTTGCACCAGGAAGTCGCCAACGCCCAGATTTTCTCGGTGGTCGGGCTGCTGGCTGGCGCGGCTGGAGTGGCCGCGACCGCCCGCTCGCAGTCCAATCCGAACAAGCCCGGCAATGTCGGGAGCGACACCGTCGGCCAGATGGGTCTCATTCTCGGGCCGCAGGAACTGGTGAAGCGTTCGCTGCTCTCCTATATCCGTGGGCAGGAAGAGGCTGCCGATCGCGCCGCCGTCAAATATCTGACCGCGACCGGACAATCGTCCAGGGGTCTGCTCACAACTTTACAGCGCTTCCAGAATGACATGCTGTTTCAGTCGAGCGCCATCGACCCCTATCTGCAAACGCATCCGCTGCCGCGCGAACGTCTGTCAAATCTCGAAACGGCGGCAAGGGCGAGCCCGACCTTCGACGTTACGGATTCGTCGGCTTTGCAGGCCCGGCACGACCTCATGCGCGCGAAAATTGTCGCCTTCATGAGCGACGCCAGCGAAATCGCGCGGCGCTATCCGGCCACGGATGTCTCCCTCGCAGGGCGCTACGCGCGGGCGATTTCCGACTACCGGTTCGGACGGCTGTCTGCAGCCCTGCCACAAATTGACAGCCTGATTTCGACGCAGCCAGGCAACGCCTATTTTCATGAGCTGAAAGGTCAGGTCTTGCTTGAATCGGGACGCGGGAACGAAGCCCTCCCGCCGTTGCGCAAAGCCGCGTCGCTGGCGCCGGAGGGCCTGCCGATCAAGGACCTGCTCGGCCACGCTCTGATCGCCGCGGGGCAGCCCGATGAGGCCATCAAGCTGCTCAATCAGGTCGTGCAGCGCGATAACGACGATCCGGAAGCCTGGTCCTGGCTATCGATGGCCTATGACGCCAAAGGCAATATGCCGCAGGCGCAACTGGCGGCGGCGCAAGGGTTTTTTCTGGCAGGCAAATATGTCGAGGCCCGCACGCAGGCCAATCGCGCTCAGGAACAATTCAAACGGGGGACGCCGGGTTGGCTGAAAGCCGACGACATTATGAACTACCGCCCGCCGAAATTCGATTGAGTGTCCTTGCGAACACAAAATCCCCGGCTCCGCCAACTCGCGGAAACGGGGATTCTGTCTGTGATAGTTGTCGCCGGGCAATCTTGTTCAGCGAAACGGAGTCCGAGAATTGGCACAACGCTCAAAATCGAACTTTGGTGGGGTCAACGGAAAGTCACAATTTCCTTTACCCTGTAAGCCGAAGGGGCCGGGGGGATCGAAGGTTTCCCCCGGTTCCCTTGAAACAATACAGGCGAATCCAGCATCGATTTCAATTCGCCGAATTTGAGGTGTCGGCAACACACGATACGTCCGGTTTTGGCGCGAGCCGTTTCGGCATTCCGGTCGCCTTTTCGCCTGGATTCGCGTATAGCTACGCCGCACGATCATTTTTCGCACCGGAGCCGTCGATGTCCCTGCCCCGTTTTTTTGCCATCGCTGGCCTGGCGATTTCAGCGCTTTGCGCCGTAGCGCCCGCACGCGCCGGCATGTCGGACGCGCAAAAAACCGAAGTTCAGGGCATCATCAGGGATTATCTGATCAACAATCCCGATGTCCTGCGCGACGCGCTCGCAGAGATGGAGCGGCGACAGAAAGAGGCTGACGCTTCGGCCCGGCAAAAGGCGGTCAGCGACGCTGCGCCGCAGATTTTCAATTCGCCCAATCAGGCTGTGCTCGGCAATCCCAATGGCAAGGTCACGCTTGTTGAATTTTTCGATTATAATTGCGGCTACTGCAAAAAATCGCTCGACGATATCGCCCGCCTCGTGAAAGAGGATTCGGATCTGCGGCTGGTGATCAAGGATTTTCCCGTTCTCGGACCGGGTTCAATTGAAGCCGCCGAGGTCGCGACGGCCCTTCGCAAGCAGTTCTCTGGCGATAAATACTGGCAGTATCACTACAAACTGCTCGGCATGAAGGGGCAAGTCGGTCGGGCGCAGGCAATCTCGGTCGCCAAAGACATGGGCGCGAATCTCGACCAGCTCAACAGGGATTTGGCGGCGCCGGAGACCAAATCGTCGATTCAGGAGGTGATGAAAATCGCCGACGGTTTGCAATTGACGGGCACCCCGAGTTTTGTGCTCGGCAATGACGTCGTGATTGGCGCGGTTGGCTATGACGAGCTCAAATCCGAAATCGACAGCGTCAAAAAATGCGGCAAGACCGCTTGCGGTTGAAAGGAATCCGCTGACCTCCCGGGGTCTGCGGGCGCGTCCGATCCAAAAGACCTCAGCCGCCAACTCAACGCGCGACCCTGCAATGGGCGTCCGCTCGCCTGCCCGCACATTTGTGATCGTCCCGGTCAGCGCAGCGCCTTCGTCCCGGGCGATAGACAGCGATAACGCCAGGGCGCGCGTCCCGGACCCCGGCGCGGGGTCGCCGGTCACAGACTTATCCCACGCCTTTTTTCCAAATGCCCGCAACAGACTTGCTGTGTTTCGCAAATTCGGCGCAAATAGTCCTGCCTGTCATTTGGGCGCGCGTTCGCAGGCATTTTCACTCCGCACTGACGAAGGAATATTCCGTGTCCGAATCCCCGACAGAACATTTTGAACATATGGAACATGCAGAACACGTCGCGCACGAGGGAGATCCCTTCCTGCTGACCGTCGCCATGACCATCGCCATCCTTGCCGTCATCGCCGCCACCGTCGGCAGCCTCGAATCGGTTGAAACCGCAGCCACGATCACCAGCAAGAACGATTCGGTCCTGTTCCAGAACAAGGCCAGCGATCAATGGGCGTTCTTCCAGGCCAAGAGCATCAAAAAGAACATGTATGAAATCGCCGGACTGACGAATCCGGACCTGGCCGCCAAGCTCGCCGAAGGCGCAAAGCACAACGATGATGACTCGAAGGAAATTCAGAAGAAAGCCGAGGAACTCGAAAAGAAGGTTGAGGAGAAAGGCCTGGAGGCCGACGGCCACGAAGCGCGGCATCATGTGCTGACGCTCGCAGTCACCTTCCTGCATGTCTCGATCGCCATCGCCACGGTCTCGATCATCACCAAGGGCGCGCGCTGGCCGTGGTATCTCGCCATGGCGCTGGGCGCGGTTGGCGTTCTGACAACAGCCAAAGCCTATTTTTGAGCCGCCACTTCCCGGTCAGGCGGCTGCGTCAGGGCGCCACCGCCTGATCCTGCAATCCATTGGCGTCGAAAATCCTGCGGATTTCGCCCGATGTCTTCGCCTCTTCCATGAAGGTGGTAACACAGGCAAGCGCCGCAGCGCGGCCTTTTGGCACTGCCGCAGCTGTTTTCGCCTGGAAGAAATATCCTGGCAGGACATGCGAGCCTGGCAGCGAATGCGAGAGCTCCACGAGCGCCTCGCGGCTCATGCCAAATGCATCGGCCTGCCCGCTTTTCAACTGCTCCATGATCGATTCGACCGTGCCGACGCCGGTCACGCGTGTATTTCTGAGCCAGCCGCCGATGGCGCGGATGGTCGTGGTGTCGGAAACGCCCACAACTTTCACGCCGGCCTTGTCGACATCGGCGAGCGCCCTCAACGGCGCGCCGGCGCGCACCAGGAATGTGGATTCGCCAATATTGTAGACCGGGCCGAAATCGATTTTTCGGGCGCGTTCGGCGTCCATCGGCACGAATGTGACATCCCATGCCCCCGAGGGGCCAGCCTCTGTAATGGCGCCCGAATTTTCATAAATCGCAAGTCCGAGCGGGATCTTCAGCCGCGCGGCAAGCGCGCGCCCGAGGTCGATGGAAACGCCCTTCGGCTCGCCTGTTTGTTTGTCGCGCCCGGCCCAGAATGGCCCCGGCGCAGGGCTGATGGCGATAGCGACGCGCAATGCGCCGGTCGGGGCGATGTCAGCCGTTTGCGCCTGGGCCAAACTGGCGCCCGCAGCGCCCGTCGGAACGGTCATGGCGCCCGGTGTCAAAATGCGATCCATCGCTTCCTCCCTCAACGCGCCCACCTTGCAACAGATGGCTCCAGGCGGCAACTCGCCCCTTGACGTCAGCCGCCGGCGCCGCCACCTTGGCGTAATGTCAGGCGCCATTGATCACAGCGCGATTACCCCGCAGATTCTTCTGCGCGCCTATTCGATCGGCATGTTTCCGATGGCCGAGGATGCGGACGATCCCACAATCTTCTGGGTCGATCCGGAATTGCGCGGCGTCTTTCCGCTCGATGGTCTTGAGGTCTCGCGCAGTCTTGCCAAACTCGTGCGCTCCGACCGCTATCGCATCCGGATCGATCAGGATTTCAGCGCTGTCATCGACGGCTGTTCAGGCGGCGGCGCAGACCGCCCGAAAACCTGGATCAACCAGCGCATCCGCACGCTTTATGGCGCCCTGTACGAACGCGGCTTCGTGCATACTGTCGAAGCCTTCGATCGGGACGGACAACGTGTCGGGGGGCTTTACGGCGTGGCGATAGGCGCGGCGTTTTTCGGCGAAAGCATGTTTCACACCGCCCGCGACGCCTCAAAAGTTGCGCTGGTTCATCTCGTGGCGCGATTGCGCGCTGGCGGTTTCCGCCTCCTCGATACGCAATTTGTCACGCCGCATCTGGCAAGTCTTGGCGCACAGGAGATCAGCCGGGAGGCGTATCACCCCCAGCTTGACGCCGCGATCGGTGAAAACGCGAATTTTCTCGTCTGGCCCGCAGATGGATCGATCAGCGGCGCGCGCGCGCTGGCGGCGCTCAAAAGCGGTGACTGAACAGGCCCTGTCAGCGTTGCAGGTCCCGTTCGCGCTGGGAATCGCCGGGATTGGCGGCTGTCGGGAAAAAGGATTGCACCGGCGAACGGCGCTGCGCAGGCGGCGCGCCGGCCTGCTGGGCGCCGGCGTTCGGGCGCAAACGCGGCGGCGGGTCGAGGGGGCTTGCGGCAATCAGTGGATCGGTCTGGCCGGGGGCGGCCGGGCTCGCAGGCTTTCGCGTCTTGTTGACATTTGCAGGCTTGCCCGCGGGCGCGCCCAGGGTCGTCGCCTGGGATTGCGCAGGCTGGTCGTCCGGCAGCGCGGCGATATCCGGAATGACCTGCGATCCGCCTTTGCAACCTGTCAGCCAGACATCGTAGACGGGATGCTCCACGCCATGCAGACCGGGGCTTGCCGTATACATCCAGCCCGAAAATATCCGTTTGAATTTATTGTCGGTCTGGACTTCGTCGACCTCGATAAAACCATCGGTCTGCGCCGCCTCGGTGGCGGGCCGCGTATAACAGACGCGAGGCGTGATTTGCAGCGACCCGAACTGAACCGTTTCGTCGGTCGCCACATCAAAATTGATGATGCGTCCGGTGATCTTGTCGAGACCGGCGAAAATCGCGGTGGGATTGGCGATCTTGTCCGCGCGCGCGGCGCTGGCGCCAAGCGCGGCGAAGAGCGCAAGCCCGCAAGCGAATCCTGAAATACGATGTGTCATGACGGTCAATTACCACGCCGCCGCCGGGGATAGAAGCGTTTTGAAGCTGGGCCGCGCCGGCAATCGGGTGAAGGATTTCCTCATCCTGAGGTGGCTGCAAAGCAGCCGTCTCGAAGGTTGAGGACGAGAAGTATTGTCCTTCACCCGATGGCCCTGAGCTGGGCCGTGCGGGCGCTTCGTCGCAGGTGCGAAGTTCCGGGGAAGACGAGAACGGCAGGGCGTGCTGTCGGCGTTTTGCCGAACTGCTGGCGCGGCAGCGTTCGGGTTTGCCAGTAGTTGCGATTTTTTTGCGAATCGACATCACATGTCAGAAAGCAAACTTCACGGGCAGATTTCCGAGCGACCGCTCCGTGTTCGCGAAACGCCAAAACGGCGACAAGTCCTCAATCCCCGAAAAACCGCGATCCACAGCTCCAATGTCCACACGGTGAGGGCGCATCTTGACATTCAAGAGCGGTTACGGTTTGGTCGGAAAGTGATCCAGCGAATGCATATAAAGTATAATATTTTATCAATGCCGCCAATGGAGCGCGTTACTCGGAGGTCATAATGGCAGCGCGTTGGGTTCGTATTATCTCGTCCATCGGTTTCGCGCTCTTGCTCCAGCTCGGAGCAGGCGGAAGCGTGTCTATGGCCCAGTCGTATAGTTTCACCTTCACCGGTAACGGGTGCGGCGGCTGCGCAATCACCAACGGGATAGCGAATGTCATCGGTGGCTCCGTACATGATGTGTCGTTCTACGCTTCCGGGTTCGCTACAGCGCCTCTATCGGTGCTGTCAGGATCTACAACATGGTCGTCGATATCTGGAACGTCAAACCAGGTGACCGCCACGTCCCTGCTGTTTCAGCAGTCGGGGTATCCGGCTATTCAGTTGTTCATCGACCCCACCAACAACGCCATGAACACCTCGACAGTCGAATACCTGACATCCGCGGGCGTGGTGACCCAGACGATTAATGGGACCGCGACGATGGCCCCCGCACCCGTCCCCGGCGCAGGGACCCTGTCGTGGCTCGTGTTAGGACTTGGCGTTGCTATTATTCGCCGCAAGTCCATTTCTGCGGCCTTGCGTTCTGCCTATGCGCGGATCGCCGGGCGCGCCGCCGCCTGACGCTGCACTGATGCTGTTTCCAGGGTCGTTCACACGTTTGCCCATATCCGGGTCGGGCCATTCCGCGCCGCACGCCAAGATCGCGATCGATCTATAGGCGGCGATGCCGTCGCCGGGGTTCGGTCAATCGCCGCTGGCGACACGCTGCAGGATCGGGCGCTGACAGCGCATCCGCCAAAACCTGAAATCGCCACTTGACGTTTGTGCGCCGCGTAGCCACGTAGAGATCGTGCAACGTGTTGCATATGCCCTTCTTGGGCGTTTCCTCCCTTGACTTGGGGCCGCTTGTGCAAACGAGCGGCCTCCTTTCTTTGAATACGGCGCGTGGTCTTGACACCGACACAGGCCGGAGGTTGCGCGTTGCGCGATTTCCGGAGGGAAGCCGGCGCCAAAGCAGGCAGCCGCGCGAACGCGCGGTCTTGGATGATCGAATATATAAATAAAATACCCCCGACAGGCCTATCATATTGAACCCCGGGTGGTACTTTCGGAATGGGGGGAGGACGCCGACTTCTGGATGGTGATTGCGAGCCATAGCGAAGGAATGACGCATGAAGATTCGAGTCGGTTACGAACTGATCTACGACTTTCCCAATCCAACGCCCGTGATCACGGTCCTCGGCACGCATTTCACCCGCGCGTCCGACGTCATCATTGCCGATAATCTGACGACGAGCCCCGGAGTGCCGATCAATCCCTACCGAGACAGTTTTGGCAACTGGTGCAGCCGGCTTGTCGCGCCCGCCGGACGCGTGCGTTTTTCGGCGGACGGGCTTGTTCGGGATTCCGGCGCGCCCGACGTTGTCGCTCCCTCCGCGCCGCAACACCCGGTTGAGGAATTGCCCGCCGACACACTCGTTTACCTCCTTGGCAGCCGTTACTGTGAAACAGATCGCCTGTCCGAGGTGGCCTGGCGGCTTTTCGAAATGTCGCCGACGGGTTGGGCGCGTGTGCAGGCGATCTGCGATTTTGTCCATCGCCATATCAGCTTTGGCTATGAACATGCGCGCGCGACGAAGACCGCATGGGAAGCCTTCAATGAGGGCAAGGGCGTGTGTCGAGACTATGCGCACCTTGCCATTGCGTTTTGCCGCTGCATGAATATTCCCGCGCGCTATTGCACCGGCTACCTCGGGGATATCGGCATGCCGCCGCCCTATGGGCCGATGGATTTCGCGGGATGGTTCGAGGCCTATCTTGGCGGACGCTGGTACACGTTTGACGCCCGCAACAACACGCCAAGAATAGGCCGGGTCCTGATCGCGCAAGGGCGAGACGCCGCCGACGTGCCGATCACCCACACGTTCGGTCCAAATACGCTGGTCAGCTTTAAAGTGTGGACCGACGAGGTGATCTAGACCGGCCTATTTCGGCCAGAGCTTGCGGAGCTATCGGAACGCGCGAGAATCCCTCTCCCGCAGCGCGGGAGAGGGTGGCGTTTGCGTCCGAAAACGACGGGTGAGGGCGATGAAACGCCTGCAAAATCAGGGGTATTGCGGGCCGCGCCGCCCTCATCCCCCGCTTCGCGGGACCTTCTCCCGCAGTGAGCGGGACAAGGGACTCGCCCGCAAGCGAACAGCCTGAAACCGCCAGAAACCCTTATGATGTATAGATTTTCGCCGTGTTCCACAATTCGCGCTTTCATGGCATAGTGAGCGTTATGGCTTCTTCCCCCTTCCTCCCCGTCGCCGCCGCCCTCGCCAAAGTGCTGGAAAGCGCCCCGTCGATTCTCGGCGTCGAAACCATTCCGCTCGCGGATTGCGCCGGTCGCACGCTGGCGCGCGATCTCGCCGCCAGACGCACACAACCGCCCTTCCCTGCGTCCGCCATGGATGGTTATGCGGTGCGCAGCGCCGACATTCGCAACGCGCCGGTAACGCTCGACACGATCGGAACCAGCGCGGCGGGCCATGGATTTTCAGGCAGCCTCGGCGCGGGTCAGGCAGTGCGGATTTTCACCGGCGCGCCGGTTCCCGCAGGCGCTGACGCTGTCATCATTCAGGAAGACACAGAGGCCTCCGATGGCAAGGTCAAATGCCTGCAAGCGGAGCCCGTGGGCCGCCATATCCGCAAGGCAGGTCTCGATTTTGCCGAGGGCGACATCCTGCTGACGAAAGGCAGGCGGCTCGGGCCTTGCGAACTCGCGCTCGCAGCCGCGATGAATCACGGGACGCTCCCGGTCGCGCGAAAACCTCGCGTCGCCTTGCTGGCGACCGGCGATGAACTCGTCGTCCCGGGCCAGAATCCCGGCGCCGACCAGATTGTCGCGTCCAACACCTATGCCGTCTGGGCCTATGCGGCGGCCGCGGGCGCCGATGTGATCGATCTGGGGATTGCCGGCGACAATTTCGCCGCGCTGGAAGAGCGTATCCAGCGCGCCCGCGCCGAGCAGGCGGATATTCTGGTGACGCTGGGCGGCGCCAGCGTCGGCGACCACGATCTCGTGCAAAGCGCGCTCGCGCGGGAAGGTATGGAGCTTGGTTTCTGGAAAATCGCAATGCGTCCCGGCAAGCCGCTGATGCATGGGCGGATCGGCGACATGCGGATTCTCGGCCTTCCCGGCAATCCGGTTTCAGCAATCGTCTGCGGCGTGCTGTTTCTGACGCCGCTCATTCGCGCGCTGTGCGGCGATGCGAACGCCGGAGGCGACCCGAGCGAAGCAGCAGTGCTCGGCGCCGATCTGGCGGCCAACGATAGCAGGCAGGATTATCTGCGCGCGTCCCTGGCGCCGGGCGGCGAAGGCCTGCCTGTCGCGACGCCTTTCGGGCGTCAGGATTCATCGTTGCTGCGCGTTCTCGCGCAATCGGAATGCCTTGTTGTCAGAGCGCCGCACGCAGCTCCCGCAGGCAAGGGCGATGCGTGCCGGATCATCAGGCTGTAGACCGCCAAATTCCGCTCATGGCAGCGGAATGAACTCCTTGTTATCGTCTTGCGGCAATTGAAAGCGCCCGGCCCGCCAGTCGGCCTTGGCCTGCTCGATCCGCTCGCGCGACGAGGAAACGAAATTCCAGTCGATGAAACGCGGACCCAGAGGTTCCCCGCCAAGCAGCATGACAATCGAATCCCGGTTCGCGCGGAGATGAGCTGGCGCCCCGGGGGCGAACAGGATCATATTGCCGACGCCAAACACGCGGCCATCGACCTCGACCTCGCCAACAGCGACATAGGCGGCGCGTTCGGAATAGTCGTTCGGGACTTCGGCGACTGCGCCCGCGCGCAATGTCCAGTGCACATAAAACATCGGTGAGCGCGTCGCGACTGGCGCTGTCGCGCCAAACGCGGAGCCCGCAACCAGCCGCGCCTCCACGCCCCTTTCCTCAAAGAGCGGCAGGTCTTCCATCGCGCGATGCTCGAATCCCGGCGCCATCTCCTCATCAGCTTCGGGCAGGGCCACCCAGGACTGGATGCCATGCAGCCGGTCGCCCTGCAGGCGCGCGCGTTCAAACCGCTCGGAGTGGGAGATGCCGCGCCCGGCGGTCATCCAGTTCACCTCGCCAGCGCGGATCGCCTGAAACGACCCCACACTGTCGCGGTGGGTAATTTCTCCCTCAAAAAGATAGGTCACTGTCGAAAGGCCGATATGGGGATGCGGGCGCACGTCGAATGACTTCGGCAGACCCTTCGGGAAATCCGCCGGACCCATGTGGTCGAAAAAGACAAATGGCCCGACCATGCGCCGCCGCGCCGCCGGCAACACGCGCCCCACCTCAAAACCGCCAAGGTCACGTCGGCGTTGTTCGATGACATCTTCAATCATGGGCGCCTCCAGCTGGAATAACATCGTTCAACGTATGTCGCCGGAACAACCGTTCAAGGCATTTCCAGCACGCCGCCACACATTGGCGCCGGGGCGCCCGTTGTGCCGGGAAATGTCAGCGGCAGGCCCTGCAGCGAACGCACCGCGAGATAGGCAAAAGCCTGCGCTTCCATGGCATCGGGCGACCAGCCGAAATGCGCGGCCGTCTCGACGCGCGCATTCGTGCGCCGCGCCAGAGCCGCAAGAATGGCCGGATTGCGCGCGCCGCCGCCACAGACGATCAGCAGGCCGGGGCTGGCCTGCGCGAGCCGCAGGGACGCCGCGATGGCCTCGGCGGTGAATTCCACCAAAGTCGCGGCGGCGTCGAGCGTTGAAAGGCGTTCCACCGGCGCGCGGGAAAACGCGTTGCGATCCAGCGATTTTGGCGGCGGGACGGAAAAGAAGGGATGATCGAGCAATTCACGCAACGCAGCTTCGTCAGCCCGGCCCGCCCGCGCCGTGGCGCCATCGCGATCCATTGGCGCGCCGGTGCGCGTCAGCATCAGGTCGTCGATCAGCGCATTGCCGGGTCCGCAGTCGAAAGCGACGGGGTCCCTGCCAGCAATCAGACAGGTCACATTCGCGACGCCGCCGATATTGACGATCGCCACGGAGTGCTCGATGCCCGAAGCCTGCGCCAGCGCGCGATGAAACACCGGCACGAGCGGCGCCCCCTGCCCGCCCGCCTGCACATCGCGGGCGCGGAAATCATGAATGACCGGAACGCCAAGGCGCCGGGCCAGCAGGGCGCCATCGCCAATCTGCACTGTCAGCTTTTGCTGCGGCCGATGCAGAACCGTCTGGCCATGAAAGCCGACAACATCGATATCGGATGGAGATAAATCATACTCGCGCAAAAAGCTCTCGACTGCTTCGGCATGGCGATCCGTCACCAGCTTTTCCGCCGCCGCCAGAACGCCGGGACGCGCATCCCGATCCGTCAGCGCGACCGCATCGGCAAGCGCTGCGCGCAAAAGGGCGCGGTCCTCGTCGCCATAGGGCAGGAATGACTGGGGGCCGAGGCGGATGTCGCGGTCGCCATCCGTTTCAATGAGGGCGACATCGACCCCATCCATTGATGTGCCGGACATCAGGCCAAGCGCGCGCATCAGGGTCATGGTCGGTTCCAGCCGAACGATGGCGTTGTTCGGCTTCCTGAACATTCGAGATAGGAAGGGCGGAAACCTGCGATTCCAACGGTGCAATTATGCGCCGCGCATTTTGAAGAACCAATAGGCGACGCCAGCGATGACGATGATCGCCAGCGCGATCCAGACCCAGCTGGGGACGCCCCCGGAGCCCTGGGACCCCTGTGCGGACCCTGTCGCGCTCCCAGTGACTGAATTGCCAAGGTTCGCGGCGGCGCCGGTCGCCGAACCTGCAGCGCTGCCCGCCAGGCCCTTCAGCGCGCCAGCCGCGCCCGCAAGGCCGCCCGTCCCCGCCAGGATGGTCCCCAGCCCCGCCGGAAGCTGCGACAGGATAGCGGCTTTCTGGTCGGCAAACGTTTTGGCGACAGCGTCGCCGCTCGACCAGGCCGAGGGATCAAGCTGGCCCAGCGCGCCGAACGTCGCCGGCCCCAGCACGCCGACAATCGATTGCGTTGCAGCGGCTGGCGCTCCCGTCGCCGAGGAGACAGCCGATGTGATTGCGCTGACCTTGTCAGCGCCGACCAGCGAATTCAGAAACGACAGGCCGCCCGTCGCCATGTCCTTGTCGCCCACAGTGCTGGCGAGATTGGCCAACATGGCCTGATCGGCGTTGCCGATGGCGTCGGCAATTTTCTGCGCGCCGCTCGCCGTAGATGCGACGCCGGCGACGCTCGCGAGCGTTGCGGGAATGGCTGCGTCAATGACCGATTGCACCTGGTCAAGACTGACGCCGAGAGACGACGCAAGTTTGGTTGTGACATCGGGATCGAAATAATTGGACACGAGATCGATAAGACTATCAGCCATGAAAAATACTCCTCAAAGTCCCCGAAACCGCCAGGGCCGCCGGCAGGCTAGCCCGGCGAAGGTTGCGCACACAAGCCCCAACCCCTAAAAACACTCAGGTTTACCGAGGGTGTCATGTCCGAATTTGCTCCAAAGTCCGATTTCCTGCGCGTGCTCGCCGAGCGCGGATATATCCATCAATGCTCGGACCTGTCCGGCGTTGATGAAAAAGCGGCGGCGGGCGATCTGATCGCTTACATCGGCTATGACTGCACTGGCCCTTCGCTTCACGTCGGGCATCTCCTGCCAACGATGATGCTGCGCTGGCTGCAAAAAACCGGCGGCGGCAAGCCGTTGCCGCTGATGGGCGGAGGCACAACGCGCGTCGGCGATCCCTCGGGCAAGGATGAGAGCCGCAAAATTCTCACCATTGCGGACATTGACGCCAACAAGGCCTCGATCAGGGGCGTGTTTTCAAACTTCCTGACGTTCGGCGACGGCAAGACCGACGCAATCATGCCCGACAATGCCGAATGGCTGACGGCGCTCAATTACATCGAGTTCCTGCGCGACGTTGGCAGGCATTTTTCCGTCAATCGTATGTTGTCGATGGATTCGGTCAAAATGCGGCTCGAACGCGATCAGGAATTGTCGTTCATCGAATTCAATTACATGTGTCTGCAAGCCTACGATTTCGTCGAACTGTACCGGCGTTACGGCTGTATGCTGCAAATGGGCGGCTCTGACCAGTGGGGCAATATCGTCACCGGCATCGATCTTGGCCGCCGCATGGGAACAGGCCAGCTTTACGCGCTGACCTCGCCGCTGCTGACGACGGCGTCCGGCGCCAAGATGGGGAAAACCGCCTCCGGCGCAGTCTGGCTCAACGCGGATATGCTGAGCCCGTGGGATTACTGGCAATACTGGCGCAACACCGAGGACGCCGACACCGGCAAGTTCCTTAAACTTTTCACTGAGTTGCCAATGGATGAAATCCGCCGCCTCGAAGCGCTGCAAGGCGCTGAGATCAACGAGGCGAAAAAGGTTCTTGCGAATGAGGCGACCGCCATGGCGCATGGCCGCGCCGCAGCCGATCAGGCCATGGCGACAGCGCGCACAACATTTGAAGAGGGCGGCGCGTCGACCGATCTTCCGGGCGTGGACATTCCACAGTCTGAATTTGCCGAGGGCGTTGGCGTCCTGACAGCATTCGTCCGCGCGGGACTGGTCGCCTCAACAGGGGAAGCGCGCCGTCAGGTGAAGGGCGGAGGCCTGAGGGTCAACGACACAGCCGTAACTGATGAGCGCGCATCGATCTCCGCCCGCGATCTCAGGAGCGGGGCTGTGAAACTTTCGCTCGGACGAAAGAAGCATGTGCTGTTGCGTCCCGTCTGAGGCCCTTTGCCTCATGGCTTCGGGATGGTCGCAGGCGCATCGGTCGCCGGCTGCGGGCCGGGGTCTGCGGGCGCGCCTGCGCCAAAAATCTTGCGCAGAAAACCTGGCGCAATCGCCGACAGGGGATTGACGATCAGGGAGGGCGAGGTCGCAGGCCCCGAGATCCTGAAATTCACAGCGAACAAACCTTCGTGGCTGCCGCCGCTCAGGATCGGTCCGAAAATCGGAATTTGCGTAAAAAGGTTGTTCAGCACATAGGCGGGCACGAAGGTCCCGGCCATATCGACGCGATCCTGCGTATAATCCAGCAGGCCATCGACCTTGATGCCGATCTGCGCGCCATAGAGAAGCCCGTCCGTTACATGAAGAACGCCATTCTGCCGGGAGAAAGCCCCCGAGAGGCGGATGAATGGCGCCGCGCTTGTGTCAATCTTGCGGACAACGTCATTCTCCGCTGTCGGCGCGCCCTGACTGACCAAGCGGCGGAGCGCCGGCTCATCGCGCAGTATGAAATCGCTGAAAAAGGCAGTTCCCGTAACGCCCCTGGCGTTCATTTGCAGGTCCGCCCGCAGGCGTCCGCCTTCCATCCGCCTGTAAAGATCAACGAAGGCGATCAGCGCGCCGCCATCGCCGGACGTAACGTTGAGCACCGACGCGCCAGTCTTGTCCAGCACCGTTGTTATGGAAACCGGAGACTTGCCCAACAGGCCCTGCAAACGGACTGATCGGACGTAGCCGCCGCGGCGGACCATTTTCAGGTCGAGATTGGCGAGCGCCTGCCTGTTGTACCCCGTCGCCAGCGTCGTCTTGAGGTCGAGTTCGAGGTCTTTGCCCACGCCGCCGGCAGCCTTTTCGTTGCCGTTGCCGCTGCCGCCAAACAGGCCGCTCAGGAAGGGACGCGCGTCAACGCTCGCCCCGCTCGCGGTGAGTTTCAGCCCGTCGCGGCCAAATTCGGCGTCGACCTTGAGATCGTCGCCCGGCGAGAGGCGCATCTGCGAGAAATGCGCGACGCGCATGGTTCCGGTTGCGTCAAAATCGATCGCGCCGCGCATCGAAGCGCCCGAGCTCGAATCGAAGACGATTTGATCGAGATGCACGCCATCGGCGCCAGGTTGCGCGCGAAAAGTCGCTTTGGCGGGACGCCCCGCGGCTTTGACAATGCCTGGCAGCGGATTGTCAAAACTGGTTTTGGTGAAATCGAGTTCAACATGCGCAGGCGGCGGCTGCGCATCCTTGCCGGCAATGCTACTGGAAACATGCGCCAGAATCGGGCCGGACATGCCGGTGGCAAAGGCCGGCGCCACGCGCGCGCGGGCCGCGTCATCGATCGCAAACGCAATATTGGCGTCAATCGCCGCCGGACCCTGCTTTTTGAACTCAATCTGGGAGGGGCTTCCAAACATGCGCCCGGCGCCGCTGGCGTGCATACCCGCTTTGTCGATCACCAGCGTCAGCTGGCCTTGCTCAAACCGTTCCTTGCCGATCAGTCTATCGACAGTGAAATCACTGACGACCGCATTGGCGCGCACCTGCGTCTCTTCAGGCCGCGGTTTGGTATCGAGCGCGAGATCCACTGCGAGGTGGCCGTCCATCTGGCCCTTGACGCTGGAGGTATCGCCCATCGCGCCAACAAAGGGACGAAACCCCTCATGCGAGAGCACATCGACAAATGCGTCCAGCGATCCCGCAAGGTGGGCGTTGACCAGAGCCGGCGCGGGTTTGAGCGTTGTGTCGGCGACCGTAAACGATCCTTCGCTCATCGTGACGCGGTGTCCGGGCGCGCCGTCGATCATGCCGCGTTTGATGGCGAACGAAGCTGTATGCCCTGTGACATGCGCGGCCGCGTCAACGCCGGAGAGCGGCGGCGCACCGTTCAGAAACCGCAGCGCAGCGCCTGATATCGAGACGTCGAGATGCATGCGATCATCGTCCGGAGGGCCCTTTTTGAGTGCGTTATCGATGGCTGGGCCATCGAAATCGAGGTTCATCGTCCCCTGTTGGACCGTTCCTGCAACCAGATGATCGAGCAGCCAGGTATGCACAGGGGGCGCAACGAACGCCGGCCATATCCGCAGAGCGGCGCGCGCAGCGGTCGGGCCGGCATTGATATTGAGCCGCGCGCGGCGGGTTTCCTCGCCCCAGTCAAAATCGCCGCTCAGCGTCACATTGACGGCAGGGGTTGCAAGCGTCAGCCTGTCCAGCGTCAATCTGTGTTCTGCTGGAAAAATGCTGACCGCCAGTCCTGCGTTGTCCATTTGAACAGGAACATCGCCCTGGCGTTCAATTCCAAGCACCGACCCCGGCGCGGCCTGCCCGGCGAATGTCCAGGGTCCGCCTGCGTCGGAAGGCGGGCTCAACTTGCCCGATACCGTCAATTGCGTATCGCCGGAAGCCCATTGTGTCGGCTCGAGGACGACAGAGCGGCTGGATGCGCTCCAGCTCAGTCCACCGGTGACTTCATCGACGAACATGGGTTCGAAATCGCTGTCGCGCACATAAATAAAACCCGCCCCCGCATTGAACCGGAGGTTCATGTCGGCTATGGCGCCCGCGCGATCGAGGCCAATCAATCCTTTGGCGGATAATGGCATGTCGAAAAAGGCCTGTGGCGAGCGTATCCCGCCCAAAAGAGCGATTTCATCGAACCCGAGGTCGCGAATTTCAACCTCGATCGCTGGCGCCGGACGGTCGGGCGCAGCGCTTGCCCGCGCTTGCAGGCGCCCGTTGGCGCCATCGGCGGCAAATGCGATATCCGCACTTTCCCCCCGCCGTTCAAATCCCAGCTCCACATTGCTGAAAACCGTCGAACGTCCATTGAGACGATCCTCGAAACTCAATCGCCCCGCCGAAATCCCGACGTTTTCCATGCGCTGGATCGGCGAATCCGAACGCGACAGCAGCCCGAAAACATTGCTTATCGCTTTGGACATCGACCGCAGGGCGGCTCTGGCGGCAGCCCGGGGTTCGACGGGCGCGACCGAGACGGGCGCCTCGCCATCGCCGACGGCCGGGCTGGCGCCGCCGCCAAGAACGATCGGTTCAGCGCCCGCCGAAACCGCCAGATCGCCATTTTCGAGCACTGTCAGCCCCATTTCAACGCCGTAGATATCGAGACGGGTGGGCCGGATGGAGCCCGTCAGCAATGGAGCGATGGCGACAGAAACGCTTGCCCGCGGCGCATTGAATATCGCCTTGCCGGCGCTGTCGCGCACCGACAACCCGGCGAGGGACAGGCGTAGAGATGTTTCGACCCTTTCAATTGATGACGAACCAATGGCGATGCGATAATCCGGCCCCAGCCGCGCGCCGAGTTCGCTTGCAATCCGTTCGGTCAATCCTGCAATGGACAATGGCCCCTGGCTGAGCCTTGTCAGCAGAGCGCCCATAGACACCATCGCGACCGTCAACAGGACAAACACGACGCCCAGCGCGTGGCCGCACAGACGCCCGGCCCGGGACCTTGAGGGTCGAACCTCGCCCACCGGCCTGTCCGGCTGCGTTTTGCCTGAATCAACCAAAAAGTCCGGCCCCCTGCGCTGTTCTCCGAGCGCGATTCGACTGTCTTACCAGATCGGGCACCATTGCGCGCCAAAGTGGCGTCAAAGCGGCGCCGCCATGACCATGGCGGGCGCGCCCGCGTTTGCTGCAATTACAGCGATTCAGTGTTTCCGGGAAATGTGAAACGATCGTCGTCTCTTGATTTTACGTTTTTTCTCAACATGAATACGCGTCTGCATCGTTTGAAAACACCTCGGATGGAAGGAACCGACATATGAGCGCTGCCCGGCCCGCAATCGGCGATCTGGCGCCGGAATTCGACCTGCCACGCGACGGCGCGGGCCGGATTTCGCTTGAATCCCTGCGCGGACGCAAGGTCGCGCTCTATTTTTACCCCAAGGACGATACCAGCGGTTGCACGCGTGAAGCCATTGATTTCCAGGGTCTGAAAGGCGAATTTGAAAAGGCTGGCGCGGTTGTGGTCGGCGTTTCGCCGGACGCAGTCAAAAGCCATGACAAATTCAAGGCCAAGCACGGGCTCGATTTTCCCCTGATATCCGATGAAGCCAGAACGCTGCTGGAAGCCTATGGCGTTTGGGTCGAAAAAAGCATGTACGGCCGCAAATATATGGGTGTCGAACGCACGACCTTCCTGATCGGCGGCGACGGCCGCATCGCCCGGATATGGAACAAGGTGAAGGTTCCGGGTCATGCGGCAGAGGTGCTGGAGGCGGCAAGAAAGGCCTGAAACGGTTCGCAACGAAACGGTTCTGGCGCGGTTTCCCGAAAATTAACCATGTCGATGTCACATGACAGTCAAAGGCTGGGCCGGACAGGCGGTGGCCGGAGACCGGATGATGTCCCTGCGCAAGACCATGCCGCGGCCGCAAGCCTCAAGATCGCATTACTTCGTCACATTTGCGCGCGGCGAAAAGCTCCGCTGCTTTGCAATTTCGCCCTGGACGCTGTTCGGGCTGCTCTGCGCCGCGCCTTTCGTCCTCTGCGCCTACATCGGCGCGACATTCTACCTGATCTATCGCGACGATCTGCTCGCCAGTTTGATGGCGCGCCAGAACGAGATGCAATACGCCTATGAAGACCGCATCGCCGCCATGCGCACGCAGCTCGATTCCGTCACAGGCCGCCAGTTGCTGGACCAGAACACGATCGAAGGACGGGTCCACGAATTGTTGTCGCGACAGGCGCAGATCGAAAGTCGCGCTCAGATCATCCAGCAGCTCGCGCAGCAAACCGGCGCCAACCCTTTGCCTGCCCCGCCTGAAGCCAAACCCGCCGATGCAAAAGGCGCGTTAAACCGGGTCTTCGCCGCGCCCGGCGCTGCGCTGCGTCTCGGACCGCCAGCGCCAGTGGGCGCCCTGAATGCGCCCGCCTATGCGCCGCTCGACCGCCAGCCTTCGTCTTCGGATTCGGACAAACCGCGACCGGAAGCGCCTGAACAGCAGGGCGCGCTGGGCGGCGCGCCTGACAGAATGCTGGCGACGCTGACCGATGCAAGCCAGCCCGTCGAAAAAAGACTGGGCGCGATTTCCGTTGAATTACAGCAGATCGAAGTCAATCAGATCGCCGCTGTGGAAGCGGTCGGGTCACGCGCCCACCGCTCGGCTGCGCGATTGCGCGAGGCGATGCGCGTCGCTGGTTTGCCGGTTGAAAAAATGATGGCGTCCAGCGTGAGTTCGGCGCACGACGTCGGGGGGCCCTTCGTTCCACTGAAAGTCGATCCGAAGGGATCGCTGTTCGAACGCGAGGTCTTCGCAATGCAGAACGATTTTGCAGAGGCAGCGGTGCTGACCCGCGCGGCGCTCCAGGCGCCCTTGCGTAAACCGCTCGGCGGCCCATTGACGGTGACCTCGCCCTTTGGCGCCCGCGTCGATCCGTTCTTCGGGCGCCTGGCGACGCATACCGGCGTCGATCTCAGGGAAAACACCGGCGCGCAGATCCACGCGACAGCCGCCGGCAAGGTGACAATCGCCAGCTGGACAGGCGGCTACGGCAATATGGTCGAAATCGATCATGGCAATGGTCTCAGCACACGCTATGGCCACATGTCGGAAATCGATGTCACGCCTGGCCAGATGATCAGCGCCCGCGACACCATCGGCCGCGTCGGTTCAACGGGCCGCTCCACCGGCTCGCATCTGCATTACGAAGTGCGCGTTGACGGGGAGCCGGTCGATCCCATGCGCTTCCTGAACGCCGGCGAGAGCCTGGCTCTGAACGATTGACACCTTTGTCGGTCGAGACCCGGCTGCGTGCGAATGCCGGCTTCAGGGTGGACTGCGGAACGGGTCGGATAGAGCTGGATTGGCGGGTTATGACCGTCCTCGAGCCTACAAGCCGCCAGTAAAATTTTGCGCAATTTAAGTGTGCCGTTGAAAAATTCTATAATCGACAAGGGCCCCAAAATTGGCGGATCGCGGTTAGCGCATCGTCCTTCAGCCGGCTTGAGGACAGGCCTTTTCGTGCATTTTTTGGAATGATTTTGCAATGCCGCCTGCCACACCGGCTCTGCGCGCTATGAATATGCATTTATATGGCTATAGTCTACATATTGACGAATTTTTGTTAAAGATGCTATTATAGACCTAATCGAGGTGTCCCATGCTCTACAAGCTAGAGGTCGAGAATTTCTTCTCTATCCGCGACCGCCAGGTGCTTGACCTGTCGGTGGATGGCAAAGTCCCTGATCCCGAAGGACGCTTTGCGCCGATCTTCGACGGCGCGGACGTGCGCGTCCCAAAGGTCATCGCGCTCTATGGCGCGAACGCTTCGGGTAAGACGACGGTTCTACGCGCCCTCCAGTTCCTCGTGTCAATGATCCGCGACAGTATCCAACACGCCGGAAACGTCTTCATTGGCTGCGAGCGCTTTAACGACAAGGAGTCGTGCGAACGTCCAATCCGTCTTGCTATTGAGCTAGGCGGCGTGATGAATCTGACGCCGGAAAACATGAAGCGCGCCCAAGCGGGCGAGACTGTTGAGCGAGGCGTTTATCGCTACGAATTGGAAATCGAGGTCAAGGAGGGAGTCGCCCGTCGCATCATCGCGGAAGCCCTGCGCCAGAAACCGAATGCTCAAGGAAAATGGCAACGTCTTTTCGAGCGCGATGCCGAAGGCCGTATCAAGGATTCCAAAGCCTTCAGCCTCTCGGGTTTTCAGCATCTCGTGAAAACGCTGGCCGGCAATCACACGGTGCTGTCGTCCTTTGCGAAGTTTCAGCACCCGACCGCGCAACTCTTTGTCGAGGTGTCGCGCAAGGCGGCCTTCGTGATCGAACCCGTTCATGCGGTCGAGGACAAGCACGTTATCGATTACCTCAAGGGTCAGCCCGATGTGCTATCGCGCTTGAATGCCGAATTGAGCCGCATCGATGTGGGTGTGGAAGGTCTCCGTTTTCAGGAAAGCCCGAACGGCCCGTTCCTGCAATTCAAACATTCTGGCCTGCAGATCGAGATGCCCTGGGGTCTTGAAAGCCACGGCACCCGGGCCTTTATCAAGATGTTTCCCTTCCTCGTTCGGACGCTCGACAGAGGCGGTCTTGTCGCAATCGACGAGATGGACGCGGCCATCCACCCGGTCGTGCTGCCCCAGCTGGTGCGATGGTTCTACGACAAGGAAAACCGGAACAAATTCGACGCGCAACTTTGGCTGACATGCCATTCGGCCTCGCTTCTCGACGATCTCCACAAGGAGGAAATCGTGATCTGCGAGAAGGACCGCCAGGGCCGCACACGCGTCTACAGCCTCATGGATGTGAAGGTCCGCCGCGATGAAAACCATTACCGCAAATATCTGAGCGGCGCTTACGGCGGGGTTCCACTCCTCGGATGACCCGTCGCCGCCCGCCATACATCCTGCAACGACGGCCAGTCTATATCGGCTGTGAAGGCGCTTCAGAGGTCAGCTATGCAGGCTTTCTGCAGGACTTGCTCAGGGAGGTCGGGCTACCGGTCCACCTCGTTGTGGAGGAGCTGGGACCAGGCGCCGGCGATCCGCTGGCGCGGGTCGAAATGGCGGTGAGCCGGCTTGAACATTTGCGGCGGACTCGCACCGCGCCCGCAGAGCGTTTCGTACTCCTCGATTTCGACCAGGCCGAACGCGATCCGCAACGCGCCGACCAAGCGCGGCGCACGGCGGCTGACGACAATATCGTCATCGTGTGGCAACGCCCCTGTTTTGAGGCGGTGCTGCTGCGCCACCTGCAGGGTCGCGCCGGGCATCGACCTCCCGATACTCCGCGGGCTGGGCAGGCTCTCATTCGGGATTGGCCGGAATATGAGAAACCGATGAATCGCGCTGACTTGGCCCGGCGGCTTGACCTGGCGGCCGTGCGGCGCGCGGCGGCGGTTGAGCCGGAGCTCAAATCTCTTCTCATGTGCCTCGGAATTCTTTAGCGAGTTAATTCCGATCTACCTATCTCGGCCCTTGGCGCACATCCGCCGTTCGCTCCCCCGCCTCTCCCGTCCGCACCCCAGGCGAAAGCGGACATCGCAAAACCCGCAACGACCTCCCCGGAAACGAGTCAGCTCCGCGCCACGAGCCCGTCGAGCGCCAGTCCGCCCTGTTGCATCAGCACAAACGGATTGACGTCAATTTCCACAATGGAGCCCGCCGCATCGACGGCCAGATGCGACAGGCCAATGAGCGCCTTGACAAGAGCCTTACGGTCGAGCGCCGGCTTCCCGCGATAGCCGTTGATCAGCGTTGCAACCCTGGTGCGGTCGATGAGCGTATTGGCGCGAGCCTCATCGAGCGGCGCAGACGCCAACGCGACATCCCTATGCAATTCCAAATCGACGCCGCCCGAACCGAAGAGCACCACCGCTCCCATTTCCGGATCGCGCTTGACGCCCAGCACAAGTTCAAGCCCGCCCGAAATCATTTGCGCGACCAGCATGCCCTCCAGCGCCGGCGTTGCGGGATGCGCGGCAAGCGCCGCCGCAATTTTTCGATAAGCAGCGCGCGCCTCCGCCTCATTTTTCACGCCCAGCGCCACCGCGCCCGCGTCCGATTTATGCGGAAGCGCGGCGCTGATCGCTTTCATCGCGACGGGATAGCCAATCCGCGCTGCGGCGGCGACCGCGCTGTCTTCATCCCCAACGCTCTCCTCGCGCGGCCCCGCAATGCCATAGGCCGCCAGCAGTTTCTTGGAGGTGACCTCATCGAGCGTTGCAGGGCCCTGTTGCGCCAGTACCTCTTTCAGAACAGCAAGGCCAGCCACATTCGGCGCGGGCGCAGCCACCGGCGTTGCGCCAAGCGCCTCGACATAACGGCCGACCGAGCCGATGGCCCGCAAAGCCTTGTCGCATTCCTGCAGGAAGGCGACGTTGCGCATTTCATCGCGCAGCGCGCGGCTGTAGTCGGTCAGGGCGTAGGACACCATGCTGACGAAGGCGATGGGCTTTGCAGCTGTCGCGGCAATGGCGTTGACCGCGCGCATGTTCTTCTCCTTGCGGTCATTGCCCGGCCCGCGCGACAACTCCTCCTGCAACAACAGAATATCGATGTTAGGATCGTCCAGCAGCGCATGCACGCATTCAATATAGGCCGAATGGCTTGAAAGGCCTGTAAACCCTGAATCCAGGGGGTTGCCGACAATCGTGCCGACGCCCAGAATCTTTTCAAGCTTTTCGCGCGTGAAAGGCGACAACGGCGGATAGTCCATGCCATTGGCGAGCGCCATATCGAGCAGCAGCCCGCGCATGCCTCCGGAGAATGTGATCGAGCCGGGGCGCCCGCCTTTGGGGAGTTTGCAATGGGCCAAAAGTTCGGTGACCTCAACAACATCGTCAAGATTGCGGGCGCGCACGACGCCCGCCTCCCACGCCACCGCATCGAACGCCGCCATGGAGCCCGCCATTGCCCCTGTGTGGGCGGCGGCGGCTTTCTGTCCTTCGTCCGAGAGGCCCAGTTTGGCGACAACAACAGGCTTGCCCGCCGCGCGCGCCTTGCGGCAGGCGGCCAGAAACGCTTTGGGATCGCGGATGGATTCAAGATAGCAGACGATGACCTTGGTCGCCGCATGATCTGCAAAATAGGAGATGTAATCGGCGCTGCTCAGGCCCGCCTCGTTGCCGCTGGTGATCAGCGAATTGCAGACGATGCCGCGCTCGTCGAGCCCACGTTTCATCGCCATGACGATGCCGCCCGACTGGCCGAATACGGCTACGGGTCCATCGACAAAATGATGCGGGCGGTCGTCGGTCATTGTGTAAAAGCTGGAGTCAAAATGAAAATTGCCCATGCAATTGGGCCCGGAAACCGCGACGCCGGTTTCCGCGATCGCTGTCCGCAGATCAGCGCCAAGCTCCTTGCCGCCGGCGTCCGTCGACTCTTCAAATCCGGACGACATGATGGTGGCGCTGCGCCCGCCAACGGCTGCGCCCTCGCGGATCGCGCCCGGCACAGTGCGCGCGGGCGAGACAATCAACAGATGATCGACAGGCTCGGGAATATCCGCAAACCGGCGATAACAGGGAATGCCCCAGATTTCATCGCGCGAGGGATTGATGGGAAATATCTTGCCTTCATAGCCATAACGCCGGAGATTGCGATAGGCGCGCTCGGGCCATGCGCCGGGCTTGTCGCTGGCGCCAACAATAGCGATGTTCCTGGGGTTCAGCAGCGCATGGACCATTGCAACGCGGTCCGTCGTCTTTTCTGACATAATCCTACCCTTGAGCATGAACGCCTGCGCCCGAGCGGCGCGCGAAAAAATAAAATGTCAACGCAATGCAGGTCATTGCGAGTGACCACAACAGGCCGAGCGCGGCCAGTTCCGGCCCCTGCCCGTTGCCCCACAGATCGAACATCGCGACCGCCATCGTTTGCGAACTCGGTCCCGATAAAAGCACCGGCAACGAGAGCACGCGCGTCGAAACCAGAAAGATGAACAACCATCCGGCGATCAGCGACGGCGACAGCAGCGGCAACACGATGCGTCGAAAACTATAGGCCGATGTCGCGCCCGAAACGGCGGCCGCCTCTTCAAGTTCGCGATGGATTTGCAACATGCCCGCAAACGAATAGCGCACGCCATAGGGCAGATAATTGATGATAAACGCCCATGCGATGATCCAGACGGTTCCGTAAACGCCGATCGGCAGATTGAGGAACAATTGCATCACGCCAACGCCGAGCACGATGCCCGGAAACACCAGCGGCGCCGTCGCAAGCTTGTCGAGAACGCCAGCTCCTGGCGCCTTGCGCACGCTGAGCCAGCCGGTCAGCGCCGACAGCAGCATGACCGCAGTCGCTGTGACAAGAGCAATGATGAACGTATTGCCCATCAACGAAATATAGCGCGAGGACTGGAAGACGTGTTTATAATTGTCCGGCGTGATGCGCGCATAGGCCGCCCAGCTGAACGTCGTATAGAAAGGCAACAGCGAGGCCCAGATCAGAATGATGAGCGGCAGCACAAGCAGCAGAATGAAATTCAGCGCCAGAAAGGCGCCGCCAAGATAGCGCCAGACGCCGAGATTCATCTGGTTCGGGCGAAAGTTCTTGCCCGTGATTGTCGCAAAACGCTCGGCGTTGCGCGTCAATTTGCCATAGAAATACAGCAGGATCGCCACGACTGCGAGCAAGAGCACCGACAATGAACTGGCCGCGCCCAGGTCGGGCGGCATGGTGAGATGCATGGTGTCGTAAATATCTGTCGTCAGCACATGCACGCGTCCCGGCAACCCCACCAGCGCCGGCACCTCGAAGGCTTCCAGCGCACGGATGAAGACCAGCATTGCAAGCGCAAGAATGGATGGCGCCGACAAGCGCAAGGTGATGCGACCGATGGTCGAACGTGCGCCTGCGCCGCTCATGCGCGCGGCTTCTTCAAGCTCGGGATTGAAGTTGCGCAACGTCGCGCCGAGCAGCAGGAACACCAGCGGCGACCAGAGCAGCCCCTCGATCAGGATCATGCCAAACTGGCCATACACATTGATCAAAACATCTGTCGATCCGGTATATTGGCGCCACCACGTATTGATCGGGCCGGACTTTGCCAGCAGCAGCAACCACGCGCTGACGTAGAGCACATAGGGCGTGCCCATCGAAATGATCGTGGTGAAATAGGCGAGCGGCTTCCAGGGCGTGTTGGTGCGCTCGACAAGCCAGGCCGTAATGCCGCCCATGACCAGCGCCAGCAACGCGCTGCCAATGGAAAAAATGGCGGAATTCATCGCGCTTGCAGCAAAGCCGCGTTGATTTACGATCTGGCTGAAGCGCTCCAGCGTCCAGCGCGTCGTTCCATCGGGTTGATCGACGGTGACCGCGCCCTCAATCAGAAACCACAACGGCGGCAGAACAAGCACGCAAAGCGCAAGGCCAACGATCAGCGCAGGCAGTCGTTTGCCATCCAAGAACCTCATGCCCCGACCGGCGCGGGCGAGGACAGGTTCACCCTTGATGGCCACATCCGCCGGCATGGCGTCTCCTCACCGGAATAATTGTTGGAACACGCCCGACCATTTGGGCATGTTGGCGACGATGCGCTCGGGCGTAAACGAGATCGCGCGGAATTTAACGCCGTCGGGCCGCAAGCTTTCATCGCGCGCTGGCGTAGCGGCGTCAATCGGCATGTAATCGGCGTCGCGATAAATCTTCTGGCCCGCCTCGGACACCAGAAAGTCGACCAGCAACTTGCCGGCATTGGGATGCGGCGGCTCCTTGATGACTGACACCACGGACAGAACCGACATCGCCGGATTCATCGCAATCCAGGCCACCGGCGCGCCCTGCGCCGCGCTGATGACAGCGTGATTGTTGAAAATGCCAAGCGCAATAGCAAATTCGCCGGCGATGACCTGATCGAGCACTTGCCGGGCGGCGACCTGCAAGCCCGCAATATTCTGCCTCGACAAGGCGCGGAGATACTCCATGCCCTTGTCCTCGCCCATTTCGGCAAGGACAACGCCGATGAAACCGGCCGAGGCTGAAATCGCCGGCGAGGAATTCCACACCATGCGGCCTTTCCACCGGGGATCGAGAAGATCGGCGTAAGCGCGCGGCTCGCTCCCTTTGGGTATCAGATCGGTGTTGAACCCCGGTGTGATGACGTAAAGGTTTGTGCCGGTCCAGTAGCCTTCGCCATCGCGATCTTCACTGGGCAGGCGCTGCGCGCTGTCGGGACTCCATTTGAGAACCAGACCGGCCTTTTTCAGCGCAACAACCGCCGTTGTGCCGTCGAACACATCGGCGAGAACCTTGCCGGCCCGCGCCTCATTGAGAATGCGCAGGGCGACCTCGCTCGCGTCGGCGCGCACGACATCGACAGAAATCCCGTAGGTTTTCTGGAAGGCGTCCGCCGCCGGCCGCGCAAACTGATTGAGAATCTGCGTCGTGTACCAGACCACATGGCCTTCTTTTTGCGCCGCCGCGATCAGCGCAGCATCAGCGGCGCGTGAGGCGTTCGCGAACAGACACGCGATTGCCAGGAGGCCGGCGCGCGCAAGAATCCTTTTCCCCGACCTAACGGGGAGAAGGTGGCCTGAAAGGCCGGATGTGGGGCTGCGCCCAACTTTGATGGTGGATTCAGATGTTCGAAAAAACTCGAACATTGTGTAGCCCCTCACCCCAGCCCTCTGCCCGTAAACACGGGGGCGCATCGCATCTGTTTTGGATATCGCTCAGCCGCGCTTGAATTCGCCGAGGCCGGGCTTGAACACCTTCTCGTCGAGGAACATTTTCATCGCCTTTTCGCGCCCCTTTTCGGGGTCGGCGAATTTCAGCGCGTCGCTCTTGCAGTTCAGGTAATCCATGGCCTGATCCTGCGACATGCCACGCACCGAACGCACGGCTTCCTTGGTGTATTTGACCGCTGCGGGGCTTTTGGCCTCCAGCATTTTGGCAAATTCAATCGTCTTGGCGCGCAGGTCCGCAACAGGGTAGGATTTATTGACGAATTTCATCGCAGCGGCTTCCTTGCCGCTGAAGCGCTCGCCGGTCACCGAATAATAGATGGCGTCGCGATAATTCATCACTTGCGTCACCGCCCAGGCGACAAGCCCGCCCGGAATGATGCCCCAGTTGACTTCGGACAGGCCGAAGGTGGCGTCGTCAGCCGCGATTGCAAAATCGCAAGCGATCACCGGCGTGAAACCGCCGCCAAAGCAATAGCCATGCACCATGGCGATGGTCGCCTTGGGGAACCGCGACAGTTTGTCCCAGCGCCATGAATGCGCCGCGCGCCGCGCTTTGACACGCAGTTTGGGATCGTCCTCGGTGCCGCGGAAATACAGCTTCAAATCCTGCCCGGCGCAAAAATGGCCGCCAGCGCCGGTAATCACGACGACCTTGGTCTGGTCGTCCATCTCGGCCCAGTCGAGCGCATCGCACATATCCATGTGCAATTGGGGCGACATGGCGTTGCGCTTTTCCGGCCGGTTGAGAACAACGAATGTAATCCCGCCTTCGCGCTCGATTTTCACATTTTCCAGTTTGATCACGTCGTCGCTCATAAAATCCTCCCAGGGGATTGGACGCCCCGCCGCGTACGCCGCCAGCATCAGGCATTGCGCCTGTGATACACAGACCCGGCGGTCGCGGTCAATGCGGCGTTGGACTTTTTGCCGATATCAGGGTTCGGCGATGGCCGCTTTCACCTTGTCGATAACAGACTTCGGCGTTGCGTAGACCGCGTGAATGCGCCCATCGAGCACAGCGCCGGACATGGCTGTCACGACGAGGCCAAGCCTGTCGGCCTCGGAAAGCAATTCGGGGTCCGCAAGCGCCTGCAGGAACGCCGCGCGAATGGCCTCCACACGGTCTTTGGGGGCGCCCTCCGCCATCATGAATGGCCTGGTGAAAGTGAGCTGCGCATAAACCACTTCAAGCACCGCTCGCGCCTCGGGCGTTCTGGCGTAGTCGATCGCGCGCGGCACTTTCAGAGCATCAAGCGTCGCCTCGTGGTCCAATGTTTCCTGCGCCAGAAAGCGCACCGGCGAATCCGGTTTCAGCCAATCGGGCCGTTGCGAAGCCACGCTGGTAAAGCCCATTCCACAGATCCCCTGCACTTCTCCCTTGTCCATTGCAAGCAAAACCTCGCGCGATCCGGGATAGCCGCCAACCAACCGCAATTTGGCGCCAAGCGTCGCGATCATTGCGGCAGGCAAATCATGCGTCGTGCCGCCGCTCGACCCGATGATGGCTTCGGTCGTGAAAACATCCTCGAATTTCTGGACTGCGGCGTCCTTGCGAATGACGCAGGTTGAAACCTCAGCGTTGGCGCTGCCGATATAGTTGAATTTCAAGGGGTCATAGCGCACCGTTTTCGTCGCGCCGAGCAGAGGTTCAAGCAGCGCAGGGCCCGATGTCGCCGCCATGACCGTTCCATCGCGCGGCGCGACGGTCGAGACGTAATTAATGACCGTGGCTCCGCCGGCCCCGCTCATATTCGAAAAAATCACAGCGGGATGACCGGGAATATATCTGGAGAGATATCGCCCGGTCAGACGCGCATAGGCATCGTAGCCGCCGCCTGCATTCGAGCCGATCAGGATGGAGATCGATTTACCCTTGTAGAATTGCTCGACAGCGTTTTGCGCATAAAGTGGCGGCGCATACACAACCCAGGTCGCCAAAACGCCGATCGCAATCACTTTGCGCATAGCTCAACCCTCAGGCCTGAGCGCCTTGCGCGTGGCGGCGACAATATCCGGTGGCGTTTGATAAACCTTCGCCAGAAAGCGCTGAACATCAGCGCCGCCCATCGACTGGATATCGAGCCCGATGCGGCGCGCCTCGGCCTGCACATCAGGCGCAGCCAGCGTTTCGGCAAACGCCTTGCGCAGGGCTTCGACACGCTCGGGCGGCGTTTCCGCCGCCATCAGATAGGGACGACCGATGGTTTCCTGCGCATAACCCAGCGCCAATACACCGCTTTGCAGGTCCGTTTTGGCAAAATCGACGCTGCGCGGAACGCCCATAGCGTCAAGAGCGGGATAGCTGACGACCGCTTCCTGCACCAATGGCTTGATGAGGCCGCTCGAAAACCATTCGGGATGAACGGACGAAATCGCCGACCATGCGACGCCGCACTGGCCATTGATTTCGCCGCGCTCAAGGGCGATCTGGATCGCCCGGCTGCCGTCATAACCCATGACGATTTTGAATTTCGCACCCAGCACGGAGTTCAGCAGCGTCGGCATGTCGCGCAGCGAGGCCGCGTCCCCTGCTGCGCCGACAATTGTTTCCTTTTGCAAGGCTTCCGCGAAGGTTTTGGCGGGCGCATCCGCGCGCGTTACGCATACGAACACATCGCTGTTGGCGTTGCCGATATACTGAAATTTTGAGGGGTCGTATTTAACCTTGGCTTTGTCGCCGAGCAGCGGCTCCAGCAATGCGGCGGGATGCACAGCGCCCAGCACCGTCCCGTCTTTGGCGCCGATGGTGGCGATCCAGTTTGTTCCCACAACCCCGCCCGCGCCCTGCATATTCTGGACAACGACATTCGGATTGCCGGGAATATGCGCGCCGAGATAGCGACCGATAAAACGCGCGTAGGTGTCAAACCCGCCGCCAATACCGTTGGTCACGAGAATTGTCAGCGTCTTGCCGCGATAGAATTGCGCGACGGAGTCTTGCGCGAATGCGGGGAGGGAAGTGGATAAATTTAGCAGCGGAAGAAAAAACAGATAGGTCAGCGCGTAAACCTTTCCACAAAGGGAAAAGGTCGCCGCCCCAAACCGTCTGGAGGACACCTGTCCCTCAGGCGGGCCATGGCGGCGGGGCGAGGGATTTCCAACGCGGGCGTGCAGCGACTTTTCGCGGCAATTATCTTGACGATCGGAGAGATCGAAACCCCACACCGGGTTGCTCCGCGACCACCTTCTCCCTCCAGGAGAGGGTCTGCCGTCCATCGGATTTTGTTTGGATGTATGCAACACGGATGGCATCGCGGCTTCCTCCCCTTTTCGAAAGCCTAGCGCGAACGTCCCCCGCTTTCAAACAACCTCCCGGTCGGCCATCCGCGCTTCCTCGCGAATGTGGCCCCAGAGCTTTTCGCGCAAGGCCGCCAGTTCCACGAGGGCCGCAGGCTTTATGCGTTCGCCGCGCGGAATATCGATGGCGACAATCTCCCGCACGCGGCCAGGACGGCGACACAGCGCCAACACCCGGTCCGCCATGCGCAGGGCCTCGTCGAGATTATGGGTCACATAGACGCCGGTGGTGTTTTCACGCGCCCAGATCGCTTCAAAATCGTCCATCAGTAGTTCGCGCGTCTGCCCGTCCAGAGCCGAAAGCGGCTCATCCATCAGCAGAACCGCAGGTTTGACGACCAGAGCGCGCGCTATGCCAACGCGCTGTTTCATGCCGCCTGACAATTGTTTGGGCAACGCGCCTGCAAATTCCGTCAGACCGGTGCGCGCCAACGCGTCATCGACGCGCGCCTGCTTTTCCTCTGCATCGAGCTTGTGGTGCTCCAGCGGCAGCATCACATTGGCGCGCGTGTCGCGCCAGGGCAGCAAGGCAAAATCCTGAAAGACGAAGGTGAAGGGATTGAGCGAATCTTCCGGCAAGGGGCCGCGCACGCCCACTGAACCCGCTGTCGGGGCGATCAAACCGCCAATGATTCCGAGCAAGGTTGATTTGCCGCATCCCGACGGACCGATGACAGCGACAATCTCGCCCGCAGCAACTCTGAACGAAATATTCTCGAGCGCGGTTGTTGCGCCATAGGCGTGCGATACGCCCTCAACCACAAGTTCAAAAGCTGGACGCGTCACGCCGGCCACGTCCCGTCTCCTCCATGCGCCGGCAACACGGCGCCCGATAGCGCGAACGTTAAGGCAACGCGCCAGCGCAGGTCAAGAACTATGGGATGCGATGCATCAGGCCGCTGAACGGCCAGACCGGCGTGCCGCCTGATCGATAGCGACCACCTGCCCGGCGCCTGCGTGAGTCAATTCCTGCATCGCAAGCGCATCGGGTTCTCCCGCGCACGCAAGCACCGCGCATTCGACGTCCGGCGCAATAGCCACGGCCGTGTCATGCGTGCTCAAGGGGGGCGCCACGACAATCACAAAATCGTAGGTTCGCGACAACGCGTCGAGCACGACTTCGCAATGCTTGTCATACTCGAACGAAGCATCGCCAGCGCAAAGCAGATGCAACCGCGAACCCGGTTCGCGTTGAATCGAGGCCTCGAAGTCGGCGGTTCCGGCGAGAATATCGCCGAGCCCGACACTGTCGCCGCCGCCCAGTTCATCATCGACTTCAACGAGAATCGCGCGATGGTCGCGGGCAAGGAGTTTACCGAGCGATGCGGCCACATCGCGCGCGGATGCTTCGTCCGCCTCGCTGACAACGAGCACGCGCTGTGCAAATTCACCTGCGGGCGCGGCCAACAACCGCGCAGCCAGCCCTGTCAAAGCATTGGAAACGGGCTGCTCGCCGGGGCCCCGGCGGCGCTGGCGACGCGCATCGACGCCGATGGGAGCATCGGGCGTCGCCGGCGTCCGGATCGGCGCCGCCGGCTTTCCGGCATCTGCGGCAAACTCTGGTCCCTGCGACGCGCTGGCATAGGCGCGCCCGGACATTAACTCGGACGAAACCAGATAGCCGGTCGAGAGAACCAATCCTGCGAAGGTTCCAAAAGCGACGATCGGGATTTTTTTGGGAAAGGAAGGCAACAGCGGGGCGATCGCGCGCGATACGACACGGGCGTCGCCAGGCGTGGATTGCGAATTCTCACGCGCAGTGGCTTCCTGATATTTCGCCATATTGGCTTCAAGCTGATCGCGGAACTGCTTGGCCACACGATCAAGCTCGCGCGCGTGCGCCTCGTCAGCGCTGGAGCCGCCGACTTCCTTCTTTTGCTGGGCAAGGGCTGTCGCCAGATTTTCCAACCGCGCGCCGGCCACCGAAGCATCGTTCTCGAGTGCGCGCGCCGTGCGCTCAACCGCCAGACGGATCTGGCTGTCAAGTTCTTCAAGCTGCGCATTCAATTCCTTGATCCGGGGATGTCCGGGCAACAAGGTCCGCGATTCCGACGCAATTTGCGCGCGCAACGTCGACCTGTCTCCCGCCATCTTGCGAATGAGCTCATTGTTGGCGACATCCGTGACATCGCCGAGCCGGCCCTGCTTGACCATGTCACGCAACATGCGCGCTTTGGCCTGCGATTCGGCCTGTGCGGCCTTGGCGAGCCCCACTTGGGTGCTGAGATCAGACAATTGTTGTCCGGTCATTGTGATATTATTGGCGCCAATCGTCAGCCCATGCTCTGCGCGCCAGGCTTCGGCTGCGCCTTCGGCCGTCGACGCCTTGCTCCGCAGATCGGAAACAAGATCGGCGATCGAGGTTGCAGAAGCCCGCGCGGCATCGCGCTTGGCGTCAGACTGAATGTTTAAATAGAGGTCTGCGACCTTGTTCGCTGCACGCGCCGCAAATTCAGGATCGCTCGATGTAAACTCAATCTGGAGCACGCGCGTTTTCACGACCGCGAAAACATTCAACTGCTCAAAATAGGCTTCCAGAATGCTGTCTTCCTGCGTGGCCGATTTCCGGCCCCCGCCAAAAAGCATCGAAAGCAGTCCCGGGCCCTTTGCCGTCGGATCGAATTCAGGATTTCCTTTCAGACCGAGTTCCGCGATTGCCCGCTTGCCAAGCTCGCGCGACATCACGATCTGCACCTGGCTCGCAACAGCTTCAGGATCGATGGCCAGCGTCTGCGCGTCCGCAGACCCTGGCGCTGCGGTCGGTCTGGTGAAGTAATTTTCCTGATTTTCGATCAAAACGTCGGCTGTCGCCGTATATTTTGGCGTCGCCAATGTCACAAAGGCCGCAGATCCGACCAAACATGCGACCGTCGGAACGATAACCCACGCTTTTTTTTGCGCGATTGCGCGTCCGATGGTTGAAACATCGAGTTCGCCATCGGCGCCTGCCGCAGGGACGGATGTAGTGATCGACTCATTACGCATGGGTAACCCATAGACCGAACACCGCGATTGTCACTGATCAAAATGAAAGCTGGGTTAATAGAAAAGGTTACCAAATAACCGCAAGTCAGCAATTCTTAACCAAGTGCGAATAGAAATGAAACCATGGGGCTCATTCGGCCCACGACTTATGGTAGCGGATCATTTTATGCGACGTTTGATTCAACTTTTCTGTATCGTCGCGCTCTCCACGCTGGCCGCGTGCGGAGGGCCTCGATATCAGCAGGGATACTTTCCCGAGGATCCGACGCAACCCTATACTCTGGCCAGCGGGGATCGACTTCGCGTGATCGTATTCGGGCAAGACGCATTGTCGAACTCCTACGCTGTGGACGGATCGGGGCATCTTTCCATGCCTCTGATCGGTCTTGTGCCGGCGCAGGGGCGTTCGACGCATGATCTTGAGCGCGAGATTGAAGCCAGGCTGCGCTCAGGCTTTCTGCGCGAACCCAAGGTTTCTGTAGAGGTCGAAGCATTCCGTCCATTCTTCGTTCTTGGCGAGGTTACGACAGCTGGACAATATCCTTTCGTCAGCGGCATGACCGTCCAGACAGCGGTCGCGATTGCTGGCGGCTTCTCGCCGCGTGCAGCCAGGGATCATGTCGATCTCACGCGCGTCATTGATGGCTATCCCGTCACCTATTCGGTCGTGCCTGCGCATCTGGTTCACCCCGGCGACACGATCACCGTACGAGAGCGATTCTTCTGACCAACAGGAATGCGCAAATGGCCGTCGGAACTCCCGCACAGAAGTTGCGCATTCTTCACGTTTTGCGCGCTCCGCTTGGTGGGCTTTTTCGCCATGTCGTCGACCTTGCGCGCGAGCAGGCGGCGAGAGGTCATGCAGTTGGCCTTGTCGCCGACCAGCTCACCGGCGGAGACCGTGCGACGCAAACTCTCGCGGAAATGCAGCCGACGATGCAGCTCGGGATCACGCGCATCGCGATGCATCGCAATCCCTACCCCACAGATTTTCTGGTGCTGGGCCATGTCATGCGGCGGATTCGTCAATGCCGGCCTGACGTTGTGCACGGACATGGATCGAAAGGCGGCTTTTTCGCACGTGCGCCCGGCTTGCTGCCTGGCGCAGCCGATTGCGTGCGCGCCTACACCCCGCATGGCGGCAGTTTTAACTACAAGCCTGGCACGTTCATCAACGGCGTTTATATGATGGCCGAAGCTGCATTGGCCCGCGCGACCGATATGTTCCTGTTCGAAAGCGCCTTTATCGGCCGCAGGTTCGACGAACGCGTCGGTTACAAAAAAAGTATGCGGCGGATCGTTCTGAATGGAATCGCAGAAACGGAGACCGTCCCTGTTGTCCCCAACGCAGACGCCGCCGAGTTTCTCTATGTTGGCGAGCTCCGCTCCGCCAAGGGCATTGATACATTGATCGATGCGCTCAAGATCGTCACCGAGCGAACCCGGCACAGGCCGCGCGCCGTTCTTGTAGGCTCAGGGCCGGACGAGGATGCGCTTCATGCGCACGCCAGACGCGTTGGTCTGGAAGACTGCATCGAAATGCCCGGCGCCATGCCTGCGAGCCAGGCGTTTCCGCGCGGGCGCATATTGCTCGTCCCATCGAGAGCCGAATCATTGCCCTACGTTGTCATTGAAGCTGCAGGCGGCCAGGTGCCCATGATTGCGACGAATGTCGGCGGTATACCCGAAATCTTCGGGCCCTACGCAGACCGGTTGATTGCGTGCGACAATGCGGAAGTTCTGGCGTCGGCCATGGCCAGCGAGCTCGATCGCGACCCGGCGCAGTTGAAGCAGCGCGCGGCCGAGGTGCGTGACTTTGTCGCGTCCTATTTTACGATTTCCAACATGGTCGATTCTGTGATTGCCGGATATCGGGACGCTCTTGCGGCCCACCGGCCAGCGATCAAACTCGCCGCATCTCCACTGCCGACGTCAAGTCATACCGGGGACTAAAATGGCCGCCTTCAATACCGACGACATGAAACGTCTCGATGCCGAGCAGGGCGCGCCATCGGCTCCGCTCCCCGAGGCCGAACGTCGCTGGATGCGGCGACTTGCCGAAGTCATGACCAGTCAGTCGGCGGAAAGAGCCTACTCGCCAATCGTCCTGACAGGCTTTGTTCGCCTGTTCGATTTCTTGCTCCTGACCGGCACAGGGTTTCTGATCGACATTATCTATCTTCCATACCGGACAGGATTTTCGCTCGAATATATTATCGCTATCCTGACAATATCGGCTTCTGCGCTGGTCATGTTTCAGGCCCTCGGCATCAATCGCATTGCCGCGTTCCGCTCTCCCATCAGTCAGGGGCTGCGCCAGATCGGTGGGCTCGGAATGGTTTTTCTCGGCGCCCTCGCCTTCGTTTTTTTCGCCAAGCTCGACGGCGTGTATTCCCGCGTGTGGCTGTCAAGCTGGTTTCTTGCCGCGCTCGTTGCGCTGCTTTTTGAACGCGGCGTTGTCTCGACCGTTACGCGGCGACTGACGCGCTATGGCAGGCTCGACAGACGCGTGGCTGTCGTTGGCGGCGGTCCCGATTGCGAACGCCTGCTAAAGGATCTCGCGACACAGAAGGAAACAGACCTCCGAATTTACGGCGTGTTCGATGACCGGATCGGCGAACGCGCCAAGGATGTCGTCGCTGGTTATCCGAAACTCGGCACGATCGACGACCTGGTTGTGTTCGCCCGCCATGCACGGCTCGATCTGGTCATTTTCGCCATGCCGATCACCGCAGAAACACGGTTGCTGCAAATGCTGCGCAAATTGTGGGTTCTGCCGGTCGATATCCGACTGGCCGCGCACAGCAATAAACTGCGCCTGCTACCACGATCCTATTCCTATGTCGGCACCGTCCCTGTCCTTGATGTCTTCGACAAGCCGATCGGCGATTGGGACGTTGTACTCAAAAACGCCTTCGACCGCATCGTGAGCGCGGCGCTGCTGATCCTATTGTTTCCGCTGTTGCTGGCTGTAGCCATCGCAGTGAAACTTGATTCCAGAGGCCCGGCCCTGTTTCGTCAGAAACGCTATGGCTTCAATAATGAGCTGATCGAGGTCCTTAAATTCCGCTCGATGTATGCCGACAATCTCGACCAGAACGCCGAAAAACTGGTGAGCAAGGGCGATCCCCGGGTGACGCGTGTGGGCCGCTTTATTCGCAGAACATCGCTCGATGAACTGCCGCAGCTTTTCAACGTGGCCTGGTATGGCAATCTTTCGCTGGTCGGACCGCGCCCCCATGCTTTGCACGCCAAAGCCGCTGACAGCGCATACGATGAGGTGGTGGACGGTTATTTCGCACGCCACAAAGTCCGCCCCGGCATCACCGGTTGGGCGCAGGTCAATGGATGGCGCGGGGAAACCGACACGCATGAAAAACTGCAAAATCGTGTCGAACATGACCTGTACTATATCGAGAACTGGTCGCTGCTGTTCGATATCTACATTCTCGCAATGACGCCCTTCGCCCTCCTCAAGGCCGAGAATGCGTATTGAACCGCTATCGCGCCTTCGATACTGCCTGATTGCAGCCGTATCGATCGCAGGTCTGGCGCCGCCGGCCTCCGCCGACGACATTTCTGTCTCGTTGGCTGGCGGCGCCACCGCCATCATGTACAATTCGCAAACCGACGGCTGCGCTCCGATCGACACGCCGGACATAGACCCACGCGCCTACCGCGACGATTCCGGCGATATAGTGATGTTCACACTGCATTACATCAATCGGGCCTTGCGGGGGCCCGACCTCCAGCATCTGAAAATCGATTGCAGGGCGGCGCTTGAGTCCGGGCTCGCCGCCAATCCAGCGCAATATAATGATCGCCGTTATATGACTGCGACATGGACGGATGACGGTCGCCATGTCACCGGCATCGTGCATCACGAATATCATGCCGAAGACCACAAAAAATGTGCGTTCAAGGCAACAATCGAGTGCTGGTTCAATTCCGTGCTGTCGTTTTCATCAAGCGATGGCGGCCATTCCTTCGCGCTCGACACGCCTGCGGTTGTAGCCTCTGCGCCATTTACGCAGGATTCCGGGCAAGGCCGGCACCGCGGCTTTTTCAATCCGTCGAACATCGTCTCCAATGGCGGCAATGCGTATTTCATGGCCTCGACCACGGGCTGGCAGGGTCAGGACAATGGCGTCTGCCTGTTTCGTTCGCCCAATCCGCTGGACAGCGCGAGCTGGCGCGCCTTCGATGGCGCCAGCTACTCCATCCACTATGCCGATCCCTACGCCGGCAAGGTCGCTGCCCCGCGCGCGTGCAAAATCATAGAGCCTTTCGGTTTGCCGGTGGGCTCCATCGTGCGTCACGTCGCAACCGGCAAATGGATCGCGGTGTGGATGGCCAAAGCCAATGACGCAGACATTCCGGTTCCAGGTTTTTATTACGCAACATCGTCCAATTTGCTGGACTGGTCGCGCCCGAAACTGCTGATGACCGGCAAGACCATTCACGAATCCGCGTGCGGTGGATCGCTGATCGCCTATCCCTCATTATTGGACGAAGATGCAAAATCCAGAAACTTCGAGGATGCCGGCGATTCTCCCTGGCTTTACTACGTCCAGATCGCAATGAACGGCTGCGACACTGGCGCCAGAAACCTCGTTCGCACCCGGCTCAAAATATCCGGCGACGGTATGGAGCGACGGCAGTGAGCGAAATCGCCTGTGCGCCGACGTCCGGCGTCGCACCGAAAGTCGGCTTGCGATTCAATTCGCAAAAGCTCGTCAACGGCCTTTTTTATATTCTTGTCGTCACCGGTTCTGTCGCAATCGTGGAGCCCTCGCCCTATGATTTCGTCTCGCTTGTCGCGATACCTGTCTGGTTCATCTGCGGTTTCAAAATCCACCGCATGTTTGTGCCCTATTTCATGCTGATGACGATCTATCTGCTGGCGGGTTTCATTTCATTGACGCCATACTGGAATGAACACGATTCCGTCGTATTCGAACTTCAGTCATTCTATCTGTATATTACAGCGCTTTTTTTCGGATTGTTTTTTGCCGAACGAACGCTGGAGCGAGGCGAGCTCTGCCTGAAAGCCTTTACGGCGGCCTGCCTCATTGGCGCGCTCGCAGGCATCTGCGGCTATTTCAATGTCGCGGGAACCGGGGAAATATTCGCGGCCTACGGTCGCGCCGCCGGCACCTTTAAAGACCCCAATGTGTTTGGCTCGTTCGAGATCTTGGGCGCGCTTTACGCGATGCAATTGATCATGTTGCGGCGAACCAGACATATGTTGTTCACATCAGTCGTTCTTGTCACGATACTCGCGGGTATTTTCTTTTCGTTCTCGCGCGGCTCCTGGGGCATGTTGATCATGATGAGCGCGCTGATGACCGGCATGTCGATTGTCGCTACGCCAGACGCGCGCGTCCGCAAACGGATCATTACGGGTCTGGTCATCGCAACCGTGTTGGCCGCCATTCTGGTTGCCGGCCTGCTTTCCATCGACTCTGTGCGCGCACTGGCGACGCAACGCTCGCAGGGCGTCGGCGAGGAATATGACGATCCCCGTTTCTGGAACCAGATGCGCTCGTTGCCAATGTTGCTGGAGGCGCCGCTGGGGTTCGGTCCGCTCAGATTCCGGAATTACTTCAGCCTTGAACCGCATTCGTCGTTCGTCAACGCCTTCGCATCCTACGGCTGGCTCGGCGGCTGCACGTTCATCCTGCTGGTTGGATTTACCTGTTTTATCGGCTTCCGCCTTTGCTTTGTCCGCTCGCCCTATCGCACGATGGCGCAAGTGTTCTTTCCTGCGCTGTTCGGGTTTTTCCTGCAGGGTTTCCAGATCGATATCGATCATTGGCGGCATGTCTATCTGCATCTGGGGGCCATCTGGGGAATTGAGGCCGCCCGGCATCGCTGGCTCGCGCAGCAACACAACGGGGATGAACCCTACGACGCCGCAGCTATGGCTTCGCGATAGACTGTCTCGATTGCGGCAAGATGTCGCTCCATCGTCAATGGGGCGCTCCAGTAGCGGGTCCACGCGCCAATGCTGAGTCGCGACGCCAACGGGTCGTCGCCGAATGCGCGCAATCGCTGCGCCAGGTCTCGCGCGTCCGCGGACTTGAACCAGAGGCCGTTTTCATCGTGAACGATCGCTTCGCGACCGGCGCAGGCATCGCTCACAATGACCGGCGTGCCAAGCGCCACTGACTCATACACCGTCAGCGGCTGGCCCTCGTACCAGACCGATGGAAACACCAGAACCCGCGCCGCGCGCATGATCTGTTTCAACTCCGATGCCGATTTCCAGCCCAGAAATCGAGCCTCGGGATATTTCGTTCGCAACTCGTCCCGCAGGGGCCCGTCGCCGGCAATAGTTGGCGTGACGCCAGCCAGGCGCGCCGCTTCGCAAAAATGAGCGATCCCTTTTTCCGGCGAAAGCCGCCCGACAAAGAGGAAGTCCTGCCCAAGCGCTGCTTTCGGCCCGACATTCTCCGCGTCAACGGGATTGTCCACGCGCCGCCATTGCACTTGCGTCGGTAGATATTCATGCGCCGCGTCATACTGCAGCTGGCTGATCGCGACGATATGTGAAAACGCCCGCGGCATGCCGGCAAGTTGCAGCAACTGATGCCGCGCCAAGCGCGCAACCTTGCGCGGGTAAGACTGTCCGTCGCAGTTTGTCGTCACGCAGGACATCGACATCGGAACGCGGTGGCAAACCTGGGCATGGGGATAGTCGTAAAACCCGCCGGTCGGGCAGACCAGGAAAAACTCATGCATCGTATAGACCCGGCCACAACGCGCCTCGCGCACTGCTGCCCCGATCGATGGCGAAAACGCTTTCGCCCAGGCGTGCACATGAACAACGGTATCGGCCCGATCGCCGGCGGCTATAATGTCCGCCAGACGGCGCCGGGCCGGCGCATTCCAGAGGGTTTGGATGAGAAAAGCGACCTTCCCGGTGGTGTCGATATCGCCTTGATCGAGACATTCGACTTTCACGCCGGAGGCGGCAAGCCGTGGATCGGCAGGCCCCACCGCAGCAAAATAGACGACTTCGTGGCCGCGCCCGGCCAAGCCCAACGCGCTTTCGATTGACACTTTCGCTTGACCGCCATTGATATAGGCATAGTCGGAAACGATGATGACCCGCATGGAGTTCGCCTTCAAAACGATCGCATCGCCAGTTGTTACATATCGACGGGATTTCATTTACGAATGATTGCGCAGCGCAGAAATTGCGCGCCATTGATTCATGCCGCAAATTTCTGCTCTGGTGAATGGCGGCGAACATCGGGAGGCGACATGACGGGCTTGCGAAGAACGTTGATTTCCGTAGCCGGCGCGATGGGCGCAACTGGAGTCGGGCTGGCCGCCTGGTCGGCGCACCGCGCCGGCGGCGATCTTTTGATGACTGCAGCGCTGTTCCTCCTGTTGCACGCATCGACGGTCGCCGCCCTTGGTCTGGCCAGCCGGCAACGCGCCATTCTGGCCGCCGCCAGCGCTCTGGCGTCAGGCGCGATCCTGTTTTCCGGCGATCTGGCGTTGCGATCGACGCTCAATATCAAACCTTGGGCTATGGCGGCCCCCACGGGCGGCGTTATCATGATTGTCGGCTGGCTGGGGCTCGCCGCCGCCGGCGCTTTTGCCCGCATCGCCTCCGAACCAACCTGAATTCTCAAAGTTAATTCTCCGTAATGTGCAGAACAGGACCCGAATCGGCCATTGCCCGGGTTCTGGAACCGGTGTAAATGGCAGGCTTAAAATTTGGTTTGCTGGCAAATGCGGCAAACATGGCTAGCCGGGAGGCAATGTGGCCAATAGTTGGCGCCGCAGGGGGATCGATTGGGAACCAAAAGTCTGACGTTGCTAGCAATCGCAGGCGGCGCCCTTGCTGCGGGCGTCTATTGGCCTGCGCCTATTGAGGAACGCTTTCCCGGCTGGATCGAGAAAACCGCCTCCATTCGCGCGATGCTTCCTGGCGCCAAGGCTAACCTGCCAGCGACAACGGTCGCTAACGCCCCGCTCCGGCAGGGACAATCGCCAGTCGTCCAGCGGCCACCTGCGCCCGTGACAGTGGAAAAGGTGCAACGCGGCCCGTTTCCGCTGCGCGTTGACGCTGTCGGTCAGGTTCAGCCCGTTTCCGTGGTCAATGTCAGATCGCGCGTCGATGCCCAGATCGACCAGATTTTCGTCGCCGATGGCGCCACAGTGAAAGTCGGCGATCCGCTCGTCAAGCTCGATACGCGGCAAATCGAGGCGCAGATTCGTCAAACCGAGGCGGCCATCGCCAAGGATTCGACAGTCATCGAGCAAACAGATCGCGATATCGGGCGGACGCAGGATCTGTTCAACAAGGGCGCAGGCCCTCAATTGAACCTCGACAACGCAAAAACCGCCAATATGGCCGCCAAAGCGCAATTGGCGGCGGATCACGCGGCGCTCGACAATCTCAAGGTCCAGTTGACCTGGTACACCCTGAAGTCGCCCATCAACGGGCATGTTGGCACATTCAGCGCCAAAGCCGGCAATATTATCCGCACGGCGGACAATACGGCGACGGGCATTCTGGCGACCATTGCCCAGACGTCGCCCATCTATGTCGCCTTCTCCGTTCCGCAAGTGGCGCTGGCGCCTCTGCGCGAGGCTGTGGAGCGAGGCGAAGGCCAGGTTGTCGCAACCCCGCAGGGCGGCAATAAAACCGCCACCGGGAAAATTGCCGTGCTCGACAACGCAATCGATCCCTCCACGGGCACGATTACCATCCGCGCCATTTTTGATAACCCCGGAGATATCCTATGGCCGGGACAATTGTGCACGGTGCGCGTGACATTGAAAACCGATCCAGACGTCATAACAATTCCACGATCGGCGACGCAGGCCGGTCAGGTTGGCAACTACGTTTACACCGTTGAAAATAACGTTGCGCACCTTCAAAAGGTGAAGGTCGGTCGTTCCCAGGACGGTCGCGATATTATCCTTGACGGGCTGAAAGGCGACGAAACGGTCGTCACCGATGGCGCTCTGCTGCTTGCGGACGGTTCTCGGGTTGTGCCTCAGGATGACAAGGGCCAAGCCAGGAAAGAGGGCTTTTGATGTCGCTTCCCGAACTCTGCATACGCCGCCCGGTGATGACGACATTGTTGATGATGTCGTTCATCGTGTTCGGCATTTTTGGCTATATGAAACTGCCGCTGTCGGCTCTGCCGCGCGTGGATTTCCCGACGATTTCGGTCTTCACCGGCTTGCCCGGCGCAAATCCTGAAACCATGTCGACATCGGTCGTCGCGCCGCTTGAGCGCGCTTTTGCGCAAATTCCCGGCATCGACCTGATGACGTCGCGTTCGAACAATGGCGGTTCGAACATCACGATGCAATTCGATCTCGATCGCAATATCGATGGCGCCGCACTCGACGTGCAATCCTATATTACCGCCACGCTGCGACGCCTGCCGCCGCAGTTGCCGGCCCCGCCGAGCTTCAGAAAGGTCAATCCGGCCGATGCGCCGGTGCTTATTCTTGTGTTGAGTTCGGCAACGTTGCCCCTCGCCACGGTTGATGATTATGCGGAGGAAATTTTCTCCTCGGCCATTTCGCAATTGCCGGGCGTTGCGCAGGTGCTGGTGCTCGGTCAACAAAAATACGCGGTGCGCATCGACGCCGACCCCGACCTCGCCTTCGCGCGCGGACTGACCCTGAACGACATCAAAAGCGCGGTCATTTCAGCCAATTCCACAGCCCCTGTGGGCGGCTTGCGCGGCATCGACAAGAATGTGCAGCTGAAAGCCACCGGCCAGATGTCGAAGGCTGAGGATTTCAACGATATTGTTGTGGCCTGGCGCAATGGCGCGCCCATTCATCTGAAAGAAGTCGCCACCGTGATCGATTCGGTCGCCAACGACCAGATCGCGGCCTGGCATAACGAAAATCGCGGCATCGCCCTGGCGATTTTCCGGCAATCCGACGCCAATACCGTCGAAGTCGTCGATCAGGTCCGCGCGCATCTGCCGCAGTATCAGGCGCAATTGCCGCCTTCGGTCAATGCGGCGGTTTTGAACGACCGTTCGAAGTCGATCCGTGAGTCGATCGAGGACGTCAAAGTGACTCTTGCGATCGCCGTCGCGCTCGTCATTATGGTGATTTATCTCTTCCTGAAATCGATCGCCGCAACCCTGATTCCGTCTCTGGCGCTGCCCGTTTCGTTGATCGGCACCTGCGCCTTTATGTATCTTTTCGGCTATTCGATTGATAATATTTCTTTGCTCGCGGTGACGCTGGCGGTGGGCTTCGTCGTCGATGACGCCATCGTTATGCTTGAAAATATCGTCCGTCACATCGAAGAGGGCGAGCGCCCGTTCGATGCTGCGGTCAGAGGGTCCAAAGAAATCGGTTTCACCATTCTGTCGATTACGCTTTCGCTGGTCGCCGTGTTTATTCCGGTGTTGCTGATGGCTGGCATCGTCGGGCGCGTGTTCCGCGAGTTCGCTGTAACGATATCGTGCGCCATTCTGGTGTCCGGCTTCGTGTCGCTGACGCTAACGCCAATGCTCTGCGCGCGTTTGCTGAAGCCGATTGACCATCACGCCAAACAGGGACTCTTCTGGAATGTCGTCGACGGCGCGATCAACGGTTTGACGGATTTTTATCGCTGGTCGCTCGATATCGTGCTGTCGTACAAGCTTTTCACAGCGTTAGTGATCACGCCTGGAACTTTCGCTCTCAGCGTCTATATGTTTATGACCATCCCCAAGGGCTTCTTCCCGCTTGAGGATACCGGATTTATCACGGGCCTGACGCAAGCTGCCTCCGATATCGCCTATCCCGCCATGGCCGACCGGCAAAAGCAGATCGCCCGGCTGATCAAGGCTGATCCCGCCGTCGATTATATTACGTCGTCGGTCGGACAAGGCGGAACCAATCAAGGGTCAGTGTTTATCGCGCTCAAGCCCAAAGCCGAGCGCGGCGACATTCAGAAGGTCATTGCTCGCCTGCGTGGACTTGCGACCTCGGTGCCCGGCATCAACGCGATTTTTTCGCCCGTGCAGAATTTGAATCTCAACGGCGGCCGGCAATCGCGCGCGATCTATCAATACACAATCCAGTCGCCCGATCTTCCGGCCCTGTACGACATCGCGCAGCGCATGTTCGCACGAATGGTGGCGCTGCCGGAATTGAAGGACACGAACTCCGATTTGCAAATTTCCAATCCGGAGCTCGACATTGACGTTGACCGGGCAAAAGCCGGCGCATTCGGTCTCAACGCCGATCAGATCCGCTCAGCGCTTTACAACGCCTATGGTTCCTCGCAAATATCGACGATCTTCACACAGGCGGATGATTATCAGGTCATTCTTGAGACCGCGCACCGGTTCCAGGACGACCCCTCGGCTCTTGGGCGCGTCTATATTCGCGCTTCGGCGGGCTCCGCAGGCTCCGGCGGCGGCGCGTCCTCGGGCGGCGTTTCATCGGCGCCGATCGTCCCGCTGGATCAGGTCGCGACCATCCGCCGCGGTATTGGCCCGCTGTGGATCAACCGCCAGTCGCAGCAGCCATCGGTCACGATTTCGTTCAACACAGCGACAGGCGTGGCAATCGGCGACGCGGTCGAACAAGTTCAAAAACTCGAACGTGAATTGAACATGCCTGCATCTGTGACAACCAGTTTCACCGGTTCGGCAAAATTGTTCCAGGACGCCCAGAAGGGTCAGGTGCCGCTCATTCTGGCCGCGCTGTTGACGATCTATATCGTGCTCGGCGTGCTCTACGAGAGCTATATTCATCCGCTGACCATTCTTGCCGGCCTGCCCTCCGCCGGCGTCGGCGCTTTGCTCTGGCTGCAATGGTACGGGATGGACCTTTCGGTGATCGCCATCATCGGCATCCTGCTGTTGATCGGGATCGTCAAGAAAAACGCGATCATGATGATCGACTTCGCACTGGAACGACGGCGCGAAGGCGTCGGCGCGCTACCCGCGATCCGCGAAGCCGCGATTGTGAGGTTCCGGCCCATTACGATGACCACGCTGGCGGCGGGCCTTGGCGCCGTGCCGATCGCCCTGGGCGCCGGCGCAGGCGCAGAATTGCGACAACCTCTCGGCATTGCGATCGTCGGCGGACTCTGCGTGTCGCAGTTGCTGACGCTCTACATCACCCCGGTGATTTATTACTATCTCGATTTTGTCGACAGCTACATCTCGGGATCTTCGAAAGACAGCGAGCTTCAGGAAGCGCCCGAGGCGGTTCCGGTGGGTCACGCTGCGGAATAGGCAACGACAAGTGCGCCGCGCGGATCGCATTGCGGTTTCCGCACGAGGCTTTCGTATGTTTGTTTCGCCGCAGCGATTGAACCAGTCAATCGCACATCCATTCAAACGCAAAAATCGCCCGACGCAGGCGCAGCGGCCTCGCCTTGGCAAGTTGTTCAGCGCACTTCCGGACACCGCCAAAGACCGCGCCCTGCCCTAATTGGGTCTCAAATGTTGTTTACCGGATAAATGAATATCTCAGTCCCGGCTTGAGAGTGCGGCTGTCTCGCGGCGTGGCGGAATTCGCCGATTTTGCGATTGAGCCGCTCCGGTAGCGCGCTTGCTGGACGATCCGGACATATGCAATTGGCGAAGCAGGGTCGTATATCGAACATGAACGGCAGGCAGAAGTTGTTTTCCGGCGCCGCGCTTGCTGTCGCTGTCGGCCTTTGCTTGGCGCCATGGCCATTTTCAGGCGCGGCGCTGCGGGAGGAGATCTCGCGTCAGGCAAGCCATATTTCGGATCTCCAGGCCGAAGCCCGCGGGAACGCGATTTTTGCGCTTCTGCCGCGTCCGAGAATCAAGATCGCAGAGTTCCGGGCGCATGACGCCAGCGGGGCGCTGAATATCGAAGCCGATTACCTGCGTGGCGATCTCCGGCTTTTGCCGCTGATTGCCGGTCGCATCGAACTCTCGAACGTCACTTTGGTCGAGCCCCGGATAGATATCGATCTGGACAAAGCTGGCGAAAACTTGCGGACTGCGGCAGCCCGGCCCCGTTCAGGCGACGCCCTGGCGCGGACGCTTGGCGCAATCGGTCTGATTGACGGTCACGCAACATTGCGACGCAACAATGGTCAATGGCTATCTGAAATCACGGGCATCGATCTGACGATCGATATGTCGGAGCGGGCAGCGCCTGTTTCCGCGCGTGGAAGCTTTATCTGGCGGAGCCAGCCTGTGCAGACGGCTCTGTGGATCGGCCAGCCTGCCTCGGACGGTCGCTCGCCAGTCCTCGCAAGTTTCGATTGTGCGCTGCTGAACGCCTCCGTCGATGGCGCCATTGCCGCCGCCGCCCCGCCCGAATTTGAAGGCGCGGCCAGACTGACGGCGCCAGCCATCGATGGCCTGGCTGCGATGTTTGGCGTCGATCTGTCAGGTCCGCAGGATTTCGGCGCGTTGTCCGTGAACTCCACGGTAAAACTCAATGCGCGGGGATTGACGTTGTCGCGCGCGCGGGTGGCTCTGGGCGGGTCGCGATTTGACGGCTCGCTGACTGCGTTCATGCACAACGATCGCCCGCAGATTGACGGAACGCTGGCGGCAGAAAAAATCGATCTGACAGCACTGGCGAGCCTCGCGCCCGCCACATTTACTCCTGAGGGGGAATGGAGTCGCACGCCACTGAACATTGACCGGTTAATGGGCGCGGACGTCGATCTGCGACTCTCGGCAAAACAAATACGCCTCGGTCGCTTTGACATCGCCAATGCCGGTATTTCCATCATTGGAAATCCGGATCGCCTTAACATTTCCATCGCCGAGGCCGAAGCCTATCGGGGCCAGGTCCGCGGGCACGTGACCGCTTACCGAAACGCGGCCAAAATTGGCTGGCATTCGGCATTCTCCATCGCCAACCTGGATATGACGTCTTTTTTCACTGCAGTCCGCATCCCCAAACGATTTTCTGGCGCTGCAAATGGCGAAATCGCGCTCGACGGCGAAGGGCAGGCTATTGCCGACGTTCTCGCAAGCCTGCATGGCGCGGCGCACATTGAGGCCGCGAGTGGCGACGTCATTGGAATCGATATGGAACAGGCGCTGCGTCGTATCGAGCGGCGCCCACTGTCGATCGCATCGGAGCTGCGTGGCGGCGCGACCCATTTCGATCATGCCAATGCTTCGGTTGAGATCGAACATGGCGTTGCCCGGATCCAGCGCGCAGAAGGCGTCGGGGCGGGAGTTTCCTTCGACGCGTCAGGTTCGATTGCCATCCCCGCGCGCGCGCTCGCCCTGCATGTCCGCGCCTGGTCCGTGCAGGGCGATGGCGACGCCGCGACTGATCGAACGCAGCTCAAAATGGACATATCCGGAGCCTGGAATGCGCCAAGCCTGGTTCTCGACACGCAAAGCCTGATCCAGCATTCAAAAGCGGCAGCGCCGCTCTGGAGCGAAGCGACCCAGGCTGCGCCAGCTGCGGCCCCAAGCGCTGATTTGCGCCAGAGCCCTTGAAATCAACCCTTTTTCGTCCGCTCCTGCATCAAAACATGCGCTGCGCCATAAAGCGCAAGGCACAGCGCGACCACGCCGATCAACAGGGTGGCGGCGGCGTTGATCTCCGGACTGACGCCGAGACGGACAGCTGAGAATATCCGCATCGGAAGTGTCGTGGACCCCGGTCCGGACGTGAAACTGGCGATGACGAAGTCGTCGAGAGACAGGGTAAAGGCCAGTAAATACCCCGAAATGATGGCCGGCGCCGCCAGCGGCACGGTCACGCGCAACAACGTTTGCGCCGGGCTGGCCCCCAGATCCATGGCCGCCTCTTCAAGCGCGCGGTCGACGCCCTCGACACGCTCGCGAACGAGCACAGCGACAAAGCACATACCCATGGTGGCGTGACCGAGAATCACGGTTCCCAAGCCCCGTGGAATATCCAGAGCGACAAACAACAGCAAAAGGGACAGGCCAGTGATCACTTCGGGCATGACGAGCGGCGCCATGATCATCGCAGCGAACAGCCCCCGCCCGGAAAACCGTTCGAACCGCGCCAGAGCCACAGCGGCGCAGGCGCCAAGCACCGTCGCGATCAATGCCGAAAGAAAGGCGACGCGCAGACTGATCCACGCGGACGAAACAATCTGCGCATCCGCAAAAAGCGCGCTGTACCATCGCGTGGAAAAGCCGCCCCACACGGTCACCAGGCGCGATGCGTTGAAACTGTAGACCACCAGCACAACGATGGGCGCGTAAAGAAACGCAAAGCCAAACAGCAGCGATGTCAAGCGGAAGGCGCCGGTCCCGCGCCACATTACGGGAACTCCCGAATGCGCAGCCGGTCGTAAATCGCCAGCGGAACGAGAATCAGCGCCAGCAGAACCATGGTTGCGGCAGACGCCGTTGGCCAATCCCGGTTGTCGAAAAACTCGGTCCACATGGTGTGACCGATCATCAACGTATCGGAACCGCCGAGCAGATCGGGGATCACAAATTCCCCCACCGCCGGAATGAACACCATCAGCGCTCCGGCGATCACGCCGCCCAGCGAAAGCGGCGCTGTCACGAGCCAGAATCGCGCGAGCGACCCCGCGCCAAGGTCCGCAGCCGCTTCCAGCAACGCCGGGTCCTGCCGCGCGAGGGAGTTATACAAGGGCAGGATCATGAATGGCAGATAGGAATAGACGATGCCGATCATAACAGCCCAATCCGTGCCGAAGATATGCAGGGGCTCACTGATGATCCCCAGCGCGATCAGCACATGATTGAGCAGGCCTTCATCTTTCAGGATTGCAATCCAGGCGTAAACGCGGATCAAGAAGCTGGTCCAGAACGGAGCGACCGCCATAACGACCAGAAACGGGCGATAGCGCGCCGGCGCGCGCGCCATCCCGTAAGCCATGGGATAGGCCACCAGCAGGGTCAGCACCGTCGCGAGACCCGCCAGGCGCAGCGACGACAGATAGGAATCCATATAAAGATTGTCATCGGCCAGCGAGGCATAGGCCGCAAAGGAAAGCTCGCCCACGCGCGCAAAAAAAGCAGCGAAACCCGACGACAGATCGAACACCGGCGTATAGGGCGGCTGCGCCAGCGCCGATTGCGACAGGGAAATTTTCACGACAATCGCCAGCGGCGCCAGAAACAGCGCGATCATCCAGCCGAACGGCGCCGTAAGAATGAGCTTTTCTGGCCAGGATCGCCGCATCACGCTTCCAGCGCTGTTGCGGAGCGACCGGCAAAACGCAGGTACACAAACTCGCCGCGGCTGAAACGCCCGGCGCTTTCGGCGTTCGAAAGGCGCGCCCGCGCAATGAACCCGGATGACAGTTGAACCCGCGCCAGCGTCGCCTCCCCCCGATAGGCCAGATCGACAATGCTGCCGCAAAGCGCCGGCCCGTCGGGCTCCGCTCGATCCAGCGACACAGCTTCAGGACGAACGGCGATGACGGAATCGCAGCCCCTGGCGATCGCGATCACGCTGCTGGCCCTGATCGTCGCCGGGCCGCTCAACAGACTGAAGTCGCCGAAGCCGCCCGCCGGCACATCGCTGACCGCCTTCGCCTCGAACAGATTGATCTCGCCGATAAAACCCGCCACCCAGCGCGAGGCCGGCGCGTCATACACCGCGCCAGGAGCGCCCTGTTGCTCGATACGCCCGGCGCGCATGACCGCTATCTGGTCCGCCATCGCCAGCGCTTCGTCCTGATCGTGCGTGACAAGCAGAAAGCTGGCGCCGAGTTCGCGCTGGATGCGCATCAATTCAAACTGCGTGTCTTCGCGCAGCTTGCGATCCAGCGCCG
>CAIZEI010000060.1 GCA_903931945.1 uncultured Hyphomicrobiales bacterium | reverse complement strand
GTCGATCAAAATTCCGCTGGAATCTTCCGGGGGATACCGCGACCTGCAACGACATAACGATCGCAGCCGACCACACGGCCTATTTCACCGATACGCCGAACGGTCGCATTTACCGGCTCGCATCGGGGGCACAGACGCCTGAGCTCTGGCTTGAAGACCGCGCTTTGCTGGGCGTCGATGGGATCACCTTGCTCAACGGAACGATCTACGTCACCAACGTATTTTCCAATAATCTCTATCGCATCCCTATCGATGCGGCGGGCAAAGCGGGCGCGCCAGAAGACTTGTGGCTCTCGCAATCGGTCAAGGGGCCGGATGCGATACGGGCGGCGGATGGCAAGCTCTTCTTGGCTGAAAACCGCAGCGGAAAAGTGGATTTGGTGATCGTCCAAGGAGACAAAGCCCTAATCACAACGATTAAGGACGGGTTTGAAGGCTCAACCGCCGTCGAACCCTATGCCGGTATGCTTTGGGTCGGGGAAGCCAGAGGCAATCGCGCAACCGCCATACCAATGCCAAAATAAGCGGACGGCCCTAGCGTGCCAATGTCTGCTATTGGCGTAAAGCGGACGCTCGGACCTACAATTTCTGGACCGCCCGGGTCGGCGGCTGTGGAGTGCCCACGTCTAGATATTACAGGCTGATATGACGCCGCTGGACATATGGAAGACCGCCGCCACGCTTTGGCTTAATTGCTCCGAGTTAAAACGGGGCAATTTAAGCGAATGCGCCCGCGCCTGGGATGCGTTGCCAGCGGCATCCAGGATTGACGCCTACATACAAACGGAGAAGGCCGTTGATGGCAAAAGAATGCACCGCGCAAAGGACATTACTAAGCTAGTCCTAGGAATGGCCTATCTGAAACTGTGACTGCGCGGCCATTGGTAAGTCATCTATCGGCGAATGACCGCTTTTGGCGCAAAGCGGACATTCGCTGGCCACGCCCAGATCAAGCGTAATTTTGCGAATAACTGCACAGCTTCAAAATCTGAAAAAATTTGCACGCCCCCTCTGTCGCAATCGGGCACACCCCCCTGCCGGGTTCAACCCAGGGGCGGGGGTCATTTCTGTCGCGCATCCCGAATATTGATGATTTTTGACGACGGAGAAGTGCAGTAATCACCCCACGCGTCCATCAACGGGCGGCGTTCATCCAGCAGGTCTTCGCGGGCATAAGCTGCACGGACCTTGTTCCTGTCGCTGTGTGATAGTGCAATCTCGCTTAGGTGGTCTGGATAGCTTGTAGACAAAGCCCAAGACTTGAACGTGCTGCGAAAACCGTGGACTACGACTGCGCGGTTCTCACTATCACGCCAGCGGGGCAGGTGGCCTTTCCCCAGGCCGTCAGATGACATTCCCCGCACAAGCTGGGATAGCGCCATGTCCGATAGCATCCTGCCGGAACTGGGAGAGGGGAAGACCAGGTCGTTCGCTTTGCCAGACGAAAGGGGCCGCATCGCTTTAAGGGCATTGATGGCTGGCTGGGAAAGCGCTACGCGGTGAAGCCTTCCAGCCTTCATGCGGCTTGCCGGTATAGTCCAGGTCGCCTTATCCATATCAATCTCATTCCACACCGCGCCTCGCACCTCGCCAGACCGGCAGGCGGTCAGGATCGCGAACTTCAAGGCCTGGGCGGCAAGGCCCTCATGCCCATCCAGTGCGGCCATAAAGGCTTTAATCTGTTGCCATGGTAGCGATGGGAAATGCCGCACGCTGCGCACCTTGGAGATGGCCGGTAGCTCGTGTTCGAGCAACCCACGCCATCGGGCGGGATTCTCGCTCGATCGCCACCTGCGCGAGGGGGCGGCGGCATAGTCCAATATGGCTTCGATCCGCTGCCTGATCCGCGATGCCGATTCCGGGATTTTCT
>CAIZEI010000059.1 GCA_903931945.1 uncultured Hyphomicrobiales bacterium | reverse complement strand
CTGTGAACATCCTTTCGGCTTCTCCATGCCATTCAGAGGCATCGAGGGCCTATCAGGACCGGTACGCTTTTGCGCCGCCGCAAAAGCCAAATCAAAGCCCGTTCAGTGGTACACTTTGCGCCCGCGCTTTATAACGCCCACATATCGCGACGCAAGTTCACATCGACGCCCGCGGTGGGCTCATCGAGAAACAGAACGTCGGGTTCATGGCTAAGCGCCTTGGCGATCATGACGCGTCTCTTCATCCCTCCTGAAAGTTCGATGACCCGGCTATCGCGTTTCTCCCAAAGCGAAAGGTCACGCAACAACAGTTCGATGTAGGCATCGTTTGCCCCTCGGCCAAACAGGCGTCGGCTGAAGCGAACCGTGTTCCAAACCGTCGCGAAGATATCGAGCGCGATCTCTTGCGGGACGAGGCCAACTTTCGAGCGGGCGGCGCGGTACTCGCGCGCGATGTCGTGGCCATCGACGAGAATCTGCCCCGAGGTCATCGAAACGATGCCGCAGATGACGCCGATAAGGGTCGTCTTACCCGCGCCGTTGGGGCCCAGAAGCGCAAAGATTTCGCCTTTCGCGATCTCCAAGTTGACAGCATCAATCGCGATGAGGCCCGACTTGTACCTTTTGGTGACGGCGGCGACGGAAACAATCGACGACATGTACGCTCCCGACCTCAGCACGCGGCCCACTGAGGCTAAAGAAAGAAGGAGGCCTAAGGGCGCCGCCTGCCGGGACGCCACTGCGTGGGCGCTTTGGGCGTTCCCTAGATCGGCAATTCTCTCGAAGTCGTCCCGTTCGAAACGGGACTCCATCCTAACATGTCCCCATCCGAACACCAACGATCTCGCCGCGCGGACCGCTCAGGTACGGAATATGGCAGGCCGAGACGCCGGTCGCCGGATGCAAAATCGCTCTCCCTACGAGGACTCCATGATTGGTGCTTCTCAGAGCTTTGATCTGCCTGGGCGCTGGTTGCCTTCCCAAGCACGCACCGGACAGCGTTGAGAGATCGTGCGCCTGGGAGCGGCATAAAGCGAGAGAAAACATAGGCATGCCCGCCAGCGAGCACCGCTTGTTAAGGGAACCAAAGCCGCGCTCCGATGCGCCAAGGAACAACGTGAATCACGTTGGCGGCGCTGCCGCGCGCAATTCCCTGATCGCGCAATTTAATTCCTTGCGCCGCAAATTAAATGCCCTGTTCCGATTCTTAGGGATTTCAGTTGCAAGCCTTTGAAGTCACCTGCATTTTGGGCGTCCATTTTCGCCAAAAACGCCCGATTTTCCGAAAACTCCCTGTTCTTTTCCCTGATAGCAGGGAATTTGACCCCGCAGACCGGTTCGGCCAGACTACGTCCGCCACCAACCATTCCCTGCGAACGCTCGCAAAACCCCGGAAAGCGGACGCCAAAGACTTGAGGGGCGAACGTCGCTGCTTGATTGCCGGGCGCCAATAGGGTCATTCTGCGTTGGGTCAAGGACAGCTGCATTGCAACATGGTCATCGCAGCGGACAGCTTCGGCGGGTCATTGATTGGGGCGGTTAGGGAACGTTCAGGTCATAAGTCCAATCTGGCTTCCGACCAGCACAAGGCCGGCCAGGAGGAGTGAGCCAGCGACTTGTTCGACAGGACCCGAGCGAAATGTGCTTGAAGAGGCCAGGCTCGCCGCGCTGACGCCGCCCAGGATCGAGCTTATTCCGAAGAAGAACAACATCGCCACACTCCAAAAATCGTACATTTCGATAGCAGCGAATACCGACCATGCCCCTTCGTAATTGTTTCAAATTCTATTGAATCCGGAATTCGCCTTGAATTTTGCGCGATGCCGGTGTCACATAGGACCGAACGCCGCCTTGGTCGGTGGCGTGCTGTCAACCCTAATTTTTGGTTATCGACAATCGACGAGAGTTGGCGTGCGTTCGATTGCAATTGCTGTCGGTTTGCGCAAAGGGATATTTTGTGATTCCAATGTGCGAAGGCGAAATGACAAATCCGGTCGTTAACCATTCGATTGGAATATTTACATTTGAAGGTAAATTCTTGTTAACCATTACCGATCGGTCAATTTTTTGAGTTCGCTGTCATGGCATTGCATTCAAGGGCTTTCATGCGGGTCGGCGCGGCGTGCGCTGGTTTCGCGCCTGCAACGCAGGCGAGTGCTCATATCAAGTGGTTCTGCGCGTTCGACGTCGCCGGTCAACCTCGTGGCCTTGAGAATGTTTTGTGCTCCCAATTCGAAAGCCTCACCAGCTTCGCGATGGCATGTTTGCTCGTTGGCGCCCTTGTTGAACAGTCGTCCCTGGGTGGCGCGGTGTTGCGGGCCATCAACTCCGCCACCGCGATTGCCAGGTCCAACACGGAGATCCTCATCAGGGCGGTTTGCGGCTTTTTCCTCGTGTCGATTTGGGCGGTCGGCAATATTATTCTCACGCCTGAACTCACCACCAACTCGGCGATCGTCCCTGTGATCCAATTGGCGACCGCAGCCTGCTTGATATGGCGTTCCACACTCGTGTTCTCCGCGGTCGGCATCATAGCCCTTTTTGCCGCCGCGGTTGCTCAATACGGCGTGTTTCACCTTATGGACTACCCGGTGTTCCTTGGGTTGGCGGCGTATTTGGCCTTGTCCGGGACAGGGCGCAGCGTCCTCGGCTGGACGCCGCTGGATATCCTGCGGGCGTCGGCGTCGATAACGCTGATGTGGGCGTCGATCGAGAAATGGGCCTATCCCGAATGGTCCTTTCCCCTCTTCATTGTGCATCCAGAAATCACGATGGGCTACAGCGAGGAATCCTTCATGCGCGCCGCAGGTGTCGTCGAGTTCGCGCTGGCGTTCGCGCTTCTGTGGACGCCGCTCGTGCGAAAAGTCGCGGCGGCGATCCTTGTTGGAATGTTCGTGGGAGCAATCGGCCCGTTCGGCAAAATTGACGCAATCGGCCACGCGCCCATAATCGCTGCGCTGGTCGCCGTTGTTTGCGAAGCCGTCGAGGAGCGCAGACCGCGCGTGCGCGATGTCGCCATGGTCGGGCCGGCGTTCGGCGGGGCGCTCGCGCTGTTCCTGATTGGCTACTACGAACTGCACGCGACGATGTTCGGCACAACGGTACTTTAGGGACTGCGCGAACCGCCGGACGTCTAGTGGACGACGACTTTGAGCTTCATTTTGGGATGAATGCCGCACAAAACGTTGAAGTCGCCCGAAACCGGAAACGTCACAAGAGTGTGGCTACCCGGCTCCTGGTCTCCGGAATCGAAATTGAAGGTGTCGGACTCGATATACGCGTGGTGCAGAAGATCGCCGTCGTCGTTCACGATTTCGATGGTCTCATTTCTGGCCACGCTGATTTCCCCGGGCTGAAAGGCGCGTCCCTTTTGCGAGATCTGCCGGCGCTCCGACAAAGCGTCGGCGCTGGTCACGATGCCTGCCGCGGCGGTAGCCATGCCCAAAATCGCTGCCGCGAAAAGCTTCCCAAACCGCAAAAGCGGGCTAATTCGCAACATATTCCGAACTCCTAATCCACATACTGAATATCGAATTTTGGTTAATGCAACGTTTCCCGCCGACGGCGTTGGGTTTAATCACGCATTAGGAAATTTTCGACAGTATTTCCAATGCCTTGGAAGCGATAGAGATGCCCTGGCGGCAACTTGCGCCAGCCCTCGAGGCGCCGGTGTTCCGTGTTTGCGCGGTTGGAGCGATTGGGTCGATGACTGTCGGGACAAGTGATGGCGTGTTGAGGTCGCGGCTTGTCGGAGGACGCCCCGCTGTTTCGCGTCTGGCGACCATGTCGACGATTCGCGGAAAGGTGTGGGCGGCGGCTCTCGCCATAACTCTGGTGAGCGTCGCCTGTGGAGCCTATGCGATCCTGGGCATTCGAAATGCCGGGACGCTAGTAGGCAAGACCTTTGATCAATCCCTGATGTCGGTCAATTTCGCGCGCGCAGCGGCCGCGGATTTCGCGAACATGCAGGCCGCGTTTGCGCGCCGAATGCTGGTCGCGAACGCGACCGCCGCAGCGGAGCTCGATGAAAGGATCGTCGGGCTTTACAGCTCTTTGGGCGAGGATCTGGAGATCGCCGCGGAGCGAGCCCAATCGTCGCGGGTGACGACCGCCGTGGCGCGGGTTCGCCAAGCCGCGCTTGACTGGAACGCCGAACGCGCGCGCGTGGCCTCCTCGGGCGCTACGCTATCGGACTGGAAGCGGCTTGACGAATTCGCGGAAGTCGCCGAGCAGCAGATCGATTTGCTTGTCAACTACACCGCCGGCGACGGCTTTAAATATCGGCAAAGCGCCCGGGGAATCGTGGCGACCGATATTTCGCTGTCGATCGCCGGTACGGCGCTGGCAGCGCTGATCTCCGCCGCGATCGCCTGGCTGCTCTGCAGGCAGATCATTGGGTCGGTTGCCTCCGCATCGGCCTTCGCCAAACGGATTGCGCAGGGCCATCTTGACGATCCACTGCCAAGCGGCGGCGGCGACGAGCTTGGCGCCCTCATCGCGTCGATGGGCGTGATGCGCGACAACATCCGCGTCATGATGTGCAACGAAGTGGCACAGCGGCGCAGCGCCCAGACCCGTCTCGCTGACGCGCTGGAAGCGTCGCACGCCGGCTTTTTTTTCATCGGCGCGGACGGGCGCGTGCTTCTGTCCAACTCGCGTTCCGTCGAATTCTTTTCCGGCGCCGGCGAGGTCTGCAAGCCTGGCTGCGTCTTCGGAAATCTTTCCGGTCCGCTGGTTGCGCCGATCTTGTCCGCGACGAATGGCACTTTCGAAGCAAGGCTCGACGACGGCCGCTGGGTGCGGGCCAGCCGGAGCGTCACCAAGGAAGGCGAGATCATCGCGATCTGCAGCGACATCTCCGAACTTAAGGAGCAAGAGCTTCTGCTGAAGGAAGCCAACGCGATTCTCGACGCGGCGCTCTCGAACATGACGCAGGGTCTTTGCATGTTCGACGAGAATCAACGGCTACGCCTGGTCAACCGCCGCTTCGGCGAGATTTTTGGGGCAAGGGAACGCGATCTACCGCCAGGTTTGTCCATTGAGGAGGTCGCTGCGCGCTGTTTGGCCGCCCGCTCTCTGGCGACCGGCGAGGATTGGCTGCGCGCGCCCCTCGCTGGAAAACCCGGTGACTTCGACCAGCCGCGCTACATACAAATCGCCGGAGATCGCGTCGTCAGCGGACTGCATAAGGGGCTTGAGGGAGGCGGCTGGGTCTCGACCTTCGAAGATGTCACGGAGTCCAAGGCGACCGAACGCGAAATCAGGTTTTTGGCGACCCACGACGCGTTGACCCGCCTGGCAAACCGGCGCTTGCTCGAAGAGAAAGCCGAGGCGGCGATCGCCGAGATGGGTCGGGGCAAGGGCTTCGGCTTGTTCTGTCTGGACCTCGATGGATTCAAGGAGGTCAACGACACCTATGGCCATCCGGTGGGCGACCAGTTGCTGCAGCAAGTGGCGCAACGGCTGTCGGCCTGCGCCCGGGAAGTCGACACAGTCTGCCGTCTTGGCGGAGACGAATTCGCGATTCTGCAATGGTCAGTCGAGGGTCCTGATGACGCCAACCGGCTGGCGGAGCGCGTGATAAGCGCGCTCAGCACGCCATTTCACATTCAAAATCTTCGCGTGCTGGTGGGGGCCAGCATCGGCATCGCCATGGCGCCCGTGGACGGTTCGCAATTCCCGATTCTATTAAAAAAGGCGGATACCGCATTGTACCACGCGAAGAAAGAGGCGCGAGGAACGTGGCGCTTCTTCGATGAGCAGATGGCTTCCAAGCTGCGCAAAAGCAAAAACCTGGAAGCCGAGCTGCGTTCGGCCCTTGAGCGCGATGAATTCGAGCTGTTCTATCAGCCGCTGTACGATCTCGCCTCGAAAAGGATTTGCGCGTTCGAAGCTTTGCTGCGCTGGCGGCATCCCGTCCGGGGCGTAATCAGCCCGCTTGATTTCATCGCCCTTTGCGAATCTTCTGGGTTGATTGTCCCGATCGGCGAAATGGTTCTGCGGGCGGCCTGCAAGGAGGCCAGCGCCTGGCCGCGCGATATCAAGGTCGCGGTGAATATCTCGGCGGTCCAGTTCCAGAGCCCCCGGCTATTCGAATCCGTTCGCAACGCGCTCGCGGCCGCCGCGCTTCCGGCAAATCGTCTGGAACTCGAGATCACCGAATCGGTTCTTTTGAACAACGCCGATAAAATACTCGAAACGTTGCTCGCGTTCCGTGCGCTGGGTTGCCGGATATCAATGGACGATTTCGGAACCGGATATTCTTCGCTCAGCTATCTTCGGCAATTTCCATTCGACAAAATCAAGATCGACAGGTGTTTCGTCGGCGATCTCGAGTCGGCGGACCACTCGCGCGTTATTGTGCGCACGATACTGGGGCTTGGCAAAAATCTGGGCATCGACGTGACAGCGGAGGGCGTCGAGACGCGCGAGCAGCTGGAGTGGCTGGAACAAGCGGGATGCCGCGAGGCGCAGGGCTACCTGTTCAGTCCGCCTGTGCCTGCCAACGAAATCCCGGTTCTGTTCGCCATGTGGAGCAAACAATCCGTCGTCCAGGCGTTTCCCCAGCATCTCGTTCGACGTGTGGCGAACGACTGACGGGCCCGACCGCTTCAGCGCCGGCAGGGCGGCGGGCGCAGTGTTGCGACGAATAGTAACGTAACGTCAGTTAGTTACGCTCTGTTTTGTCCAGATTTTAATCCACGATTTAATCCTCCCTTCATGGTTTGAGGAATAGTGTCGCCCCAGGATTTGGATCCCGCTTGGTCCTCGCTTGGATTCCGATGCGCGCCTCGATTTGGATATCTTGTTCGTTGTTCGCGGCGCTGCTGCCATTGGCGGGCGCGGCGTCTCAATTGGCGAGTCCTGCGCGCGACGCAGCGCCGTTTGTCATTGAGGACTATCGACGTCCTGCGCAAACGCCCTATCCTTTATCCAACCCCTTCAGCGCCGCAAAACATGAATTGGGCAGAGCGCTGTTTTTCGACACCGATTTTTCCAGATCCCAATCGAGATCTTGCGCCACATGCCACGATCCCCGCCGCGGGTGGGGCGATGGGCTGCCGCGCGCTCAAGGCGAAGCGCCTGAGCCGTTGCCGTTCCGATCCCCGACTTTGCTCGACGATGCGTGGATAGAAAAATATGGCTGGGACGGAAAATTCCGCGATCTGGAAGCGGTCGCCTTCGCGCCCATCACAACTCCCAAAAACATGAACATGTCGGAAGCGGAGCTCGTTGAACGGCTTTCGAGCAATCCCGAATATCCCCGCAAGTTCGCTTTGGCGTTCGAAGACGGCGCGATCAGCCGGCGAAACATCGAATTGGCGCTGGCCACCTTCGAACGCTCGATACGCTCGGGGAAGGCGCCGTTTGATTACTGGATCGATGGCGACGAGGCCGCTATTGGCCAGGCGGCGAAACGCGGGTTTCAGCTTTTTGCGGGCAAGGCCGGGTGTGCCGAATGTCATTCGGGCTGGAGCTTCAGCGATGGATCCTTTCACGATATAGGGACTGGCGGCGGCGACGATATTGGACGCGGACGTTTGTTCCCCTCATCTCGAAAGCTCCGATACGCCTTTAAAACGCCGACACTGCGCGACGTCGCGCGGCGAGCTCCCTATATGCACGACGGAAGTCGCGCGACGCTGGAAGAGGTGATCGATCTTTACAACAAGGGCGGCGTCGACCGCCCGAGCCGCTCGGAACTCATCAAGCCGCTCGGTCTATCGGAAGCGGACAAAGCCGATTTGATAGCGTTTCTCGAATCCCTTTCTGACCAACCAACCTTGGCGCAGCCAGGGGCTTCGGACGGGCGGGAGTAGAGCCAATCTTCGGGCTGTGGACGCGTGTCCGGCCTCAGCGCCCGTGACGCAGGATTGGCGTTTTAAAGCGGAGGATTTCTGACGCATCATGACCATTGCGGAGTGAAGATGAGACAGAAATCCGGAACAGTTATGTTCGCGAATGACAGCCAAAATCTCGATAAGTTGAATGCGATCTCCTGGCGCAACTGGCGACATTCGCCGGTCGCGTTGTGGCCCATTGATCAATCCAGGCGACTGGTATGGCCCTGTCCATATTGAAGGCACGCGCTATCCAGGGGGCTTCATCGGGCAATTGCGCGCCAGGGTTGAACGCGATCATTCTACGCCAGGAATCGTTAAGACAGAGCCCGTTGTTGGGCGCGCCGTGCGCGCAACGCGACTCACCCCAGACGGGCGCCCTCACGTCCGGTAAATAATCCATCCATTCATCGAACCGCTATTGCCACTTCCGTAATTGCGATGCGACTGGCCGAAATCGATGCCGGATTCCGGCTGCGCCAGATAAGTCACTGGTTGCCCGCTGACCAGCGCAATGGTGCGCACGGCGCCGTCCCATGGGTCGCAAACGTCCGCGACCATCCCATCGGAATTCTTTCTGAACAGATCGCAAACAACGAAATGGCCGCCGCCCGCCCGCCAGTTGACGAGCAGGATTGCGGGCGCCCCGCCGCAATCGGGCGAAACCGTGGCGATCTTGTCAGCAAGTGCCGTTTGATTGACTGCTTCGGCTTTCCAGGTCCCGATGTTGAGTTCGTTCAGCACGTTCTTGAGCTTGGTGGCGAACGTGTATTCATGGCCATTATAGGGTTTTCCTGTGACTCGTGCATAGGCGGCGTCAACTTCGTCCTCAGACTTGAGCGCTGAATTGACGGCAAAGCGCGACGCCATCGGCCCGAGGCCGGGTGCGGCCATACCCACCGCCGCAGCGCCAGCAAGCTGCCATTTCTTCAGTTTGAAATTGACCATGATCACGCAGGCAATGCCGCACGAATTATCGTCGCGCTGGCTATAAACCATGTGCACTCCAAGCCGCGTTGCGCGCAGATACCAGCCCATGCCGCAGTGCCTTTTTGCCCGGCGCGGCGGAGCACAACCGCTGCAAAACTCCTAAGCTCCTGTACCTTAGGATTGTCACATTATTCGGCGCCCGGCAAGATCTTGCCATGGCCGCCACCGCGACGCGTCGCGGAGGCCGTTATAGATCCGACAAATTTGGAGCGGTATACAGTACAAACTCTTTGACTTTGTCGTCAGTTCAATCGCGACCGGCGTCCACCCCGAGATAAGAACCAGCCCAGGCGAACATCGGCGCGGCTGCATTCGGGGCAAGTCCACATCGCAAGCTCGATTAGTTCTTCCTCGCTCAGCCGCTGCAAAACAATCATACCAACGGCGATGTGACTTGACACATCGCCGTTGGCAAGCGCGAACGCGCGCCGGCGCTGACGCGCCGAATGCTTCGGTTTGACCATCGGTCAATCCGAAGCGCCCTTGGTATTATCCAGTATTTGCTGGCGCGAGGGAAACAAGCCTGATCTTGACGAAGAAGTCAGTTGGCAGAGCGACTGCGGCTGCGCGGCTGTTGCTGGCCACGACAGCCCATAGCGAATCCGGCGGTTTAGGCCACCAGGCCATGCCTGACTTTGCAGCGCCTGACTTTGCGGCGGCGCGGTTCGGCGAAGCGGGCTTCGCCGTCACTAGGCTGAGTAAAGGACTTCCACCTTCAGGCTTTCGATCATGCTCGACGCACATAAGGTGCGCATGGCGGTATTCGCCATGCGCTCCTGAACTTCCAAGTTCTTCGCACTCAAGGGGTGCCTGGTCTTTGGACTGGTCATACGTTGTTGTAGGCTTGAAGAACTGCCGCCAACTGACTTGCATTGAGGGCCTGCACCTGGGTCGAGGTGAACGAACCTGCCTGCGTGCTCGTCAGGCCGCTAATGTCAGCCGTCGATAAGCCAGCAAGCGAAGTTGTTGTCAGCGCCTCGATCTGCAGCGTTGAGAATGCATTGACATCTGATGTCTGCAACGCCCCAACTTGCGATGAACTCAACGCGCCGATCTGGGCTGTCGTCAGGGCGGCGGTCTGATCGGTTGTCAAAGCGCCGATCTGGGCGGTGGTCAGGGCCGACACCTGGCCCGTTGTCAGGGCGGCGATGTCAGCGGTCGTGATTGCGCCGATCTGGGCTGTCGTCAGGGCTGCCACGTCTTTGGTGCTGATCGAAACGGTCTGGCTTGTTGTCAGAGCGGCCACGTCGGCGGTGCTGAGGGCGGCGGCCTGCGT
>CAIZEI010000058.1 GCA_903931945.1 uncultured Hyphomicrobiales bacterium | reverse complement strand
TTTCAGCGTCACCTCATTGATGACTTTTGGCGTCCCGAAATCGAATGTGATCGTCTGGGTTGGATCGAAGGTTCCGTGGAAAGCGCCAAACAAAACCCACGTATCAACCGTTCCAGAAACAAGCTCTTCCGCTGCGCCCGAGGCTCCATAAAACTTGTTGCCCGAGGTTCCCACATCCGCCGTGACAGTGATATTGCCGCGCTGGTCGCCGGTGGCGTAGGCGAAGGTCATCGACGCGCCGGGGCCGGGCGCGAATGTCGCCAGCGCGGTAGGGTGGATGTTCCCCCATGCGTCTTTCCAGTACAAAAGCCCGTCGGCCTGATTGATCGCGAGCTCGCCATCGGCGAGCGACGAGGGCGCGTTCCCCGCAGTCGCAGATCGCTTGATCTTGATCGGGGCGACCGTCATCTCAGAACGTGCCGCCGTCGATTACGGCGAGCGCCGCCGCGACGAAGGCCGTCGTCGCTATGAGCGTAGAATTGTCGCCCGCTGTCGCCGTCGGCGCGGTGGGCAAGCCGGTGAGCCCCGGCGATACCAGCGGCGCCGCGCCCGAGACATCGGCGACGGCCAGTGTGACAGCGCCGGTGCGGCCAGCGACGGAGAGCACCTCGGAGGCAAGACCGTCGATCTTGTCCCACACTGTTCCGTCAAACGAGATCAGATCGCCCGCGTTCCATTGCGCGACGCTGTCGATGCTGGTCGTTCCGGTGACAGAGACCTTGTAGTAATAACCCTTCGTCCCCACGCCGGAAGCCAGCGCCGGCGAATTGGTCGAGGCGTTCCAGGTCCCCTGATAGGCCATCGCGCCAACAACCGAGGATGGCAGTTGCGACGTTGGCACCTTGCCAGAGCCATCGAGCGAGGCGATGCCGCTGGCAACGCCCTTCTGGCCATCGACATAGGCTGTTGTCGCCAGCTTGGTGGAATTGTCGCCGCTCGCCTGCGTCGGCGCAGTGGGCAATCCCGTCAGCGCTGGCGAGGCGAGGTTGGCTTTCAGGGCGAGGCCGGTGTCGACATAGGCGGTTGACGCTGCTTTTGTAGAGTTGTCGTTGGCGGAGGGCGTTGGAATAATTGGCGACGATGAAAACGTCTTGACCCCGGCGACTGTCTGCGCGGTCGTTTTATCCACCATCGCGCCATTGCCGGCCACGGCCTTGATCGAGGTCGCGTTGCCCGAGCCGTCGTCGCCATCGCCGAGGTAGAGCGTCTGATCGCTCGTGTTCCACGCGAACTCGCCGGATTTGAGCGCGGATGGAGCGCCTGCGGCGCCCGACATGCGGCGTTTGATCTTGATCGTTTCTACAGCCATTTAAAAAAATCCTCCATCCATAGTGTCAGGCAGCGCAGCCTGTGGAATTTGCAGCGTGAAGACGGGCGCCGCCGCCGGTCCTGCGACGGTCACAGCGGGTTGCGAGCCCGGCGAAATCATCGTCACCGCGAGCCCAATGGATGGCGTCGCGCCGACGGCGCCGGGAGTCCCCGGATCGCCCTTGGGGCCGAGCGCGACTGCGGTGACTTTGTCAGGCGCTTTAACCCGTGTGACCATCGTCTATTCCCTGGTGATCCCGGCAGTGATGGTGAGAACAATTTGTTCGATGTCATTCTTTCGCAGGCCGCGAATGAGCTTGAGATCAGACGTATAGACGCCGAGCATGTTGGCGACCGCTGCATCCGCAGCGGTAAAACTCAGAACGAGCGTCTTGGCGGTGTCGTCGACATCGGAGACCGAAAGGCTGCCCGTAACCGTCGAGAAATCGAGCGCGACTTCTGCGCCCGGCGCCTGGCGGAACTGCGCATGAAAGACCACATCGTCGATGGGGAAGATTTCATTGGGCAGCGCGATCCCCATCGACCAGGCGAGGGTCTCGTTATTGCCGCTCTCGACCAGCCACGGCGCGTCTGACATGACAGTCTCCTATTTAAGGCGTTTGATCAGCAGCGTGCCGCTGATTGCCGAACCGCCGCTGTCGCGGATCGTGCCGAGTGATGTCCATGGCGTCGAGGTGTCGTTCCATTTTGCGAAGTTGGAGACGGGACCACCGGCGATGCCGCCGGTCTGTTTGATCATCTTGGCGACTGTCGCCGTTGAGATGAGGAAATCATGCATTGAGGGGCCGATATCGTTGATCGTGTCGGCGGTGATCGGGCCACCGAACAGGTCGAAATAGAAAGCATTTTGCGCGGTGACCGCCTGTGCGATAGCGTTGGCCGCGACGAATGGCGCCGCCGTTGTTCCGGTATCGGCGTTTTCTGTGAACCATGTAGTGAAAGCGCCGGAATGGTCGATGTCGTTGGGCTGCCAAAACCAGTCGGAATTGGTCGTGTTGTTGGCGGTCGCAATCAGGCTGGCCTTGTACACGCCCGGCTGCGCCGTAACATGCATCGGGATCGTCGAGACGCCAGTGAATGTGATTGTCAGACGGTCCTCCGGCATGAGCAGCACCGGCGAAGACGGCGGCGCTGCCAGATCGAAGGAATAGCTTTTCGGCAGTCCGGCGCTAGATGCGATGAACGCGGCGAGCGCCACGCCGATCGGCGAAGCGGCAAAGCCCGAATTGGTCAGCGCGCCTTCAAGCGCCAGCGGCGTGATCGCCAGCGCGTTCGATGTCCCCAGCATCACATCGGTGTTGAGGGCCGGCGGCAGGATTTCGGCGAGCACCGCCGTGCGTTCAGCCGCGATGGTGGTTTGCAGCGCGGCGAGCGCGGCGGCGGCTGTGTCAAGTGAGGTTGTATCGGTCATTTTAAATCCCCTTAAATGCCCAGTTGCGATCTCATCCAGGCGACCTGCCGCTCAACGCGCGACGCCCTTAAACTTTCCGCGCGCCGCAACACGCGTTCCTGCGAGAGTTGCGCTGCGTTATTGGCGATGGCGGCGAGCAGATCGCCGCCGATCACGCCCATCTGCGTGTCGACCCAGATTTCGGTCGCGTAGAGAGAGGCGTTTTCGTTGATGACGATGTTGGCGCCCGCCGTCGTCTCGACGATCGGGATGCGCAGATTGAGCGACAGCGCCGCGCCGCCGCTCGGCAGCGGCAAAAACATGTCGGGGAACGAGCCCACGGAGAACAGCGTGCCGCCTGGCAACATGATGCCGCATTCGCGTATCGTGTAGCCGCGCAACGCCGGTAGGCCGGGCTGATCGCCATAGGTGCAGGCGACCCAGAAGATCGTGGGGTCGCTGGTGTCCTGATAGACCGAGGACACCGGCATCGACGCGAGCTGGTTGACGAGCGCGGTCTGTGTTTCCACCGGATTGACATCGGCCCCGCCGCCATCGCCAAACACGATGGTTCCCCCGGCGATATTGAGCCCCGGCGCTCCGGACAGCCGTGATGCCGCGTCGGCGGCCCGGCCTGCAATGGTGACGACCTGTGCGAAGGATGTCATGGCGAACCCAGAGTGATGTTGGCTGAAATGGAGACGCCGCCACGCAGCGTCAGTCGGGCCGGCGGCAATTCAATCGGCCCGGTGGCGCCTTCCAGCGTCACGAAACAATCGATCAGCGGCACGCCGGCAAAGCCGAGCGGCCCCGGCGGCAGATCGCTTTCAACGGCCAGCAATTCGAGCCGCGAGCGCTTGGCCTTGTAGGCGAAGGCTGTGCGCAGCAGGCGGTCGTAATCGGCCTGGACAAATGGGCCGAGGCCGGGATTGAGCGTCAGTTTGAACCGGTATGGCGAGCCGCCATATTCAAACCACGTGTCGTATTTGACATTGGCGAAACCCTGCGCATGCAGCGCGTTCATCACGCCCGCGCGCGTGCCCTTCGTGCGCTTGACATCATAGCTCGCGGCGATCACCGCGCGCTTGGTCGCCTCGGGCCACGCGGGGTTCCACTCATCAACGCTGTGATGCACAGCGAGCCATGGCAGCAACGGGGCCGGGCATTGCGCGGGGTCTCGCGCCTGAACGATGGCCTCAGCCGGAATATCGTCAATCCGCGCCGAAGCCGCGCCGCCCGCGCGCTCCAGCGCTGTCGCCGATGGCGGCAGAAGGTGATCGCGTCGATCAACCACGTTGCACCTCCACGACAAAGGCGATGAGGCTTGAGAGATAAGGCGCGCGCAGGGGCTGGCCTGCGATATCGGCTGTCGGCTGGATCAGCGTGAATTTCTTCAGCGGGCTCGTGCCGTCCGCCGCCATCATTCGGCCTGCGGCAATCAGACCATCGCAAGTGATCGAACCGCCTTCGACATGCTGCTGGTTGCAATAGGCCTGCACCGCCGCCATGCTGGCCTGCTGCAACACCAGAGCGTCGGCGCCCGGCGGCACGGTAATGATGGCCTGCACGGTGAAATTGACGGGAAGGCAGGCGTGAACCTCAACCCAGTCGGTGTCGGGCCGTATGCTGTCGGCGTCGAGCTGCGCGCGCGAGGGCGGGATGTATCCGGGCACATCGGGCGCTGTCCATGCGTGCAGGCGTTGCGCGACGGCCAGAAGCACCTGCGCGGTGGGATAGCCGTTGCCGACGTTCGAGAGCACGGAGACGACGACATGGCCGTCGGCGACAAAGCCGTCTTCGGGACCATAGACGCCAACGTCCTTGACATCGGGATGCGCATCGTAAGCAAAGAAGGCGTAGGCCCCGCCGGGACCCGCGCAGGACAAGGCCTCGGGCGCCAGCAGACGCCGCGAACGAAAAGCGGCGTCGCCTTCCATGACAGCCGCCGCGCCGGTGACCGGATTGGCGGGAACAATGGTCTGCCGCACCAGGTTGAAATCGGCGAAGAGATTGTCCTGGTCCGCGCCTTCAGCGGTGGGCACGAGAACCGCCCTGATCGCGTCATTGACGCGCGTGCGCAAAACGACATCGCCGCGATAGGCCCCGACGCGGCAGAACCAGCCGAGCGGATCGCTGCGCAGCGAGCCGACATTGTAGGTCGCGCCATAGGCGGTGGCCTGCGCGGCAAGGTCCGCCGTCCAGCTGGCGTAGCCCGCGTCCCATGAGGGCACATCGACGCTCGCCGGCGGCGGGATTTTCGCAAGATCAATCGCGTCGTAGCGCATCAGGGCGCGCTCCCGCCGGTGGAGAGGATCGTCGCGGAGACGCCGCGTTCAACGACGGAAAAATCGCCATCGAGCGCGTTGGGATAGAAGTCGCCGGCGATATCGAAGGCGATGACGCCATTCGGTGCAGCGTTGGTGGGCGAAAGCTTTGTCAAACGAAAGCCGGGCTCGTCGCGCCGCAGGGCCTCGGCGAAGACGCCGACGGCTTTCAGGATCACCGGCGAATTCATCGGGCGATCCACGAGCGCGTCTTTCGCGCCGAAGTCGCGGGCCATGAGGAGAGAGCCGACGCTGGTCGAGCAGATGACGCCGATCGACTGCTGGCAATGCGCCCAGTCCACCAGTATCGCGCCCGTGTTGCGATCGACGCCCTGTCTCATGTCAGGTCCCCGGCGCAGCTGGCGCAGCCGGAGTGGCTTCGATCGAGCCGTTCAGGATCAGGAACTCAGCCTGCCGCGCCGTGAGCGAAATGACATCGCCGACCGCGCGCCGTGCGCCGGCGATCTTGCCGCCATGGGTGTGATCGACCAGCACGGTGTAGTTGAATTTGGGTTCGGGCGCGGGCCGCGCCGGGCGTGTCGATGTCACGGGCATGTCAGGTCTCCAGAGGTGAGGATGTAACGAGGGCCGAGGGAGCGAGCTGGTATGTCGTTCCACCGATCTTGAATTTGAGTTTGTCGATCGAGGTCGCGGCGATCTGCGCATAGCCGCCCTCGCGCAGGCGCACTTCAGAGCCGCCGGTGCGCGAGATCACGTCCTCGTCGGGACGGGTCGAGGGCTGCGGAATGTTTGCCAGATAGCCGCCCGGCGTGAAGAAGGCGTTGGTCAGATCGCCCTCGGGCGCAAACACCGTCACCTGCATGCCGGGCTTGATCCCGTGCCAGTGCTGGCCGGTCGAATGCGCCTGGTTGCCGCCGTTCGGAATATCATGCGTGCCCTGATCAATCCCCAGATCGATTTTGGCGGTGTTGTTGGCCGCATTGAACGACACAATCACGCCCGGACGGATCATGTTGGAATGCGCAGCCTTGATGGTCGCGATCTCGTTCCACAGACTGTCGATCAATTGCTGGGTCGCCGCGTCGGGCATCAGATGTTCCCCCGTGGCTCGAAGGGAACCGGCGGCGGCGCGACGGAGCCGAGCGCAGGACCCTGCGGCGCAGCGCGCACGGGGTCGGCCAGATCGTCAAAGGCGGCGCCATTGATCCACAAGGCGGACAGCGCGGGGATGGAGTCGTCAATGCTTTCGCCCATCAGGATCGGCTGCGTGAACGTCACCTGCCACGCGGCGAGGCCGATCTCGTCAATCGCCGCTGAAAACTCATTGCGGCCTTGCAGGCCTACGGGCTGGTTGACGCCATCGAGCCCCCAGCGATTGGCCTGCGCCGCCATGGTCACAGCGCCGGAGAGCGCAGCAGCGGCGGCGTCGCGCCCGATGCGGCCTTCGCCTTCCCTCGCCGTGTCTTTGGTCACCACAATGACAGCGACATGCAGCGGCAGGATGAGATTGCCGGAGGGATGCCTCGCCGTCGCGCCAATGCCGGTCAGCGCCACGCGCAGGCAGGGCGCATCCTGTCCGTAGCGTTTGAGCAAATCGAGAGTGACATCGCCGCCGTGCGTCGCAACCTTGTTCGGGCCGGACATGCCGGGGATTTTCGCAGCCAGCGTAGCGATGATGGCGTCGCGCAATTTGAGGGGATCAACGATCATTGCATCCCTCCCTCAAGTCCGATGAAGCGCACCGCGACGGCTTCCATTTCAGCGGCGTTGGCTTCCGAAAGCCCCAGATAAGGCCGCGCGGGAATGACGACTTTCTTAGCGAACACCTCCTTGCCGCCGACGTTGAAAACCAGCGACTTCGCATTGACAGGAACAATTGTCGCGCCGAACTGATGCACCCGCGCGCCGATCCAGCCCGAGCCCCATTTGACCTCTTCAGCGCCTGCCGCGTGATCGATGGAGGACGCGAGGTGATGGCCGGTGCGAAACAATGTGGAGCCGCCGTCCTTGGAGGGTATCCACGCCTGACCGTCGGGCGAGGTCTTCTCCTCCTCGATCCGCCGGCGCGTCTGTTGCACGCCAAGCTGCCCCAGCGTGTCGAGCAGCTCGTGCTTGCCCACGGTCTCCATGCCATGCAGCCAGGTCAACGCGCCTTGCAGTCCCTTAAAATCGATCTTGAAAGCAACGCCCGTCATGGCAGCCGCCTCCGCCGGTCGGAGAACAGGCGCTCGCCCCCTTGCAGGATGGCCTCGTTCGGCGTGATGACACTCGCGTTTGGGGCGCCGGAGGGTGAAACAACCGGCGGCATCGCAATGTCGGCCTTGGCCGCCGCCACATCGACCAGAAACCTGATCGCCTTGTCGTAGCGGTCCTTGATGATTTCGGTCATCCGGTCGGCGGTGGAGGCCAGACGCCAGAAGCCGATGTCGCAACAGAGGTCTGTGAGCATCGTCACGCCTGCGGGCGCTGGGCTCACCGGCAGCTGATAGCGACGCGAGAGATAGGCGTCGATCTGGCCGCTCGCCGTGTTCAAAGCCGAGGCGATCTTGACGTGGTCGCGCGTCTTCGTGCGGTCGGAGATCGATACGAGATCGACCTGCTCGGGACCGAAGGTCGCGTCAAGATCGCTTTCAGCGGCGTAGGCCATCAGAGATCCTCGAAGAGGTCGCCGAACAGCTTGTCGAGAGCCGCTACGCGCGCCTCGAATTTCGCGCCGGACGTATGGCGCAGCGCATCGAATTCTTCGTCGGACAGTCCGGCTTCCCTGACTTTGGTCAGAAGCGTCCGGACCTTCGGAGCGAACTCGCGTTCGACATAGCCGAGCAGGCCTTCGGCGATGTCTTCGAAGTCATTGGCGATATCGTCTGCGGTCATGGCAGGCTCTCAACTGGCGTTTGAGGCAAAAGCATCGGCGGATCGCGGCTCGCCAGATCAGCGATCCGCCGAACGGCGGCAGGAGACCCTAGAAAAGCCCCGCCGCGCGTCTCGGATCACTTGGACGCGACGAGCGCGCCTTCCTTCACGGACAAAAATGGGTCGGCGATGATTTCGGCGTGATCGACGGCGGTGATCTCGGAGAGGTCGATCGTTGTCTCGATCGGGCCGAACTTGCGCCCGCCGCGATAACGTCCGTCCTCCGGACCGCGCACGACGATGGTCTTGCCCTTGGGGCCGGCCATTTTGGGCTTGGGATCGTCTGCCATGTGAAGCTCCGTTACGTGAAAGTGGCGAGCGGCGAACTGAATTCCAAAGCTGGGGGCCTCGCGAGCCGTACCAGACCGCTCTCTTGGTATTTCTGGCTGACGCGTCGCGGACTACGCTCGACGACGCGTCAGCCGTAAAATCAATCCAGCCAGGGGCTCATGAAGATTTCGACGACATCCATGTCCGTGTTGTCGATCATGCCGACAGCGCCCGAGAGAACGGTTTCGCCTGGCGCGCCATCGACCGGCAGGAACTTCGACTTGATGAGATCGCGCGCTGTCTGTTCGAGCGAAGGGCCGCAGACCAGCACATTGGGCTTGATGCCCATGGGCCGTCCGAAGTCGCTCTTGAGTGCGATCATGGCCTGACGCGCGGCTCGGAAGTTGGCGCGGTTAAGAGCCGCCTGTGATCCATAGGCGAGCTGCCAGAGGCCGAAGCCCGCGTTGCAGCGGCCATCGACGCCGTAGACGAATTCGTTGGTCTCAAAAACGCGGTCGCTGGTCTGCGGATTGGTCTTGGCGACAAACGCGAACTCGCGGCGCTTCTGGAACAGCATCGGTTTGACGACGCGGGTGGTGTCCATCAGGAACCAGCGCGGACCCGAGCCCGCCTGTTTGTTGGAGACCAGCGTCACATTGCCATTGGCGTCGAGCACCGGATGGCTGGTGTCGAAGAAATTCTGCCCGTCGTAGCAGAGGCTGGCGAAGCCGGCGTTCAGCAGGGGATAGACGAGCTCATCGGGGAACAGCTTCGTGGCTCTGCCCATTTCAGCGAAGGCGACAGAGAACATGCCGTAGATATCGTCCTCGATCTGCTCGCGCTTGATCGAGACCGTGTTCTCGAAGGTCCTGTTGGCGACCTGGTAGCCATAGCTGTTCAGCGATTTGATCGTGCGGTCGCCAATCCATTCGCGGAAGCGCGGGATTTGGCCGAGCCAGCCATAGTTCTCTGCGGCGGCCTGCGAGGGCACAGGCATCGCGATCTTCTGCCAGGTGGGCTCGATGCCCTTCATGGCGTCATTGAATACGAAATTGAAGGCCTGGAAGGCTGCCGCCAAAACCGACGGTGTGATGACTTGAGGCATTTAAGGCTCCTGCTTAGGCGCTCGCGCCTGTTGAAACGGGTTCAGGCGAATTTCACCCAGACGGCGCCCGAGACATCAATGTCGAAGACGGTGCCCGCCTGCGGCAGGGTTGCCGAGGCGCTGGTTTTGGCGACGGTGTTGTCGTCCGCCGCGTAGCAGGCCGCGCCGATGTCGCCGATGGCGACGGGATCGGTGGCGCTGTTGTTCATCAGGCAGCACTCGCGCGTGTAATCGACGGTGACAGCGCCAGCAGCGCCAAGGCGATTGTCAGCATTGCCGAGCGCCACGCCGAGCACTTTCAGAGCCGTGTTGGCGGAAGCAGGAACGAACACGCCGGCGGAGCCTGCGCCCGACAGGGCGACCATGCCGCCCTCCCAGCAGACAGTCGCCGCAGCGACGGGACCACGACGCACGGAGGCTCGCGCGCGCTGGGTGACGAAGCGTCCGGATTGAAGTGCAGCCATATCCTGATGTCCCTATGTTGTGTCGGGTGGAGCGCGCGTTACTTCTGCGCGGCGAGGGAAGAGACGAACTTGTCTTCAGGGATGCCCATCACGCGGCAGACATCCTTCTGTTCAGCGGTGAGCGCGGTCAGCTTTTCGCCGCCGTTATTCGGGTCCCTGTTCTCAAGCCCGGAAGTGCCGACCAGCGGCAAAGCCGTGGCGATGAAGGCTTTGAAGGCGGTGACCCCGCCAGCGGCCTGACATGTCGAGACGTAGTAGTCCTTCGTCGCCGGGGTCACCTTGCCCGCGGCGACGGCGGCACTGACTTCGCGCTCGATTTCGGCGTCGAGGGCGGCTTTGGCGCTGGCGGCGATGGAGACTTCGGCTGCCGTGGCGCGGGCCAGCGCGACATCGTAGTCAGCGCGCGGCACGAACTTTTCGAGCGACGGCGTCTGCGCGGCGGCGATGGCCGTGGCCGTCTTCGTCTGCAAGGCCGTGATAGCGGCGATGATATGCGTCTGGGTCGAGCCGGCGGGCAGGCCGAGCAGGGCAAGCAGTTCTTCCATGGCGTGGGTTTCCTTCGGTGAAGAGAGTTCGGCGCGCGACAGCGCGGTCATGGTGAGGGCGGGGCGATTGACGAGCGCCGCGCCGAGCAGCTCCAGCGCCGCGCCGTCTTTGGTGTGCGTGAAGGCGGGGCTGAGAAAACGATATTCTCTGGATGTCACCGAGGCCGCGCCTTTGGGGGTCCACTCGACTTCGGCCCAGAGCGCGCCGTCGCGGAGCTCCAGCGCCTCGATCCAGCCGGCGGCGGGCGCGATCTCGCCCTGGCGGGCTTTCAAATCCTGTGCGTGCTCGTAATCGATCGGCAGCGGGCGCCCCTGACGCCTGAACGCGGCGAGCAACGCCGGCGCATCGAGCGTCCAGGCGCGGCCATCGACAGCCCTGATGTCCGGGCCTTTGGGGAAAATCTGGATGAGCTTTGGCGCGGAGGCCGATCCATCGCCAGACCGGGCCAGCGCCACCGGTTCGCCCTGAGCCGTTTCGGGCCGGGCTGAACAAAGTGCGAGAAGGGGTCTTGCGGGGTGGCGAAGCATGGGGCAACATTGCGTTGCGCCGTCCCGGCTTTGACCGGTGAAGGCTTCACCGGCTCCCCGGCTTTTCGGCCCCTCCCCCGCAGAACCCTGCCCACGATCCGCAGTCGGGGATTTTAAGCGTTTTTTTAAAGGGTGCGGGCCTCGCAGGCGGCTTTTTGGGGGCTGGGGGCTAGGATGGCCCCGGAACAGGGGCCAGCGGGCTCACGCCCCGCCCGTGCGGTGGTCTGGCTTTCAGGGGTGGAATGGGGTATTCAGATCGGGCTCGCGGAAAATTGCCTCGCCGGCTTCTGCCGGGGTGGGATGGCGTCCACCTCGCGAGCGCCTCACTCCTTTGCACCGCCCTCCCCACGTCGCCGGATCGAACGCATGTAGCGCTCGCCCGCGAGGTGGATGGTTTTCAGCACGACGTGGCTGCCCTTGTTGACCGACTGGAACAGCAGCCGGAACTTTCCGAAGAGCACGCCGATCTGGTTCGGGCGTTCCTGCACACGCTCGGCCCCGGCGTCGATCGACGCCTGCACCTGGCGCACCCAATCTTCCGGCAGGTCTGAATGCTCCTTTGCGATTTTGACAGCGTCGGCGACGGACAGGCTGACGACGCGCGTCTGCGCGCCGATGGCTTTTGCCGCCGCCTCGGGCAGACTGGCGATCGGCGCGGAGATCCTGCCGCGCTCCACGTTGGCGGGGTCCGTCGACAGGGGATCATAGGGGATGTCTCCCGAACGGATGCGCTCCACCAGCCACGAGCCCGCTATGTCAGCTGTCGCGATGCGGCGCGTCTCGTCATCCATCGCATCGAGCTTGCCGGCCAGGAGATCGCTGGCGTTCTGCATGCGCGTCTTGCCGGGGTTCGACGCCCACGCGGGATCGACGCCGTTGGGAATGCGCTGCGCCTGCCCGGTGCGCTTGTTGACGTAGTTTGAAAAGCCATCGTCCGGCGCGGGCAAGGGGTTCTCCGGATCATAGCCCCGCGATATGGCGTCGCCTTCGGAAATCTGGCGCACGCGGCACTGGCAGTTCCAGCCGTTGGGCGGGTAATGCGTATCCCACCAGGGATCGTCGACCGGCAGGATGGTCCCGACCCATGAGAGATGCAGCGGCCTTTTATGCTCGGCTGTCGAGATGAGATAGAGCAGATAGGGCAGACCGCGTTTCGTGCGGTTGATTTTTTCCCATTCGCCGGCGGCGCGGGCCGCGCGCACATTCGCCCAGTAGATCGTTTGCAACCGCCGCGCGGAGCCGAGCTGGACCTCGACCTCTTTGCCCGTCAGCGGATCGATCTGCTTCGCGCGGCCCCACCAGCCCTTGGCCTTTAACAGGGGTTCAAGACCCTTTTCAAAGTCCTCGAAATCCTGCCGCTCCTCAATGGCTTTCCGGACGGCGTCGCGGACATCGCCAAGAATGTCGTAGCCGGCGGATTTCGCCACCGTGAAGGCGAGCGCATGTTCATCCTGCCAGACATCGCGATAGTCGAAGGAGGGCGTGAGGCCTTTCGAAGCAAAGAAGCGGCGGATTTCCGGCGCGACCTGGTCGAACGCGCCGTCGGGGTTGACGGGATCAGGCTGTGGCATTTCTCGGGCTCCGTTCCGTTTTTAGGAATTTACAAATCCGGTGCGGAGTTTCGATGTTGCGCGCGAGGATATCCGCGCTCTCGATCGAGCACACATAGGCGCGCTCGACCTGATTGACGATATGAAAGCCCGGCGCGATGGCTTTCGACAGTGCGACAAAGCCGATTGCCTTTTCGATGCGCTCGCTGCGACCTGTCCACATCGACGGCGCGCTTATGCGCACCTCGTAGACTTCGATGATGACGGGGTCCGCCATGTCAGGTAAATGCCACGATTAAAACTATGCCGACAACGAACCCAACGATGAGATCGACCATCCCTACCCCTCCCCGATGCCGCGCGCTTTCATCTGCGCTGTGGCCAGACCTGCTTCGAGCGCGCTGGTCTCAAGCCCGGCGTAAAGCTGCTTCAAGCCGGCTTCAAACTCCGCCAGCGATTTCGAGCGTTTCATCAGCGCCGAGATCGCATCCTTCATCGGGCCGATCTGTCTCTGCCAGTCCGCAGCGCCCGAGGCGTCAAGCGCATCGACATCCGCGTTGTGGGGATCGTCGAGCGCGCCAGCCGCCGCCAGCGCGCGGCAATTGGCGCAGGCGCATTGCTGCGGCCCGGCGAAGACGCCTTCGGCTCTAAACCGCTGCGAGGTCCGCGAATAATCCGTGGTGCCCTGATTTTCGGGCGCCGGCGGATCGGTGTCCGAAGGCACCCCTGGCGCAGCGACCGGCGGCGGCGTCAGCAGCTCCTCTCCCTCCTCGGGTTCGCGCAGGCCCAGCTTTTCCCGCACCTGCTCCTGGCTGACTTTCAACCCCAAAGGCACCGTGCGTTGCAGGGCTGCCGACAGCGCCAAGATGTCCTGCGGCTCGGCGATCGGGAATTCGATTTTTGGCGCGCGAACATTCTCGCCATAGTTCATCGCGACATAGGGGCCGATCAGATATGTGTTCAGGCTCGCAGCGAGCTGGCGCGCGTCGGCCTGCTGGATGTCGCGGCGGACCTCGTCATGAATGCGGGCCTGCCCCACCGTCGCGCTGTCGTCGGCGGACGATGTCTGGCCGAGCACGGCTTTGGACACCTGTTCGTCGAGATATTTGGCGAAGGTCTCGAACGGCTTGTCGGCAAAGCCCTTGGCCTCGATGAATTCGATCGCCATGCTTTCGGGAATGATCGCGGCGGCGTCCGTCGCAATGCCGGCGACCGCGCGCAGCAGGGATCGGCGCTCATCCGCTGTCGCGGCGGGATGATATTTGCCGACGCGCACGGGCATGCCATAGACATCGAGAAACGTCATCCAGTCCTTCAGCGTGAACGACTTGAACAGGAAGGCCCATGCGGCAAGCCGCGCCAGACCGCCCCGGATCGGAATGCCGCTTTTGAGTTTCGGCGTGTGGACGATGAATTTGCCCGGCGGCAGTTCCAGCCCGTCAATCGTGCCGAACTCCGCCATGCGCACTTCAGAACGCGAGATGTAATCGAAGGTGAAGAACTTCTGGTCGCGCCAGGGGAAAGCCACAGGCGTCCATTTGCCGCCCACCGTGGACCACATGATTTCGCAGACCGAAAAGCCCTTGCCGAGCCCGTCGAGCAGGTCCTCGATCAGATCGGGCAGCGCCTCGTTTTCGATGAGGTCGCGCACGTCTTCGGCGATCTTTTTATCGACGCGCTTTTCCGACGCCGGCGTGATCGAGGGCTTGAGGCCCGACAGCACGCGTTTGCGCGTGCCCATCACGGAGGCGTAGTGGAGATCGCGCTCCTCCATCTCCTCGGCGAGCATGATGAAAGCCCGGATGTCGCCGCGCACGGTCTCGCGCAGCAGGACGGCCAGCCGCTCGGGCGTCAGGCCCGAGACGGTGGATGTATCCCACAATTGCCGCGCGCCGATCAGCTGCGGGCGCGCGATTTCGTCGGAGAGGGATTTCCTCTGTGAGGGCGCGGGCAGGCGGCGCATCGGCTGGCCGTCCGGTCCAAGGATCGGAGAGGGGCCATGCATGCCCGTGCGGTCGCCCTCGGACTCGCCGTTCAGGATACTGGCGTCCATCAGTACAGTCCTCTGCGAAAGCTTTTTTGATCGTCATCATCGCCGCGCCCGTCTTCGGCAATCGTGCGCAGGCTCTCGTAGCCATACATGGGCACGATCGCGCGGGAGGCCGCATAGGCGAGCAGCAGCGCAACGAAGGCGTCGCCATGCCGGTCCTTGTTCTGGCCATTCTTGATCGCCGGGATCGACGCGACGCCGTTCTTGAGGATCGCCGCCCGCAGGTCCGACGCGATATCGGCGTCGGCGGGGATTTCAATCATGTCGTCTTCAAAGGCGGTTTTCAGGGGCTGCGCGTTCTCGCGATACCAGAGCACGGACAGCATCACCGGCTCGGCGCGCAAAAGTCCGAATTCCTGTGCGGCGCTTTCAGCCAGCGACATGCCAAGGCCCGTCGCGTCGTGTTTCGACGCAGAATATTTCGGCAGCCGGCGGATCAGATAGTTCTGCACCTGCTTTTGCTGGTCGAACGGAATGCCGCGCATCTCCACCACAAAGGGCGTGGTGCGCTTCAGCGTGCGCTGGATCGCCAGCGGCCACAGCACCGTCAGATCGGAGACGCGGCCATAGTCTGCGCCCATGCAGTGCGTCAGCGCGGGATCAAGCGCTTTCAGCAGCGGCAGCAGCTCGCGCTCGCACCAGTCCGCAATGTCGGCCTCGCGCAGATGCTGCGCCCAATGCGTGAACTCAGGCGACCGCTGGAGCCGCAGCACCGGCACGCCCTGTCTGGCGCGGGCTTCCACGAGGGGGCCGGGCAGGAACACGCCGCCGCCCTCGCGCGGAATACAGAACAGTTCCTCGTCGGCGGCGTCGCCATAAAAGGCCATGATCTCGGCGCGCCATTTCGCTTCAAGCTCCGCCGTCCAGGTCTTGCCCTGCACGTAGCAGATGCGCTCATAGAGGCCTTCATGCAGCGCTTCGTCGAAATCGATGCGCAGCAGGGCCGCAGGGTTCTTGCCGCCGCGAATGCTTTTGACCAACTGGTTGAAATAATGGTCCTCGCCGTTGTGGGTCGAGATGACGAGGATTTTACCGCCCCACATCAGGAACGCCGTCGCCGCCTTCATCACAGCTTCAAGATCGTCGTGGAACGCGGCCTCGTCGATGATGGCGTAGCCCTGCCGTCCGCGAAAGGAGCGCGGGCGCGAGGCCAGCGCAATGATTTCAAAACCCGAGGCGAATTTGATGCGGAAGGCAGCGATGGCCTTTTCCTCGCCGCCCTCGTCAAACAGGAATTGTTCGGGATCGATGGCTGTTGTCGCCTGGTCGAAGACCTTGGCCCACATGGCGCAGACATCAATGAACTCGCGGGCCATGTCGAGATTGTAGCCGCAATAGAGCGTGTCCATGCCGCCGGAGGATTTGGCGGAGGAGGAGGTCAGCACGGCGTCGGCGCCCGCCGCCCATGTCATGCCGGTGCGGCGGCTCTTCTCGCAGACCGTGATGGCGTGGCGTGAGGTCGTGTTCAGCAGGCGCTGTTGATAGGTGAGCAGCACCGAGGGTATGCCGTCCCGATCGGGGCGCGGCGCAAAGCGCAGCGAGTCCAGCCGAAGCTTTCGCCATTCGGCCTCGCTGATGAGACGCGGCGACTGGAGTTCGACGGGGCCGCTCATACCTCGCCCGCCAGCGTGCAGTCATCGAGCCTGGCGCGACCCGTCTCGTCGATCCACCAGCCCTGCCCGCGCGCATTGTGGATGGTGATATCGACGCCCGTCAGCTTGCGCCGGATGCGGCAGAGGTAGACGTCAATCACCTTGCTGGTGGCCTCGATATCCGCCCCCACGCCGTAGAGCCGGTCGCGCATTTCTGTTGGCGAGACAATGTTCGGCGCGAACTCATGCAGCGCGACGAGACAGCGCGCCTCCATCGTCGTCAGCCCCAGCGTGGGATAGTTGTAGGGCGGCGCTTTCAGCGCGGCGCGCAGTTTTCCGTTCTCGGCGCGCAGGCGTTCGACTTCCGCAGTCAGGGCGCAGACATCTGCTGAGAGATCAAGCATGGGCCGCACCATCTTTTGGCGATGCGGCCTGGGCTCCGCTCGACGATGCATCGCTGACCGGCATTTTCACGCCCAGCAGCTCCGCGCGCAGCCTGTCGCGCATGTCTTTTGTGAGGCCCTTGACCTTGCCGACCTTCTCGATGGCCTCGCTGGCCTTCTTCGCGAAGGCGCGCTCCGTGGTCTCGCGGTATTTGGCCGAGATGGCCTGCCCCCGGATCGAGCCGACATAGGCTGATGTCAGCTCCATCGCGCCCTTCGGCGTGTGATTGTCTTTCTCCAGCAGCTCCATGATCAGGATCTTGATCAGCTCGCCGACGACGATGTTGGTCTCGTCCATCGTCTCGGGCGTGAAGGCCGGCGCGATGCCGGTGAAGACAGCGCGGGCCTCATGGATTTTTGCCGCCGCCGCCGACGTGCGCACCGCCTTGCGGTTGAACGCCGACTTCGAAATGAGATCGAGGCCCTTGTCGGCCAGCCGCCCGTTCAACTCGTCGAGAATGTCCATCTGCGTGCGCTTGCGCGCATTCAGTTCGGCGAGCGCCCAGCGGATGTCCTCCTGCGCTTCGTCGGGCGCGAGATCGAGGCTGGAGAGCCGCCCGCGTGTCTCGCGCGCCATCTCACTCCTCCCGTGGGCGCTTGACGCCGGTGATGATCAGACGGCGTTCGATATGGTCGCGACCCTTTTCAGTCAGCGACACGATGAAGATTGTGCCCAAATCCTTGACGATGCTGATCGCGCCCAGCGAGGCGAGATAGCGCAGCTCCTCCAGCACCCAGTTCGTGGGCCGCGAGACGCCCCAGCGATCGTGCAGATCGTCGCGCAGCAGGGCCGAATTCAACTGACCGTCGGGCTGTTCGCCCAGAGCCTTCAGCATGGCGAGCCGCGCATCCTGGCGGACGATGTCATCCATGCTCATGTTTTCTACTCCCCTGCTCAAACAGGAAGTCCTGCAACCGGTGCGATATGCCCGCGATCGGCTTCAGGCTTTCCTGCAAGACTTTCATCTCGCCTTCCAGACGCACCATCGTGGTTTCGAGACGCCCCACAACCGTGGAGCTCGGCAGATGCGCGAACTCGGTTTCGAGCCTTGAGATGCGGCCATCATGATCATTCGCCTTCGACCAGAAGCGCTCGTGATCGATATGGTTCGATCCCCATTTCTCGATTTGCGATTGCCAGAGCTTGTCGTCAGCCTTGCGCCACCAGGCGAGGCCGGCGCAGATCAGCGCGACGGCGGAGAGGACAAAGGAGCCAAGCTGCGAGAGGTTGCCGATGTCCATCAATTCCCACCGTCCATCAGTTCCTTGTCACGCTCTGTGTCGGGCTCGGCGGGCTTGCCGAACTGCTGCAACAGCTCGAACGCCGCGATCCCCATATCGACCTGCGGGGCAACGGCCCCGAACGTCTCCAGCAGTTTGACGGGACCGCCCATGCGCGCCACGAAATCGGCGGCGCCGGGAACCATCTTTTCGATCTGATGCGCGGCGGTCGAACTCTCGACCAGGCGAATGACATCGAGCGCCTTCTTGTCGATGGCTGCGGCCTTGTCGACAAAGGCCTGCAAACGGTCCGCTATGCCTTGCGTGCTCATGCGTCCTCCGGGGGATCAATGGGGTCGATCGGCATGGCCGCATTGCCTGTGACCATGAAGCAAGCAACGAATTTCAGGCGATGTTCGGTGAACCGCACCAGCAGGTTGCCGGTTTGTGGATCGCGCCAGACATAGGTCTGGAATGTGAGATCGCGATCCATGGCGCCTGCCAGCATGGCTTCGAGCGACATCTTGCGGCGCCCTTCGGTCATGTCAGGCCCCGTTCGCCGCAGGCGCAGGGACAGCGGGCGGCGGCAGTGCCGTCACGGTCGGCGACAGGCCGGCGTTCTGACAGAGCGAAGTCGCGGTGATCTGGATTTCATTGGCGGTGGTCTGCGCTTGCTTGCTCTTCAACGCGGCGTCCACCGCCTTGGCGAATGCTGACTGCGACAACAGGAAGTTGCCGAGATTGACGCCGCCACAGGCGATCGGCGCGAAGGCTTTGGCCTGCGCCTGAAGGTCGCCGATGATTGTCGTGGAGAGGGTGATCAGCGCGTTGTTCCAGTTGACCAGCGCCGTGGTGCCGGCCTGAAGCGATGCGATCTGGCTTGTCGAGCAGCCGCCGAGCCCGAACGCCGCCAGACAGACAGCGAATGCGCAGGCCAGCCAGTGTGCATTCGTTGTGACGCCACGACTGCCAGAAGCCGGCGGCGGCAGGATCGTCGTCGTCTTCGCGGTCGCCGAATAGCGGAACACGATGGCGCCGAGAGCTCCGAGGATGCCCGCACCCTGGACGATGCCGTCGAGGGTCTGGGGGTCAGCGGCCCATGCCGCGAATTGCGTGAGGTGAAAGGTTGAGGCGACAATCGTGGCGAGCGCCAGCAGCGCGCTCCAGAAGGCCTTGCTCTGGACGAGGGCTTTGGTCTCATTCATGGCGGAACTCCATCCGTTTAAAAAAAGGTTGCAAGCCAGGGAAAAGGAAAAAGGCGGAAACCTGCGACCGCAAGCAGCGCGCCCGCAATGGTCAACAGCACGGCGACGCAGAGCCACAACCGCGCCTCGGCAACCCTGGCGGCGTGCTCCTCGGCTTCCATGTCGAGACGGCACGGCGCGACGCGCCCCGCCTTCACCTGCAAGGGATTGTCGAGAGCCCAGAAGCAGGGGTTGGTGCGCCATGGCGAGCCGCATGTTTTGCAGGGTCCCATGGGTCACGCGGCGTAGCTGTGATCGACGGCCTGAAAATGCATGGGATCGTCGTCGCCATTGGCGCCGCGCCAGATCAGCCCGCATTTTTGAAAGCACGCCGCCGCCTCGGCAGGGATAAAGCCGGGGCGCCATCTGGCCGGGAAGGGATTGTGCTGGGGATCGATGTCGAGCGCCGCCGCCCATGAGTGGATCGACATTTTCGTCGCCGATCCGCGCATCAAACGGTACATGAACGAGCCGCCGGTGAGATGCAGCCGGTGCGCCTTGATATCGGCCTGCGTTCCGTAGAGTTTCTTGATTTCGAGCAGCGCCTCGCCAAAGGCGTCGCGGCATTTGCGGTGGAAGCGCAGCACGCCCACCTTCGGCCCCCATGAGAATTGCATCTGGTAGGGAGGGATCAGCGCCACGACGTTCTGCGAGGTCCAGAGCCCGCTGGCCTGCCCGTCATCGCCGTGCGGATTGCCGTAGAACTCGTCGAGTTGCTGGACGTTGCTCTCGTGCGGCCAGTTCATGTCCCGTCTCCATCGCGCGATCGGAATGCGATGGATGGACACTAGAAGCGGGACGATCCCGCTTGGCCGGTGAAGCCTTCACCGGTTGCACGTGAAGCGGTATTTTTATTGGGAGGCGCGGGGCGGACTACGCTCGACCCCGCGTGTCCGATGATCCACCGCGCGGCGGAAAAGTCAAATCACGCGCTTTTGCGTTGGTCGAGAAGGTCCACCAGGTCGATCTGCGGCGAGGCCTCGCGGCGCGCGCGCGCCCGTTCCGCCGCCCCGACGCGCATTCGCGCTTCGGCCTTGAGCGATTTGTTTTTCTCCCACACGCGGCAGGCGCGCACGGTGGCGCCGCAGGCCCGCGCCGCGCCCTCGACCGACATCCCTTCCGCCCTCAGATCGTAGAAGCGGCGCTTGCGCGTGGCGTGCTCGCCTCTGGGGATCAGCAGCTCGACGCCGATCCCCGTCGCCAGCTCCTTGCAGATCGCGTTGGCCGTATCGCGTCCGACAAGCTCGGCCAGCCAGTGGTCCTCGCGCACTTTGGGCGGGAAGGTGCAGCGCGCGCCGCCCTTGACCCTCGCGATGGCAAGCGCCGCGTCGATCCCCGCCACGGCGGCAATCTGCGCGAGAACTTCGGGCAGCCAGGAGAAGGCGTCCGCTGGCGCGGGCGACTGGACGGGCGATCTGGCGAGCGCTGTGTTCATCACCGCCTCCACATGGCTTCAAAGGCGCTTTCAAACGCCCTGATTTCATCGGGATCAGCAATGACAATCAGATCATTGTCCTGCCGCTTGAGGCCCGAGGGCGAGAAGTTCGCCGAGCCCGTGCGTAAAATCCTGCCGTCCACCGCATAGCCCTTCAGATGCATGAGAGGTCCCGGCGCCTTGAAGATCATCGTCACATTGGGCGTCGTCAGCAGGCGCAGCAGCGCCTCGCCGGGCCTGCCCTTGGGGGATGAGCCCGAGCCGCCATCGCGATAGATGCGCACCGTGACGCCGCGCTGACCGGCTGCGATCAGGGCCTCGATCACAGGCACATCCGTCATCACATAGGCGGCGAAGTCGATGCTTTGCGTGGCGCCGCCGATCAGTCCGAGGTCGATATGTTCGAGGTTCTCGGCGGGCGAATAATGGATCGAGGGCATGGGCCGCTCCTGCGCCAGCGCGGGGCAGACGAACGCAAGGGCGGCGATCAAGGCGAAGGCTTTCATGCGGCGTTCCTTTTGATGTGATGGATGGCCTCATCGATCTCTTGCAATTGCCTGACCGCGCGACGGTAGCGACGATAGGCGTAGTTTGAATTGGAATGGGCGAGGCGCGCGGCCCGCGCGACTTCGGCGTAAGCAGTCCCTTTAAACCCTTCGCGGTTGCCAACATCTCGCACCGTGCGGTCCGCCTGTTCTGTGACAAGCACGAGCCGGTCATAGGCGCCCTTCAAGTCTGTGGCCTTCTGGCGCACGACGCGCCGCCTTGCGTCCATCAGATCGACCGGCCCGCCGCTGAACGCGCCCGCGTCAATCGCACGCTGCACGAGCGCGATCAATTCGTCGCGTTCGAGCGCCTGCAATGACGAGGGCGCGGGGATCATGTCAGTTCGCCGCCCTTCCTGGCACTGCCATGCAGAACTCGAACGTGGCGAAGTCGGGAGGCGGTTGCCCGCTCGCCTCCGTCGCATCCGTGAGCCAGCCGGAGGTGCGTTCGATGAATTCCTCGCGCGTCACCTCCTGCGAACAGGGCTCGCACAGGAAGGCGTCAATCATGATCTGGAGGGGCTGTTTCTGGGCGGGCTCATCCATCAGATGCATGGACAGCACCGGCGTAAAGCGCCCCGCGCCAGCACAACCAAGGTTTGAACAGCGGCGATGGCTTGTGAGATGGCGGCTGTCGAGCTGTGCGCGGATTTGAGGAGAAATGATCATGCCGCCTCTCCATTTTTGGCAGCCGCAGCCACCGGCGCCGCCTGCTTCGCCAGCGCAGCGCGCAAGCGGCCACCAAGTCGTGCGCATAAATCGTCCCATTGCTGCGCGGTGTAATAGTCAAACGCCGCCGGCAGCCCGAACGAACGTCCATAAGCGGTGAAGTCGCCGGGCCATGGATGCGCATGTGGCGAGAAGGGTTTGAAGCCGCGAGCCGCGACCAGGCGGGCAGCAATCGCCTGACAGATCGCAGCCTTGCGCTCCAGCGGATCGACGCCCGTCGGCCACACAACGCCGCCGTCCCGAGCCAGCCACGCCTTGAGCCCCTCAATCGCACGGGTCGCCGCCGCGTGATCGACAAGGAACCGCGTATGCTTCAAGCCCGTTTGCCGCTCGACGAAAGCGATCAGCGCGCGATCGTCCTTCGATCTGGAGAGGCCGAGATGCCATGCGGCGATCCACAGGGCCTGCAACACTGGCGCATATTTGCCCGAGGCCGTGACGGAAGGCTTGCGCGCGTTGCTGCGCTGGTCGGGGCCCGCGAACTCCCTGAGCCGGTCGATGAAGCGCAGGGCCTCGCCGCCGCTGAGATCGCGCGAGGACTTTTTGCCGGTGATCGACATGAGGTGATCGCGGTAGTCTTCGTCCGACAGGCCGATGCGGCTTTTGAGCGTATGGATCGCCTTGATTTGCGCGGGCGTGCTCATGAGGGCTCCCTTTCGGCTTTTGCGCGCGCGTCGAACACGCCCGCCTGAACGAGGGTGAAAAAGGCCACGGCCAGACACAACGCCGCAAAGCCGTAGGACAGGGGCGCGATCATGACGACGAGGGCCACGCCGCCGAGCGCCGCAGCCGCCAGTGCGAGCAGGATGAGGAGGAGTTTCATGCGCGCCTCCGCTCGATCGCAAAAAGCGATGTGGCGAACAGCGCGCGATCATGCACCTTCACCATATCGACGCGGCGATCCGTCAACCTCTGCTCCTCGATCCAGAGGGAGCAGCCCTCCTGGACGGCGGCTTGTCCCATCTGCTCGAAGGCGCCCGCGCGTTCGAAAGGCGTGAGGCATTGAGCGAGCAGCTCGGCGCGCGCCACGGCCAGTGAATTGCGGTAACGCCGCATCGCCAGTTCGATCACGCGGCGGCGATGATCGAGGTCGCTCATGTAGGGCCAGTGTTCGAGGACGCGTTTGTCGATCGCCTCAACGCTGTCGTCGATTTCGCAGCCGCTCATGCCGCGCCTCCCGGAATGAGCGCCGCGAGTTCGGCCAGCACGCGCCGTCCGGTGTCGTCGAGTTCATCGAAGAACTCCTCGATCCAGAATGCCGGCAACGCGATTTCGCGCAACTCTCCCATCTGGTTGAGAATATGGGCAGTGAGCTCGCCGTCCTCATTACAGGCCGTGGCGATATCCCGGCCCCTCACCTCTGTTTGGACGTAAAAGCTCATGCCGCCCTCCCTTCAATCTCGACCTCGAAGGGTTCGACGGCGAAGTCCTCGACGCCCGAAACGATGGCGACGCCCTTGATCGTGCGCGCCACGTCAGGCTCCGCCAGCAGGGCCTCCTTGTTGATCTCCTCCTTCGTGCGGATAAAGCGCCCGAGACCGAGCGTGGCGATCTTTTTGAGCACGTCCTCAACGCCCTTGATCGAGACCTTCGGCGGTGCGATGCGCCACGACACTTTTCCTGTGCCTAGTTCCGCCGATTTGACCTTGCCATTGTCCGTCAGGCGGGCGCGATTGGCGTCGCACCAGATGCGCAGCCCCTGCGTGAGCGCATCGACATTGGCGGTCAGCGGCAGTGCGCGGGCCTCTCCGCGCGACTTGATTTTGGCGATCTCGTCATTCATGTCGGCTTCAATCCGGGCGATCTGCCGGTTGCTGACGCCGATCTGGCGGATGAACTCGGCGGCTTCGCCCTGCGACTGCGGCACGTCAATATTCGCGCCCTTTGTCTTCACGCGGCTCATGGCTGTCTCCTGGCTGAGGGGGGAAATGGCAACACTTTGAATTTTGCGCTGGCGTCGCGAATGGCCGCGACCTCGGCGGCGATGTCAGCGCGTCTTTCGCGATCGAGCGTGTCGCTCGCCGCGCCGAGCGCTTTCAGGGTTTCGATGTTTTCGGCGATGCGCCGCTCGGGCGAGCCCGCCGCCAGCATCGGGCCGGGATAGGGCGGCGGCTTGGACAGCCCCGCCGCCTCGCAGGCCATTTCCATGCTGAGCGTGCGTTTGGCGCAGTGGATCAGGATGCGCTGGAATTCGCGCATGCCGTCGGGCGTGAATGCCGCGACGCCAGTGCGGATCGCCTCCATCCAGGCCTCCAGCCGCACCAGATGATCGCTGGCGTGGAGGGCGTTGAGATCGTCAGACATCGCCGCCTCCTTTCAGTCTGGAATGCGCGCAGCCCGAGCGGCAGGCGTGATAAAGCCGCGTGCGTTGCGCCGAGGAGCCGATGTGGCTTTTCTTCTGTTCGTCCATGCAGCGATCCCGCCGGATCGCGCCGATGATCGGGCAGTCCACCTCTTCGGCGAGCAGCGCGCCGCGCACCCGCGCCTCGACCGTCTTCATCGCGCCGCGATAGTTGTTGTTGATCACGGAGGTGACGACAGCGGAGGAATAGCCGATGCGTTGCGCCGCCTCGGTGCCCGACGTCCGGTTGGCGTCCTCGGCCAGCGCCATGATCCAGTCGGGAGGCAATGCGCCCCACGCCTGAATGGCGTTGTCCACGAAGTCGGTTGCGGGCTTTGCAGCCTGTTTCAGGGAGGCGTTCATGCGGCCTCCCTGAGTTCATCAAGGAAGAGGTCGCGATTGCCGTCGTAGACGCGCACCTTGCCATTGCGCCGGATGATCACCGGCGGAACCGGACCCGTATTGAAAGACGGTTTCAGCCGGAAGACGCCGGGCCGCGCGAACGCATTGGCGAGGCCGCCTGTCATCGGCGCGCGCAGCGTGGCGATGGCGCCCGCCTGTTTCAGCGTGGCGATGAAGGAATAGGCCATCGTGATCGTGACAGGCGTGTCATCGGTCGCAGCAGCCACCGCGAGCTCGCCGATCGTCCAGTGCTTGAGGGTTCGCATCGCGACCCACATATGCGCCTGCTGCTGCCCATAGCGCGCGATGCGGCCATGGGTTTTCGGCGTCGGCGCGCGTTTCGGCGCGCCCTCCCGCACCGCATAAACGCCACTGGCGCGGCCATTCTTCGGGCTGGCGCGCGTCTGATCGAGCCTGCGGAGATAAGCCGCCTTCCACAGGAACTCGACGTACTTGCGCATGGCAGCCATCCCGAAGGGCTCGCCCGCCGAGATATCCAGAGCCGTGAACCCGTCGGCGCCATAGGCGCGCATCTCGTCCCAGTATTTCTGGAACCCCTTGGGCTTTTTCATCGCCGCCCCCTGACCGGCGGCTCGCCATTGCAGAGGGTTCCGTTCCAGTCGGCGGGAATGGTTTTTGCGCCCGATCCGCGCGCCCATTCCGCCATGTTTGAAAGCGTGACGACGATGCGGCGCGCGCGGCCCTGAGCGACGGCGCGCGCCTTCTCCAGCAGATCGTCGCCGATCGACACGCCGGGCAGATAGACCTTGGCCAGGTGCTGCGCGTCGGAGAGATCGCAGGGCTGCGCCATGCACCATTCGAGAACGCGGTTATGCACGCGCTCGACGGCCTGCAATTTCTTCGGCAGGAGCTCCTCGCCGATCAGCAGCACCGGGCATTGCGAGTGCTCGTGGATTTCGCGCACGAGCTCGATCATGCCCTTGTCGACGAGCTTGTCGGCTTCGTCGATAAACAGGGGCCGCATCGGGTTGTCGCCGAGCGACCGGATGACCTCGGCCATCAATGTCGCTGCGGTGCCCTTGGGCAGGGGATCGCCGCATTCGAGCAGGATGGCGCCGAGCAGCGTCTTGCGGTTCCAGCTTTCGCCGACCTCGACGCGCACGGCGCCAGTCTTGTTCTGGGCGTAGATTGACGCCCATGATTTGCCGTATCCGCTGGGCGAATACATCACGCCGAGGCCGGGCAGGCCCGGCGCGCGGTTGATCAATCTGTTAACCGTAGACAGGCAGCCGACGACATTTTTGAGCGGCGCATGTGTGATGGTCTTGACGGGAGGTGCGTTAGCGTTCATTTTGCTCTTCTTACTGTTGAGTAATCCCGCCCCGCCCGGCTGCAACCGCGCGGGGCTTTCTTTTGGTCCGCCTAACGCAACGCGGCCTCTCCAAAATCCGTGAACATCGTCTCCATCGCGCTGAACTCCGCGCTGGCGACATAGCCCGCCAGCCACAGGCTTTCGGACGTTGAAATTTCTTGGCAGCGCTCGATGGCGGCGCGCAGATGCAGCGCGTGTTTGAAGCGCTGCGCGCGCGTCGCCGAACCATGCAGCGGCGTGATGTTCGAGCCCTCTGCGACTGTGGCCTGGTGGCCCGCCAGATCGCGTTCGACCTCGGCCTGCAATGTCTCGATCGAGGCGCGGAACATTTCGGTTTGAACGGGTTCCTGCGGCGCTGTGTTTGTGGCGTCGGCAGCCGCTTCGAGCGCGGGCGTCGTGTGCGCCTCTTGCCGCCTTGGAAAGTCCACAAGCGTGCCGGCGTCGCGCGCGGCCTGCCGCATCGTGGCCTCGATCATGTCGCGCGGCTTGATCGCCTTCATCGACTTCCTGATATCGACCATGCCCTCTTCGAGCAGCGCCTTCTGCGCAGCCTTGACTTGCGCAATGAGTTTTTGCGGATCGACGCCCGCAAGCTCGGGGCAAATGGCCTCGCCAAGATATTGTGCGCCATCGGCTGAGAACAGGAATGCCTTGCCGGCGTCGGCGCCGTCCATGCGGACCATCACTTGCTGGCCGGGCAGCACGGTCGGCGTCATGTAATAGGCGCCGTCGATGCGGATGCCAGACTTGGTGACAGCGCGCAGCCCGTCCTTGCCGGCGACAGGGGCCAGCAGCATATCAAGCGCGCGCTCCTCGACGCGCCTGATCGCGCCGGGCGCAGCAGCTGCTACCGCGAAGGGCGTGCGGCCTTGCAGGCCCTCATGCGCGCGATGCGCATAGCGCTCGTTGGCCCATGTGTCGCAATAGCTTTGCAACTCGGGCGCCGTGAGATCGACGCAGAAAACCTTGTCGTCTTTTTCGCCGAGACGCTCGGCGAATGACTTCCGGCTTTCGATCGCCTTGCGATCCGTCACGCTGTGACCGATGAAGCCGGGGAGCAGCGTCATCAGATCGCGCTGCATCGTGCCGATGGCGCGCTCGACATGGCCCTTTTGCTCAGGGCTGTAGGGCGCGGAAAACTCATATTCGACGCCGAGAGCCGTCATCAGCCGTTCAGTGTATTTCGCCTTGAAATCCGAGCCATTGTCCGTCTTGACGCGCTCTGGAACGCCCCATTGCAGGATGCTTTTGCGGATCAGCAATCCCACCGCGCTGGCGCGCGGCGTTTTGCTGACCGTAATCACCACGCGGCGGCTGAAAATATCGATGCAGAGATAGATGGAATGCCTTCCCTCTTTCAGCAGCACGTCGGCTGGCGAGGCGTCGATCATCCAGAGTTCATTGAGCCTTGAAACCGGGTTTGAGCCCCTTGCAGAGGCCCTGTAATGGCTCTTGAAAGCGTCGGGATTGGTCACCTGAAGAATGGCGACCTTGTTGTCGGCTTTCCACAGGCTCAGCGCGCGCTGGAATGTGCGCACCGGCGGGCAGTCGAAATCGGGAAACTTGTCTCTGACGAGCCCGCGCACATGATGCGATGAGAGATGCGGCTGGTGCAGCACGCAGGCCAGCGCGAAAGTGCGGACCTGCCCGCCCAGAGCCGTATCGAGCAGGCCCTTGCCCTTGCGATTGGCGCCCTTGTCAACGCCGAGCCTTGAGATGGCGCCAGCCCTGACCATGCCGCGCCAGCGCCCGAGCGTGCGGGCCGACAGCGTGCCGACAGCGGAGCGCGCCCAGTCCGGCGCATCGATTTTGCGGGTTGTGTAAAGATCGGCAAATTGCCCGTCGGCGACGACGCGCGGCAGGCGAACGCTGGCGGCGTATTTGTCCGCGAGCGCGAGGATGGTCAGCCTGGCGTCGCGGCCCTCCAGCGCGCGGGCAGAAAGGGTTCCTGCCGCCGGCTCTGCGGCGGCGCTGGCCGGCGTCTCGATGGCGCCAAGACTGCGCGCCGTGTAGACCGCGCGCACCTGGCTCGGCAGCAACTCGATGGAATATTCCAGCCCGCCGCCGCGCCCGGCGCGCACGCGCGTCCTGTCAGCGCGCTCCGCCCAGCCCTCGCGATCGGCCAGCCCCCTGATGTCGGGCAGGCCCGGCAGGTCGAGGGCGGCGAGTTCGGCGAGTGTGAGCGAGTCCTTCACGCCCGCACTCCCTTGAAGGGCGCGCTGTTATGGGCGGCGGCGCGGATGTCGTCCTCGTTCTCTTGCAGCCATTTGAGCGTCTTCAGCACCGCCCGCAGGCGCTCGGACTGGTAATCAGCTTCCGACTGGCGCAGCCGGCCCCGCGCGATCAGGCCCGGATAGACCTGCGCACGCACATTGAGTTCGCGCTGCACTTCCTCGATCTGCTGGTTGAGGGAAATTCTGTCGCTCATGATGACAGCCCCTCGCCCAAACCAACGCTCCATGCTGCGATTTCAGCGCGCATCACCGGCGGAAGCTTCGGCTCTTTGTCGCGCAGCCAGCGCAGCGCCCCCAGAATGGACATGCGGACTTCGACAGCCGTTTGCGCGGCGGTGTATTCAGCCGCGACATGGCCCTTGCAGGCCTGCGCCAGCGCTGCCTTCGCCTCCTCGACATCCCGGCGTGCGCGGGCGATCTGGACTTCCAGCGGGAAGGTCATGACATCGCCTTTTCGATCTGCCGGAGACCGGCGTCGGTAATGGCGAAGACCCGGGGATGTTCAGTCCGCTGGAGCAGCCCGGCCTTGCGCAGGGCGTCCACGGGCTGCCAGCGTGCATGCGGGATGCGCAGGCTCCCGCAGGGCGCGCCCCGGTAAACCCGGCCCGCGCAGGCCGCATCGGCCAGCGTGACGACTTGCGGCAACGTGAGATTGCGCAGGCTCATACTCAACTCCCTTTCACTGGTTTGGCTTTTGGTTTTTTCGGCTTGGGCAGCGGGACCAGATTGGCCGGCCCCTCCGCGCCGATGTGGCGGAGGAAGATCGCCCGCGTGCGCTTGTCCGCGAGCGCCCACAGCGACATCAGCCGCTGCGAACAGGTGGCTTGCGGGTCGCTCACCGTCTCATGCGAGAGCCCCATCGCCACCTTGGCGTCGATCAGCCGCTTGTGTTCGCCCTTGGCCACCTCGGCCGCGATTTTGATCTGGTCGGCGGGGCGCTCGGCGGCAAGCTGCAACAAGGCGACCTGATTGCCGGCCACCCATGTGCCGCGAATGTTTGTTATGGCTTCGGGGGAGAGTTTGGAGGCCAGTTCGATGGACCGCTGGATGACGCGCTCGCTGAGGCCGACTTTTTCAGCGGCTTCGGCGGTAAACCGGGGTGGCAAACAAAGTCGCCAATTTGGCGACTTTGATTTATCCTTGATTTTGCTTACTTTTTCGGATCGCCGGTCGCCGCCACGAGTCTCCGGATGGATACGCTCATAGACCGCCTTGCGCTCAAAGAGGAAAAGCGCCCGGTCCAGCGGGCTGGCGTCATTGCGGAGCAGCAGCGCGTCGATTTTCGCCAGCCGCGCCTCGTCCGCCGTCTTGTTCGTGATGACGATATGCTGGCCGAGTTCCAGCTCCGCCCAGCCCAGCGACTTGATGGCCTCGAACCGGTGCATGCCATCGATCAGCAACAGCCGGTTGCCATCCCGCCGCGCAAGGATCGGCTGGAGCAGACCGGTTTCCTCGATCGACGCGGCCAGCATCTCGACCCATGCGGGATCGGCAGGACGCAGCCGCCCGTCCGTAAAAATGGCTGATATGGCGATACGGTCGGGCATTTGGCCTCCCTAGGCGGCTTGTTTTTTGGGGGATTGACTCGACTCCCGGCGGGGAGCGGTGGCAGGATGACGCTTTTTGGGAATGCGCTTGCCAGATGTATCGAACCATAGGGGCCACAGCTCGTGGACCGTCTTGCCGATCGTTCGCGCGATCAGCCTGTTGGCGCGCGGATGCGGCTTCAACAGCGCCACCCGCAGGGTCGAGGACCCCAGCCCGTTCTCCAGCGCCAGGCGCGAGAGGTTTGTGCCCATCTTCCGCACTGACGCCACAATATCGGCGGGATGCATGCCGGGCGGTTCATCTGCCTGGACGGGTTTGGGTGGCACGAAGGGCTCCGGGTTGCGCTATTCGCCTGATTTGGCGAAATCAAATCAACGTACGTTACCAATTCGCCTGATTTGGCCGATTGTGTCAACCCTCGTTCGAAACAAATCGCCAAATATTTCTAATTGTCCCGCGCCATGAGGGAGCCTCTTGATATCGAGCGCTTCCGGGAGCGCTTCCGGGAGGCCGTTGGCGGCAAGCGCAACGTCTCGAAATTCGCTGCGACGCACGGGTTTGCGGGGCGATCCCTGCTGAATTACTTCAACGGAACAACCGTGCCGGATATCGAAACGCTGATGGCCATCGCAAGTGCTGCCAATAAGGACCCGGCTTGGTTCTTTGGCTGGGATCAGACGCCGTCTCCCGAGCCCGGCGCCACGGTAACAATCCACGAGGTCAATCTGGAAGCCGCCGCGGGAACCAGCCATTTCGTTGACCAGGTGGAACGCGTCAGTTCATTCGAGTTCCCGCGCGCCTTTCTCGACAAGCTGGGCGCCAACGCCCGCCATGTGGAGTGCCTGCGGGTCAAGGGCGACAGCATGCGCCCGCTGATCGAGCCGGGTGCGCTCCTGATGATCGACACAAGCGAGGCCGCGAAGGCCTTTCCCCGCGTCCGCTCGGAGGCGGCGCGCCGGAAGACATCGGCCCCGATCTTCGTTTTCGTTCACGGCTCCATGGGCTACCGCGTCAAACGGATTGAAACACTCGACGAGCGCTGGGCTGCGCTGGTGAGCGAGAATGGCACCGAATTCCCGGTCGAGTTGATTGATCGGCAGAAATCGCTCAAGATCGTCGGAAAGGTGGTCTGGTGGGATAACCGGCTATGAAACGTCTCATTTTTGCGTCAATTCTGAGTGCTTTTTGCGCGATTGCGACGCATGCAAAGGCGGCGGATGAATGCGGCAAGCCTTCCATGGACATTTACACCGCCGATCTCATTTCAAAGACAGGCGCGGTTTTCGAGCGCAAGTCGCCGGGAGGCAACAGTTTCCTCCATCTGGGGGTGATTGATTTCAATATTCAATGTGGAGCGCCGTATCCGGGCATCGATGTCGATATAAAAATGGGGTTCCCGCCCCGCGAGTTTTTCGACATCGCGGCGACCGCCGCAACCGTCTTGGTCAAAGCTCCGAAAGCCGAAATCCTCGCGGCTCTCTATGCCTGCCAGAAGGCCGCCATCAAGAATGAGGGCGACGAACGGGCCGAGTACCTTCGGGACAAGGCTGCGGCTAAAAAGCGTGGCGACCCGCCACCGGAAGATTGGACGAACGGCGGCCATGTTGACGCCATGAAGGTCACCAACGGCGTTATCGATTGCGTCAGCTTCCGTGAGCCTGAACGTCAATGGACACACTTCTCATTCGGACCGCCCGCAGGTCCAAAACGATGACCTTAATACGCCTCGTTCAGGCGTCACTCCTTCTCCTCCTCTCCCTCCCCGCTCTCGCCCAGCAGCCCAACCGCTATGGCTGCGGGATCGATGGCGGACCTGGCTACCGGGCGCCGGACGGCCATTGCGTCAGCGCCGCCGAGCTCTCCCGCATCTGCGGCAATCCGCCGGAGACCGCCTGCATCCACGAGACAGGCGGCGCCGCGCCGCCCGCCTGTTCGGGCTGCGGCTGCAAGGGCGGACCCGGCTGGAGAAAACCAAATGGCCAATGCGCGGGCTGGCGCGACCTCAAGCGCGCGTGCGGCGATCCGCCCGGCGCGCCCTGCTCCTTTGAAGGCCATTAAAATGACCTTTCAAGCCGCCGACAAACCGAAAAGTTCCCGCACCGCACAAAAAGTGGCGAATGCGCGGAAACCCTTGGCGCACGGGCCTTTGTCGAAATTTCGGAAAAATGACGGCATCAGCCAGTTCCGCAGAGTTCGCTCGACTGTCGTTTTGGCTTTCGTTGAAATGATTGATCTTTCCGCCAACTTGCCAACTTGCGCAAACCGGCAAAATGGCCATTTGTTTTGACGCGCGCAAAATGCAGCGCGGGACTGCAAAATGGCGGAAACGCCCATTCTAGGCCGCGAAGTCCCGCCTAATCCCGGCTGATCCCGCCTTCTCCCTTTGTGGCCATCCGTTCTGTCGCGTCACAAAGCGGACGCTCCCAACGTCCATGCGTCTGCAATATTCCCGAAACGCCCTCGATCATCACATCGCGAACATCGGCCATGGTTTCGCCGACCAGCGCGATGCGCGAGGCCGGCTGCAATGCAAACCCGTTCAGACCCAGCGCAACGCCGCGCACCCATTCGGCGCCAGCGCGTGTTTTACCTGCGCCGCGCCCGCCCAGGATCAACCATTGCAGCCATTCCGCGCCATTGCTGGCGCGCGACGGCGGGAGTTGATCGTAGCGCCCATGCAGATCCCAACAGGAATCGATTTTCGCAAGCGTGCCTGAATCAAGCGTCTCCAAAATCTTCTGAAGCATTTTCGGGCCGGCCTGCGCGAACAAGTCTTTCAACCAGATCCGATTTGATCCGGGCCAGGTCGGCGCCAGCGGCGGGAGTTCGTGAACTGGCGAGGGCGGCATCGGAGTTGCGGTCATGCGGCGGTCCGTTCCTGCCCTCAAGGCGCGCGATCTGCATCGTCACTTTCACGAGATTGGCAATCGCGCGATCGACTTTCGCCATGTTCCGCTCACCGCCGAGCGCGATCAGCCGTTCGGCATAGCGAACCAACTGGTCCGCCAGCGCGTAAAGACGTTTGAGCAATGCAGCGCGTGCGTCAGGCGCAATTTCGCTGACATCCCGTTCCCCGATGTCGAATGGAAAATCAGGAGGAAGTGCAGGCGCTCTTACCCGTTTGACGGACGGGGCCTTTCTGCTCGTCGTTGTCGCCGGGTTGCGCCGCCTGGAGAATGCGCCTTTTGAAGCAACCGGGCCTTCAGCTTGCCAACCCCATTCGCGCAGTCGATTGCGCGCAGTCACAATGGAAAATCCAAGTTCAGCAGCAATTCCCGCCGCTTTGATCTTCCCCGCATCGTAGCGCTTGCGCAGGCTGGCGAGCGTTGCCGCGTCAGGGTCGGGATAACGGGTAAACGGCCTGCCAATCACTTTCGTTTTGATCGCGTCAGCCATTGGGCCTCCAGTGGGTCGGTCTCGAAAGAAAGCGGTGAGAATTAGGCATTTACGACCCGTGCGGCTGTCATTCCCGCGCACGCGGGAATCCAGAAGCGGCGTCCGCCGCGAAAGGCCTTTTTTCTCTCTGGATAGAAAGAAGACTGGATTCCCGCCTTCGCGGGAATGAAAAAAGCGTTTGATTTTACGGTATTTGTTCCCTGGCAGACACTCAGCCCTCGGAACAATTGCAATGCCGATTGGACGAATTTCTTCGGCGCAAAGAGCAGCTATGGCTGAAATCATCGCAGCCGGATTGCAAATGCGTGAGGCCGCCTCAAACCGCCGTCCGGCCCTTGGCCCCGGTGCGTCCGCATCTCTCGGGCATGTCAGATGTTTACCCGATCAGCGGCGCGCTGTAAAGTGAATTTTCCTAATATGTTTTTTTTCTTATTTTTCAACGCCTGGCGCCGCGCCGGACAAAAAAGGCGGGCTGCGCCCGCCTTTGATCCTATTCGATCGATTGCGATGTCACGCGGCTTTTGCAATCTTTTTGACAGGCGTTCCCCCCTGACCCGCCTTGCCTTTGGCCAGACGACGTTTCACCGACGACCACAGTTTGCGGATTTCCTCGGCGGCGTACCCTGACGGATTATATTCCGTAGCGCCGAGGCCATGCCGGGCCGCCTCCTGATAATCGACGCGCGCCGAAATCAGCGGCGAGATCAACCCACCCATCGCCTCAAGCGCCGTGACGCCCTCAGCCACGCGCGCGCTTTGTTGCGCCGGCGGGCATTGAGTCAGCAGGAAAGCGTAATCCTTGCCGAGATCGCGCAAGGTCTTGCGCGTCGCCTCTGTAGCCCACAGATCAAAAGCGTTGGGCCGCGTGGGGACAATGTTCAGATCGGCGGCTTCCATCGCAGCGACCGTTGCCGGCAAATCCGCGCCTGAAGTGTCGATAATGCAAAGGGTCACGCCGTCCTTTGCGAGCTGAGCGAGGGCTTTTGCCAGTTTGCCAGCCTTCATTTCGACGACAGGCACATCTTTTTCGCCACGGGTCTTTGACCATTTGACGAGGGATTGCTGGGGGTCGAGATCGAGGACGAAGACGCGTTCGCCCGCCTCAAAGGCTGCGACGGCGACTGAAGATGCAAGAGTGCTTTTTCCCACCCCGCCTTTTTGTGTCACGAATGCAATGGTCCGCATGGAAATATGCCTCTATTGTGTGAAACAGAATCTCTGAACGCAAGGACGCGAACGCGAACCGGAACATGGAGCGAAGAGCTATGGGAGCGGGCGCTTGCCAGCTGATTCGTTCTGCTTCCATGACATCTGTGTTGCACCAACGTTTGGCTGCCAAGCTTTAACGAATGCTTAATTTTATCGACCTCCGCATTAACTTTCTATTTTTCCGTGTTAAAACGCTGTTAACGCGGGGAAGCCGGATGCCGTTGGTTATGCGCCATAATGGGCCACTCGCGTCATTTCAGTCCTTGCGCAGGACCCTGAAGGCGGCTTTGCCAATGTAACCAGGCAGGCGCTCGTTGGCGAAGCTGTGAATTCCTGCTTAGGTCGGTCTCATGAACACGCTTTTCGAAGCCGCTGGCCTGCAAACCTCCGCGCCGCGCCCGCTTGCAGACCGGTTGCGTCCGCTCGCCATGGGCGATGTGCACGGACAAGCGCATCTTGTTGGCGACGATGGCGCGCTGACGCGTCTGATTGCTGCAAAATCCCTGGGATCGCTCATCTTCTGGGGGCCGCCGGGCACCGGGAAAACAACCGTCGCGCGATTGCTGGCCGGGCAAACCGATCTTGAATTTGTCCAGCTCTCTGCGATTTTCACCGGCGTCGCCGATTTGAAAAAGGTTTTCGAGGAAGCCCGCGCGCGCCGCGCGATGGGCCGGGGCACCCTTTTGTTCGTCGATGAAATCCACCGTTTCAACAGAGCGCAGCAGGATTCGTTCCTGCCGGTCATGGAAGACGGCGTGGTGACATTGATCGGCGCCACGACCGAAAACCCCTCGTTTGAATTGAACGCCGCCTTGCTGTCGCGTGCGCGCGTCATGACGTTCAAACCGCTTGAGGCCACAGCCATCGCGCAATTGTTGCAGCGCGCCGAGACTCTCGAAGGCAAGGCCCTGCCGCTCGATGAGCACGCGCGGGAAACCCTGATCCGCATGGCCGATGGCGATGGTCGCGCGGCGCTGACGCTGGCCGAGGAGATCTGGCGCGCCGCCAGACCCAGCGAGACCTTCGACACGGCGGCTCTGATCGACATCACGCAGCGCCGGGCGCCCATCTACGACAAATCCGCCGATGGTCATTACAATCTCATCAGCGCGCTGCACAAGAGCGTGCGCGGCTCGGATCCCGATGCTGCGCTCTATTACCTCGCGCGGATGCTGGACGCAGGCGAGGACCCGCTGTTCATCGCGCGCCGCGTCGCGCGCATGGCGGTCGAGGATATCGGCCTTGCCGATCCGCAGGCGCTGAGCGTCGCGATGGCGGCCAAGGGCGCCTATGATTTTCTGGGCAGCCCGGAAGGCGAACTGGCGATTGCGCAAGCGGTGATCTATGTCGCCAGCGCGCCAAAGTCGAACGCCGCCTATACCGCCTTCCAGGCCGCGATGAGCGTCGCCAGGCAGCATGGGTCGCTGGCGCCGCCTGCGATCATTCTGAATGCGCCGACAAAACTCATGAAAAGCGAGGGCTACGGCAAGGGCTATCGCTATGACCACGATGAGCCAAATGCCTTTTCAGGTCAGAACTATTTTCCCGAAGCGCTGGGTCGACGCAAATTCTACGAACCCGTCGAACGCGGTTTTGAACGCGACATTCGCAAGCGTCTCGATTATTGGGAGAAACTGCGCAAGGAGCGCGGGGAGTGAGGATCGATATGCAACCAATCTCCCTTGCCGCCCTCACCATTCTCGACGCCGGACCCATCGGTCAGGTTCGCGCGGCGGCGGCTGCAGGCTGGAAAAGCGTCGGCCTGCGTCTCAATCCCCTGCTCGCGACCGATATGGCCATTGTCGGACACGCCGATCGCGAGGCGGAATTGAGAGCCGCCATGCAGGACGCCAACATGCGTCTGCTGGAAATCGGCGTGTTCCCGATCACCGCGCAGCTCGATGTCGCCGCGCTCGCGCCTGTGCTCGCATTTTCTGCGCAGTTTGGCGCGCGCTACGTCGTCTGCCCGGTTGAAGACCCGGACCGCAACAGGCGGTTGCAAACCTACTCGCGCCTCTGCGATCTCTGCGCGGATTATCGCCTCGATGCGCTGATCGAATTCAATCCCTACAGCGCCTGCATCAATCTGGCTGCCGCAGCGGAAATTGTGCAAGCCGTCCATCATGCCAACACCGGGCTCGTTATCGACGCCCTGCATCTCTCGCGCTCGGGCGGACATCCCCGCGACCTCGCGACTGTCGATCCGGCGCTGCTGAAACTTGTGCATCTCTGCGACGCCACACCCTTTACGCCGGGCGCAAAATCCATTGATGAATTGCGCAAGGAATCGCGCACGGCGCGTCTGCTGCCGGGCGAAGGCGCACTGCCGCTCCATGATCTGATGGCAAACCTGCCGCCACATTGCGCGATCAGCGTTGAAGCCCCGAGCGCTCGCCTCGCCGGGCTTTCGGTCGCGGCGCGAGCGCGCGAGACTCTCGTTGCGACACAGAGGTTTCTGGCGCCGCGATAAAGGACCGCAATTTTACAGCGACCAAGTCGGCGTCGGATAATTCGCACTCCCAGATCGTCAGCGCGCGCCAGCCCTGTTCGCGCAATGCGGTCTGATGCAGCGCGTCCCTGGCAACATTGCGCTCGATTTTGGCGCGCCAATATTCCGCATTCGTTTTCGGCGCGCGCGCGCCGCGTTTGCAATCATGACCATGCCAGAAACAGCCATGCACAAATATCGCAAGCCGCCGCCCGACGAATGCAATATCGGGCTTGCCTGGAATGTCAGATCGATGCAGCCGATAGCCTGTCATGATCGTGCGAAGAATGGCGCGGACCTTGAGTTCCGCCGATGTATTGCGCGAGGGCACCGCGCGCATGATGGCGGATCGGTTCATGGCTTGCGAACCTGCTGCAACCGGGAATTGGCGACAATCAGCGGTTCAAGCAGATGATGCGCGAGATGGCGAACGACAGGCGCCGCAACGCCATCGCCGAGCAGATGACAGGTCTGGCTATATCGCCGGGGCAGACGATAGTCCGGCGGCAAGCCCATCAAAACCGCCGCTTCACGTCCCGACAAAAGACGCGTGCGAATGCGAGCGCAGGCGATCTCGATGATGAATTGCCGGCTGGAGCCGCCGCCCGGCGTGCGCAAGCAACCGGCCAGTCCATCGAACCGCGCTTCGGCGCGCTGAACTTTCTGTCCGTTTTCAACACGCGTGCGCCGATAGACGCCGCCGACATGCCTTTGGCCCGATTGCGCCAGGGTCTCAACTCTGGCGCGCTGGCCCGGCGCCATCAATGACAGAAGCCGCGCGGTTTCGCTGTCCGAATGCCAGGAAACATCGGCGGGCTGCTCTTCAATGACATCTTTCAGACGCAGGTTCGGCGTATCCGGCGTCGGCAACGCCCACCATATCCAATCGGTGCGCAACGATTCCGGCAATGCGTCAAACGCGCGTTGCAACGGCCCTCCTGTCCATCTGGTTTCGCCGCGATCCCGGCGCAACGAAGTGGGGATTTCCAGACCCCTGCGCACAGCAACGACAAACAGGCGCGGTCTGGACTGCGGCAGAAACAGCGCGGCGTCGATTGTCATGCCGCCGAACCGATATCCCAGCGCGGAAAGCTCTTCTGCGAGCGTGCGAAAATCCGCGCCGCCATTCGACGTCAAGGCGCCAATGACATTCTCAAGCACAAGACTTCTGGGCGCCCGATTTTCCCCCGCCAGCCCTGCGATGAGATCGCGCAGACCGAAAAACGCGCCGGAACGTCCCCCGCGCAGCCCGGCCCCGGCGCCCGCCAGCGACAGGTCCTGACAGGGAAAAGACGCCCATGCGAGATCGGCGATGCCGGGAATATGATCTGCGCGGAGTTTGTGGATATCGCCCGGCCGGAACTCGCCCGCGCCCCAGTTGGCGACATAGCTTTCGCCTTTGCTGGCGTCGATATCATTGGCGAACAGGCAGCGCCAGCCCGGCCCCAGCCCGGCGCGGGCCATGCCGCCGCCGGCAAACAGTTCGATGAAGGTTGGCGCGCCCATGATTGCGGTTAGCATGGCGCCGCAGGAAATGCGACGCTGGCGGATGCCCGCCGTATCGAAGCGCGCGACCGCGTTACAATCAGTTGGTGCACTGCGCCGCAAAATTATACGGCAAGTGTTCCGGCCAGACGCCTGTCGTCTGCGCCTGCGCATAGGAGGCGGAACAGTCGGCCTCGGTCAGATGCGGCCGGTCGACGCCGTCCTGAGGCGCCTTCGCCCGGGTGGCGGCGCCTTTGGCGACGCGCGCAAGACAGTTCTGCTGGATTTTCTGGCAGGTCTGCGGCGCATTCGCGATACCATCGGCGAGGGCCGGCGGCGGACCGAGCGTCAGCGCGGAGCCCGCAAGCAGCAGGGCTTTCAAGACCGGATGAGCGCCCCGGGGCGTCAAAACGGCGGCTGGAACGGATTTCATGACACAATTCCTTTTGTCTGATGTGAATGACCGCTAGCGAAATGGCGCCCGTATCGAGATCAGTTGTTCAACCGGACTTTGGCGTTCGCCAGCGCCGCGCTCGTGCAATTCCAGGTAAACTGGCTCGCTTGCGCTGTCGGGCCAGAAACAATGAAGTCATTGGCGTTGAAATCGTCGACGTGACCGAGCGTGCCGCCCCAGGTGCCGCCCGGCACGCCGCAGGCGCCGACGTTATTGGCCGCGATCTGGATATCCGCAAAGCCGAAAGTCGCGGCTTTTCCGGTTGAAGAATCCACGTCGTCATCCGAGTCGTACGCCACCGAAACCGAATAACCCGGCGTTGTAATCAGGGCATAATTGGCGGAGCTGCCGACAACGCCGGGTTGACCGATGACCGTCTTGACGGAAATGCCGGCTGTCGTGTCGGTCAGCCAGATATTGGTTCCAGATGTTGCGGGATAGGCGACGCCATCGATTGTAATGGCGCCCATCCAGGACTCGCCGGTTTGTGTCGTACCATGCCAGCCGACGGACGTAATGCTTGGCGAAATCGAGATCGTATGTGCGCCCGCCAGAATGCTGACCTTGTAATATTCGCTCCAGGCAGAATTGCCCGTGCAGTTTGCATTGATCTGAAAGCCGGCGTCGCTCAGCAGATTGTACCAGGTGTTGCCCGAGTAATCGCAGACAAACAATTGCGATGAACCATCGGCGCCCACGATGACAGGATCCTGCGATAGCGAGCCAGAGCCATAGTACTGGCCGGCCCCGGCAGCGGCGACAGCGCCGCCCCGGTGGCGCCCGAACGGACCGTCACCGGCAGGGTGGGAAGGCCCAGCAGCCCGGTATAGATTGTGTTTACAGCGCCAGAAAACGAGACCGTCGTCGAAACGACGCCATTGAGGTTCGACACGCTGACCGCCGGATTTGTGGAAGAATTATACGACAGGCCGGGAATATGTCCGAGTGAGGCGGCGGCAACCTCCGATGCTGCGGTTTGCGCAGCGCTGCTCGTCCCGCCATTCACAGCAATGGTCGTTGCCGCCAGCGCTGCCGCGTCAGCCGCCGCCTGAACTTTGGATCTCGTGGCGTTGGCCCGCGAGTAATCGATGGAGAAGCCAATGATCCCGACAATCGGAATCAGGGAGACAGCGGCCATGATCGAAATATTGCCGCGCCTGTCATTGCCGCAGCGCCCCAAGGCGTCGCAGCCGAGGCTGGCGAAGCCTTTCACAAATGAATTTTGAAAATACACGGCTAACTCCTGTTTCTTGCCGGCCTCCAGATTCTTCCCGACCGATGAACAATGTCTTGCCGGCATACCGCAGTTTTTCGACGATACTGTCGATTGCTGGGTATCAAAGGATAACCAGGTTAATTTGGCGTCACCACATCCCTGGCTCGCGGTCCTCCCCCCAGTCTTTCGAATGACAGGATTTGACCGGCCCGGATCGATCCCATTGCGAACTGCGCCGAAACAGGCCGACGCATATCGGACCCGGCGGCGCCTGCCCTTCCCAATTTTCGCCACACAAGCTAGACAGAAAGGGTAAGGGTTTCAGCCCGAAATCCCTTTTCAGGAGTCTGTTTATGAAAAAGATCCCGACGCTCGCCCTCGTCGCCCTGTTCGGCCTGGTCTCCGCTTCTGCGTCCTTCGCGCAGACCCCGGCGCCCGCCAAGCCTGCCGCGCCGGCTGCTGCGGCCCCGGCTGCTCCTGCTGCGGCGCCCGCCGCCGCCCCGATGAAAATGGGCGCAGCTGAAAAGGCCGCCATGTCCAAGAAATGCTCGGCCGACGCCGACGCGAAGGGCCTGCATGGCAAGGAGCGCAAGAAGTTCCGCGAGGCCTGCAAAGAAGGCAAGATGTAAGGTTTTTCAGACTTGTTTTGCAGCTTTGTTCGCCCCGCGCCGGATTGCCGGCGCGGGGCGATTTGTTTGGGGGGAGTTACGGATTTTGCGAAGGCAAGCGTATTGAGAATTTTGGTCAATCGTTGCAGCGCAAGGGTTTTCAGTTCTTGAAGACTATGTCTGAATCAGCGACGCGAAATCGCTGCGGTGCGCGCGCCGTCTCCAGTGCGCGGGAGAAGGCGACCGAAATGACAACGTCCTGTGCGCTCGGAGGGACATTTTGGCGGCTGGAGCGGTCATACGCTCCCCGGCAAGGGGCCTGTGTGCGGCGCTGGACGGGCCGGGCGCTCCCGCCGATTATGACTTCGCGCTGGCCCTGCGCGAGAACCTGCCTGTGAGCGTGCTTGCCAATCCCGACAAAGTCCTGCGCTTGATCCACAACCCGCCAAGAGCGAGAGCAAGCCAGGACAGCGTTCCTGCGCCGGGAACGGGGGCGGGGGCGGCAGCGGATGTCAGCGACTCGCTGCCTAAGGGGTTACCGCCCGTTCCGTTCGTTATTGTATCGGATCCACCCACGCCGTTCATGAAAAGCGCGAACACAGCACTTCCCGAATTTATATCAAACTCCCGTGGGACAGGGCCCTGGTCGTTTGGGAAATAAGGGCCAGTGGCGCCCACCGTTTGCAATGTGTAGGAGATTGCTCGGCCAAAAATTCCGCTGGCTCCGGCAGAACCCGCCAGTGAGACCGCTCCGTTCCCCCCTAGAGCGCTCCCAGTCGTATTCCCCGATGCTGACGTTACCGTTGTCCCGGTGATTTGGAAAACACCTGAAATTACACCAAAAGCCCCGCCATTAAAGCTGAAATTATAGGCCGTAGCAGAGGCTCGCTGACCACCAAAGCCAATCTGGAGCAAAAGGGCGAAGCCAGCAGATGCGAACAATCGAACAAAACGAGATGACATAACAACTCCTTGCGACACGCCACGTAAGTGCGATCCAGCAAAGAGTTAAAATATGATAAATTGCTTGACCAAATTCATTCAGATCGGATCAATGTCGTATTGTCAAGTCCAGGCCAAAATTTTAAGGGGTCGACGCATCGCATGCTGGAAATTTGCCCGACGGGGTTGCGCAAATGTCACTGTTTGGCGCACCGCCGCCGAACCCGCCCAGCCGCCAAACCCGCTCTGCGCGTCCGCAGTTGAAGCATTCGCGTCTTTCGTATGCTTTCCGCGCGGAAAATTCTGCGCCAGTCCGATATCGGAGGTGTCGCGACCATGCAAACTGCCGGGATTTTTCCGCCGGCTTCGTCGATTGATGACCCTGAAAAGTCGCCACACGACATGCGGAGATCGCGAAAGGTCGCGAGGAATTTGGCTCAGGCCGATGCGCGCCCGGCGATCCGCGCATAGGCCGAACGCACCGCCGCTGAAACGGTCTTGCGACGAATGATCACAATGCCAAGCCCCAAAACGAGCCATGACAGGGTTCCCGCGCCGGGAACAGGGGCGGGCCCGGCGTAGGTCATCGTCTCCATGGTGAAGGGGATCCCTTGCGCGCCGACGACCCAGGTGTCTATACTTTGTGAGTCATCATGTTTGTAAATATTGTCGGATGCGCCACCGTTTAGCGCATATGTATATGTGCCCGTGTTTAAATATACTGTAGTCGAAAACTGGCCAAAAAAAGGCGCCGTCGTCACCGAATTAAGAGCCGGGGCGGTGCCAAGACCGAATGGATTATTGCTCGTGCTTAATGCAGCACTCGTCATGATGCCCGTTCCGCCGAACGCACCGGTGACTGGATTGCCGGAGCCACTGCCAAGGATCAGGTAGATTGAACCGGACCCGATTGATGATGCAAACTGAAAATTGTAAACCGATTGGGCGGAGGCTTGCCGCGCTGCAAAACCGAATTGAATCGAAAAGGCAAGAACGAACAAAACGATAAATCGATCCAAACGCTGCAGCATGAGATACTCCCACTCGTCAGTCAGATTGCACTCCGTCTCTTTCGGCAGCGGAAGCACACTTGAGCAAACCCTTTCATTATGTCGCTGGCGCCGCATGGTCAAGCTTGCAATTGAGCCTGGCAATGTTCTGGTGCGAATTTTCGCAATTGGCGCATGGCCGCCGAACCCGACCAGCCGCCGAACCCGTCTAGCGCGTCCGCAGTTGAAGCATTCGCGTCTTTCGTATGCTTTCCGCGTGGAAAATTCTGCGCCGGTCCGGAGTCAGGGGTGTCGCGTCGATTGGCGACGATGAGAGTTCAGCAAACGGCCACGCGCATGGCAACCTGGTAAAAGCGGCAGAAGCCGTCGCCGCATAGACATGAATTGCAAACCTGCCCCTAGGCTCTCGGCTTCTTCGGCTTCGGAAACTCCCCCGGCCATGTCACGAGCCGGTCGACATAATCACGCTGGCGGATTTTGCCCTCCATCGCGCCGACCCGGCCCCGCGCTGAAACGCCTGCTTCATGCACGGTCTCGGGGCGGCCCGATTTCAGGGGATGCCACCATTGCAAATCCTTGCCCTCGGCCACCAGCCGATAGGCGCAGGAGGGCGGCAGCCATGGAATCCGCTTGACCTCACGGGGCGTCAGCTTGATGCAATCGGGCACTTTCTTCTGCCGGTTGGGGTAATCCTTGCAGGCGCAGGTTTCGGCGTTGAACAATTTGCAGCCGATATCTGTGAAATGGACCTCCTCCGTGTCCTCGTCGATCAGCTTGACGAGGCAACAGCGCCCGCAGCCGTCGCACAGACTCTCCCATTCCACGGGGTTCATCTCGTCCAGCCTCTTGGTTCGCCAGAAGGGTTTTGCCGCCTCGGCCTTGGGATCGTCGCTCTGCATTGGGTCCCGGTTCCTCTGGAGGCGTTTCCGCTTCGCGCGACAACAATCTGGCGCTTCTGCCCGAATGGACTGTCTAGCCGCTTTTGCCGCCTGGCGCGAACCCCGGCGCGCGACCCGGCATTGGGACCAGCGTTTGCAAGGACCCCGGAAAAGCCGCCCAATTGTCCCGTTTTGGCGCAACCGCCTCCGGCACGCGCCTTGCCCGTCGTTCATATCACAACGCGTCCGTCCCGATATCGTCAAGCGCGTTAGGTTTGTGTTAAAGAAACCGGCCCGAGGCCGGGGCAGCAGGACGCCATGTTTGAGCAGTGGACCCAGTCAGCGCTTTGGAAGCGCATTGTACGCTCCTTCTGGGGCTTCGATGCGTGGCTGAATTCGTCCATCTATGACAGCGGCGAATCGGCCCGCCGCGCCTATGAAGATTTTTCCACGTTCATGGACCGGTTTCACGTCGGCGGCTTCAGGAAAGCGCTGGTGGAGCTTGCCTGCGAGGGCTTGACCCTTGGCCTTGGCGGCATGTGCCTGCTGCTGGCGCTGGCGCAGGGCGCCTTCCAGCAAACCTCGGACGAGGACTGGCTGAAAAAGCAGGACATCGCCGTCACCTTTCTCGACCGCTATGGCGCGGAAGTCGGCCGGCGCGGCATCAAGCACGACGATGCCGTGCCGCTGGAGCAATATCCCGATTATCTCATCGAAGCGCTGCTCGCGACGGAAGACCGGCGCTTCTTCGATCATTACGGCATCGATCCCGTCGGCACGCTGCGGGCGCTGACCGTCAACGCCCGCTCATCCGGCGTTGTGCAGGGCGGTTCGACATTGACGCAACAGCTCGCCAAAAACCTGTTCCTCTCCAACGAGCGCTCCATCGAACGCAAGATCAAGGAAGCCTTTCTGGCGATGTGGCTGGAGGCGCGCCTGCCCAAACGCGAGATTCTGAAACTCTATTTCGATCGCGCCTATATGGGCGCAGGCACTTATGGCGTGCAGGCCGCCTCCGAATTCTATTTTGGGAAAAATGTCCGCGACGTCACGCTTGCCGAGGCCGCCATGCTCGCCGGCCTGTTCAAGGCGCCGACCAAATATGCGCCGCATATCAATCTGCCCGCCGCGCGCGCCCGCGCCAATGACGTTTTGTCAAACCTCGTTGACGCCGGCTATCTCACCGAGGGGCAGGTCTACGCCGCCCGTCGCAATCCGGCGACGCCCATTGATCGTCGGCGCGATTCGAGCCCGGACTGGTATCTCGATTTTGCCTATCGCGAAATTCTGGATCTTGCCGAGCAGAACAAGTTTGGCAATGACCGCGTGCTGACCGTGCGCACCGGGCTCGATGTCAACCTTCAGCGCTGGGCGGAAACCACCATTGAGGACGCCCTGCGTCAGTATGGCAAGGAAAAACACGCCTCACAGGCCGCCGCCATGATCGCCGACCCCGCCGGTCTTGTTCACGCCGTTGTCGGCGGGCGCGATTATGGCCGCAGTCAGTTCAACCGCGCCCTCGACGCTGCGCGCCAGCCTGGCTCCTCGTTCAAGCCATTCGTCTATCTCAGCGCCGTTCTGACCGGGAAATTCCACGCCAACACCATGGTCAACGGATCGCCGCTCTGCATCGGCAACTGGTGTCCGCACAATTTTGGCGGCGCTGGCGCGGGCCTGTTGCCCATGGTTGTAGCGCTGGAAAAATCGCTGAACACGGTCGCCGCCTGGCTGTCCATCCAGATCGGTCGCGCGCAATTCCCGGCCAACAAATATCCCGGCGACTGGATCGCCGCCAAAGCCGGACGCGCCACCATCGTCCAGACGGCGCGCGCCATGGGCGTCGTGCATACGCCGCTCGAAGACACCCCATCCCTGCCGCTGGGCGCGGACGATGTGAAGATGGTCGATATGGTGTCCGCCAACGCCGCCTTCGCCAATGGCGGCAAATGGGCGCCGGCCTATGCTGCGGTCGAGATCCGCAATTCGCGCGACGAGATCGTATACCGCCGCGATCGCGACGGGCCAGCCTACAAGCAGGTGATCCCTGCCGACAAGATTGCGGAGGTGAACAACACGCTCCTGAAATACGTGGTCATTGCGGGCACCGGCAAGCGCGCTGCGCTTGACGGCGTCGTCGTCGCCGGCAAGACCGGCACGACCAATGAATCGCGCAACGCCTGGTTCAATGGCTTTACCGGCAATTATGTTGGCTCTGTCTGGTTCGGCAACGATGACAATTCGCCGACCAATGGATTGCAGGGCGGACAGCTGCCCGCGCAGGCCTGGCATGACATCATGGTCTATGCGCATCAGGGCATCGAACTGAAGAACCTCTATGGCGTCGACGATACGCCGCCGGCCAAGGGCTCTCCGGGGGCGAACGCCGCAGCATCGAGCGACATAACTGTCGCGCAACGCCCGGCAACGCTCTCGAAGAAGACCGGCGAGGCCTTGCAGGGCATTGGCGAGTTGATCGGCGCGGCGAGCAACGGCAAGCGGGCGGAAACGCTCGGGCCTCCGGTCAACTCCTATGCGCGGATCGACACCGACGTGCGGACATTGACGCGCCATACCGGACTTGACTGAAAACCACGCCTCGCCCTTGCGCCCCGCGCGCCAAGCGTGCAAACGGGAGGCCCTGTTTCCGTATCGCCGGGCCAGCCAACTTGGTTCTTGTTTTCAAATCCATGATTGCCGTCATCCTGGGCGTGGCGCTTGGCCTGACTGTCACTCTGGAGACAGTCAGCGGCGGACCTGAATTCGGCGCCGTGCAAGCCGGCGCCTGGACCGGCTGGCCGAAGGAGGGAGCGGCGGACGTCGATCCCTATACGCGCGCGCAGCGGGCGCGCAGCGGCGATACGCCGTTGGGCCTGACGGAAGGGCTGACCTTTGTCGCGAGCGCCGACGATTCCGGAACCAGGTTCGATTCTCGCTGCGACTATATCGTCCGCGGCGCAGTGCCGCCGACGCGGTTCTGGACCCTGATCGCCACCAGTCCCACCGGCGCCCTGCTCGACACAAGCACGCGACGCTACGAATTCACATCGTCAGAAATCATTCGCGACGACAAAGGCGCTTTCGCCATCGCCGTTGCGGGGACTGCGCGGCCCGGCAACTGGCTGCCGGTCGTCAGGGGCGAACCCTTCAGGCTGGTTCTGCGCCTCTATGACACGCCCGCCAGCGCCTCGGCCTTCACACTCGACGCCAGCCAGATGCCCTCGATCCGGCGCGGAGCCTGCGCATGAGCGCGCGCAATACAGCGGAAACCATTTCCGATCGACTGACACGCCTGACCCTATGGGCGCTCGCCATCGCCGTCATCGCGGGGGTCACGCATTTGACGTCGATTCTCATGATGCCTGGGCTTGCGCCGCATGACGCCTTTTCGCGCATGGCGGCGCTGGCGCCCCTGCATCGCACAACGCTCCTGCCCGCCATCGAGGCCACGCCCGCAGCTGCCGGCGGCCATAAGGGACTGGCCGGGCTTCTCGGTCTGCCGTCCAGCGAATGGGTTGACGATCCCGCCCTGATCCGGGGCGTCTGTCGGTTCGATCTGAAGCAGGGGCCGCTGCGCGTGCGCGCCAGCCTGACTCCGGAATCCTTGATGCTGATGTCGTTTCATTCCCGTTATGGTCAGATCTTTTATTCGATGACCGACCGTAGCGCGACGCGCGGGCGTCTTGAGGTGCTGTTGTTTCTGGAACAACAGCGCGACGATGTCGAAGCCAATGACAGCGAGGATGAACTGCCGCAGGAATTGCGCATCGTCTCGCCAACGCCGCTGGGGTTTGTTCTGTTTCGCTCGCTTGCAGAGCGGCCCAGCGACCGGATCGCTGCACAACGCCGCGTCGCAGCGATCAATTGCGGCCTGAACAGCGCCCTGACTCCATAGACGTCGAAAAAGCGTTCGCATTGACGCTTCGCGCAGGGCGAGGTGGGGTTCCCATCTGTGACCAATCCGGCAAAGAAATTTCGATGCCGGACGGACCATGCCAATCGGGTAAAGGACGCTGCTCCTCTTCCTCACCTGATTGCCCTGCGGGACAGACGCTTTCGCCTTGCTCCCCCCCCCCCTCGCCATGTTAGGACTTCGCAAGGGCTGACTTCAGGGGCGTGCAATGGGCGGTTTGAAATCTTCGGCAGTGCGATGGCTGTTTTCGGCGGCGCTGGCATTGAGCGCGTTGGTCGGGCAAGGCACCAGCGCAGCTTTCGCAACGCTCTATAATTTCACTTTTACTGACGGAACTGTCAGTATTATTGGCACGCTCACAACTGGCGCCGGCTCCGCGCCTTACATCGTCACCGGCATTACGGGAACGGTCTCCGGCGAATCGGGCGCAAACTCAGCCAACGGGGCGATCACAGGCCTGATAACGGCGCCTAATTATTGCACCTATGGCTTTTGCATCGACAACAAGTTGTTCTACCCATCCGGAAGTGGAAGCAATCCAACATGTCCAGCATGCTATGTCGACACCTATGGCATTGGGTTCACAGTTGGCGCCCAGCAAGAGGCTATTTTTGTTGGCACCAACAGCACGACTAATTATCAGGCGACGGCGGGGGGCAACAATTATAATGGGGCGCCTGGGGGGCCGGGGTCGCCATTCACTTCAGCAGCCGGAACGCTGACCGTGACCGCTGCGTCACCCGCCCCCATTCCCGGCGCGGGAACCCTGTCGTGGCTCGCTTTAGCGCTTGGCGTTGTGATCGTTCGTCGCAAGGCGATTTCGGCGGCGTTGCGGGCGGCATATTCGCGGATCGCGGCGCGCGAATCCTTCTCCCGAGAATCGGAAGACGGTGGCCGATAGGCTGGATGAGGGCCTTAAAACGCCCGCAAAATCGAAAGAGTTGTACATCTGTCGCCGCCCTCATCCGTCATTTCCTGACGAAACCGGCGCCTTCTCCCGCCACGCGGGAGAAGGAACACGCGCCCGGCGTTTTGGCGCTGAATTTTCAGCCCTGTCTTTCGACAGCAGCAAATCCTGCCCGAACTCTAGCCCGCTCAGGCGCGGCGCTTGCGGCCTGGGCTTGTCGGGCGGTCGGTGCCATGCGGGCGACCGTGGCCTGACTTCTTGACGACTTTTTTCAATGCATTGTCCTGGCGTTCGTAACGAACGCCAAGGAAGAACAATATTTCTGCGCCACCCGGAACAATGTCCGCCGGGCGCCTGCGAACGCCTTCACGCGTTTTAAAAGCTACCAACTCCCCCATGTCGCGACCTCCAGTCCGACAATCCGCGATCCTGAAAAACGACCGTAACGACGTTAGGCGTCGGCGAAGGTTAATGTTGTGTCAACAAAACATCTCTAAACTTGGCGAATCGGCGATTCGGCGATCAAGCCTGGGCAGTGTTGCGCAAATGTCTCACGCATCCAATCTCATGAAACCCTTTGAGGGGCTGGTTGCCCTTGGCAAGCGTGAAGATCTCCAAATACGACCTGTCCTGCTCAGGGCGCTCACCGACATGTTCATCTCGCGGCCGAGCCACACGCCCGGCGAAATCAAACAATTCGAGACCATCGTTCTGGGTCTCCTGGATTATGCCGACGATCAAACCCATCAGATCATCGCGGCGAAACTGGCGCAGTTCGGCGCCACGCCCGCCAGCATCGTGACGCGATTCCTGAAACAGGGCGGGAAGGCGGGCGCAGAATTTCTGGCGCATTCCAGCCTTGTCGACAGGGATGTGTTGCGCAAAGCGGCGCAAGAGGGCGAAACAGCAATCGCGATTGCAATCGCCGGGCGAGCGGACCTTGACGCGGATCTTGCGCGCGCGCTTGGAAAACGCCCGGAAACCGAGGTGGCGCGCGCGCTCGCCATGAATTTCGCGTCCCCCATCGACGATGCCTTGCTTGGCGAGCTTGCGGTCCGGCAACCGCGCGACGCCGCGCTGGCCCGCGCGCTCTGCCAGCGGGCGTCAAGCCCGGCGCTGATTGCGTCCCTGTTCCTGTACGCCTCGCCCAGCCAGCGCGCGAGCATCATCCTGGCCGCGCGCCGCGCCGATCTGGTCAGCGCAGCGCGCACGACCCGGATGTTTGCCGGAGAGCCAATTATCGCCGAGATCGAGCGCGCCGCCATCGAGGGCGATATTCCGCTGTTTGAAGCCATTCTCGCCAGAGGCCTCGGCGCAAGCCTTGTTGAGGCCTGTGAGATCGTCCACGATCCCCATGGGGAACCGCTCGCGCTTGCGCTGGCAGCGTTGCAGACGCCCGCCCCGCTCGCAGCGCGGATTTTTATGCGGATGGACCCGGTCATCGCCGAATCCGTCGACAGGGTTCGCGCCTTGACCAAACTGGTCGATGAAATCACGCCCACTGCGGCGCGCGCGCTTGCGAGTTCCATGCTGGCGCCGCTCGCCGAGCGCAAGCGTCCTGTGCATAGGCCTGTCGTCGATCCAACAGCGGCGGCTACGCCCGGACGCGCCGCCATTCAGGCAACTGAACCCGGTCGCCCGGAACGCCGCAACCTGCTGCTGCTGCGCCGTCTGGCCTGAAGGCGGGCGCGCTCGCGTTTTCAAGCGAATTGGAGCGGCAAATGCCCTGGCGCCTATTCGGCCAGATCGAGAAAGTTTCGTCCGGCCCGGTCTTCCACTTCGACGATCCAAAGGTCAGGATCGAAGGCGATTTCCCGCCGCAACCGCTCCTCGCTCGCCAGAGGATCGACCCAGTCCACCTTGTGCAGGCGGGACCACAGGCGCTCGACGCCACGCCCGGCCGTCTCTGACTGCGGCGCGGGACCGAACACCGCGCAACGTCCGTCCAGCCTGTCAACCCTGACGAAAATGGCGCCGGCTTCCGCCGCGCCTCGGCGCCGCAACACGGCGGAGATATTTTCAACTGCGCAGCGCCTGAGATAGGCCGAGACCCAGATATCGGAGCGCAATCGCATTGCAGCGCTTTCGTTTCAGGGAATCGCTACGCCCGATTGCGCGCTCAGTTCGCGGATGGTGCGCGGCGAAAGATCTCCTGTCTCCGGAAGCCCGCGATCCCGTTCAAAGCGCTCGATGGCCTGTCTGGTTCCTGCGCCAAGCGCCCCGTCGGCATGGACCGTGAAGCCAACTTTCAGCAAGGCGCGCTGCACAGCGGCGATCCGGCCCGGTTTTTCAGGCGAGGGCTCGCCCCGGAGCAATGCGGCGATGGGATCCTTAGGCTCCTTGCGAGGCGCAGCGGAAACATCGCTCTGGTCGCGCGCCCCGGCGGTCGCCTTGATCAGGCCCGTCAGCGTGGCCGGAGTCGGCGCAGCATGCGCAGGCGCGGCGTCGGTCTGTTTTGGCGGCGGCTGGGACGCAACTGACGCCGGGGCCGCAGGAACGGACGCCGGGGTGGCGCCGGCGAACAGCGGCGCAGGATGGCGCGCGCCCTGCATCAGGGTGGCGTTGGCGATGATGCCGATCACAATACCGGCAAAAAGCACGATCGCCAGCATCCGTCCCGGCTTGCGACGCGCCGGGCCCTGGTCGTTGTCCGGCGATTTCACAGCCTTGCGGCGCGATGGCTTCTGCCGCGCCCGGGGCTCGACATAAAACTCATCCTCATCGAAACGGGCCATAGCTTCAGGCACTTTTCCTCCCGATATCCCATGAACTGACAGAGTTTTCCGCAGCGCCCGCGATCGGAGCGACGCGGGGAATGGCGATGATCCCGGCCGAGGCCGCGCCTGCGACCAGCGGGTTGCACTCAAGCGGCAGGCGCACGGTTACGCAGGTGCCAAGGCCGACGCCGCTTTCGACGGAAATCTCGCCGCCATGCAGGCCAACAAGCCCTTTCACGACGGATAGTCCAAGCCCGGTGCCTTCATAGGTGCGCTCGCCGGGCGCGCCGGCCTGGAAAAACGCCCCGCCCAGTCGCGGCAGATCATAGGGCGACATGCCGCAACCCGTATCCGAGACAAAAAGCGCGACCCGGTCGCCCTCCTGCCGCGCGCCGACGGTAATGCATCCCTCGCGCGGGGTGAATTTGAGCGCATTGCCCAGCAGGTTGATCAATATCTGCCGGAACGCGCGCTTGTCGGCGTTCAATTCGTCAATCCCCTCGCCAATCTCGCGCTTGAGTTCAACGCCGGCCTGTTCGGCCCGCAGGCTGACAATATCGCAACAGGCGTCGATCAACCGGCGCACTTCAAACGGCTCAGGCGAGATAGCGAAGCGTCCGGCCTCCATTTTGGAAATATCCAGAACCGAATTGACAACTTCCAGCAGATGCTGGCCCGAGCCGTGGATAATGCCAGCGTATTCCCTGCGCTTTTCGGCTTCGGCTGGAATGAGATCGACATTGCTCAATATTTCCGAAAAACCGATAATCGCGTTCAGCGGCGTGCGCAGTTCGTGGCTGATATTGGCGAGAAAGCGATCTTTCCAGGCATTGGCGCGTTCGGCTTCGGCGCGGGCCGCCTCGATTTCCTGCTCGCGGCGCTTTTCGCCTGTGATGTCCCTGATGACCATCATCACGCGGGTCTGCTCCGGGGCGCCGCTGAGGTCGTTTCGATCGACGATCCGGCGGGCGCGCATTTCGACCCAGGTGAAAACCGGCTCCTCAAAATCGCCATGCCTGCTTTGCACCGAGCCGGTGCGCAACCGCACATTGCAGCAGACCGTCGCGTCGCCCGCATAGGCTTCCGAAACTGATTTGAGGAACACCGGGCGGTCCTGCACCATCAAGCGCTCAAACAAACCCCGCCCGACGAAATCCCGCATCTGCAATTTGAACATGCCCTCGCATTCGATGCTCGCCGACAGCACAGCGCCGCTCCGGTCGCAGCGCAGCACCAGATCGCCCATGACCGATGTCAGCGTTTGATAGCGAGCCGCGGCGGCGCGCTCGATCCGCGCGCGGAACGTATTGAGCTCGACGGCCATGAATGTTTGCAGAAAGGCGTAGGCAAAAGCGGGCGCCACGATAAAAAGCTGGAACGACGGCGATAGCGTTGACTCCGCAGGCGTCAACCCCGTCTGGATGCCGCAAACGATGCCGACAAAGGCGACCAGGACCGCCGCGCTCATGATCGCGACAACGCCCAGCGACATTGAGAACAGCGCATCGAACGGCGCCAGCGCCAGCCAGACCAGCGCCGGCGCGGACAGTCCGCCCGCGCCATAGGCGAAAATGGCGCAAGCGCAGAGATATCCAAGCCCCGACACGGCAAAGGCCAGACTGAAGTTTCCGGTTCGGGACAGCGTCACCACCGAAATCATCGGCGCCATCGCGCACAGCACGATCATCGCCTCCCACGGCGAAAGCGCGCCGCGGATCGCCATGTAAGGGGGGATGATCAGCGCCGCCATCAAACAGATGGCCAGACGCACGAGCATGAACGACTGGTGACGCAGCAATTCGACGGGGTCGGCGCGGACGCTGTCATGCACCCATCCGGCGACCCGTTCTCGAATTTGCGTCACAGTGATCACTTCAACCGCACTCCCGAGACGCCGCCAACAACCCGCCGATGTCATGAGCTTCGCAAGCCCGTCTTAAGTGAGTGCTAACCGGAACGGTCGGGCGAGCCATCAAGACGCCTGCGAGGGGCCGGAAAGCCGGATTTCCACCGCCATGGTTTAGAACTTGTTGCTATTTCCGCGTTTCGGGCGACACAGACCCTGATAAAGTATGAATGCAGCCCTTTGCATTCAAGCCATTATGTTGAGAGGGACTTGAATCAAATTGTGTAGATTGCCCCGAGAGGAAAATCGTCTTCCAGAAAGGAGCGATCTATGTGGTTCCTGATTCGCTCGGCATTCTGGCTGGGTCTGGTGTTCATGCATATGAACTGGTCAACCGATGCGCCAGACCGGCGCGCGCTGGCCGACGCCGCCGCAAAGGGATTGTCCAACCTCTGCGCGTCAAATCCGGACGCCTGTTTGCGCGCCGCCGGTCGCGCCAGTCAGTTGCTGCCTGTCAACAGCACGCGCTGATGCAGCGCGCCTCCCCTCCCCGTTTGCGGGGACCTGGGATTCCGAGTCGATTGGCGCTTTTGGATTTGCTGGACCGCGACCTCACCCCAGCGGTTCGAGCTTGCCGCCGACCGGTATTTCGCTCGCAGTGGCGTTTTCGGCAATCACGAGCTCAAAGCCTTTGGGACCCTTGCGCCATTGCCCGGCGACGAGCGGCGTTTTTGTGACATTCTTCATCGGCTTGCCGGTCCATTGCACCGGACCGACGATGGACTTGTAATTGGTGGCGACAATCGCTTCGAGCACGGACTCCGGCGCCTTGACGTTTCTGGCGCGCTTCAGCACGTCGATGGCGACCTCCAGCAGCGCATGCTGGAAACCGAGCGGCTGCGTCCACGGGCGCTTCGAGGCAGCGGTGTAGGCAGCGCAGAGGTCGCTGGCGCTCTGGCCTGTCAGGCTGGATTTGAAGGGATGCGTCGGCCCCCACCAGACCTCGGTCGACAGACCATTGCCGCGCTCGCCCAGCGAATCCATCACGGACGGGAACAGCAGCGCCTTGCCGATGGTGACGATTTTCGGCTTGAAACCCTGCTGCGCGCATTGCGCCCAGAACGTCGCAAAATCAGGTGGAATGGCGTTTCCGGTGACAATCTCGCAACCCGCCTGCTTGAATGCGGCGATATAGGAGGTGAAATCGTTGGACATGACCTGAAAACGACCGGGATCCACCAGCTTGTAGCCCGCCGCCGCCAGAGCGGGAGGCAGGCCCAGCTTCGGATCGCCCCAGGCGTTGCCATCCGCATCGTTCGGAAACAGGCCGCCAATCACCTTGTTGGTGGGCACCGTGTCCCACATTTTCAGATAGGCTGCGATGATGTCCTCAAGGCCCCAGAAGAAGTGATACGTCCATTTAAAACCCCTGGCGGGATCGCCGTTGCGTCCGAAGAAATAGGGCTGCCAAGGGCAATTGGTCGTGATGCAGGGGGTCTCGTTGACCTCGGCCTGATCGGCGACCGGATTGGTGGTCTCGGGCGCAGACGACGCTACGATCAGATCCACCTTGTCGCGCAGCATCAGGTCTGAGGCGACCTCTGCGGCGCGGTTGGGGTTCGACTGGCTGTCCTTCGAAATAATCTCGACCTTCCAGGTCTTGCCGCCGCTCTGGACGCCCGCGCCGATGGCTTTCCTGACGCCATCCAGAATGAACGCGTCCGCCTCGCCAAAGCCCGCCAGCGGTCCGGTTTGCGGGCTCACCATGCCGATGCGCAGGGTATCGTCGGCGGCGCGCGCCGCGCCGGCGCGCAGAATGGCCGGAGCTGCGATCAATCCTGCGCCCAGTTGCGCAGCGCGGCGGCGGGTGATGAATGCGGTGTCGCGATGCTTGCTCATGGCTTTCTCCGGTTCAGACGTCGTTTTCACGCGCTTTTTTCAGATGCAGCAAGACTTTCAGGCGCAATGCGGCCTGCGCTTCCGGGCTCCATTTGCGCAGGCCCTCGCCGGATTTGAAGCCAAGCCTGCCCCGCCCAATCAGCTCTCCCAGCAACGGCGATGGCGCGGGCCGGCTGTCGATGGCCGGCAGCACGGTCTCGTGAATGGCTTGCGTGAGATCGAGGCCGACCATGTCGGCGTTCTCAAGCGGACCCAGAACCGCAAGGCGGCGGCCAAAACTCGCCTTCACCACGACATCGACCGTTTCCGCATCGCAGATGCCATGTTCCACCAGCGAAATCGCCTCGCGCCACAATGCGTGCTGCAAGCGGTTGCCGACAAAACCGGGGACGTCTTTCTTCACATGCACCGGCGTCTTGCCGATCGACCTGTGCAGCTCCATTGTCCAGTCGATGGCGCGTTGCGATGTGCGCGCCGTGCCGATGACCTCGACCAGCGGCACCAGAAACGGCGGATTCCACCAATGCGTGCCGAGCGCGCGCGAGCCGTCAGCGATGTTCTGCATGATCGCGGTGATCGGAATGACCGACGTATTGCTGGCGAGAATGGCGTCAGCGCGGGCGTGTTTTTCAACTTCGGCAAAGAGCGTCTGTTTGACCTCAAGATTTTCCAGCGCCGCCTCGACGACAAAATCCGCGTCGCGAACCGCCCCTTCAATCGTTGACGACGGATTGACGCGTTCAACCGCAGAGGCGTCTTCGCCAAGGTCGCGCAAATTGGCGGACACCCGCGCCTTCAGACTGTCGAGCGCCGCCTGCGCGGGATCGTAAACAATGGTCTCGTGGCCATGCAGCGCGAAAATCTGCGCGATGCCATGGCCCATAAGACCAGCGCCGAGAACGCCAATGCGAGCCTTCGCCATTGTCTCAACCCGCCGTATAGCCGCCGTCAGCATAGAGAATATGGCCGGTGTAGAAATCCGACGCAGCCGACGCGAGGAACAACAGCGGCCCCGCAAGATCGGACGCCTCGCCAAGCCGCCCCTTGGGAACGCGGGTGAGAAACCCGCCGCGCACCGCCTTGGCGTTGTCGTTATCCTCGAACATCCACGCAGTCAGGGGCGACCGGAAAACCGTCGGCGCAATTGCGTTGACGGTAATGCCCGTCGGCCCAAGCTCGCAGCCCAGCGCCTTGGTCATGCCGTCGACCGCCGATTTTGAGGCGCAATAAGCAGTGTAGCCAGCGGGGTGCCCGAGCAACCCGCGCGCGGAAGACATCAGCACGATCTTGCCGCCCCTGCCCTGCGCAATCATCTGTTTCGAGCAGGCGCGGGCCATCAGCCAGCTTTGCGTGACATTGGCGTCCATGACATCGAGAAACCGCGCAGGCGCCATATCGACAATTTTCGATACGTCGTTTTTACCGGAAGCGACAACGAGAATATCGACGCCGCCAAACGCCTTGACGCCCGCCTCGACAATGCCGGCGCAGGATTCTTCCGTGCTCGGGCGCACATTCAGCGCTTCGACCTTTGCGCCAAGCGCCGCGCATTCCTTCGCGGCTTCGTCAAGTTCGCTCTTCTTGCCGGCCGTCAGCACGAGATTGCAGCCGGCGCCCGCCAGAACCTTGGCGGCCAGCAGGCCAAAGGCGCCCGAAGCGCCGGTCACGATGGCCGTCTTGCCCTTCACGTCAAAGAGCGACAGCGGGTTGCGATAAAAGTCGGTTGTCATGGCGGCGTCCTGCAATACGTGGAAAATCAGTTTTCGGGATTGTATGCGATCGGCGCAGCGTTAGCGATCCCGGCGCGGCGCCAGCGCGATAGCCAATGTCAAGGCCAATGTTTTCATGTCCGCCTCCCGCAAAACACGCATCTTTTCTTATTCTGAAAGATCGCGGTCATTCCCGCAAAAGCGGGACTCCAGCACCAACGTTCATTCTGGAGTCCCGCTTTCGCGGGAACGACAGAGCCCTGTACGCTTCGGGCGTTATTTGTGAACATAGCCCGGCGGATAGGGGATCACCACCAGCATCGTGCACACTTCGTTCGAACGATTGATCGCCTCGCGCACTTCCCCCGCCGCAATCGTGCAGGAATCGTATTTTTTCAGCACGGTCTCCTTGCCGCCAATGATCACGGTCATCTCGCCCTCGGTGACGACGTAGATTTTTTCAAATGGCGTCGAATCCGGTCCGGCGCCGCCGCCCGGCAGAAAATGCGACAGCCCGACCCACTGATTGGTGGGGCCGCCGGGCTCAAAGCCCTGCAGTCGCAGGCCGACATTGCCGCGATGATTGACGGCGTCATAGGGTTGGGCGTCGGAAAATTTCTTGGCGAGCATTACAGCGTCTCCCCGGCTTCGATGCGGTATTTCTGACCCTTGTCGATCATCGCGACCAGACGAATGATGCAGCCATCGCCGCGATCCCAGTTCCACGGGAAGAAGGCGAACGTCACGCGTTTGCCGGTGACCTTGTCGAGATCGCCGCCGACATTCTCGATACCCAGAATGCCGTTGTTGAACAGAATGCGATGCACGGGCTCCCATTCTGGGAAATCGTCTTTCCAGTCGCGCCCGCCCGACCATTTGAAATATTCTTCTTTCAGATGCGGATGCAGCGGACCGTTGCGCTGCGGGCCGATGGCGGTCGCCAGCGGATGGTCATTGGCCTGCGTGTCATGGCCGACAACCTTCACCTTCTTCTCGACGAACCAGTGACCGGCGGAGGGCACGAAGCCCGGGCATTTGCAGAAATAGTCTTCGCTGTCCTCGTATTTATGATGCCAGCCGGTGTTGATGAGCACGACGTCGCCGGGCCGCACATGCTTGCCGCCGGCCTTTTCAAGATCGTCGTAGGTGATCGGCTCCCACATTTTCTTGGGGATCGAAAGCACAATGCCGGAACCGAAGAAATGCGGCAGCGGGACTTCATCGATGAAGGGCGTGCCCTGCACCACATGGGCGGGCGCGTCGATATGGGTGGTGTTGTGCATCGAGGTGGTGATGCGCTGCGACAGCACGCCTGATTTGGCCATGTAATGGATGCGCTCGATCTTCACATCCTCAAAATAAGGCCAATTCGGCGATTGATAGCCGAAGCGATGCGACAGATTGTAGAATTCCAGCCCCATTGCATTGTCGAGATTGTCCTCGAAATCAATGCCGCGAATCTTGATCGTCACCCATGCCTCCCGGACAGTCCTATTGACCCGATACGGATGCAATCTGTATCGTTCAAAAATGGGCTTTGCAAGCGCGGGACGCTGCGGGGCGAATTGGGAAAAACGGATTGAATATGCGCAAGATCGCCCTTGAAGAACACTTCATGTCGCCGGGGCTGGAGGAATACTGGCGGCCCACCATGTCGCTGGTGCCGGAAGCTGTTTTCAAGCCGATTTACGCGCGCCTGACGGATTTCGGCGATCTGCGGCTGGGCGAAATGGATTCGGCGGGGATCGAAAAGGCCGTGCTGTCGATCGCCGGACCCGGCGTGCAGATCGAACCGGACGCGGCGCGCGCCACTTACAAGGCTGCGGAATCCAATGATTTTCTGGCGGCTGAGATCCAGAAGCGTCCGCACCGTTACGAAGGCTTCGCCCATATCGCGCTGCAAGACCCGAAGGCGGCGGCGGCCGAACTCGATCGCTGCGTGCGCCAGCTCGGTTTCAAGGGCGCGATGATCAATGGCCAGACGCTGGGTCACTATCTCGACGAGCGGCAGTTCGACCCCTTCTGGGCCAAGGCGGAGGAGCTTGGCGCGCCGATTTATCTGCATCCCGCCGACCCCGTCCGCATGTACGACGGCTATGGCGACTACAAGGTGCTGATGCGCGCCACCTGGGGCTGGGGCGTCGAGACGGGCACGCACGCCCTGCGCATGGTGTTTGGCGGCGTGTTCGAGCGCTTTCCAAAAGCGACGCTGCTGCTCGGCCATTGTGGTGAGAGCCTGCCCTTCATGCTCTGGCGCTTCGACAGCCGCGCCAAATCGCTTTATGGCGTGAAAATGAAAAAGGATGTGTCGCAATTCATCATCGACAATATCGCCGTGACGATCTCGGGCATGTATTCGCGCGAGCCGGTGGATTGCTCGATCGCCGCGCTGGGTCGCTCGCGCGTGATGTTCTCGGCCGACTTCCCGTTTGAATCGATCAGGGACGCGGGCAGTTTTATGGACGATGTCGCGATGGATGAAGACTTGCGCGCAGATGTGGCGTGGCGCAATGCGGCGAAATTGCTGAAGATCGAGATGGGGTGAAATCCCTTCTCCCCTTGCGGGAGAAGGTCCCGCGAAGCGGGGGATGAGGGGCTATCCTTATATCTCATTGCACGAGCCGATGATTGCTGCGCAGTCTCCTTGACGAGAAGCGCCTCTCAACCCGTCCCTTCCTGCTCAATAATTGCACGCAACGCGGCGACATAGCGTGCGAAGGCGGCTCGCCCCTGCGGCGTCAGCGACAGCGAGGTTTGCGGGCGCCTGGCGACGAAAGCTTTCTCAACCTTGACATATCCAGCCTTCGACAGCGTCTCGATATGCGCGCCGAGATTGCCGTCGGTCGCGCCCGTGAGCTTTTTCAGCCGGGTGAAGTCGAGCGCGGCTTTCGGAGCCAATGCATTCAGCGCCGACATGATTTTCAGGCGCAGGGGCTGATGAATGATTTCGTCGATGGGCTCCATGTCACGCGCGCCTCATCCACAGGCCCGCCACAATGAGTCCGCCGCCATTGACGGCCGCCATCCAGATCAGGAACCACCCGCCCAGGACGAAGAAATAGCCTATCAGCGTGAGCGCGGTGATCACAGCGCCAATGAACACCAGCGCGCGCCCGAGCCATAGTCCTGCGATCATGTAGGCGAGCATGAAATAGATCGGCCAGAACGCGCCGCTCTGGCGCGGCGTGACGTTTCCAAGCACGCCAATGCACAGGAAGCCGAAGGTGAAATAGAAGCCGAAGGCCGTCAGCTGCCGCCAAGCCTGCCCTTTGCGATCGCCCGCGCCACGATTGGCCGCGACGATGCCGAATGTCCCGGCAACGCCGAGAAGATTGACCAAAATCCAGATCGCAGGCGCATAGGACGGCGCAATGAAGGTTGCGAGATTTCCTGCAAGCACCAAAGCGCCCCACAGGATCATCGTCAACGCGAAGATTTGATAGAATTGCGACTGCCGCACTTTTTGCGCCATGGACTCAATGTCATCAAGCGCAGCGGCGGCGGCTTTGCTGTCCAGAGTCATTGACTGCTCCCCATTTTGAAGTCTCCGGCGGCGTAGGCGGCGATGGCTTCGACGGCGGCGGGCGCGCTCACGATCGCCATGTGATTGACGCCCGGAATGAGGCGGATCGGGATTTTGCCTTCAAAGCCCCTGATCGCCTCGGCATAACGGCTGGATTCCATCAATTCGTCGTCGCCGCCGGCAAAGATCGCGATAGGGATCGACGTGTTGGCGAGGTCCTTGCGATAGTCGTTGGTCGCGTAATTTCGCATCAGGCGGTAAGAATACACGGACGTAAGATTCAAAGCGTTTTCGCCGGTCGCGAAGGCCAGCGACGGCAGGCCCGCGAACCAATTCACACCTATCTTCGCCAGCGCCATATTGGCGAGAATGCGCGGCAGGTCGGGCCGCGCCCAGCCGCCGGCATCCGGACGCGAGGATGGCGCATCATAGCCAAGATAGGGAGCCAGCAGGATCGCGCGCTCGAAGCGGCTCTGGAGGTTCGAGGCGGCGATATGCAAAGCGAAGCCGCCACCGGAGGAATGGCCGATCAGCATCGGGCGCAAGGCCGGTTTGTCCTTTTGCAGGACGTCGAGGAAATCGGCGAGATCGTCGTCGAGCTGGCCCTCATAGGCGATATCGCCGCGCCCGCCCGAGCGCCCGTGACCGCGCATATCGAGCGCATAGGCCGCCACGCCATGCGCCGCGAGAGGCCGCGCCAGCCCATGCATGGCGTCGCTCATTGCAGAGGACCCATGAGCCAGAATAGCGATCCGCGCGGTCGAGGGCTGTTGTCCAGGATAAAAACGATAGGCCAGCCACGCGCCATCGCGCGCCTGAAAGCGCTGGAGGTCTGGCATATCAGAATAGTCCACAGAAACTGCGGTGTCGCGGATGGACGCAAGAAAGGGCGGGACCGAGACAGGCCGCGACAGCGCCAGCGCGAATCCCAGCGTCGCCAGGCCAATCGCGGCGAGCGACCAATGAGCGATTTGCGCAACAAGGCCAAGGGCGGAAACAACGGACATGGCTTGCCTCACCGTTCATTTCAGATAACTCTGCATTATAGAGTTATCTGTCTTAAGGCAAGAACATGCAGCCTTTCCTGTTCAAATTCCGAAATTCTTCAGACGCCCCTGAAAACCCGAAACCGCCGCGCAACCTCTGCGGCGATGACAGAGGTCGCGTCCAGCGGCTCATGCCGCCACATCCCCGCGACTCCGGCCCAGCGCCTGAGATGTCCTCCTGCGATCAGGCCGTCAAGAAATCGTCGCATCTTGGCGTGGCCACCCGTGGGTTCGTACACATAGGCGGGGACGCCCGGCGCCAGCGCCTCGCTGACCATGTTCACGCTATCGCCCGTGACGACGATGGCGTCGGCATTGGCGATCATCTGCGCATAGGGATTGTCGCCCGAACCATCCCAGAAAAACGCTTTTGCGGGGGCAAGCGCCAGCGTAGCCCTCACGGCCGCAACGGTCGATGGCGCCGTCCGCCGCGAAGGCGTCGCCATCACGCTGAAACCTTGCGCCAGCAGCGCCTGCGCAATCCCCGCCAGCGCGGCGTCATCGGCGCCGGTGAAGCGATAGTGGGCGCTGGGGCCGCCCAATACCAGCGCCGCGCGGGGCGCGGGCAAGGCTGCAATCCGCAGGTCTGGATTTTGCCGCGCCGCCGCGAGCAATTCTGGTCGAAGCCTGTGCGGCGTTGTCGGAGTCACGATGACATTTTCGCCGCGCAACGAATCATGGGCGGGAACCCAGATGAGATCGGCGAGTCCGGCGCCAACGCGCGGGTCTTCAAGAAACACTGTAAACGTACGGCCCTTAGACGCCCGTCGCAACGCCCGCAACAACGGAACCGTTTTGCGCCCCGCTGCAAAACACAAATCGGGAAACGGCGGCGCGATCGGACTGCCTGTGCGCTCGGGTCGATCGCGCGGATCGATGGGCCCAAACGGCGCGAGCGCGGGAAACAGTCCCGCAATGCGCGCGGGCTTGACAAGGGGATCGAGACCCAAGGCCTGCGCCACGCCCATGCAATGAGAGAGATGTCCGGCGCGGCCCGAGCCGATGACCCAGGCCGTTACGCCGGCCGGAAGGAGCGGCTCAGACGTAGGCCACCTTCAGGATTTCATAGCTCTTGCCGCCGCCAGGCGCATTGACCTCGATGGTGTCGCCGACCTTCTTGCCGATCAGCGCGCGGGCGGTCGGCGAAGATATCGACAGCCTGCCGCTCTTGGGTTCGGCTTCGCTGTCGCCAACGATCTGATAAACCTTCTTTTCTTCCGTATCCTCATCAATGAGGGTGACAGTCGCGCCAAATTTCACCGAATTGCCGGACAGCTTGCTGACATCGATCACTTCGGCGCGCGAGAGCTTGTCCTCCAGCTCGGCGATACGCCCCTCATTATGCGACTGCGCCTCTTTGGCGGAATGATATTCGGCGTTTTCCGAGAGGTCGCCATGGCCGCGCGCTTCAGAAATCGCGGCAATGATTTTCTGCCGGTCTTCCTGCTGGCGACGCTTCAGTTCTGCTTCGAGTGCGGCATAGCCGCCGGCAGTCATCGGAATCTTTTCCATTGTCCTGTCTTTCTTGTCTGGCTTCGCCGGACCGGACGCGCCGGTCTGGCGAAACGCGCCCTGCGCGGCAAACCGCCGTGAAGAGCCACGAGTCGTCTGGAATGCTTTGTTTCAACGCGCCCCGATCAGGCGAAATAATCCTGCAAAGCGCGCACCTGCAAGCCGCCGCCCTTATAGGCGTTGACCCCCCGGGCCGCCGCAACTGCGCCTGCCAAGGTGGTGTAATAGGGCACCTTATGCAAGAGGGCGGCCCGCCGCAACGACCGACTGTCCGAAAGCGCCTGCGATCCCTCGGTCGTATTGAACACCAGTTGAATACCGCCATTGCGGATGGCGTCGACCACGTGGGGCCGGCCCTCCGAAACCTTGTTGATCTTCTGCGCCGGAATGCCCTCCCCCTGCAGGAAGCGGGCTGTGCCGCCCGTCGCAACGACCTTGAAACCCAGGCCAACCAGGAGACGCATCGTCTCCACCACCCTCAGTTTGTCATCGTCGCGCACGGACACAAAGACCGTCCCCCCCGTGGGAACCTTGGTGCCGCCGCCGAGCTGGCTCTTGGCGAAGGCGATATCGAAATCGCGGTCGAGACCCATGACTTCGCCGGTTGACCGCATTTCGGGGCCAAGCACCGTATCGACGCCGGGGAAGCGGGCAAAGGGGAACACCGCTTCCTTGACCGCAACATGCCCAAGCTCCTGCGCCACAAGCCCGAAACTGGCCAGCTTTTCGCCCGCCATGATGCGCGAGGCGATCTTGGCGATCGGCTTTCCGATGACCTTGGCGACAAAAGGCACCGTGCGCGAGGCGCGCGGATTGACCTCCAGAACATAGATATCCTCGCCCTTGAGGGCATATTGCACGTTCATCAGGCCGCCGACTTCAAGGCTCAGCGCCAGCGCCTTGGTCTGGTCTTCAAGGCGCGCGATCATCTGCGGGCCAAGCGAGCGGGGCGGCAGCGAACAGGCAGAATCGCCGGAATGAATGCCTGCTTCCTCGATGTGCTCCATCACGCCGGCGATAAACACGTCCTTGCCATCGCAGAGGCAATCGACATCGACCTCGATCGCATCGGCAAGATATCGGTCGAACAGCAGCGGGTTCTTGCCGAGCACAGTATTGATCTGGCCGGTCTTGTCGTTGGGATAGCGGGCCTTGACGTCGGACGGGATCAGGCTTGGCAGGGTGCCGAGCAAATAATCTTCAAAAGCCGACTGATCGCGGATGATCGCCATGGCGCGACCGCCCAGAACATAGGAGGGGCGCACGACCAGAGGAAGCCCAAGTTCGCTCGAAACAATCCGCGCCTGCTCCACCGAATAGGCGATGCCATTTTTCGGTTGTTTCAAACCCAGCTTGTCGAGCAGGCGCTTGAATCTGTCGCGGTCTTCAGCAAGATCGATCGAATCCACCGAGGTTCCAAGGATCGGAATGCCGGCCTGCTCCAGCGTATGGGCAAGCTTGAGCGGCGTCTGGCCGCCAAACTGCACAATCACGCCCTTCAGCGTCCCGTTTTCCTTCTCCTTGTCGAGGATTTCGAGCACATCCTCGCCCGTCAGCGGCTCAAAATACAACCTGTCCGAGGTATCGTAATCGGTCGATACGGTTTCGGGATTGCAATTGATCATAATTGTTTCAAAGCCGGCTTCAAACAGCGCGAAACAGGCGTGGCAGCAGCAGTAATCGAACTCGATTCCCTGACCGATGCGATTGGGGCCGCCGCCAAGAATCACAATCTTGTTCGCCTGCGATGGCCGAGCCTCGCAGGCGGGCGCGCCAGCGAATGGCGTCTCATAGGTCGAATAGAGATAGGCGGTCGGCGATGCAAACTCCGCCGCGCAGGTATCGATGCGTTTGAACACAGGGCGCACGCCAAGCTTGTGTCGCGCCGCGCGCACGTCCATTTCCGCAACGCCTGTCAAATTCGCCAGTTGCACATCGGAGAAGCCGGCGGCCTTCAACATTCGGAAATTCGCCGCGTCATGGGGCAGCCCATGCGTCTTCACGCGATTTTCGAGTTCAACGATCTCGGCGAGGCGCGCAATGAACCACGGGTCGATCTTGCAGGCTTCGAAAATTTCGTCAGTTTTCATGCCCATGCGCAGCGCCTGTCCAACCACCAGCAGGCGATCGGGGGTCGGTCGGCCCAGCGCCGCACGCACCTTGTTCATGTCATCGCCAAGGCCGAGGCCTTCGATTTCGACGGGGTCGAGGCCCGAAAGTCCGGTTTCCAGCGAGCGCAATGACTTTTGCAGCGCCTCTGCGAAGGTGCGGCCGATCGCCATGGATTCGCCCACCGATTTCATCGCTGTCGTGAGCAGCGGTTCGGCGCCGGGAAATTTCTCGAAGGCGAAACGCGGGGTTTTCACAACGACATAATCGATTGTGGGCTCGAACGAGGCGGGCGTTGCGCCGCCCGTGATGTCATTGGCGATTTCGTCGAGCGTGTAGCCAACAGCGAGTTTGGCGGCGACCCTGGCGATGGGAAAGCCGGTTGCCTTGGACGCCAGCGCCGAAGATCGCGACACCCGCGGATTCATCTCGATCACGACCATCCGGCCATTGGCCGGATTGATCGCAAATTGCACATTCGAGCCGCCGGTTTCGACGCCGATTTCGCGCAGCACCGCAATCGATGCGTCGCGCATGATCGGATATTCTTTATCCGTCAGTGTCAGCGCCGGGGCGACGGTGATGGAATCGCCGGTGTGAACGCCCATGGGATCGACGTTTTCGATGGAGCAGACGATGATGCAATTGTCCGCCTTGTCGCGCACAACCTCCATCTCGAATTCTTTCCAGCCAAGAACGCTTTCCTCGATCAGGACTTCGGTCGTTGGCGACGCGTCAAGGCCGGATTGAACGATGTCGATAAACTCGGCCTTGTCATAGGCGATGCCGCCGCCGGTGCCGCCCAGCGTAAACGACGGACGAATGATAGCGGGCAGACCAATCTCTTCGATGGCGGCGAGACCCTCCTGCAGCCCTTTTGAAATATAGCGGCGCTTGCGCTCGGATTCGTTCGACGCCCATTCCCGGCGAAAGGATTCTGTCGCGCGCTTGCGTTCCTCGGGGTCGGCGTGGGACGCTGCAACGTCCTCAAGTTTTTTGTTGAAATCGTCCTTGTCCGCCTTTTTCAGATCGGACGCGTTGGCGAGCCGGGAATCGGGCGTCGCCAGACCGATTTTCCGCATGGCCTGCCGGAAGAGTTCGCGGTCCTCCGCCTTGTCGATCGCCTTGGCGTCAGCGCCGATCATTTCGACGCCAAACCGGCTGAGCACGCCCGCCTGCTCCAGCGAGAGAGCGCAATTGAGAGCGGTCTGCCCGCCCATTGTGGGCAGCAGGGCAAAGCCTCTGGACCGGTCGCCACGCTCCTTCTCGATGATCATCGCCACAATTTCAGGCGTGATCGGCTCGATATAGGTGCGGTCGGCCAGATCCGGATCGGTCATGATGGTTGCCGGATTGGAATTGACGAGGACAATCCGGTAACCCTCTTCGCGCAGGGCCTTGCACGCTTGCGTGCCGGAATAGTCGAATTCGCAGGCCTGCCCGATGATGATGGGGCCCGCGCCGATAATCATGATGGTGGAAATGTCTGTCCGTTTCGGCATGTATGTCCTGTTACGCCAAGGCCGCCGCAGGCAGCGCCAGATTTTAGCCGCCGCAGGCAGCGCCAGATTTTACGCACAAAAAAAGGCCGCGCCTTCGGCCCGATTGGCCGCAGCGCGTCCTGTGCGAAAACCCTGACGGGCGCGAACCCAGGGGGCGATCGAGCGGGAAGCGCCCCGGCCCGAAGTTGCGCTGGCTTAAACGAGTTTCCCGCCGGGGGGAAGCCCCATTGCCACCTTGCCCCCATCAATCGAGGATAAACCGCCAATTCTGGCTGCTGGGCCATCGAATATCATTCGACAAGGCGGACGCCCGCCGCTAGACCCCGCCCATGCCTTTCCTGAAACAGCTCCTCACATTTTTTGGCGTCGGCGTCGCCGCCACGCTCACCGACTGGAGCACGTCCTTCGCGCTGAACCAGTTTCTCGGCGTCCCCGGCGTCGCCGCTGCGCTCATTTCCTACTGCTGCGGCGGCACGGTGTCCTATACGCTCAACCGCCTGCATACATTCGAGAGCCAGAAAAGCCACTTCGAAGCGGGATGGAAATTCGCCGCCGTCATGGTTGTGGGCTTTTCGCTCACCGGCCTGTTCGTGTGGCTCTTCGCGGACAAAATGGGCCTGCCCTTCATGGCCGCCCGTATGCTGTCGACCTGCATCGTGTTTTTCTGGAACTATGCGGCGCACAAGCTTTGGACGTTCGCGGAGAATGCAGGTTGAAACAAAGGACAGTTTGTACTAATTGTACAAATGGAGACCGCGATGAACAAGATCGGGAGACCGCCTCATATTGAAAGCTGGCCGATCAGCGCAGCGCGCGCCAACATCGGCGGCCTGTTCGACGCCGCCATCAAATCCGGACCACAGAAAGTCACGCGGCGCAACAGCGACGCCGTGGTCGTGATTTCTGAACAGGAGTTCCTGAGACTTCGCAATTCCAGACCCTCGTTCGCCGATTATCTTTTGAACTGCCCGCTCAACCCCGACGATCTCCCCAAACGCCAGCCGGCACGCATTCTGCAAAACAAGGTCGTCTGAGACTTGTATCTCCTCGATACCGACGTGCTCTCGATTGCCAGCCCGTCCTCCGGACGGTCTGGCGCGGCTATCGAACAATGGCGCGCCTTCGTGCGCGACAATTCCGAAATCCTGTATCTGAGCGCTGTCACATGCATGGAAATTTCTCACGGCGTCGCGCGCTTGAAGCGCCTCAGACCTGGCCGGAAAACAGTCGCGCTCGAACTCTGGCTGTTTGATGTGCTCGCCCTGTACGAGGACCGGCTGATATCGCTCACGCCTGACATCGCGGTCATGGCCGGCGAAATGCTGGACCGCGCTGTCGCAGCCGGTTTTGCGCCCAGCGCGGAAGACGCGATAATCGCGGCGACAGCGCAGAGCAATGGCTGGATCGTCCTGACGCGCAACGCAAAGGACTTCGCGGCCCTCGGCGGCAGTTGGCGCGATCCGCTGGAAGCGGCGTTTCTACCGACCGATTGAAGACGTGGTTTTAACACACACGATATGCGTGTTGAGACATAGGCTCAAGCGTCCGGCGGAATCGAACACAGGTCAACCGTCGCGTATAACAACGATCGTCTGCCAGGCCTCGACCTCGCGGGCGAGCTCGGTCAGCCGTTTCTTGGCGTCGCGTATCGAAATCGTTTTCAAAAAACGAGCGTCGCTACAAGTAGCTATAGCGTCAATGAAAAGCCCTTTAATGGCGGCCGCCAGATCGCCGACGGTCGCCATTTCAGACGCAATCGCTATTCGTGGCGCTTGTGTCCGTCCTCGTGCTCGTCTTCGTCCTCATCGTCTTCGATGTGAACGGTTTCAAGCGCGACAGCCGCAATTACCCCTGAATGGATTTCATCATTCACTTCGCCGTACCAGACGCAATGCACGCCCTGTTCGTCGGCGCTGACGACGGTCATCGCCGGGCCGCCCGATTTCAGTTGAACAACTTCGCCTGCATGAAAGACCATGGCCGAATCCTTTACTGGAGGGACGAGGAACCATGGTCTGATCTGACGACGGAAATGTCTCGATTGAGCGACGTTTTGGCCACAACCGCCTTCACTCATCCTCGTCGCGCGCGCCATTCAGGTCAGCCCCCCTGATCCTGGTCTCGCCCTTGTCCTTGACCAGCGTCAACGGTTCGATTTTTCCCTCGCGGCCAAGCGCCTCGGCAAGCAATTTTGAATGCGTCACAACCCAGACCTGTGTGCGTTTGCTCGCCCGCACAATCATGCGCGCCAGCGGTTCCATCAAATCGGGGTGCAAACTGCCCTCTGGCTCGTTCAGGGCAATGAAGGCCGGCAGGCGATATGCGAGCAGAGCGCCTGCAAGCGCGAGGTATCGCAGCGTCCCGTCCGACAACTCGGCGGGTTCGAAGACGCGCGGCTGTTGCGGCGGAAAAACAAACTCGCGAAAGATCATGCCGAATGTAGCTAAACGACCAGGCACGGGCACAACCAGTTGCGCGCCGGGAAACGCGTCGCCGATAGCCTCGTCGAGTTCGTTCATGTCCTGCCGGATATGTGCCAGCGTCGCCAATACAGCGGCCAGATTAGACCCGTCTGACGCCAGCGTAGGCGAGGTCACCGCGAGGCACGGCTGGCGCAGCGGCGAGGCGCCATCGGTGCGCAGATCGTGATAAAAGCGCCAATCGAGAAGCGTCGCCCGCACCAGCCGCTGATCGGGAAACATCAGGGCGTCGTCGAGATTGCCCAGCGCGGTTTCCGAGGCCATCAGATTTGTGGACAGCGTAACCATCCGCGCATCTTCGTTCAGCGCCTTGACGAGCGGTCCACGCCGCTCCAGCAGGGTTGTCCCTCGCCTGCCCACATGGCTGGCGAGATTCTCTTGCTTGACCTGCGGCTCCAGAGGGAAAGCGGCGGCGGCGATCGGCGGCGCGATTCCCGCTTCAATTGCATAATTATAGGTGGCCAAGGCGCTATGATCGCGATCGGCTACAAGATCGACGGAAAAGATCGCTCGCGCCGGCCCCTTGCGGCGAACGCCAGCCCAGAGGATCGATTCCATACCGCCCTCGGCTGCGATTTCGCGAGCGAACGTCCCTGCCGCAGCTGAATGAAGAAGTTGCAAGGCGCGATAGAGATTGGTTTTACCCGCGCCATTCTGGCCGAGAAACACCGTCAACGACCCCACAGGAAACCGGATCGACCGCAGCGAGCGATAGCCCGCTATGGACACCGATGCGATCTGGAGCATGGGAACTCCCTGTGCTGGCCGCCATTCGAAAATGAATGCGCGAAAAAATTACACCGCGCAAATGATCCCGGACTGCGCGTCATGGCCACGCCGCCAGCGGCGGCATCGACGACAGAATCGATTCGACATTGCCGCCAGTCTTCAGCCCAAAGATGGTGCCGCGATCGTAAAGCAGGTTGAACTCGACGTAACGACCGCGCCGGATCAATTGCTCCTGACGATCGGCCTGGGTCCAGGGCGTCGCATAATTCTTGCGCGCGATCTCGGGATATACGTTCAGAAACTGCGTCCCGACATCGCGCGTGAATGCAAAATCCTCGTCCCATCGACTGTGTTCTGCATCTCCAGCGCTGTTGAGGTAATCATAAAAAACGCCGCCTACGCCGCGCATCTCATTGCGGTGTTTCAATAAGAAATAGTCGTCGCACCAATCCTTGTATTTTGCGTAATCGGCGACCGCGGGATGAGCGACGCAAGCGTCTCGCATGGCTGCATGGAACCGAACGGTGTCCGCATCCTCCTGTGTGCGGCGGCGATCCAGCACGGGCGTCAGATCCGCGCCGCCGCCAAACCAGCTTTTCGATGTCACGACAAAACGTGTGTTCATATGCACGGTCGGCGCATTCGGATTCCAGGGATGCGCGATCAGCGAGATGCCGGACGCCCAGAATCGCGGATCGTCGTCGGCGCCGGGAATTTGTTTGGCGAATTCCGGCGCAAAGGTCCCGAACACCGTCGAGCAATGAACGCCCGCCTTTTCAAAATATCGCCCTCGTATAAGCCCCATTCGCCCGCCGCCGCCCGGCGCGCCTGAATGGTCGGTGCGCGACCATGATTTGAGTTCGAAGCGCCCCGGACTGTCCGCCCCCGGCGCGAAGGGACCCGGGCAATCCGCCTCGACCTTCTCAAACGCGGCGATGATTCTCATTTGCAGGGACTCAAACCATGCCTGGGCCGCAGCCTTGCGCGAATCCAGTTTTGCTTCAGTCATTTTGCGCTCCGTTCTGCGTATCCGTTCTGGCGGATCGCCTCTCCCAATGCCATCGCCGCCGCCACTGCAACATTGAGCGAGCGCAAGCCCGCCCGCACAGGAATCACAATTCGAGCGTCAGCGGCGCGATGCACCTCCTCGGGCGCCCCCGCCGATTCCCGGCCCACCAGCAGAACATCATCGCCCGAAAACGCGAACTCTGTATAGGATGTCGCGCCTGACGTTGTCAGCAACACCAGCCGCCGCCCGGAAAGTGCGCGCCAATCCTCGAATGCGCGCCACGAAATATGGCGCTGGATGGTGAGGCGATCGAGATAATCCATCCCGGCGCGGCGAAAATGTTTGTCGGTTGTCGGAAATCCAGCTGGCTCGATAATCGCCGCATCCACGCCCAGGCAGGCGCAGGCGCGCAGCATTGTCCCCGCATTCTGCGGAATATCAGGTTGGAACAATGCCAGGATGAGCGCCATCGCGCCATCTAACTGGTGGCGCCCCCGCCGGCAAGAAACGTTTTGCACAGACCGGCTTCGGCTATGGACAAGCTCACGGAAGGGTGCGAAAGAACCGCCGATTGACAAGGGCCGGCAATCCGGGGCTTCCGCCGCCTGTTCAGGCAACAAGCGGCGATCGGTCGCATTGCGACAATGAGTCCTGATCGCTAGGCACGGTGTCATTCAGGCGCGCGCGCCGATCAACAATGCTATCCCGGCATGGTCAGGGCGCCCCCCTGACGAGCGGGCTGGCGCCGAAGGATTTAGGGGTTTCTCGTGGCAAATGCATCGACGATGGATGAACCAACCCGCCGGGACATGCTGTTCGTCGCTACCGGGGCCTTTGCTGCGGTCGGCGCCGGATCGGTCGCATGGCCGCTTATCAGCCAGATGAACCCGGACGCGTCCTCCATCGCCGCCGGAGCGCCCGTCGATGTGGACATCAGCGCGATCAAGGAAGGCCAGATCGTCACCATTAAGTGGCGCGGCAATCCGATTTTTGTTCGTCACAGGACAAAAAAGGAGATTACCGAAGCCGAGAATGTCGATGTCTCCAGCTTGCGCGATCCGCAGACCGACGCGGCCCGCGTCAAGAAGCCGGAATGGCTCGTGCTGATTGGCGTCTGCACGCATCTTGGCTGCATCCCGCAGGGACATGACGGCGCGTTCGACGGCTGGCTCTGCCATTGCCATGGCTCGGTTTACGACACGTCCGGGCGCATCCGCCAGGGGCCGGCGCCCCTCAATCTGGCGGTTCCGCCCTATACTTTTGCTTCTGACTCCAAACTGACCATCGGCTGAGCTTTGGCGCGGGCCGCGCCCGCATCCGGTAGCTTTCACGCTTGCTGCACGAGACAAAAACATGAGCGGACCTTCGACGTACGTACCCAAAACAGCCCTTGGCCGATGGTTTGAGGCGCGCCTGCCGGTCGGCGAGCTCGTGCATTCCTCGTTCGTCGTTTACCCGACGCCGCGCAACCTCAATTACTGGTGGACCTTCGGCGCGATCCTGAGCTTCATGCTTGGCGCGCAGATCGTTACGGGCATCGTGCTGGCGATGCATTACACCCCCCATGTCGACTACGCCTTCAACTCGGTTGAAAACATCATGCGCGATGTCAACTGGGGCTGGTTTTTGCGCTATTCGCACGCCAACGGCGCCTCGATGTTCTTTGTCGCAGTCTATGTTCACATGCTGCGCGGCCTTTATTACGGCTCCTACAAGGCGCCCCGCGAAGTGCTCTGGATCCTTGGCGTGATCATCTATCTGCTGATGATGGCGACCGGCTTCATGGGCTATGTGCTGCCCTGGGGGCAGATGAGCTTCTGGGGCGCCAAGGTCATTACCAACCTGTTTTCCGCAATACCCTTTGTTGGCGACAGCGTGACAACATGGCTCTGGGGCGGTTACTCGGTCGACAACCCCACGCTGAACCGCTTCTACTCGCTGCATTATCTGCTGCCCTTCATGATCGCAGGCGTTGTAGTGCTGCATATCTGGGCGCTGCATGTCGTCGGTCAGAACAATCCGGACGGGATCGACGTGAAGAATGTCGAGAAAGACACCCTCGCCTTCACGCCCTACGCCACGATCAAGGACAGTTTCGCGGTCTCCGTGTTCCTTGTCTTCTACGCCTGGTTCATTTTCTTCACGCCGAATTTCCTCGGCGAGCCCGACAACTACATCATGGCGAACCCGCTGGTGACGCCGCCGCATATCGTGCCGGAATGGTATTATCTGCCGTTCTACGCCATCCTGCGCTCGATCCCCGACAAGCTCGGCGGCGTGGTCTGCATGTTCGGCGCGATCCTGATCTTCTTCTTCCTGCCCTGGATCGACAGCT
>CAIZEI010000057.1 GCA_903931945.1 uncultured Hyphomicrobiales bacterium | reverse complement strand
GGCGCTGGCGTTCCAGATCACCGCTTCGCTGTTCCAGCCGTTCATCGGCGTCTATACCGACAAACATCCGACGCCCTGGGCGCTGGCGATCGGCATGGGATCGACGCTGATTGGCCTCGTGCTGCTCGGCACGGCGGGCAGCTACTATGCGTTGATGTTCGCCGCCGCGATGGTGGGCACGGGGTCGGCGATTTTCCATCCCGAGGGTTCGCGCGTGGTGCGTATGGCCTCGGGTGGCAAACTCGGCACAGCGCAGTCGATCTTTCAGGTTGGCGGCAATTTCGGGCAGGCGTCCGGGCCGCTGATCGCTGCTTTCATCATTGTTCCATTGGGGCAGTTCGGCGTGACGTGGTTCGCGCTCGCCGCGTTGCTTGCGATTGGCATCCTGGTCTGGGTCGGTCGCTGGTATGCGGAGCGCGTGCGGCTCGAGGGCAAGCGTGGACGGGTTGTGAAGGACGCCGCTGCGCCCGATATTTCGCGCAACCAGGTGCTGTTTGTCGTCGGCGTCCTGCTGCTGCTGATGTTTTCAAAGAGCTTTTACACCGCCAGCCTGAATACGTTCTACACGTTCTATCTGATGGATAAGTTCCAGCTTTCGTTGCGCGATTCGCAGCTCTATCTCTTTCTTTACATGGCCTCGGTTGCGGCGGGCGTCTATTTCGGCGGGCCGCTCGGCGACCGGTTTGGACGCAAATACATCATCTGGTTCTCCATCCTCGGCGCCTTGCCGTTCACGCTGGCGCTACCCTATGCGAACCTTTGGCAGTCCGCCGTGCTGACGGTCATCATCGGCTTTATCATGTCGTCTTCGCTCTCGCAGATTGTCGTCTATGCGATGGAGTTGCGGCCTCACCGGACGGGCATGTTGACAGGCCTGTTCCTCGGCTTCGCCTTTGGCATGTCCGGCATTGCCGCCGTTGCGCTGGGCAAGCTTGCGGACGCGACCTCACTTTTCTATGTTTATCAGGTCTGTTCGTTCACTCCGGCGATCGGCGTCCTGTGCTGGTTCCTGCCGGAGTTGCACAGGCCGGCGCGATAAGATTTCATCGCGCCTTGAATGTGCGCAACGCGGCTGTGATCGCGTCGCCCCCGGGGCCCGTCGAGCCGCCGGGAAAATATACAATATCGCCAATGGTTGCGCCCGCCGAGGCGTGCAGGCCGGTTGGCGCGGGCGCATAGACAATCCAGCTGTTTGTGTTGAGATCGAAAGCCTCGACCTCATCGAATGTTTTCTTTGAATTCTCGCCGCCATAAACAACGATGAGATCGCCGACAAGCGCGGATTGTCCGCCGCTCCGGGGCGTCGGCAGGGGCGGCCCCGCGCGCCAGGAATCGGTTTTGGGATCGTAGATGTCATGCAGGCCGACGTTGTCGTCGCGGTCGTCAAGCCTGCCGCCGATGACGTGGATGACGCCCCGCGCGGCGATCACCGCCATATGGTCGCGTTTGACGGGCAGCGGCGCGGCGGGCGACCATTGCCGGGTTGCGGGGTCATAGACCTCATGCGTCGGCACAGTCTTCACATCAAGGCCGCGCCCGCCAATGGCGTGGACCTTTCCCTCAAGCGCCGCAGCGCCAATCGCGCCACGCGGGGAACTCAATGGCGGCAGGGTTTTCCATGCGTCGGTCGCGGGATCATATTCAAACGCGACATCGACCGCGCCCTGATGCACGCGGCGCGCGCCCGTCTCGCCGGGTCCTTTGCCGGTAAATCCGCCAATGGCGTAAACGCGTCCGTTCAGCGATGCGCCGGCGACGTGATTGATTCCGCGCGGCATGGAGGCGATCGCCGCCCAGGTGTTTTTTACGGGATCGTAGACGAGCGCTGTCGCCAGATCGTCGATCTCGCGCGTACTGCCGCCAAGCACATAGAGCTTGCCATTGAGCGCTGCGGCGCCAGGTTCGGTGCGAAGCGAAGGCATATCGGCGAGGCGCGACCACAGGCCCGCCGGCGGCGATTGGGCGGAGGCCAGACAAGCCATCAAGGTCAGCATTGCGCTGACAGGCGCCAAGGCGCGTGAAACCGGCATCCTGTTTCCTCCCTGTGCATTCGAACGCGCCGCAGCGCTGGATCGCGTTCGTCAGAACCCCAGCGTCGGTTCGATATCGGCCGGCGGCGTCTTCCATTTTTTCGGCTTGCGGCCTTCGGCGATGGCCTTGAGTTCGCGCGTCAAAATCTTTCGCCATGCGATGATGCCGGCGTCCGATCGTCCCAGATGTTCGTGGGCGCGATCGGCGATGCGGCCTTGCCCCGCCTGCACGGCGATATCCTGCAGGATGGCCAGATCGGGATGCCGAATATCGGCATAGCAATGTTTGCCGTCCATGATTTCGCGCGCCAGATCGACCGACGGTCTGGTTTGCGCCAGCAATTTGACGAATTGCGCGCGCTTTTCCAGATAGGCGTCGCGCTCGGGACCTTCGGCGACCTGCACATGCACGGGCAACAGCCACAAATGGTTTTCATCATCGACCGGCGTGAAGCTGAAATAGAGTTCCGGCCAGCCGCCGACGCCATCCATTCCCGGCTGCGGCGGCACAATCACGCGCGTGACATTGGGCGCGTAGTGCAGGCTCTGTCGCACAAGGCCGGTCTTGCGTTTGCCAAAGCGCAACAGGCCCCAGTCCCTCTCTTCAGCCGATATGATGGGCAGGTCTTGCGACAGTCTGGCGTGCGAACCGCCGGGCGCGTGCGTAAAGGCGACATGCACCTCGTCCATGCTGTTTTCAAAGCTTTGCAGATAGTTGCATGGGACATGCTCGACATTCCACACGTCGATTACGCCCGGCGTCTGGCGATGCGGGAAAGGCGGAAACGCCGGCGGCTTGCCCTCGCCGAAATAGACCCAGACGAGGCCAAGATATTCATCGCAGGGATAGTTTCCGATTTTCACCTTGCGCGCGAAGCCTGCCTCTTCAGCAGGCTGTTCGATGCATTGTCCTGCGCCGTCGAATTTCCAGCCGTGATAAACGCAGCGGATATCGTCGCCCTCCACCCAACCCAGATGCATCATTGCAAAGCGGTGCGGGCATTGCGCATCGACGCAAAAGGCTTTGCCTGAGGCGCCGCGATAGAGGGTGAAATTCTCGCTCATAATGCGGATGGGTTTGGCTTTGCCAGTTGCAAGGTCCTGCGACCGCCCCACGGCGATCCAGAACTGCCGCATGAAAACGCCGCCGGGCGTGCCTGGTTTTGTCGTGGCCAGATCGACGTCGAGCGATTTCGATTTTTTGCTGGCGCGCGCGCCGGCTGCGGCGCGGGACGGTTTTTGCGCAATGTTCATGATGCGGCCTCCAGCGTGCGGTTTTCGATAACAATTGTCGTTCGGTTGCGACAACTAGCCAATGGTTTTGAAAAGATGCGCGCCCGGCGGGCGAAACCTCCCCTCAAGTCGCGACTCGTTTTCGATAGATCGAAAGCCATGTCAGGCCATGGTAGCGCGGGAGTTCGTCAGGCGGCAAGCCTTGAACGCCAAGCCTTGGACGCCAACCCGACGGGCTGTCGATATTGCGATCGGGCTCGCGAAAAGGGCTGTTTTCAGGCGGCCAGTTCCGGGCGAAACGGAATTGCAGGCGCGACGGGTTCAACAGCGGGCGAAATTGCAGCAGCGTCCGCAATGGCGGCTGGACGGGATATTGCCGCCCGGATTGCAGGCAGATTGTCGTCGGCAATCATCGAGAAATGATCGCCCGTCAAAGGGATTATCTCCAGCTCTGGAAAGAGTTGCGTCCAGCCAAGATCCCCTGGCCAGTTATCCCCACTGCCCGTGGAGCGAAACAGAATCGTTCGTGGAACGGCAGGCCTTTCCACGGTCGCAAGCAGCCGAGCCCAATCCCGGATGGCTTGCATCGGAACTGAGGCGTTGATGAATTGCGTCAGATAAAACGACAGTTCGCCCGCCTGCTCGCGCGGCAACAGCGGCCTTGTCCATTTAAGCAACGTTTTGATGAGGGGCTTTTTGGCGCGGATGCCAATGTAGCGACCGATCTGCCGGCTTCTCGACAGGCGGTCGCGCTTTATAAAATCCACGATGCGTTGCCCAAGCGAATGCTGAACCTCAGCCGGCGGGAGTTCTTTCATTACGGGAGACCGGCTGTCGATGAGACCCAGAAACTGGACGGAATATCCGAGCCGCGTCAGTTCGGCTGACAGAGCATAGGCAACGCCGCCGCCAAAAGAGTAGCCGAGCAGCGAAATCGGTCCCGGCGCGGGGACAGCGCTCAGCGTTTGCGCAAGAACGAAAGCGCGATAGGCGTCAAAATCGAAGAAAATATTCCAGTGGCTTCGCCAGCCAGGATAGTCGATCAGGCTGACATCGAAGTCCGTCTTCAGACATTTTTCAAGATTGATCACCTCGCGCGTCAGCACGCCCCCGCCCGGAAACAGGATCAACGGCGGCTTGCCGGTCGCCTGTTTTTCCTGCGCGTGCTGGCCGTCGAGAAACTGCGCGAGGGCGGCCGGCGTGGGGCTTTCAAAAATGCGGCGCAGCGGGATTTTCGATTTGCACGCATCGCTCAATCGCGAGGCGAGGCGCGCCGCCAGCAGCGAGTGGCCGCCGATCTCGAAGAAATTGTCGTCGATCGAAACGCCATCTGCGCCAAGCGTATCCTCAAACAACCTGCAAATCATCGCTTCGCGTGGGGTGCGTGGGGCAATTCTCATGGCGGGCGCCCGAACGGCGGCAAGTTGAGCGACGCCGTGAGCGTCCGCGGCGCAGGGTTGCATGGTCGCCGCATTTTGCCGGGCGGCGTCCTCGATCAATGGAATATCGCCAAATCGCGCCTTGAGATCGAAGGCGCAGATCTCGCGCAGCAATGTCAGCAGCGCTTCAAAGTGGGTCTTCAACGCGTCGGCTGTGTAGCGCTCCGTATTGCCGTTCAGCGCGACCTGCAATCCATCCTCTCCCGGTTGTTCGAACACCGAGATGGCAAGATCGTCGACCGGCCCATTCGAAAGATTGTGTGTGGATGCGACGGCGGAACCGAATTCAAGAGCGTAATCGAATTTCATGACATTGACGGCGATGGAAAAGAGTTCGCCGGTCAAACCGGGCAGTCCGGCCTTGATGTCGGAAAGGGGGTAGCGCTGGTGTTTCAGCGCTTCGCGCAAACGCGCGCGGATTTGCACGATCAGCGTGTCGAGGCTCGTCTGCCCGTCGATCTTCACCCGCAGTGGAACCGTATTGGAGATGTTGCCAGGGGCGTTGCGCAAGACGGGACTGGTTCTGGCCGAGACCAGCAGACCGATCGTCATATCCTCCACGCCAGTCTGGCAATGCAGGTAGATCGCCGACAGCGCAGCGAAAAGTCCGCTGAGGCTGACGCCGGTCCGGGCCATTGTTTGCCGGACAGAAGCGGCGATATCGACAGGCAGAGGCGCGGTATAGCGAGCGCCAAGATAGGAGCCGAAAGACGATTTGCTGGTCAGGCGGACAGCCGGCGGCAGGTCCGCAGTCAGGCGCGCCCAATAGGCGCGCGAGGCTGCGAAGTCTTCGGACGCCCGGTAGGCGGCGTCTTCCCCCAGTAGCGTCGCCAACGAGTCGGGCGGAGCTGTTTCCTCCAGCTTCCCCCCGGCAATGCGGCAGTAGTTTTGCGACAGGCGGCGCGCAACGATGTTGCGACCGGACCCATCGAGCGCGAGCTGGTGAACGATGAAGCACCAGATGAAATGTTCCGGCCCAAGCTTGATCAGCGTCCATGAAAACAGCGTTTTCGTGATGTCGAACGGGGTCGCCAGCATGCTCGCCATCGAGGTCATGGCCTGCGCCCGCGGGTCGGGGTGTGAACTGAAATCGAGACTTTCCGGTCGCCAGCCCTCGAGCGGGGCGATGCGTATCGAAGGCCCATCGGCGCCTTCCAGAAACTGCAGACGCAACGCCTCGCATTCGTCCACGGTTTCGCGCGAGGCCTGAATGAATGCGGGCAGGTCGAGTTTGCCCGTCAATTCGGTGAATTCGCCGGTGTTGAGGGATGCGCCATTGGCCTCAAGGCAATGCAAAGGCCAGAGTTCGCGCTGCGACGTTGTCCAGCCGCAAAGGTATATCTTGTTATGATCGATATTATCCGGCGGCATGAGAGTCTCCAGACCAATTTGAGCGGCTTGCATAGCGATTCGACAGCCGCATCGTGATGTTTCCGGGTTGGGGAAATTGGCTGCGCGCGGGGATTGCAAAGGCATCCGGCCTGAACTGCGAGCCGCGAAATCGGGAATTCAGCAAGGAAATCAGTCCCCTGTGGCGGCGGGAAAACGCGCGCTTTCGACCGAATAAAAACCAAACTCGTTAAGGATTAACTGCCACATGGCAAAATGGGGAATTGGGTTTACGGAAGGTGAATGTCATTTCTTGACCGGGGGCGTCGGCGGAGCGATAGTGATCAAGTCGTACAAAGTGCGAATGGGGCGGGAGCGTATCTGAGTTTGGTTATTTCATTATATTATTCAGTATTTTAAGCGCATTGGCATGCGGTGCAATCATTGAAGAAAGCCCGGCTCGATGGCTCACAATGAAAATATTGCCTTCCGGATTTCAGACCTGAAGCAAAGCGCGCCGGTCGATCTGGGAATTCTGGAAGCCTCGGTAGGCTACCTCCTGCAGCGGGCCCTTTTGGCGGTTTCGTCGGGTTTCCGGCTGGAACTGGCGGTGATTGGCCTGCGGCCGGTCACGTTTTCCATTCTGGTGGCGGTGCGGCAATCGCCCGGGCTTCGACAAAGCGCCATTGCAGATGCGCTTGGCATCCAGCGCACCAATCTTGTGGCGTTGATTGAAGAGTTGTGCGCCAGGGGCTGGCTGGATCGCGCGCGGGCCGATGGCCGCTCCTACGCCTTGCGACTGACGGATCCTGGTCAGAAGCTGATGGATGACGCTTTGGCTATGCTGGACAAATCCGAAGCTTCGATTCTTGAAATTATCGAGCCGGCAGACAGGGACGCCCTGATCGGTTACCTTCGCGCATTGGCCGGAGCGGGCGCCCCGGCCTCGCGCTGAGGGATATCCTTGTGGCTATTGCGGATGGTACGGGCGAGGGGAGGCCTCCGAGCGTGGTTCTGGTGGCGGCGATGGGGCGGAACAGGGCCATCGGCGTCCGCAACCGATTGCCGTGGCGACTTGCGTCCGACCTCCGGCATTATCGGAAAATAACTCTGGGCAAACCCATGATTATGGGTCGCAAGACGCTTTTGTCGATTGGGAGACTGTTGCCCGGTCGAGAGACCATCGTCGTTACGCGGGATCGAGGATTTGTTTTTCCGGGGGCGCACGTCGCCGGGGACCTCGCCAGCGCGTTGGCGCTGGCTGGCGCGCGCGCTGCGGCCATGGGCGCTGACGAAATCATTGTGGCAGGGGGCGGCGAAATATACGCGCAAACAATATGCGGGGCTGATGCGCTTAAAATCACGCTCGTTGACCTTGCGCCGGATGGGGATGCCTTTTTCCCAGCGATTGACCCCGCCGTCTGGCGCGAAAGCCGCCGCGAGGCGCATCCGGCGAGTCCCGGGGATGAGGCGCCTTTCGCCTTCATCGATTATATACGCCATACCGCATAATCGCATCGGCATGGTTGAATTGCCGCGCGATCGTGATTAGGTGCGCTCTGACTTCAAGCGAGGATTCGAATGCCCTGGAACAATCAAGGCGGCGGCGGGCCATGGAAGCCCAATCCGGGCGGTCCCTGGGGGCAGGGCGGTTCAAGCGGCGGGCAGAACGGTCCCAACCTTGAGGAAGTGCTGCGAAATCTGCAGGACAGGATCGGCGGTTTTGGCGGCGGTTCGGGTTTCAAATGGGCGCCGCTTCTGGTGCTTCTTGCTCTCGGCGTGTGGGCCTTGAGCGGATTTTATACGGTGCAGCCGAATGAAATCGGCCTGAACATGATTTTCGGGCGCTATATTGGCAAGACCGCTTCAGGCCTGAATTACAATTGGCCCTATCCTATCGGCGCCGTTGAAAAACTGCGGGTTACGGATCGCAACACGATCAGCGTGGGCTTCGTGCTCAGCAACGATCCCCGGGGCGCAGGGCAGACGCGGGTGGATCGCAGCGAGGAAAGCCTCATGCTGACGGGCGATGAAAATATCGCCGACGTGAAGTTCGTGGTGATCTGGCAGATCGATCCGCAGAAGCCGGAAGACTTTGCATTCAATGTGCGCAATCCTGTTCTCACCGTTAAGGCCGTCGCGGAAAGCGCCATGCGCGAGGTTGTCGGGCGCACGGAAATCCAGCGCATCCTGACCGCAGAACGCAAGGTCATCGAACCAGCGGTTCAGGACCTGATGCAAAAGGTGCTGGACGATTATAAAACCGGCGTGAAAATTATTCAGGTGCAATTGCAGTCGGTAGATCCGCCCGAACAGGTGATCGCGGCCTTTCGCGATGTGACTGCGGCGCAGCAGGATCAGGATCGTCTGCGCAACGAGGCGGAGGCCTACGCCAACCGCGTTGTGCCCGAAGCGCGCGGTCAGGCCGCGCAGATTTCGCAGCAGGCGCAGGCCTACAAGGAACAGACCGTCGCCGAGGCGAAGGGGCAGGCCGGGCGCTTCAGCCAGGTCTATGAGCAATACAAGAAAGCGCCGGATGTGACGCGCGAACGCCTGTATCTTGAAACCATGGAGCGCGTTTTCGGATCGATGAACAAGGTCATTATCGATCAATCCGCCGGCGGGCAGGGCGTTGTGCCCTATCTGCCGCTGGGGGCGCTCGATACGCCTTCGCGGCCCCCGGCGGCGCCAGCCCAATCCAGCCAGCAGGGAGGCGCACGGTGAAAAACCCTGTTCGGATTTTCGGTCTTGTGGCTGCAATAATTCTTCTGGCCATTGGCGTTTACAGCGCCGCCTTTACAGTCTTTCAGACCGAGCAGGCGCTGGTGCTGCATTTTGGCGAGCCGGCGCCCGGGCGTGCGCTCGTCACCGAGCCTGGCATTCACTTCAAATGGCCGGTTGTCGATACTGTTGCCTATATCGACAACCGTATTCTCGATCTCGAAACGAACCAGCAGGAAGTGCTGGCCTCCGATAACAACCGCATCAAGGTCGACGCTTTCCTGCGCTACAGGATTGTCGATGTCCTGCGTTTCTATCAACAGGTGCGAACGACGCAGGGCGCGGAGAGCGCGCTTTCCAACGTTCTGGACTCGGCTGTGCGCCGCGTGCTCGGCGAGGCCAACATGACGCAGATCGTGCGCGATCAGCGCGCGCAACTGATGGTCAAAATCCGGCAGCAGGTCGAGCAGGAGGCCAGCAAGTTCGGCGTCACTGTGGTCGATGTCCGCATCCGCCGCGCCGATCTGCCGCCGCAGATTTCCGAAAAGGTCTATAGCCGGATGCAGACGGAGAGAGCGCGGGAAGCCGCCGAATTCCGTGCGCAGGGCAGCGAGCAGGCGCAGAAGATTACAGCGAAAGCCGATCGTGACGTGGTGGTGTTGCGCGCCGAGGCGCAGCAGGCCGCTGACCAGTTGCGCGGCGCGGGCGAGGCCGAACGCAACGCCATATTCGCTGAAGCCTATGGCGCAGACCCCGAGTTCTTCGCTTTCTGGCGCTCGATGCAGGCCTATGAGGCGGGTTTCAAATCTGGCGATACACGGATGATCATGAGCCCCACGTCGCAGTTCTTCCATTACTTCAGCAAGCCCTCCGGCGCAGCCAATCCCTGAGGAATGCCGACGAAGGCGATAACAGCCGCCTTTTTGCCCCAATGACCCGTCAAATGCTGTGAATCAGAGAGTTTTACCGGTATCATCCCCGGATCGCCGGGTTAGATTTCAGGAGCGAGCAATGCCTTGTGTCGATGTCGTCCGTGGGCGCGGTGTTGTCCGCGCCGCCAGGCTCCGTCTTTTTGCAGCCAGCCTGGCGATGGGCGTCGCCGGCCTGCCGGTTGGTTCATTCCTGGCGCCCGTCGCCGCTTTCGCCAAGGGACCGGATTCGCTTGCCGATCTGGCCGCGCAGGTCAGCGATGCGGTTGTGAATATTGCCGCGTCGCAGACCGTCGAGGACAAGCGCTCGGCGGCAATCCCGAACTTGCCGCAAGGTACGCCTTTTGACGATCTGTTCGAGGATTTTTTCAAGCGCCGCCAGCAGCAGGGCGATAATGGCGCCGCCCCCTCCCCTGCGCCGCGCCAGCGTAAATCGAGTTCGCTTGGGTCGGGCTTTGTCATCGACGGCTCCGGCATAATCGTCACGAACAATCACGTGATCGAAGGCGCCAACGATATCGAGGTCATCTTTACCGATGGCCAGAAACTGAAGGCCGAAGTCGTCGGCAAGGACACCAAGGTCGATGTCGCGGTTCTGCGGGTGAAGCCGGAAAAGCCCCTGAAGTCGGTGAAGTTTGGCGACAGCGACAAAATGCGCGTCGGCGATTGGGTTCTGGCCGTGGGCAATCCCTTTGGTCTCGGCGGCACGGTCACAGCGGGCATTGTTTCGGCCCGCAACCGCAACATCGAAAGCGGCCCCTACGATTCCTACATCCAGACCGACGCTTCGATCAACAAGGGGAATTCGGGCGGGCCTTTGTTCAACATGGATGGCGATGTCATCGGCATCAACACTGCGATCCTGTCGCCCACGGGTGGATCGGTCGGTATCGGCTTTGCAAATCCGGCGACAACGGTGTTGCCTGTGATCGATCAGTTGCGCGAGTTCGGCGAGACCCGGCGCGGCTGGCTGGGCGTGCGCATTCAGAATGTCGATGACCAGACCGCCGAGAGTCTCGATCTTGGCAAGCCGCGCGGCGCGCTGGTTGCGGGCGTTGATGATGCCGGGCCCGCCAAACCGGCCGGCGTCAAGAATGGCGACGTCATTGTGAAATTCGATGGCAAGGACGTGAAGACATCGACAGATTTGCCGAAAATCGTTGCGCAAACAGCCGTCGGCAAGGATGTCGTTGTAACCGTCATTCGCGGCGGCAAGGAAGTCGAATTGAAGGTCAAGCTCGGCCGCCTCGAAGAAGGCGAAAAGCTGGCTGCGCTGGAAGACAAGGGGGGCAAGGGCGGCCCTGCGGCACCCGGCAAGAGCGTGGTTGAAGCGGCGCTGGGGATGGAGTTTGCGGCCTTGACGGCGGACTCTCGCAAGCAATACGGCATCAAGGATGGCGCGGAGGGCGTGGTGATCACCAGGGTCGATCCGAACTCGCAGGCCGCCGACAAGCGCGTGAATGCTGGCGACCGCATTCTGGAGATCAACCAGGAGGCGATGGCGACGCCTGCTGATGTCACGAAGAAGCTGAAAGCGCTGAAAGATCAGGGGCGTAAGTCGGCCTTGCTGTTTGTGGCCTCGCCGGATGACAACAAGCGGTTTGTGCCGCTGCCGCTGGAATAGGGGCGGGACTGGTTCGAACCTTCCCGGTCGCTCGTGTCCGGCTCGAGCGGCGCCTCGGGGTCTCCGATTGCGATCCGGCGCTGCTTTCAAAAATCGGCTGTGAATAACTGACGCCAATTGCCAAACGGGGCGTTTTCGGTCTGTTCGTCTGGCGACGGATCGATTAGGTTACGCCGCCCATGCGTTTTCCACCCTCCTTTCTCGATGAGATCAAGGCGCGTCTGCCCGTGTCGGAGGTCGTGCGCCGTCACGTCAAATTGCAGAAGGCAGGCCGCGAATGGAAGGGGCTTTCGCCTTTCAGCGCTGAGAAAACTCCGTCTTTTTTTGTCAACGACCAGAAACAGGCGTGGTTTGACTTTTCCTCAGGGCAGAACGGAAATGTCTTTGATTTCTTAATGCGCGTTGAGGGGGTGACTTTCCCTGACGCGGTCGAGAGATTGGCCGCTGACGCAGGGCTGCAATTGCCGGAGATCTCGCCGCAAAGCGCCGAGCGCGAAAAAGAACGCGCAAGTCTGCAGGATGTGCTGGAACTCTCGGCAACGTTTTATGAGCAGCAGTTGCAGGCGCCCATCGGCGCGCGCGCCCGCGGATACCTTGCCGATCGCGGATTGTCCCCGCAAATCCAGCGTCAGTTCCGGCTGGGCTTTTCGCCCAACGAACGGTTTGCGTTGCGCGATTATCTCGCGGACAAGGGCGTTGGCCGCGACCAGATGATCGAGACGGGAATGTTGATCCACGGCGAGGACATCGCCGTTCCCTATGACCGCTTTCGCGGTCGGGTGATGTTCCCGATCTGCGACCGCTCCGGCAGGGTCATCGCTTTTGGCGGGCGGACCATGGAAAAAGACGTTCAGCCAAAATATCTGAATTCGCCTGAAACTCCGCTCTTCCACAAGGGCGCCGTGCTTTACAATCAACACCTGGCGCGCAAGGCGGCGCATGACAGGGGCACAGTCATTTCCGTCGAGGGCTACGTCGATGTCATCGCCATGGCGGCGGCTGGATTCGGCAATGTCGTCGCGACCATGGGAACGGCGCTGCCGGCCGAGCAATTCGAATTGTTGTGGCGGATGGCGGAGGAGCCGATCCTCTGTTTCGATGGCGACAAGGCGGGACGCAAGGCCGCCGACCGGGCGATCGATACGGCGATGCCTATGCTCGGCGACCGGAGAAGCCTGCGCTTTGCGTTCCTGCCGGATGGGCAGGACCCCGACGATCTCGCGCGGGCGGGCGGAGCGCCGGCGATCGAGGATGTGCTGGCGTCGGCGAGACCGCTCGTGGACGTGCTCTGGAGCCGCGAAGTCCAGCTGGCGAGCCCGCTCGATACGCCTGAACGGCGGGCGTCATTTGAGCGCCGGCTTGCCGAGGTCGTCAAATCCATTGCCGATGAAACCCTGCGGCGGCATTACCGTCAGGCGCTCGATGAACGGCTGACCGCGCTGTTTGGCGGCGCGGCGCAGAGCCGCAATGGCGGACAGCGGCGTCCCTTTCAGGCCCGCAGTCCCCAGTACGGTCCGCGAGCCCGGTACCGGCGCGACGAACCGCGCTCAGGCTACGCCCTGACGCCAACGTCCCCAAGCCAGAGCCTTGCCAATTCGTCGTTGATGGCGCGCGGCGGGGTCGTTTATTCCCCGCGAGAAGCCTTGATCCTGCTGCTGGTCTTGAACCATCCGGAGATCGCCGGGCGGTTTGTGGAGGATATTGCGGCTTTGGACTTTTCGGGCCGGGAGTTGGCGGGGCTACGCGATTGCCTCGTTGCGCGGCTTTCGCAGGCGCCCGAGCCCGATGGCGCAGCTTTGCGGGTAAGCGCCGACGAGGCTGGGCACGCCGCTGCGCGGCGGCGTCTTGAGGGAATCGATGCGATTTCCAGGCAATGGTCGATCCGGGCGGAGGCTGCGCCGGGCGACGCTGAAGAAGTATTAAGGCAAGCACTGGCCTTGCATCATCGCGCAAGGGCGTTAAATAGAGAGCTCAAGTTGGTGGAAAGCGATCTCGCCCAGGACCCCAGCGATGAGAATCTGGCGAGGCTGCGGGATATCCAGAGTGAATTGGCGAGCCTTGAAGGTCGCGAAGCCACGGTCGAAGGTTTTGGCGTTTCGTCGGGACTATATCAGCGGGATCTATGATCCTCATATAACACGGTCGTAGGGGAGCGGCCAGAGTTTGTGGAAAGCATGACGGCCCCCGCCGCGATGGTTAAGGCGGGCTTAAGAGGCATGCGGGCATTGTCGAAGACCGAATCAGCGGCGCAGCTCCATCAGCTGCCGCTATCATATTGGAATTGACCCGGCGCGCCAGTCTCTGGCGGCTGGACGGGAGTTGCGAGAATGGCGAAAAAAGAAGACGAGAAGCCGGAAGGCGCTGCGCCGGTTGCAGAAGTGTCCGATGGGCCGTTGCTCGACCTCTCGGACGCCGCCGTCAAACGGATGCTGAAGCTTGCCAAAAAGCGCGGCTTTGTGACCCATGACGAGCTGAACGCTGTTCTGCCGTCCGAAGAGATTTCCTCCGACCAGATTGAAGACATGAATTCGATGCTCAATGAAATGGGCATCAATGTTGTGGACAGCGCCGAAAGCGAGGAGGCGGAGGCCGAGGAGGAGGGCGAGGCCGAAGCTGAAGGCGGAGACCTTGTTGAAGCCGCCAAGACCACCGTCGTTGCAACGACAACAACGCGCGAGCCGACTGATCGCACCGATGATCCCGTGCGGATGTATCTGCGCGAAATGGGCTCGGTGGAATTGCTGTCGCGCGAGGGCGAAATCGCCATCGCCAAGCGCATTGAAGCTGGCCGCGAAGCAATGATTGCCGGGCTCTGCGAGAGCCCGCTGACCTTTCAGGCGATTATTATCTGGCGCGATGAGCTCAACGATTCCAAAGTTCTCCTGCGCGATATTATCGATCTGGAGGCGACCTACGCCGGGCCGGATGGCAAGAAGATCGACATGACTGCGCCGGGCGCGGCCGAAAAGGTGGCCCAGGCCGCCGAAGCGCAAGCGGCGGCTCGCGCTGCAGCCGGTCCGCGGCCGAACGCCGATGGCGAGATGCCCTCGGCGGAGGATTTTTCCGACGATGAAGACGATATTGAAAATTCGGTGTCGCTGTCGGCGATGGAAGCTGAACTGAAACCGAAAGTTCTGGAAACATTCGACCGCATCGCGGACGCCTACAAGAAATTGCGCCGGTTGCAGGACCAGAATGTTGAAAACAAACTGAAGAATGAATCCCTGACGCCTTCGCAGGAGCGTAAATACAAATCGCTCAAGCAGGAACTCGTCGCCGATGTGAAGTCGCTGGCGCTGAACCAGAACCGCATCGATGCGCTCGTGGAACAGCTCTATGACATCAACAAGCGCCTGATCGGCAAGGAAACCCGCCTGATGCGGCTCGCCGAGCAGTTCGGCGTGGCGCGCGAGGATTTCCTCAAGACCTATCAGGGCTCCGAGCTTGATCCGAAGTGGATCTTGCGCGTGTCAAAACTCGGCTCGCGCGGGTGGAAAGAATTTGTCGCCAAACAGAAGGACGGCATCAAGCTGATCCGGGGCGAAATTCATGAACTTGCGACCGAGACCGGCCTGGAGATTCAGGAATTCCGTCGTATCGTCCAGACTGTTCAGAAAGGCGAGCGCGAGGCGCGGCAGGCCAAGAAGGAAATGGTCGAGGCGAATCTGCGGCTCGTAATTTCTATCGCGAAAAAATACACCAACCGCGGGCTGCAATTCCTCGACCTGATCCAGGAGGGCAATATCGGCCTGATGAAGGCGGTGGATAAATTCGAATATCGCCGCGGCTATAAATTCTCGACCTATGCGACCTGGTGGATCAGGCATGCGATCACGCGCTCCATCGCCGATCAGGCGCGAACGATTCGCAGTCCCGTGCATATGATCGAAACGATCAACAAGATCGTGCGCACTTCGCGCCAGATGCTGCATGAAATCGGTCGCGAGCCCACGCCCGAAGAGCTCGCCGAAAAGCTGGCCATGCCGCTCGAAAAGGTGCGCAAGGT
>CAIZEI010000056.1 GCA_903931945.1 uncultured Hyphomicrobiales bacterium | reverse complement strand
TTCATGACCACCACGCCGCGGGCGGTGGCGGATTTGATGTCGACATTGTCAACGCCGATGCCGGCGCGGCCAATCACTTTGAGACGCGTTGCGCGCTCAAGAAGTTTCGCAGTGACCTTGGTGTTGGAGCGAATGGCGAGGCCATCGTAATTGCCGATGATTTCGGCGAGCTTGTCTTTGTCCTTGCCGAGATTGGGCTGGAAGTCGGTTTCAACGCCATGGTCCTTGAATATTTGCACGGCGGCGGTGGACAGGGCGTCGGAAATGAGTACGCGGGGCATGAGTGCATCCTCCGGGAGTAGCCCTTCTCCCCGTTGACGGGGAGAAGGTGGCGCGGAGCGCCGGATGAGGGGTGGACGAATGATGAGGTGAAAAGCAAAACCGCCGGGATGCAGCCGCCCCTCACCCTGCCCCTCTCCCCGTTAGAACGGGGAGAGGCGACCTGGAGCGCTTGCCGCTACGCCGCCTTTGCTTTCGCAAAAGCCCAGTCGAGCCAATGCGTCAGCGCAGCGACATCGGCCTGTTCGACCGTCGCGCCGCACCAGATGCGCAGGCCCGGAGGCGCGTCGCGATAGCCATCGATGTCATAGGCGATTTTTTCGGCCTCGAGCAGCGCCGGGATTTTCTTGACAAACGCGGCTTGCGCTTCGGCTGATAACGCCGTGATCGCCGGGTCGATGATCTTCAGGCACACGCTGGTGTTGGAGCGGATCGCGGGCGAGGACGCGAGAAAATCCACCCACGGGGTTTTGGCGGCCCAGTCGGCGATGGTTTTCAGATTGGCGTCGGCACGCGCGATCAGGCCGTTCAGACCGCCAATCGTCTGCGCCCATTCCAGCGCGTCGATATAATCCTCCACGCAGAGCATAGAGGGCGTGTTGATGGTGTCGCCATCGAAAATGCCCCTGGCGAGCTTTCGATTATTTGTAAGCCGGAAAATTTTCGGCATCGGCCAGGCAGGCGTCCAGGTCTCAAGCCGTTCGACCGCGCGCGGATTGATGATCAGCATTCCATGCGCTGCTTCGCCGCCCAAAACTTTCTGCCAGGAGAATGTGACGACATCGAGCTTCGCCCAGTCGAGCTTTTGCGCAAAGGCCGCGGAGGTCGCGTCGCAAATGGTCAGACCCTTGCGATCGGCCTTGATCCAGTCGCCATTTGGCACTTTCACGCCTGAGGTCGTGCCGTTCCACGTGAACACAACGTCATTGTCGAAATTGACCTGCGCGAGATCGGGCAATTCGCCATAGGCGGATTTCAGAACGCGCGCGTCTTTCAGCTTGAGCTGTTTGACGACATCGGTCACCCAACCCTCGCCAAAACTTTCCCACGCCAGCAGATCGACGCCGCGCGCGCCCAGCAGCGACCACAACGCCATCTCGACCGCGCCTGTGTCGGACGCGGGCACAATGCCAATGAGATAGTCAGCAGGAACGCCCAATACGTCGCGCGTCAGATCGATGGCGCGTTTCAGGCGGCTTTTGCCGGCCTTGGCGCGATGCGAGCGACCGAGCGGCGCGCCTTTCAGATTGTCGAGGGAATATCCGGGGCGCTTGGCGCAGGGGCCGGACGAAAAGCTGGGATTGGCCGGACGCGGGCCGGGCGTATGCGTATCCATATTGAACCATCCTTTCAGATGGGCGCCTCCCGTTGGGGGGAAGTGTCCCGGGGCTGGCGATATGGGATGCGGGAGGGAGCGTCAAGAGGCCGATTGGCCTTGCGAGGATGTCCTGCGGGTTTGACACGGCGCACAGGCAGACCAGTTGCCAAATCCGTGCGGAGCCGTTACAGACTGCGCCACGCCGGGCGGTGCCCGGTCTGAATGCATTTCCGGCGATCGAACAGGAACGCCGGTAATGTAGGACATGCGCGCCCGTAGCTCAGCTGGATAGAGCACCAGACTACGAATCTGGGGGTCAGGAGTTCGAATCTCTTCGGGCGCGCCATTT
>CAIZEI010000055.1 GCA_903931945.1 uncultured Hyphomicrobiales bacterium | reverse complement strand
CGAATCCCTGATCAACCGGATTGCGGAACCCGGTCTTGAGCTCGACCAGTTGTTCAAAAAAGTGAAGCTGGATGTCGTTAACAAGACAAACGGCGTACAGCGACCGGAGGTCTCGACTTCGCTCATTTCCGATTTCTATATCAATCAAACCAAGACCGACTCGCAAGTCTGGGCGACTGTGAGGGACTCCGATAATCAGGCCGATTACCAGGAGTTCGTGAGGAAATACCCAAATTCGCCCTATGCTCGCGACGCGCAGTTTCGACTCGATGTCTATGCCCGCCTGCGCCGTGAAAATGATGACCGGATCGCGCGGGAAATGGACCAGGAAAAGAACGTCCGCGACAAGCAGGCGTTGATGGTCGATCCTCAGGAGATGGAGCAACGCATCGCCAGGCAGGTGGCGGAGGCCGTGCGGCAGCAGATGGCCGCCCAGCAACCGCAAGCCCCTCAGCAAGCGGCGCCCCGCTCCGGGCTCCGGATGGAGCCTGTGGGTCCAATGGAGGCTGCGCCGCCTGTTGCGCCAAAGCCGGCGCCCGTAGAGCCCCCTGTCGTTGTTGCAGCGCGTCCTGTGGACTCTGCGGTGGACGAGCAGGCAAAACGCGACCAGGCCAAGGCCGCCGCTCAGGCGGCGATGCAGGCGCTTTGCGAGAACGAGAGCGCGGCGCTTGAGAGATATTCCGCGAGCGGGGATCGCGCGGCGATAGAAGCGATGCGCAAAAAGCCCGATTGCCCGGTCAACCTCGCCAATATAGACCGCGCGTTGAAGGACATCGATCGCACTGCCAAGGAACTCGCGACTGCGCAGGCCAAGGCCTGCGACGCGGACGCCAAGGCGCTTAAGGGCGCAGACGGCAAGGACATCGCGGCAATAAAAGCCTTGCGTGACGGGATGTCCTGCGACCGGGTGCGAGAGGATGCAGGCCAGAAAATCGCCAAGCTTGAAGCAAACGATGTCAAGCAGCAGCAAGTGTGCGCGAGCGACCGGGCGGCGTTCGCCACTGTCGATGTCGATGCGCTCGACGGACAGCAAAAGTTGAAGGACATTTCCGGCCGACTGAAATGCGAGGCGGTCCTCGCGGACGCGTCTGCGGCGTCAAAGGCGATTGAGGCGCATACGACAGCCACCCAGGCTGCCCTGACGGCGATGGGTTGTTATTCAGGCAGAGCGACCGGGCGTATCGACGCCAGCACGCTGGCGGCAATCGGTCGGTACCAATCTGCGCGTGGCGGCGACCTGACAAATGTACGTTTGACTGACGCCTTCATTGAGGAACTGAAGCAGGCGCCGGCTGATGTATGCCCTCCGGCTGCCCCGCCGGTTGCGGAGAAAGCGCCCAAAAAGCCAGCGGTGGTAGCGCGCCGTCCAGTCGAAGACGATACTCCGGATGAGCCTGCCGCGCCGCGCCGCAAAAAGCAGACTGCCCATGCGCCAGCGCCCGAACAGACGAGAGTTGTTCACGCGGCGCCCGCTGAACCGGTTGCGCGGCCGCAGGGGCCCGTCGCTGAGGCGCATCCCGCTTCGGGCGCCCCCAAAGTAATGCATATGATGACAGGGTTTTAAACGGATTGAAATATTTGAGTGCTAGAGCTTTTTTATCCTGGGGGGATAGATACGGGTCGCGCAAAAGGAGAGGCCAAATGAAAATACAAATATTGGCGTTAGCCGGATTTGTTTCCTTCGGTTTAGGGGTCGTTCCCGGTTTCGGAGACCCTGTCGCAGCAACAGGCCAGAGCCTTGGCGCTGCGCCGGAAACTCCGTTCCTTGGGCCGCCGGCTGAAGGGACGGCTATTTCGGCGCCTTCAACCAATTCAACTGAGTCTGTCCAGCCGGTGGGCGCCACGGAGCCTGGACGCGCTCATCTCAATCCCGGAAGTAGTGCTCAGCAACGCGCTGTGGATGCGCAGCCGCCCGTGGTCAAAGTGATCACGCGGAAAATCGTTGTTGTCCGTCAATTACCGCCGAAGGTGGTCTATGTGCAGGGGGCTCCGGAGGAAGTTCAGGCAGCTCCGCGATCGCCGTCCCCATTGCCTCCGGTCCGCGAAGTGCGCCCCGCTCCGCAGCCTGTATCGCGCCTGGCGTTCGAAATTCCCCGGTGTGCTCCCTTCGCCTGTAACGGCCATATATTCGGGGTTGGCTTCTAAAAGGCTAACACTGCCGGTTCATTTCATCTAACCTGGATCATATCTCAAACCGGGCGGGCCAAGAGTCCGCCCGGCGTTTTTTGTTTCCCGGAAGGCAAACTTGGCAGGGCGCAGCCGGGCCAATCATCCCGCGACGACTGAGGGCGCTACCATCCAAACCTCAGTGACAACATGGCTCGCGGATGAGTGGCTCGACCCGTCAGCGGCGATAGCCCCCGGAAGCCAGCCCGATGCCGGCAATTGCCCGGACGGGAAAGTTCTCAACCCGTAAAAGAAGAACCGCCCCGGAGTTTTCCAGAAGCGCTGTAGCGCTCCCTTCGGCTCCGACGCGGCGCAATAACCTCAACCCGCCACCCGGCAACGGGCAGCGAGTCAGTTCCTAGTTAAAGTGGTAGTTCAGACCGATCTTGCCGATGTTTCCGGAGGTGGCGCCCTTGACCAGAATCGCGCCGCCGTAATTGCTGTAGGTAGCCTTGCCGAGGTTATAGACGCCAAATTCTCCCTTGGCGGACCAGTGCTCGCTCATCGCATATTCGAGGCCGAGGCCAACAGTCCAGCCCGTGCTGAATTTCGACGCCGAACTGCTTGTCGTAAAGGGAGGAGCAACGCCGGGAATCAATGGTAGAGGGGAATTGAAAGACTCGCGGTCAACCGTCTGACCAAAGGCCAGACCGCCCTTGACAAACATCAGGGCGCGACCGGCGCTATAACCCGCCCGCGCGGTCAGACTGCCAAGCGATGAAACACCACCTTGACAGGTGTAAAGCGAAGAGCCCGCCGTCAGCGGACACACAACGCCGCCAATCGCATTGGACCAGGCGTAGTCGCCTTCAACACCCAGAACGATCCGGTTGAACTGGTAGTTGAAGCCTGCTGTTCCGCCGACGCCGATTCCAGCGAAGCCTGAGCGTGTACCCGCCGGGCCACCATTGAAGCCCATTGTCTGTGTGCCGGTGATGGACGGACCGAAAAGACCACCGATATAAAGCCCTGTCCAATTGACAGGTTTGGATGCCGTCCACGCAGGACCCTTGACATTGGTGCGCGCGACAGGCTCCTCGGGATTGAACTGATAGCGCAGACCGCCGGTCAGCGCATAGGCCCGGAGCGTGTTCCCAAAGCGCACATCGCCGCGCAGGAAACCCAGCCAGCCTGTGCCGATGAGTTGCCCGGAGACGCCCGCGCTGAGCTGACCGAACGAGCCAACACGCGCCATCGTCGCCGTTGCCGTCGCGGACGAACCCGTCACGTTTCCTGTAAATGCGCCGTTGAACGCGGTGTTTCCGTAACTTCCGACAAATCCCGCATTCACTTTTCCAGAGAATTCGTTGAAGATGCTCAGGGACGCGAATGGATTGAGGACAAATTTATCCATCACGACACTGGTGCCGACACGCACGCTGGCGCGGCCAAGGGTACTCGTGATAGGCGCAACACTAACGAAGCCCGAAAAACCCGCTCCTGTCCCGACAACAATAAACGACCCATCGTAAGGCAACTGGTCAACCCGGATGCGAGAATAACTGCCACCGATGGACGGTTCAACAAACCAGTTGGCGCCGAGATCGAAATGATAGCCAAGATTGGCGAGAATGGTCCTGCTGGTGGCGTTCACCCTTTGATTGACGACAGCGGAACCCGTAGGAGAAGGATCGTTGTTCAGGGCCTCATAATAATCACCACGCGCCTGCAGGTCGGCGAAGAAATTGCCATCCTTGAATGTCGCATAGGCGCCGAAGGACGGCACCTGAAAGGAACTCGATGAGCCCGCGCCAAACAGGCCACCGTCCTCATGGGTTTGGGATTGCGTATAGCCGCCAAGAAGGCCGATATGCAGATTGGCGCCGCTGGAGCCGAGATTCAGGCTCGCGATGTCGGCGCCCAACTGGACGCCCTGATAGGCGACGTCCTGAGTCGAAACGCAAGAGCCGTTCACAATAGCGTTTGCAGGAGCGTTTGCAGGAACTGTCAACGGCGGAGCAAAAATGTGCCGGATGGCGGCGTAAAAGTGTACCAGTCCGGTTGAGAGAAAGGGGCCCTAAAGCCCCGGTGAGTTGTCTTGCCGCGCGCATAGAGCCGCGCGGAGCGTAGCGTAGCGCGGTTCT
>CAIZEI010000054.1 GCA_903931945.1 uncultured Hyphomicrobiales bacterium | reverse complement strand
GTCATCACCCGCGAAGTCTATGTCGCCGAAACGATGGAGCAGGCGCGCGCCGAAGCCCAGCCCTGGCTCATCAATTACTGGCAATTGTGGCGTCGCTATGCGCAACTGACTCAGGATGGAAAGATGCCCGAAGAATATCAGAAATGGCGCGACCGCGCGCCCATGCTCGCCGCCATGAGCTTTGACGAACTGAACGAACTGGGTCTCATCATGATCGGCACGCCCGAGCATGTCGCCAAACGCATGATTGCACACATGCATGAACTCGATCTGGCCGCTGTCGCCTGCGTGTTCAAATTTGGCGGCATGCCGTTCGACATGGTTTTGAAATCGATGCGGATGTTCGCGCAAGGCGTGATGCCGCGCGTCCGCGCCGCCATGAACGGGCCGCGTCAGGCCGCCTGAATTGAACCGGAGGATTCAACCGTGCTGAAACGGGTGCAAAGCGTTTATTACACCGTTAAGGACATGAACCGCGCCGTCGAGTTTTATACCAATGTTTTTGGCATGAAACTGAAGTTCCGCGATGGCGACAACTGGGCGCAATTCGACGGCGGCAATGTCAGCGTGGCCCTGAGTTCGCCCGCAGAATCGGCAAGCGCGGAAGGCGGCGCAGTGGTCGCGATGGAAGTTGACGATATGACGGCCTACGAGAAAAAACTGCTCGACGCCGGCGCGACCGTCATCCAGCGGCGCGATATGGGCGATCATGGCAAAGTCGTCGCCTTCCGCGACAGCGAAGGCAATATCGTGCAACTCTTCGCCAAAATCTGAATAATTCATAGTGGGGGGGAATATGAAGGTTTCGGCGCCAGTCGCTTTCGCAGTCGTCCTTGCTCTGTGTCCTGTTGCATCGGCGCGGGCGGAGGACACGCCAGCGAGCCTTTACGAGCAGGCAAAAAAGGAAGGCAGGCTCAGCATCTGGTCGTCACTGGATGTCGATATTCACCAGGCCCAGTTGAAAGCGTTCAGCAAGACCTTTCCCGGCCTGACGGTCGAAGCCTTCAAAATTCAGCCCGGCCCCGCCATTGAACGGGCGATTGCCGAAAGCCGCGCCGGGCGGCTGACTGTCGATATCATGGACACCAATTCAGGTTACCTGCAAACGGTGTTCGATCGCGATCTTGCCCGCCCCTATCCATGGCGCCAGGTCTTCGGCATTGACAAAAGCCAGACGCTTTACGATGACCGCGCCCTGATGATCGCGCAATACGATTTGCCCATCGCCTACAATACCGATCAGGTGAAACCGAACGAAATCAAATCCTGGGAGGATCTTGCGGAACCCCGATGGAAGGGCAAATTTCTGCTTGAAGCGCGCGGATTCGGCCTCGCCATTCTGGCGCAGCAATGGGGCGTGGACAAAACGGTTTCGTATATCAAACGCCTGCTCGCCAATCAGCCTATCATCGCCAAAGGCGCGTCGCCAACCATGGACGGGCTCGCCAGCGGGCAGGCCTCCGCCGCCATTGGCGCGCTTGGCGCCAAAATAGACGGATTGCGAAAGCAGGGCGCGCCGGTGGAGTGGGCGCGCGTCGGTCCCGTGCCAGCGCAACTTGTCACGATTTTTCCGGTCAATGGCGCGCCGCATCCGGCCGCCGCGAAATTATGGGCGTGGTGGTGGACCACACCCGAGGCGCAAACGATATTCTATGACGAACAGGGTTACGGCATGATGCTCGGCGCGAACGCCAATCCGCGTGGGCGCGAACTTGCGCAGCGCGGAATCCCGGTCGTCATCGAGACCACCGCAGTCGAAGAGGGCAGACGCAATCTTGAAGCAGTCGCACAAGCCATCGACGGATTGAAATGAGCGAGCAGGCCATCGTCAGTCCAGGCTTTCATCACGCCGATGATGTATCGGGTGATAATTCGCGACTGCCTTTGCTGCTCTTTTTCGTGGTCGTTGGCGTTGTCGTGTGGATCGCCGCCGCGCCATTCATCATGCTTTTGTATTCTTCGCTATCGGCGGAAGCGGACAAGCTGCCGTTTGAAAGCGCGCATCTCTCGCTGGATAATTACATTGCGCTCCTGACGGATTCCCGCAATCTTGCGCTGCTGGGAACAACTGCGGCTTTCACAACCGGTTCGACTGTCATAGGCGTTGGTCTCGCGATTTTTTTTGCCTGGTTGATCGAACGCACCGATATTTTTGCACGGCGCTTTCTGTTCGTCGCGCTGCTGACGCCCATGGCGATTCCGAGCATGATCTACGCCATGGCGTGGATCCAGTTGTTTGGGCCCAACAACGGTCTCGTCAATGCGACGCTCGCCAACTTGGGGCTCGGCGTTCTGCAGGTGAATGTCTTTTCGCTCGGCAGCATGATTGTCATTCAGGGCATTGCGCTCGCCTCACATGCCTATTTGCTGATCGCCATCGCTTTCCGGAATTTCGATTCCAGTTTCGAAGAGCAGGCTTTTATGTGCGGCAGGGGCAAACTCGCGACCGTTTTGCGCATCACCATGCCGATGCTCAAACCGGCGTTGCTTGCGGCGGGCCTGTTCTTTGCAGTGGTCGCAATGGAAACGTTCGACATTCCGATTACGCTCGGGTTGACTTCGCATGTGCAGGTCGTCAGCACGCAAATCTACTGGAGCACCCATCCCGAAAGCGGGCGCTTGCCTGATTATGGCGCCGCCAGCGCGCTCGGCGTTGTGCTGGTGATCATCGCCTATGCGCTGATCAGTCTCTACACGCGAGCTACGCGCGACGCCCGGCGTTTTGTCTCGATCACTGCGCGCGGATTTCGCCCGCGGCCCATTCCTCTGGGCGGCTGGCGCTGGCCGCTGTTTGTCCTTGCGCTGCTGTTTGTGTTTGTCGCGGTGGCTCTGCCGCTGTTTATCCTGATCTGGCGCTCATTGCTGCGGTTTTATCAATATCCCTCCATGGCTGCGCTCAACGCGCTGAACTTGAACGCCTACCGGGGCATGTTCAACGATCCGGATATTCCCAAAGTGCTCGCCAACACATTCACGCTCTCGGTCGGCTCGGCTGCAGCGGTCACAGTTCTGGCGACCGCCATTGCCTGGCAGGTGGTGCGCGGCAACGCGCCGGATTCCTGGCGTCGCGGGTTGAACCGACTTGCGTTTTTTCCGCAATCGATCCCCAGCGTCGTCGTTGGCCTCGCCTTGATCTTCATCTATCTCTGGCTTCCCATCCCCGTCTATGGGACCCTCTGGATCATGGCGCTGGCGATGGTGACGCGCTTTCTCGCCTATTCGACAGGCGCCATTATCGCAGCGCAGATGCAGATATCGACCGAACTTGAGGAGGCAGCGCGGATTTCGGGCGCCGGCCGCGCCTTCACCTATCTGCGTGTTGTGCTGCCGCTGGTGTCGCCCGCGATGTTCGCGGCATTCCTCTGGGTGCTGATCCATGTCGTGCGCGAACTGGGATTGTCGTTGATGCTCTACACTCTGCAATCGCAGGTGTTATCGACAAAAATCTGGCTGCTGTGGGAAAACGGTCGGGTGGCGGACGCTTGCGCGACGGGCGTGCTCACTGTTGTCGGCCTGTTGATCCTGTTGTCGCTGCCCGCCCTGTTCAAGGCGCTGCGCGGGATCGTCCGCGCAGCATTTTCGCTCGCCTGACGCGCTGTCAGTTCGCAAGCGCCTCGACAAACGCCGCAATGTTATTTTGCATCATGTCAATATAGGTTGCGGCCGGACCATCGGGCGGCGACAATGCATCGGAATAGAGAGGCTTGCCGATCTTCGCGCCGGATTCCCTGGCGATATTCTGGATCAGGCGGGGGTCGCTGACATTCTCCAGAAACACTGCGGGAATTTTCTGCGCCTTGATCTGGCGAATGATCTTTCCGACGTCCCGCGCCGAAGCCTCGGATTCCGTTGAAACGCCCTGCGGCGCGATGAACGCCATCCCGTAAGCCTTGCCGAAATAGCCGAATGCGTCATGCGTGGTGATAATGCGCCGGTTTGCTTCGGGGATTTTGCCAATCGCCGCGCGCACCTTTGCGTCGAGCGCATCGAGCTTCAACAGGTAGGCTGCGGCATTTGCGCTAAAGGCGCCCGCGCCCGGCGGGTCGACCGATATCAGTCCATCGCGGATATTGGCGACATAGATTTTGGCGTTGCCAATGTCCTGCCAGGCGTGCGGGTCAGATTTGCCGCGCTCCTCGCCGCTTCCCGCCAGCGGTTTGACGCCTTTGGATGCGACAAGCTCGGGGGATTTTGCGCCGGACGTTTTGATGAGCCGCGCCAGCCAGCCCTCAAGGCCAAGACCGTTGACCACGATCAGCGAGGCTTCGCCGAGCCGTCGGGAGTCCGCCGGCGAGGGTTCGAACACATGCGTATCGCCATTGGGACCCACGAGCGTCTGGACCTCAACCCGCTCGCCGCCCACCTGTTTGACGAGATCGCCAAGAATAGAAAATGTCGCCATCGCTTTCACTGGCGCATCGGCGGCCCAGACGCCTGACGATAACAAAAATGGCGTGGCGGCAAACGATTGCAGGAGGAGGCGGCGTGACAGCATGGTTGTCTCCTGAGGCGGCGCAGGCGCTGCTTTCGGAATGTAATAATATAACATTACACCAAAATCAAGTCGCCCGGAATGTCCGAATTTGCTCAACCATCTGGCTGCGGAAAGCGCGCCTCGTCATAATCGCAATCATCACACAACCCCCTTCAAACGCCCGAGCCGGGCTCCTTTGTTGAGGGTCGTCACAACAAATTGATTGCACAATGTCGCCAATCGCGGCAAACTTTCACTCGAACCGACAACTCATGACGTATGTCGGGACCAACTCGGCATTGAACGAAGGGAGCCCAGAATGGAACGCAAGAAGGCAAGCGATTTTCCGCAGGAACTTTTGAACTTGTTCGATGGCTACGTGCATGGCCGCATGAGCCGACGCGAATTCCTGAACGGAGCTGAAAAATTCGCCGTCGGCGGTGTGAGCGCGACGGCCTTGTGGGAAATGCTCAAGCCAAACTACGCCTGGGCCATTCAGGTTCAGCCTGACGACAAGCGCATCGCGACCGATCGCGTTACCGTGCCTTCGCCCCAGGGCAGCGGCAGCATCAAGGGCTATTTCGCGCGACCGGCGGGCGACGCGAAGGTTCCGCCTATTATTGTCATTCACGAAAATCGAGGCCTCAATCCTTATATCGAGGATGTCGCCCGGCGCCTCGCGGTCGCCAATTTCATGGCGTTCGCGCCTGATGGGCTCAGCCCCTACGGCGGCTATCCCGGCGACGAGGAAAAGGCCACGGCGATGTTCCAGCAGGCCGATCCGGCCAAGATGCAAGAGGACCTTTACGCGTCGGCGCTGTGGGTGAAAGCGCGTCCGGATGGAACGGGCAAGCTCGGGGCCATCGGCTTCTGCTTCGGAGGCACCACCGTCAATAACATCGCGGTGCGCATGGGCGCCAACCTCGCAGCGGCCGTGCCTTTCTATGGCGCGCAGCCCAAAGCCGAGGATGCGGCGAAAATAAAGGCGCCGATCAATTGCCAGTATGGCGAACTCGATACCCGCATCACCAGCGGATGGCCGGCCTTCGACACAGCGCTTACCGATGCGAAGGTGACGCACGAAGGGCATATCTACAAAGGCGCAAACCACGGCTTCCACAACGACACAACGCCGCGCTACGATGAAGTCGCCGCCAAGGAAGCCTGGGGCCGCGCGATCGACTGGTTCAACAAATATCTGCGGGCCTGAACCGGCGTGTGATGGCCGGGCCAGCGAACAGCGCCCGACCGGACCAAAAGTGGCGCTACCGGGCACGCCCGGCAGCGCATCCGATTTGCACTCATAATGTCATGTGATATATAGGCTCCATGAGCTTTCCGGCGTCAATTTTAATTGCCAAAACTTTCGATCACGTCGTCACGAACCTGATCGCAGCTTCCAGCCTTGTCTTGGTAGTTTTTGGCGTTGAGACATTCTTTCCCAAATTTTTCGGATGGACGTCCACGGCGGTGGGGGGGCGCGGCGATCGCTGTTTTGAAGGCGATCAGCGGCTAGACTTCCGCCAATCAAGGCTTTGGTATGTTGGAAATACTCAAGAAAAGTCTGACTAGCGATACTGCGCAATGGTATGAAACCCTTCCATTCATAGTCGGATTTGCTTTCGTCCTGATTGAACTCCCGGTGCGAGCCCTTAAGGGGCGCCGTCCGTTCATTCATGCCGCATCCCTCGGATATATGCTGAGTGAAGGCATCGCGATTTGCATCATGCCAATTTATGTATTTTCACTGGCGTTCGATCGCGCGCTCGCGGCATCAATAGCGGAAAAGAATGGAAAGGCGCTCGCCGTCGCCATGCTCGTTTCTTTTGCGACGCTGCTTGCACACGTTGTTAATGGCTGGCTTTCAGACGACGCAGCATACGCGAACTACGCTGAAACAAAGAATGCGAGTCCCCAATACAGCGAGTGAGCGTTCACGCTACTGGCCCAGTGGATGATGTCTCCTATTCTGACCTTAAGGCGGTGTGCCATGTGTTCCCGACTGCGCTGCAAGAGCGCGGCTGCGTGCGACGCAGTACTTCTCAAAAGCGTTTCGACGACGCCATCAACGCGCGGTCTGGTTGGCGCGCCAAAAAAAGTCGTGCTAATCTGGCGGCAATAAACGAAGACTCCGGAGGACGCCCATGAAGGAACTCGTCAAGCAATTCCTCGACAAGGGAATTTCCCGACGCAAATTGACCACGGGCCTGACGGCTGCGGGAATGACCGCCGCTGCGGCCAAAGCCATGGCGCAAAATCTGGCGCAGCCCACGCCGAAGGAAACGTCGTCCGCCCCGGCCGGCGCCATCCGCGATATGACGGGAACCGGCGGCGCGCTGTTCACCCAGCAGCTCAAGGCCGCAGGCGTCGAATATATCTTCTTCAACCCCTCGACAGCCGATGCGCCCATCTATGATTCACTTGTCGATGAACCGGCCATCCAGCTCATCAAGGGCGTGCAGGAGGGCGCGGTTGTCGCCATGGCCGATGGCTATGCGCGCGCGACCGGCAAAATGGGCGTTGCGATCATCGCCAACGTCGGCCTGCCGAATGGGCTGACGCAACTCGTCAACAGCTGGAAAGATCAAATTCCTGTGCTGCTCTCAGCCGCCTCGGTGTCGCAGGAATCGGTCGGGCGCGAGCAATTCCAGGAATACGAGCATATCGAATCGATGACCCAGCCGATTACGAAATGGAACTGGGTTGCGCAGACGACCGAGACCATTCCGGAGACCGCCCGCCGCGCGATCAAATACGCCTCGACCGCGCCGTCGGGTCCCGTCTATCTCTCGTTGCCGGAAAACCTCCTGCGCACGCAGGCCTCGGCGCAAATATTCGATGGGTCGCTTTTCAACGTGCCGATGCGAATCCGTCCCGCCGCAGACGATATCGAACGCGCCGCACGGATGCTCATCGAAGCCAAAAACCCTGTCATGTCGTTTGGCGATGAGGTCACGCTGTGCAAGGGCGAGAAAGAACTTGTCGAACTTGCCGAACTCCTGGGCCTGCCCACGGCAGGCGGGTCGGGCTCGCTTGGCTTCTGGTCAAAACCGTTCCCGACGAGCCATCCCCTCTATATCGGCGCCATGTTGCGGCAAATGCGCTTCCCGCAAGGCGTCGATGTGCATTTGAATGTCGGCTGGAAGCATGGAGAATTGCAGATCGCTGGCGCAAAGCAGATTTCCATACGCCGCGATCCCGCATCGCTCGCGCGCAATGCGCCGGTTGAACTTCCCATGGTCGCAGACATCAAATTGGCGACACGCGATCTGATCGATGCGATCAAGAGTCTGGCGACGGCGACCCGCCTGAAGGAGATTGCCGACGAGCGCTCGGCGCGCGTGCGCGCCTATACCAGCGAACAGGCCAAAATCATTCAGAAGATCGCGCATGACCACGCCGAGGGCACAGCCATCCGCATGGAGCGGCTGGGCGTCGAGTTGCAGCAATGGCTCGACAAGGACGCGGTCTATGTCTGCGATGTCGATTCCGGCAAACGCATGGACCCGTTCATGACGTTTGGCGGCGAGGACAAACTCTATATCGGCACCGGCCCGAATATTCTGGGCTGGGGCATGGCGGCAGGGCTCGGCGCCAAGCTCGGGTTCCCCAACCGGCAAGTGTTGTCGGTTGTCGGCGATGGCAGCTTCCTGTTCAGCGGCCCGCAACCATTGTGGAGCCTGTCGCGCTATCAGGCGCCCATCACATCCATCGTTCTCAACAACAAAAGCTACAACAACGAACGCAACCGCATCTGGATGAGCGGCGGCGACCAGTTCAAGGCGGGACGCGACATGACCTGCTACAATGGTTCGCCGGATGTCGACTACGCCCTGCTCGCAAAAGCCTTCGATGTCGCAGGCGAAAAGGTGATGGAGACCGGCCAGATCAAGGACGCGCTGGCGCGCGCGAAGAAAGCCAACATCGATGGCAGGCCCTATCTTCTGGACGTGAATATCCAGCGCGATGGCATTGGCGCGGCTTCCGCCTGGCATCCAGAATTTTCGATGGCCGCCCAGCGCGCGCGAAAGGTTTGATCATGAGCCATATTTTTTCCAAGCTCG
>CAIZEI010000053.1 GCA_903931945.1 uncultured Hyphomicrobiales bacterium | reverse complement strand
CTTCATTCACACGCGCAACGACCCGTTCGCGAAGGTCCATCGAATAGCTGTGACCCATGATCCACCTCCAATGACGGTGAATCACTTTCAAGCCGATTCGGGAATCCCTTTCGATTCCTTTTTCAGGCACGATGCTCTAGCTTCCCAAAACGCAAAGGCAAGATCAAAAACCGCGTTTTGTCCGATTTTCTGCAGCTGTTGCATACGCGCCGCACTCAGCCCTATTCAAGCCGCACGATCACGCTGTCGCTGTCGCCCCTCGCATCGATCACCGACACGCGCGCAAAGCCCGTTCCATCCGCTCGCCATTGCGCCTGGCGATGAAGATCAGGCTCGCCGATCGGCGCTCCGTTTACCATCCAGATAAAGGGCGGCGCGCCGCCCTGCGCCTTGAGCGCCAGCCGCCCGGCGTCCTCAATCCCGTGATCGAGGCCAAGATCGATTCTCGCGCCATCCGGCGGGTAGGCAATTTTCAAGGCCGAAATGGACGCCGCCGCCACTGTCTGTGGCGCGTCCTTGCGCAGATGGCGCAACGGCGGCGGCAATTGCATCGTATGGGCGAGCAATGTGTCGCGCGGGCGCGTGATCGCCTCGCGCGCGCCCCCGAGGCGCGCAAACGCGTCAAACAGGATCGGCGCTGCAGCGACCCGACCGGACAGGCCTGGCACGGGAGCATTGTCAGCCCGGCCGACCCAGACGCCGATGGTCGTATCGCGGTCGAAGCCAACCGCAAATGCGTCGCGATATCCATAGGATGTGCCTGTTTTAAAAGCGATCGCGCCGCCAATGGCGTTGGCGGGCGGCGGCGCGCCGCGCAGAATATCGTAGACGTACCAGGACGCCACGGGCTCGCTGATCCGCAGGTCGGACGCGGGCGGCGGGCGATCGCGACGCTCGATGAGCGCCGGCGTCCGTCCGCCGCGCGCGAGCCCCGCGTACAGCCGCGTGAGATCGCTCAGGCGCACGCCTAGCCCGCCAAGGCCGATGGCAAGGCCCGGTGCGCTGTCGTCTGGCGTAGCAATGCGGGCGCCGGCGTTGCGCAATCGCGCCAGAAACTTTTGCGGGCCGACTTCATTCAGCAGAGCGATTGCGGGAATATTCAGCGATTGCTGCAATGCCGTGCGCGCGGTGACCTGACCCTGAAAACTCAGGTCGAAATTCTGGGGCGCATAGGCCCCAAAATGCGTCCGGCGATCTTCGAGAATGGTTTCTGGATGGGCCAGTCCGGCCTCGAAAGCCATCGCGTAAATGAACGGTTTGAGCGCCGAGCCGGGCGAACGCACGGCGTTGGCGAGATCGACCCCGCCGGCCCGCTCCACAGAGAGATATTCGCTGCCGCCGACATGGGCGCGCGTCTCGCCGGTCCGGTTGTCGATCGCAACGATCGCGACGGACAGCTTTGGCCCCAGTCGCATCGCGCTTTCGCGCGCAAGGCTTTCAAGTTGCGACTGGAGCCGGAAATCGAGGGTGAAGCGTAGAACAGCCTGTCCGGGCGAGGCGCGCTGGGCGCTTTCGGTCAGATGCGGCGCAACAGCGGGAAAGGGCCGCCGATCGATGGGCACGCCCTCGCGCCGGGCCGCATCAGCCTCTTCTGCGGCCAGCGCGCCCTGCGCCGTGGCGCGGTCGAGCGCGCGATTGCGCGCGGCCTGCGCCGCCACAGGCGTCCTGTCCGGGCGTCGGCTCTCGGGCGACTGCGGCAGGGCGACCAGCAGGGCCGCCTGCGCCCAGGAGAGGCGCCTGGGCTCCTTGCCAAACCAGGCGAGGCTTGCCGCGCGCACGCCCTCGATATTGCCGCCATAGGGCGCAAGCGCGAGATAGAATTCGAGAATCTCGTCTTTTGAATAGGACCGTTCGAGTTCGATCGCGCGCACGATCTGCCGCGCTTTGGCGAGCATCGTGCGGTTTTCGCGCGGCTCCAGCAATCGGGCGACCTGCATGGTGATGGTGGACCCGCCCGAAACGACATGGCCATAGCGCAAAAACTGCCCGGCGGCGCGCAGCAACGCAAGCGGGTCAACGCCATGGTGAGTCAGGAACCGTTTGTCCTCATAAGCAAAAAGCAGATCGAAAAACCCGGGATCGACATCCGCGATTTTTACCGGCAATCGCCACCGCCCGTCGTTTGCGCGGAAGGCGCGCAGCAGCCTGCCATCGCGATCCAGCGCCACCACTGAATTCCGCGATGCAGCCGAGACATCCAGCGGACCGAGCGCATGGACAAAGGCGCTGGCGGCGAAGACTGCTCCCGCCAGCAATCCGGCAACGCCTGACGCGACAAGGATCGCGCGCCGCCGCCGTGTCATGGTTTGCGCTCGGCGACGTCAAGGGTCGACGACGCAGTGCGGCCAAAACGCTCGGGCCGGTACATATCCTCGATTGTTGCGGGCGGCAGGACATAATGACCGGGCGTCACGGCGCGCGCGATATAGGCCACCGTAAACTCCGCCTGCTTCTCGCCGGCGCGGTCGAAAGCCGCGACAAAGCGGTCGTCCCGCGCTTCGGTATGGGCCGGTTCAACCTCGCGCTTGAGGAAGGCCAGGTCCTCGACCGAACCGCCATCGAACAGGTCGGAATTTTCAATTTCGACGCCGGCAGGCAGATGGTCGACCAGCATCAGGCGCGCATAGGCCGATTCAAGTTCGGTGACTTTCAGGGCGACCACGAAGCGGTCCGTTTGCATCAAAGCTTTCGAGGCGTCGATTTTTTCGCCGTTGAGTTTGTAAAACGCGCGCTCGATCCGGTAGCCATGTTCAGCGGCGGGTTCGGGCGCGGCGGGATTGCCTGAGGTCGAAATCACGATGCGGGCCGGCGTCTGGCCCCGATTGCCGATGGTTACATTTACGCCCTCAAGTTGCTGGCCCGGCCAATGCCGGTAGAGCGCGCCTTGATGCGGCGCCCCATCGACATCGAGCGAAATCCCCTGCGTCTGCGCGCTCAGCGCTTCGGCGGCCAGCACCATCCACGCGTCCTCCTGGGTGCTTGTATAAAGCGGTCGGCTGCGCTCCTCTTCCAGCACAAGGCTGGCCTTCACGAGTTCCGCGCGATCGACGCCAGCTTCGCCGCCGAGCGCCAGCAGACCGGCGCTGTCGCGCAGCCGCGAGCCATAATCAGCCCGCGAAAACTTCGTCGCGGGCACAGCGGCGAGCCGCACATTGGCGGAGGCGAACACCGTCCGCGCCCGTCCCCGGTCTCCCAGAAGAGCCAGCGCGGCGGCGATTTGCGCACGCGCCAAAGGCGAGGAAAACGCATCGAGTTTTGTGTCGGCAAGGTAACGCAGATCGCTCATCACGGGTCGTCCGTTGCGCGCCAGCACGTAGACCGCATAGGCGATTCCATCGGCTTTTTTGTCATCAATGTCGTTGACGTTGACCACAGTGTTGCGAAGATAATCGAGCGCCTGATCGAAGCCCTTTTGCGGCACGTCATGCCCGGCTTCGCGCGCTCGCGTCAGAAAATCTGTGACATAGGCGTGCAGCCAGATGTCCTCACCGCCGCCCGGCGCCCAAAGCCCGAAAGCGCCATTCGTGTCCTGCCGCGTCATGACGCGGGCGATGGAATCGCGCACCCGATCGCCGATGGCGGGATCGATCGGCAAAAGTTCCGCCGCAGCCAGTTTGTTGACATAGAGCAGCGGCATGGCGCGGCTGACGAGT
>CAIZEI010000052.1 GCA_903931945.1 uncultured Hyphomicrobiales bacterium | reverse complement strand
GGCGAAGAGATCGCCCAAGCGGACACTGCGTGAGTCGCAGGTGATGCCGGTGATGTCCACGGCGCGCCGGACGTTCGGATTTTGAACGACGCGGGCGGACGCGGAGACGGCGAGCGTTTCAAGTTTCATGGTACAGATCCCCAATTTGAGGGCTAATCGTTCTTGCCGCGCGGACCTTGCGCTTTGATCGCCTTCTCTTGATCATCGGCACTTCGCGGCTGGACATTGAGGACTGTCAGGCCTTTTCGCAGCATTTCGCGGACGGCGGGGCAGGCGACGGTGCCGCCGTAGTAGCCGCGGCCCTTGCGCGGTTCGTCGACGGTGACGAGGCAGACGAGGCGCGGATTTTCGACGGGTGCGAAGCCGCAGAACGAGCCGATGTAGAGGGTGCTGCTATAGGAATGCGTGGCGGGATCGATCTTTTTGGTCGTGCCGGTTTTGCCGCCGACGGCCCATTCAGGCATGAAGGCTTTCGTTCCGGTGCCGCCGGGGAGGACGACTTTTTGGAGGATGTCGCGCATTTCCTTGCTGGTTTTTTCGCTGATCACTTTGCGAACGGCCTGGGGTTTCAGCGCATAGATTTCCTTGCCGTTTTCGTTTTCGACGCGCTGGACGATTTTGGGGCGATAGAGGGTTCCGCCGTTGATGACAGCGCTGTAGGCGGCGACCATTTGCATGGGTGTCACGCCGATTTCATGGCCCATTGCGACGGAGTAGAGACTGTCGTGCGACCATTTGGCGCGCGGGCGGACCATGCCTTTGGATTCGCCGGGGAAGCCGATGCCGGTGGCTTCACCGAAGCCGAAATCGCGGACGATGTCGTACATGGCCTGATGTCCGAAGCGCTGGCAGATTTTGGCTGCGCCGATGTTGCTGGACTTGGCGATGACCTCGTCGAAGGTCAACAATCCCAGCGCGTGTGAATCGTGGAGTGTGCGCTGGGGCAGCCGCCATGCGCCGTTTTCGCAGAAAATGCTTTCGGTGCGTTTCCAGACATTTCGATCGAGTGCAGTCGCGGCGAAGATTGTTTTGAACGTTGAGCCGGGTTCGTAAATGTCGGTGAGCGGGCGGCAGCGGCGGTTTTCGACGGGTGATTCAGAGGGCTTGTTCAAGTCGTAATCGGGCGTGGCTGCGAGCGCGAGGACGGCTCCGGTGTTCGGATCCATGAGGATCAGCGTTGCGGATTTGGGATCGAATTCTTCGTGGACCTGGACGAGCTGTTCTTCGGCGAACTGCTGCAGTTTCGAATCGATGGTCAAGGTCACGGCGCAGCCGTCGCGCGGCGGGTGGGCGCTGTCGGCGAGGATGTCGCCATCGAAGGCGATCAAACGTCGTGCGGCGTCGCGGTAGAACATGAGGCTGCCGTTCTGTCCGCGCAACAAGGGGTCGAGGCTTTTTTCGAGACCTTCCTGCCCGCCGTCCATCCCGGCGAATCCGAGTAGATGGCTGAGCAAGCGGTTTTGCGGATAGGTTCGGACGTAGGTTTCTTCGAAGCCAATGCCGCGGAGTTTCAGTGCGCGGATTTTTTCAGCGCGTTCGATTTCCATGTTGCGCGCGAGGTAGACGATGCGGCTGTCGTCGCGGTTGATCTTCTCGTAGACGGCTTCGGGCGTCGATCCCAACAATGGCGCGAGGAGCTTCGCGTTGGCTTCACGGTCATTCAGGATGCGCAAATCGGCGATGATGGTTTCGTGGCGTTCGTTCAGCACGAGCGGGAGGCCGTCTTTGTCGAGGACGGTGCCGCGAATGGCGGCGGGGTGCTGGGCTTCGACACTTTGCAGCGCGCCTTTGTGGGTCCAATAGTCGTGTTGAAAGATCTGGATTTGAACGAGCCGCGCGGAGAGGCCGGCGAACATCAAGAGGATCACGGCGAAGATGAAACCACTTTTGATGCGGGCTGCGGGGCCGGCGTCGCGCGACTGGCTCCAGCTTTGGCAATGGCTGTGTTTGCACGCTCCGGCGGGCGGATCGATCAGGACCGGGCCGGGGCGGGGGGCGTTGACGGCGGGCGCGGGAGAAGAGAGCAACGGTGGAGCGTTGGTGACGGTG
>CAIZEI010000051.1 GCA_903931945.1 uncultured Hyphomicrobiales bacterium | reverse complement strand
TCCAGAAGTGCACAAACCATTTCAGGACCGTTTGCCAGAATGTTGCGCCCCCGGTCGCGGTTCTCAGGCCTGGAATGCCAGCTGTCGCGAACAACGCTGCCGCTGCTGCCGCTTCCAGAAATGGCGCTGGAATTCTCGGAAACAGCAGTTCCGGATTAATCCACCAAGATGGCTCCGGCCTCATCGGCCACGGCGGAAGTACCTTACGCTAGTGAGCGGAGTCCTGTGTGTTGGACACGCGCGAGACCCCGTGGCGTCGTCAGCAACACAGCCGTGGCAGCGCGCCCGTGAACTTCACTCGGACGCGCCAAAGCGATCTGAGCCTCCTAACTTTTCGATGCGCGGGAGTTAATCAGAATGTAGCCACGACTTGTTTTTTCGTGGCCATCGACAAATCCAACAGGATCGGCGCCGTTCATGAGTACCGCGTCGAGGGGGTGACATGACACAGACAGCAAAATTATTTGCAGGCTTAATTGCTGCGAGCGCTGCCGAAGGCCAAGGAACTCCTCGGCGACAAGGGGTACGACGCCGACTGGTTCCGGGAGGCCCTCGCCAAGCGCGGCATCGCGGCGTGCATCCCGTCAAAATCCAATCGCAAAATCCGCATCGAACATGATCGCGTACTCTACCGGCAACGTCACAAAATCGAGAACATGTTTGGAAGACTCAAGGACTGGCGGCGCATTCACACCCGCTATGACAGATGCGCCCACACCTTCATGTCGGCCATCTGCATCGCCGCTACCGTCATCTTCTGGCTCTGATCAATGAGTCCTGACCCTAATTCTTGATGGTACCCAAATGGGTACCTGACACCTTTATAATAATTTCTTAACTTTGATCCCGCGCTCCCCGTGAAAGTTTACACCAGACGCGGCGTGGCATTAACGGTATGGAGGGTAACATGACACCACGCCCAATTCGAATAATCGCGATCGGTGCCGCGAGCGCCGCAGCTCTCCTTCAGTTCGCGATGGTAACGCCTGCCCAGGCGGCTTGCCAGCAGGTATTTGTCAATACGACCTGCAGCGGTTGGGGGCCCCTCCAGAAGTGCACAAACCATTTCAGGACCGTTTGCCAGAATGCTGCGCCCCCGGTCGCGGTTCTCAGGCCTGGAACGCCTGCTGTTGCGAACAACGCCGCCGCTGCTGCCGCTGCTGCTGCCGCGAATAGAAATGGCGCCGGAGTTCTCGGAAACAGCGCTGCTGGTGTCGTTGCGACAGGGGCTGGTAACGCTATACATCATTAGCGGTGCTTCAAAGCATCATAAGCGCTTTGCTAGCTGCGCATTTTTCTGCGCTGGAAAGAGCCGGTCAGCGGAAGTTTTCCGCAGAATCCGGCGCCGGGGCAGTCAACGCGGGAGAAAAATAAGTCTAGCCACGATTGCTTTTTCGTGGCTGTCGACAAATCCAACAGGATCGACGTGGTTCATGAGTACCGCGCCGAGGGGGTGACATGACACAGACAGTAAAATTATTTGCGGGCTTGATTGCTGCGAGCGTATTCCAAAGTTTTGGCGCCGGCGCCGCCGACGTTCCGGCGGCAGCCTCTGTGGTGCAAACTTCGGGAGCGGACTCGGCCTGGTCCGTCATGCTCAATAGCGAACTGCGCTATTTCTCGTGGAGCGGTTCGCGCGGCGATCCCAAAATTATTGGTGCGCCCGGCGGCGGAAGCCAATTCTACATGCCAACCTCGCTTCTCGTCACAGGAGGCACACCGGACTTCAGGATCGATGCCATGATCCGCGGTGGTTATGTCAGCGCCCAACAAACAACGCCTGGCGCACAGTCTTCGATTTCAACGCCGACAGACACACTTCTTTCTGGCACTTTCACGTATCTTGGAATAAACGGGTTTCAGCCTTTTCTGTCCCTGAATTTTAATCTCCCAACTGGAAAGGCGGCAATCTACGGCGTTTTGTATCCACCCCGAATGGACCCGGACTTCGTCGACGTCCCGACCTATGGCGAAGGCTTCAATACGGGCGCATCACTCGGCGTAAACATACCAATTTCAGAAAACATGCTGGCTACGCTGAGCGCCGGTTACACATGGCGCGGTCAGTTCAATCAGGAGGGTTTTTTCGCGCCAACATTTCCTCAATTCACCAACCATTTCACGCCCGGCAATATCTTCAGCCTTAACGGTTCGTTAACCTATGCGATGGGAGCTCTGACAGCCCAATTGGCAGCTTCGTTTTCCGTGCCGGGGCAGATGGCACTGGATGGAACGCCGCAATCGTTGCCTGGACAAAATTTCGGTCTCTCGGGATTTGCCGCCTATAAGTGGAATGACGAGTGGTCCTCGAAAGTCACGGGATCCATAAATCACACTGAAAAGAACAAGGTTTATGATTTCGTGCTCAACGCTCTGGTTCTGGAAGCAATGAATTCCAATGCCAATGTTTATCGGATGGGCCTCGAGACGTCCTACACAACAGGCGCTCTGACAGTCGGGCCGACATTCAGCGTCCTCTATCGCGATCACAATTCGTGGGATTTCGCGAACTTCAATTTCATACCTGCGAAAACACGCTACTCCGTCGGCGCCCAAGGCAGTTACGCGCTGTCCGACAAAACGTCCTTGAACGCGCGCGCCGATTATATCTGGGCAGACGAAGCAACCCAAATCCTCGCGATCGGGATACCCGCCATCGCAAGGAGAGGTGTCGCGCTCGTAGCTGGTGGAACAATCCGTTTCTGAGGAACGCACATGCTTAAAGTTTCCACTCTCGCAACCGCCTTCCTCATGGCCGCCGCGAATTTCGTTCCGACGGAATCGAATGCCGCCACCAGGAAACCGCTGGCGCGCCCAAACGCGACTGTTCCCGTTGTGCTTCCCCTGCGCTGCGCGGAAGGCACGTTCACGACCGCCTCGGGCGAAAAGAAATGCACGCCTTCATTTCTCGCGACTCTCGGTAGAACAAACGCGATTGTCGCTACCCAATCGTCCGTTTCGCTCGTTAATCCACCAGTACCGGTATCTCAGGATATCCTTTATCGATATCCCAATACGATCTTCAGTTTCCCCCATGTTGGTGGCTTAACTAGGGCTCCCTATGGATTGGGTTTCGGATTCTTTCGCTGATCTCGGACTTAACAGACCCCGTCTATTGTTAGCTAAAACCCTGATTAGGTTATCGGGGCACGGCAATTCTGGTCTTTACGCCGGAAAATCGGAGAAGGAAGCAATCGCTCATGGGGCGATCGTTTCCAGCGTCATGGGGTGCCCTTTTGAAGTAAGCGTTGTTATCAGGCCACGTCCTGTAGCGCCGCCTGAGATGCGTACGCCCACGGCATGAGGTCGTCGATTTTCGCGTTGGGATGGCCGCTGACAATTTTCGTCAGTGTGCCGG
>CAIZEI010000050.1 GCA_903931945.1 uncultured Hyphomicrobiales bacterium | reverse complement strand
TGTTACGCACCCGTCTGCCACTCCGTATTGCTACGGCGTTCGACTTGCATGTGTTAGGCCTGCCGCCAGCGTTCGTTCTGAGCCAGGATCAAACTCTCAAGTTGAATTGAGATTTTTCCTGACTGGTCACAGTTATTACTCTTGACGAGTTCCCAAGCACATCTGTCAACGTCTCACGACGCGACTTGATGGTACTTGAGTAAACGTGACCGTCAGAGTGTCTCATACGACCGTTTTCCGAGGAAAACAGTCCGCAAGGACCTCCGCCGTCCACGTTTCTCTTTCTTCCGATTTAAATGTCAAACAGCGCATTCTCGAAAGCGAGGGCTCTCACCCTACAGCCAAACAAGTTCCCGACTCAGCTAATCAGCTAAGTTCCACACTCCGAAGAGTTTAGGAGAAACGTATTTGGCGTCCGCAGCCCGTGGCCGCGTCGCCGTCAGTGATGTGTGTATAGGTCCCGGCATCGGGGGTGTCAACAACGGATTCAAAAAAAATGAAAAAAAACGCGTCGTCATATTATGTAATTGAACTTATTGAATTATTTTTGGCCGCCGCAAAGATCCGGGGTCGTTGCGAAGCAGGCTCGCGACGATTTTGCGACACCTTTTCTGGAAATTTGCGTCACCCCGAGCGCGGACTCCAGCGGGCGAAAGTGGGATGAGTTCAGAAAATAATAATGATAACAAAGCAGTACGGCTATGCTTGATATCTGGGCGGACATCCGGGGGCTGGCCCGCCAGAAATGGGTTCGCGGGCGCCTCTCGACTATTTCCTCCCATGCTGCTTTTCTGCGGTCAGGGAGAGCGCCGCCATGATCATCGACTTTCATACGCATGTCCATCCGCCCCGCGAACAGGCGCGGCCGATCTGGAAGGGCAAATGCCCCGCAACCATCGAGAACGTGCTGCGCGTGCACGAGGCGCATGGGCTCGACCTCTCGGTAATTTCGAGCGCCGGACATTATCTCCGCGCTTTCTCGCGCGCCGAGGCTGTGGCGGAACTGCAGGATTCCAACGACTACCTCGCCGGGCTCCGGGATTTGCACAAGGACCGTGTGGTCGCGCTCGCCACTTCGATCCCCGGTGGCGGCGAGGCCCATTTGCGGGAGCTCGAGCGCGCCATCAGGCAGCTCGATCTCAAGGGTGTCCTGATTTCATCGAGCCATCGGGGCGCCTACCCCGACGACGACGACGCGCTGCCTTTTTTCCAGCTCGCCTGCGATCTTGATATCCCGGTATTCATCCACCCGCCGTCCGTCGGCTTTGGCGAAGAGCGCATGAAGGATTACCGGCTGGCGTCCTCCGTTGGCCGTCCTTTCGATAATTGCCTCGCGCTGTCGCGACTGATCGTGCGCGGCATTTACGAAAAGTTCCCGAAGTTGAAGATTGTCGCCAGCCACCTCGGCGGCGGCATTTGCGAAATCATCGGGCGCATGGACTACGCATGGGAGATGCGCGATGACGCCTATTTTCTGGGGGACTACGAACCGATGCTGATTACGCGCAAGCCCAGCGATTACCTGAAAATGATGTATATGGACACGACAAGCTATCACGCGCCGGCGATCCGCTGCGCAGCCGACACCATTGGCGCTGACCGCCTGGTCTTCGGTTCGGATTGCCCGATGCTGCTGACGCTGAAGAGCAAAGCGCTGTCCGTGATCGACGAACTGAACCTGCCGGCAGCCCAAAAGGCCAATGTTCTGGGCGGTACGGCTCAAATGCTGATGAAGATCCAGCCCTCGCAACGAACCGACGGTTAGGGCCGCACCAGTTTCAGCCCTGGCCATTGCCCCGTTGTCACCCGACGCATCTGCGGCGGCAGCTCAAGTTTGACGCCAAGCTTTTCCGCTGCATGCCAGCCCCAGCGGGGGTCGTCAATCTGCGCACGCGCAATGGCGATCTGATCGACCCCGCGTGTCGCGACGATGTCTTCGGCCTGATGGGGTTCAGCGATAAGACCAGCGGTGCGTGTGACGATGCCCGCTTCACGACGCACGCGCGCGGCGTTCGGCACGTTGAATGCGACGCCGCTCGCCGGCCGCCCGCCAAGCACGATATTGCCCGAGCTGACGCAGACAAAATCATAGTCGCGTTGCTTCAGTTCGGACGCAAAGCGCACGGCGTCGTCGGGAGTCAGCCCTCCGTCAAGATAATCGGTGCCCGTGATGCGCGCGCCAAGCGCGATATGGTTGGGCGAGGCCGCGCGCACAGCCTCCGCGACCGCGAGCGGAAACCGGAGCCGCTTCTCCGCATCGCCGCCCCATCGATCGGTTCTCTTGTTGGAGACCGGACTATGATACTCATGTATGAGATAGCCGTGCGCGGCATGAATTTCGATAATGTCGAATCCAAGCCTTGCCGCCCGCCGCGCCGCATTTGCAAAAGCGTCAATCGTCGCCTGGATCTCGGCGTCGCTCATTTCCGCCGGAACATGCCAGTTTTCGCCATAAGGTATGGCGGAAGGCGCCACGGTGCGCCAGGCGCTTTCATGCGGACCAAGCGGCCCGCTGCCCATCCAGTTCACATGCGTTGACGCCTTGCGACCCGCATGCGCCAGTTGAATTCCAAATTTCGTCCCCGGCAAAGCCACCGCGCGCGCCGCTCGCAGAACCCGGCCCAGCGCATATTCGCAAGCATCCGAATAGAGCCCGAGACAGCCGAGCGAAATGCGCCCCTCGCGCGTGACGCCGGTCGCTTCCAGAATCACAGTCGCCGCGCCGGACATGCCATAGTTCATGAGGAGTTGCAGATGCCAGTCAGTCGCGCAGCCGTCATTTGCCGAATACTGGCACATCGGCGCAATGGCGATGCGATTGGGAACCGAAATGGGGCCGATCTGCAAGGGCGAGAACAGGACAGAGGTCATACCGGAGAATCTCCCGTGATTCATTCGCCCGCAAGCTAACGGTTCCGCGCGCGCAAGGGAAGCGTTCGTCCTTCACACCGGCAAGGCGTCAATCAGCACAAAGGCAAGAAAGGCGGAGGCGTTCGAACGATTGCTCCATGCGTGGTTCGTCCCACGCTGGACAAGCGTGTCGCCCGCACGCAACAGCGTTTCGCCCTCATCCATCAAGGCCCAGATTTCGCCGCTGAGAACAATCACGTAATCAATTGTATCTGTCTTGTGGAAGCCAGGATGGCGCCCGCCGCCGCCCTGTCGCGCCGCCGCCATGCCGGAGGCGGTCATATCCGCGCTGCTTTGCGCGGCAATGGCGGGCAGGCGTTGTGCGTCCGGTGGATATTCAATCACTCGGAAAATGCTTCCGCCGCTCGGCGGCGCAAGATGGAAAGGGCCTTTCACAGCATCGTCATGGCCGCCATTGTCGGCCGGGCACGCGTCCGTTTCCCACAGGTCGCGCACGACAACGCCCGCCGCCCCGCGCGTGAACACATGCGGCGCGCGGTCGTCGATCAGAAAGATCGATTTTCCCTGATCATCGCGCCCCGTGACGACACGGCGAAAAGGCTGGCTCATGCCGGCTCCGCGCCCCAGATTTCCCTCGCCATCTCGACAACAAGCGCCAACTTGTCTTCCTGCGCCTGACGCGACAGCGGATTGCCGCGATCGATGCTGGCGAAGCCGCATTGCGGGGAGATGCCGAGACGATCGAGATCGACATATTGTGTCGCGGAGTCCACGCGCCGCCGGATTTCGTCGCGTGTCTCCATCTGCCCTGTTTTGGTTGAGACCAGCCCAAGGATGACACGCTTGCCCTTCGGCACATGTCGCAGCGGCGAAAAATCCCCCGCGCGGTCTGAATCATATTCGAGAAAGAAAACATCAATGCCGAGGCGATTGAACAGCCGTTCAGCCACAACGTCGTAGCCGCCCTCGGAATGAAACTGTCCCGCCCGGTTGCCGCGACACAGATGCATCCCGACCAATGGCGTCGTCACGCCTTTCAGCACGTCGTTGGTGATATCGATATAGCGGTCGATCAACGTTGACCAGTGATCGCCGCGCGCCGCCAGACTTTCCTGCACCTGGGGATCGCCGAATTTGGCGAAAGCCGTCTCGTCCATTTGCACATAAGCGCAGCCGAGGGCGGCAAGCGAAGCCAGCTCCTTGCGAAACGCCGATACGATATCGGCCCAGAACGTATCGGTGTCCTTATAGGCGCTGGCGAGAACCGCCGCGTCCCCGCCGCGAAAATGCAATGCGCAGGGGCCCGGAATGGTGATCTTCGGCGTGCGACCGGTATGCGCTTTCACAAACGAAAAATCGTCGCCATGAATGCTCTTTGTCCAGCCGACGCGCGAATTGATCCGCGCGATGGGCTGCGCCACGCGTCGCGGCGTTGTCGACGAACTGCGTCCATCGTCGCCCGGAACATAGTCTGGCTTGATGTCGCCAAGCTGGGCGAAGAAATAACTGTGATAGGAATGCCGGCGGAACTCGCCATCGGTAATGACCTGCAAGCCCACGCGCTCCTGCATGGCGATGGCGTCGCAAATTGCGGCGTCTTCGCCCGCGCGAAGCTCGGCGGCGCTGACAGTCCCTGCGGCAAAGCCGCGTCGCAAGGCAAGCAAGCCCTCCGGTCGCAGCAGCGACCCGATGTGTTCTGCGCGAAATGGCGGCATATGCTATTTCCTTTGCCTTGTCTGATTTTTAATATTGCCGCAGGCCAGTGATGACATTCAGCGTGACCTGCTGTCCATCCTCGACTTTCTTCAACCCACGTTCGATCGCCGCAGTGAGCTTGGCGGGGTCTTCAACCCGTTCGCCATAGCCGCCGCAACTTTCGGCAATCTTCTCGAAGTCAGGCGAGGGTGAGAGATCCACGATCGGCAATGAGTTCATTTTCGCCGCATCGCCGTTGGGATACATCGACATGGTCGCGCGGCGCACCGCATACCATTGCGAATTGTTGAAGACCATTGTCAGCGTGGGCAGATTTTCCGCGCGCGCCGTATAATTCGCCGCCAGTGGGACGCCGAACATATAGGAGCCATCGCCGCAGGTGGTGATGACCTGCCGCTTGCCGGCCGCAAGTTTCGCGCCCAGCGCCTGTCCCAGCGCCATGCCAAGCGCGCCGGATGTGCCGCTGATGAAACTGTCGGGCCGCGTGATGCTGAGGAAGGGAAAAGGCGCGCCAAGTTCCTCCACAATGATGGCGCTTTCATCGCGCACCATGTTCAGCGCATGCGCCACGAGTATGGGGCTGATGGGCGCAGTCTCTTTAAGCTTCTCGATCATCGCCTTGCGGCCATCGACAATCTTGCGCCGGATTTCGTCAATCTTCGCGCGCCTGGCGTCGCTTCTGGCTTCGCGGCCCTGCATTTTCGTCTTCAGCATTTCATGCAACATGGCAAGCGCCGATCCGCTGTCCCCTGCAATCGCAAGGTCGCACTGGAACCCCCGCATCGGAAAGGTCGTGAACAGCGGATCATGCGCGATATGGATGACTTTGGCGTCAGCTGCCGGACTCATATTGCGCGGAATCCATGGAACCACGCATTCCAGCACCACAATGACATCGGCCGATTCCAGCAGAGGTTTCGTCAACGTGCCGAGATTCATGGGATGGTTTGATGGCAAATTGGGATGCGGCCCGCTGACAACCGGGAACGCGCATTTCAACGCAAGCGCGCTGAGGGCTTCAAATGCGCCGGGCGAGGTTCCCGGGCGGCCAGCAATGATCAGCGGCGTCTGCGCCCTGGCGAGCATATCGGCCGCCTGTTCGAGCGCGGCCAGATTGGGGGCGGCGGCGGCGGCGCCCGTTGGCCGCGATTTTCGCTGTGGGCCGGGCGCGTTCGACTCGTCGCCCAACGCTTCGCGCGGCAATTGTAGATAGACCGGGCCTTTGGGTTCGCTCATCGCAATGTCGAGCGCGCGCGCAACAATGGTGTTGATCGGCTGGCCATGCCGCAACTCATAGTCCCATTTGACGTTCTCGCGGACGATGGAGCCCTGGTCGAACTGCTCCTGCGCCCAATGGATCGGCACATCGCGCGAACCTGCGTGACCGCTCTCGGTCAGCGGCGTGCGGCCCGCCGCCAGCAACATGGGCACATTATCGCGCGCGGCGTTCATCAGGCCGCAAATTGTATTGGCGGTGCCGACATTCACATGC
>CAIZEI010000049.1 GCA_903931945.1 uncultured Hyphomicrobiales bacterium | reverse complement strand
CTGATACAATCCGTCATCGCCTCACACGCTCTGCGGGTAGAGGTAGGTCAACCAAGGGCAGAGACTTTCTCTTAGATTCCTAGAAATCTGTCTCACTAACCGGGGCCACCGTAGGCTTTTTTGGCCTGATCATTATCGGCGGGCTCGCCGGCTGGATTGCTGGTATGATCGTTGGCGCCCGGCACTGGATTTTCACGAATATCCTGATTGGAATTTGCGGTTCATGGCTCGGATCGCAGTTGACGGATATTGCCGGCGTTTCGGTTCGCGGATCGGGAATGCACTTCGTCGCGGCGCTGGTGGGGTCTTGTGTCATTCTCTACGTCTGGCAGTTGTTGCATCCCAAAAACATCTGACACAATTTTGCATGAAAGCCATGCGCCTTGCGGGTTTGCCTCGCGAGGCGACTTTCCATAAAGAGGGCCGGGAGACCGTCTCCGGGAGCCCATGAAATGGCTGTAGTCTTTGATATCGACAGAGACCGCAAACCGGCGGATCGAAAACCGCGCCATCCCGAAAAGGCGCATCGCCCGGATCAGCCTTTGTTGCGCAAACCCGACTGGATCCGCGTCAAGGCGCCCGGTTCCGCTCTTTGGGGCGCCACCAGCAAAATTGTGAAAAAACACGGACTTGTAACGGTCTGTGAAGAGGCCGGTTGCCCCAATGTCGGGGAATGCTGGGAAAAAAAGCACGCCACCTTCATGATCATGGGCGACACCTGCACGCGCGCCTGCGCCTTCTGCAACGTCAAAACAGGTATGCCGGCGCCGCTGGATCGCGATGAGCCGCAAAAGATTGGAATGGCGGTCGCCGAACTTGGCCTCGATCACGTGGTGATCACTTCGGTTGATCGCGATGACCTCGCGGATGGCGGCGCAAGCCATTTTGTGGAAACCATTCAAGCCATTCGCCGCGCCGCGCGAGAAACGACAGTCGAAATCCTGACGCCGGATTTTTTGCGCAAAGCTGGCGCGCTTGAAACGGTGGTCGCCGCGCGACCGGATGTGTTCAACCACAATCTGGAAACCGTGGCGTCGAAATATTTGCGGGTGCGGCCCGGCGCGCGCTATTTTCACTCCATCCGGTTGTTGCAACGCGTAAAAGAAATAGATGCGTCGATTTTTACAAAATCCGGCATCATGGTCGGGCTCGGCGAAAGCCGGGATGAAGTCCTGCAACTGATGGACGACCTGCGCTCGGCGGACGTTGATTTTCTGACCATTGGACAATATTTGCAGCCGAGCCGCAAACACCATCCGGTCGTATCCTTTGTCACGCCGGATGAATTCAAAGCCTATGAAACGATCGCGCTGACCAAGGGTTTTGCTCTGGTGTCAGCGTCGCCCCTGACGCGTTCCTCGCATCACGCCGGGGAAGATTTTGCACGCCTGAAGGCGGCGCGGAGCTGAAGGCGATTCAGGTTAACAAAAAGTTATGCTTGCGCGCGAGCTTGTGTCGCCTATCCTTCGCAAGGTGCAGGGGAAGGCGGTCATAGCCAGTCTGGCGATGTCCCGTCCTGACGGAGTAGCTATGTCACAGGCGCAGTTGGGCGATCGCCGCGCGAGCCCCCGTTTGCGGGTGTTTTTCGGCGGACGAATTCCAGGGAACGATCTGCGGCCGGAGATCGATTGCAATGTGCGTTCGCTGTCGAGACTTGGCGCGCGCCTTTCGCCGACCACGATGCGCGGCCTGCCGCCGCGTTTTGAGCTATCCATCGATTCGCGCAAACGTGTTTACCTGGCTGAGGTGGTCTGGCGTCGCGATGGCGATTTTGGCGTCCGCTTCAAAGAAGAGGGATGCGACACCGTCTCTGATTTCAAGGACCGGAATGGCCGACTGAGCGTCTTGCAGTTGCGAAAGGGTTTCTGCTTCGCCGAGCAGCAATGGGACGATACGCCCCAGAATGAAAGCGACAACTGAATGCCTATGTTGGCGCCGGGCGCACCCGTGGTAAGGGAGTGATATTCGTCCGGGGTCGTCATGCCGTCTTTTCGAGTGACCCGAAAGGTCCTCCATTCCGCGCAAAACATGTTTGCGCTTGTTGCCGATGTCGAGGCCTATCCGCAATTTCTGCCATTGTGCCAGGGGTTGCGCGTGCGGCGGCGCACTGCGGGCGCGCAGGGGCGGGACATCATCATCGCTGACATGGATGTCGGCTATAAAAACATCCGTGAGACCTTCGGCAGCCGGGTGACGCTCGACCCGTCTGCGCTGAAAATCGTCGTCGAATATATCGATGGCCCGTTTCGTCGCCTGGAAAATACATGGACGTTTCGCGATATCGGCGGCCAGGACAATCCATCCTGTCAGATTGAGTTTTTCATCGACTATGAATTCAAAAGTCGAATGCTGGGACTGCTGATGGGTTCGATGTTCGATACGGCGTTTCGTAAATTCGCCGAAGCTTTCGAACAGCGGGCTGACGCCATTTACGGGCGCACCTTCAGCGCGTTAAAATCGTGAAGTTTCTGTATCTCGCCTGCTGGCTGGCGCTGACAGCGCCACAAGCCGCCCGGGCGGCAGACATTGAATTGCTGGTCGGCTTTGCGCCGGGGCAGGGGGCGGACATGGCCGCAGGCCCGGATGCTGCAAGCGAGGCGACCCGTCGCCTGACAAGCGAAACCACCTATGATGACGCCGGACGATTTTATGCGGAAAACCTCGGGCGATTTTTGCCGGGATCGCCTCGCGTGACAGCCAGGCTCCTGCCTGGCGCCGGCAGTCTGCTCGCTGCGAACCGTCTGGCGAGCGCCTCTGGCGAAGGCGCCGTTCTGGCGCTGCTCGGCCCGCGTTCGGTGTTCGAGCCGCTGATCGATCCGCAGAACGCGCGTTGGCTGGCAAGCGATTTTCACTGGATCGGCGCGCTTTCGCGCGATGACGGCGTTTGTGTTGCCCGCAACGACGCTCATGTCGCGGGACCGGCGGATATCAGGACGCATGAAGTATTTACTGCAGCGCTCGCGCCAGGATCCCGATCGTTCGTCTATGCGCGCGCGCTCAATGAACTCGGCGGCGCCCGGCTTAAAATCATTTCGGGATACGGCGGCGCGTTCGAAGCGACGCGCGCGCTTGAGACCGGAGAGGTTCAGGCCTGGTGCGGCTGGACGATGAACACGTTGCTTTATTCCCGGTCGAGTCTGTTGCGCGATGGCGAACTCAACCCATTTGTTCGCTTCACGGTCGAAACGGGCGTTAAGCCCACAGGGATGCCTGCTGCAAGCGCTTTTGCATCGAGTGTGGCGGAACGCGCGGCCATGCGCGCTGTGGCAAGCCAGACCCGCTTTGGCGCATTCGCGCTGGCGGCCTCGCCCGCAACGCCCGAAAAAACGGTCGATGCGTTGCGTTCGAGCTTTCTTGCCATGCTCAGGGATCCAGGCGTCCTGCAAGCGGCGGCGCAGCGCGGGATGATCGTCGATCCGGTGCCGGGCGCAGAATTGCAGGCGCTTGCTGCAGAGCTCAATGAGCTGGACGCCGGGGCGCGCGAAAAGTTGCGCACTATCCTGTCGCAGAGGTGAGCCTCCCCACCAGAAGCATGGCTCTGGAAGGCGGCGCTATCGCAGCCGAGCTGATGCCCGTCGGCCGATCCAATGCCCCCTTCCCAAAAAATGACTACTCGATTTTTTTCGCAAATGTTACGCATTGTAAACGACTGACGAATAGTCTTTATGTCCAGATATGGAGCGCTGTATGTCTTCAGAAAAATCATTTTCATTCAATCGTGTGCCTTCACTGACAGTTATAAAGAATAACATTGAACTCGAAAAAACCCGCAGCCGGAGCATCCAGATTTCATTTCGACTGGTGATTGACGATGTCGACCGCTCCACGATTGTCGAAAAAACCGCAATCATACGCCAGATGGCGCGCGATATTCAGGCGGTTCGCAAATCGCGGATACGATATGATCGTCATGTGCTGTTCGATTGTGGCTGGGATTGGCCGCGTTTACGCGCCTACTGGCGTCAGGCGGCTGACGCCGCCAACGCATTGCAGGTCGATGGGCGCGGAGAGGCCTGACGACTTCAGACCCTGACGGCGTGGTGGGTCTGCGGCGGGAATATTTCTTCCGGCTTCAGATGCCTGTGGCAGACGCCCTGCTCGAAGGCAAATTGCAGGAAGGCTTCCAGCGTTGGCCGGTTGGCTTCAAGGCCATAGGGCCAGAAATCGCTGCCCATGGCCTCTTTGGCGCGGCGTACGGCTTCTGAGAACCACGGAACGGGCACAGGCGTTGCGCCCAGATTGCCGCAGCGCTTCATGCTGTTTTTGCGGGCGACATCGAATGCGTGAAAAAGGTTGCCTGCCGCCCACGGGGCCTTGTCGAGCACGCTCTTCTTCACCACCAGCACGTGCATGATGGGCAGAATCTTCTTCTCTTTGGCGTATGCAATCTCGACTTCAAGCCAATTGTCATAAAAGCGGACGACATCCGGATTTGTATGGAAACACCGCGGCGGCGTTGCGGCCACAACCGCATCCAGTTCGCCCTTGTCCAGCATGTCGGTCAGCGACTTGTCTGAAATGGCCGTCAATTGCAGACCCGCCGGCAGTTTGAGCGGCACTTTTTCGGCCCGCCCAGCCTCGCCAAGCCCGGCCTGCACCCAGTTGATTTTTGTCAGATCGACCCCAAGTTCATGCGCGAGCACGCCGCGTCCATAGACGGCGGCCGTCTGCGCCCACTCGGGCACGCCGACGCGTTTGCCAGCAAAATCGGCAGCGGTCCGAATCCGGTCCTTGCGCACATAAATGGCCGAATGGCGCGCAACGCGGGACAGGAAAACCGGCAGCGCGATCAGCCTGTCATCGCCTTGCGATCGCATCGAGACATATTTGGCGAAGGACATTTCTGCGACGTCGAAATCGGCATAGCCGACCGTGCGCTGGAAAATATCATGCAGCGGCAGTTCCATACATTCCAGACTGATTCCCTCGACTGGCACCCGACCAAGCACAATATCAAGTACATGGTCGTAATGGCTGACTGCGAGGGTAAGTTCGAGCTTGCTCATGGCGTTTCCTCCGGTGGCGAATGTCAGGGCGCTATTTGCGTGACGGCGCGGGCGCGCTCAATGACTTCGGGCTGGACTGACAGGATATCGCTGACGGTGCGCTGCATGTCCATGCCCGAAACCGGTTCGACCTCAACGCCGCGTTTTTTTGCTTCGGCCAGGACATCGGGATCCCGGACCATGGCGTCGAAGGCCGCGCGCAGTATGGCTGCGCGTTCGGGCGGGGTATCTGGCGGCGCAATCAGGGCGCGCCCGATCACCGATGCGCTGACGATCAGACGCATCGCAGCGCGGTCACGGTCATTCTGCATCAGTTCAACTGTGCTTGGCGCGTATGCGACGCGGGGGTCGCGGTCAAAGCCGATGGTGAACAGGATGCGCGCAAATCCCTTTTCCAGCCAGCCCTTGCTCTCGACAAATTCCATTGACGCCGATCCGATCCCCTGCACTTCGCCCCGGTCCATGGCGAGGCCTGAATCCTGCGCGGATTTATAACCCTTGATCGTTGTGAACTGCGTCCCGATCATCTGGTTAAGGGCCTGCGGCAGCATCGCGCCAGGGCCTGTAGGGCCGGAGGCCGACAGGATCAGCGGGGCGTGTCGGGCCTGCTCGACGGACTGGACCGCAGCGCTCGCCGCGACCACTGCATAGGTGGTGAACGAGCCCACGCGCCCGATCCAGACATATCTGGCGGGGTCAAACCGAAGCGAAGCGTCGAGCGCCTTGTTGAGGGCCATTTGCGGCTGGGTCATGCCGATGGTCAGACCATCGCGCGGCGCGACATTGGCGATGACTTCAGCGACGCGGAGGCCGGAGGCGCCAGGCATGTTCTGCACAGATATTGTCGGATTGCCGGGGATGAAACGCGGCAGGAATTGCGCCGCCAGCCTTGCGCTGGCGTCAAAGCCGCCGCCTTCGCCGGAGCCAATCAGCAGCGTCATCGTCTTGCCACGATAAAAATCGGAGCCGGTTTGCGCTACGGCGCCCGTCGCCATGAACGCGGCCGCTGCGGTCAACAGGCGGGCGAGGTTGATGCCGGTCATTTCCATCCCTTGAGTGGTCTCGCTGGTTTATCCGCTGGAGCGAACGGGTGGCAAGTCTCGAAAATAGTTGTGCGTGAGCGACCAACCAGATTCAAAACGCAACAGAGCCGCCCGGGATAACGCAGATCATACCAGAAAATCGGGAATCTTCGTCAAAATGGCGCAGGGCGCCTGTGTGGGCGCGCCACGATTCTTGACATGCGCCTAATTCAATTGCCACTCGAGTTTGACGCGAAAATTGGCCCGCTCAAAATTGTCGAGGTCGAGCGCGAGGCCAGGGGTCGCGCTCGATCGCCCCCAGACCTGTGGTTGGTATGTGACGTTGAATGTGACCTTGTCACTGATCTTCCAGGCTAAAGCTGGCCCAATGTAAAGCGACTGTCCCTGAAGATGGTCCGGGACGATACGTCCGAATTGAGCAAAGTAACGCGCTTCGACCGCCAGAAACAGACCTTTCGAGACTTTCCAGGACAGCGCTGTTGAGACCGTATCCGTCGAACTGATCAGGTTATTGCCGGGGACCATCGGGTCCTGAGCCCATTGCGGTCCCCAAATGACGTTGGCAGCCCAGAACACCGTATCGGGAACGACAACGCGATCGATAAAGAGCTTGCCCTCGAAGCCATAGGAGTTGGATGGCAGGCCGCTCACTGCGTCAATGCGTCCCCAACGCGGTTCGACGGACGCCGTGATTCCCCAGGGATTGGTTTCAGACCGAGTGATCACGGTGTGGGCGATCTCGAACGACATGCCATCAAAGTCGAACGTGTTCTTGTTGGGCAATCCATCGACATTGCTGACATGGTTCCAGGCTAGATAGCCCGACGCTGCGACCCAGAAATCGGAACTCACGTTGTAGCTAAACTCGTATTTGCTGTTCAGCGCGCCGTAGGACCCATTGCGCTTGCCAACGCGGCCATCGTTCTCATTGGCAAAATTGATGTCGCCTGTGTCGCCAAGTTCGGACGCGGTAGTGAAGCCAAAGATGTCGTCATTGCCAACCTGCGGAAATTTGGGCTCTTCCTTCTTGCCCTTATCGTCGTCGTCTTCCGCCCGTGCGCAAGTGGCCGCTAGACTGCAGACCAGGAATGCAGCCAGACCCAGTCGCGCCAAAAGTCTCAAGTGCATCTTTTTTTCCCCCGATCGATCATAGCGGCAACTCCCAAATCGTCAACGCGTGATAGCCGAGGGGCGTCGGAAACGGGACGCATTACGGGCCGACGAGCTTCCTATTTCACAGCGTGCGATATTTTGGCAACAGTCGGTTTGACTGCAATAACGTCTGTTGCAAGCGCTTGGTCGCGCCGGTCAAAACCCGTTCCGGCAGGTCCTGCCAGTGCAGCCCGAATATGTGTGGCAGGCGCATGGCCGCAAAGTCGTCCAACGCGACCGCTCGACTCACGCCAGTTTCATGCGCAATGTCTTTGCGACGCCAAAGCCGACGCCGCGCAGGCCTGCGATATCGAAGACGGCAATGAAGGCGACATAGATAAAAACCCCCGCGCACACCTGCGTCAGCAGGACAAGGATACCGGGCGGCATGGCGCGCAATGGCAGCAAGACTGCGATCATAGCCAGGGAGCCGGCGATGGTTGCCGCCACATCCCGCGCGCGCGGGAAACGCGCGCCTGACGTTGCCGCCCAGCCAATGAGGACCACTATCCCCGTGATCATCGCGCAGGATTGGGCAATGGCGAGACTGGCGGGCTGCGCGGGCAGAAACAGGATGCACAGCATATCGGCGATAGCGGCGGCAATGGCGCCGAAAATCATTGGTCTTGTGCGTTTGGCGATCTGGAACACAGGGTTGACGGCAAAACACAACAGACCGAAGGCGAAATGGCCCGGCAGCAGCAGACTGAAATAATGTTCGAACGGGCCGCGAAAATCGAGGGGGACAACAATATGTTCGATGCTTGGCAAGGTCAGCCAGATGCCGGCGCAGGTTGGGGCCATGATGGCCAGGACAATGCCCATATTGGTTGCGACCTGCTCGCGCCCCCGCTCGGCGCCGTGCTGTTCGGCAGCGCGCACCGCGAGCTGGAACAGCAGCACATCGAGCGCCGAACCGATTGACGCGACGACCCGCGCGCCAATGTCGAACGCCAGCGAAAACTGGCCGGCTTCCGCATATCCGTACACATGCGCCGCCAGGGCCCGGTTCACAAGCGGGATGACAAGATACAACAGGTTGGCGACAACGATCGGGGCCGAATACCGGAAAAACAGCCTCGCCAATTCTGGCTTTGCCAGGCTGGAGCGTGCGCCTGCGTCCATCATACCCTTGCGGAAAATCAGCAGCGATCCCGTCATACTCATGCAGACGCCGAGCAGGGCCATGGTCGCCGAATGAAACAGCAAGGCGCCGCCAGCCGTGCAGACGAGCGCGACAAGATTTTTTGTCAGCACGAGCCGGCTGTAGAGCGTGTCGTCAAAGCGCGCGCGGACCATCGCGGTGTTATAGTCAAAGACGCCATTGACGATGGATGCTGCGACGGCAAGGCCGATCAGCGTGTTGGGCATCCAGAGGTCGTGGCCCGATATCATGGCGAGGCTTGCAATGATGGTAACGGCGGCGGCCACGAGACCGAAGCAGAAATCGAGCGTCGAGCGCAAATCGGGTTGCTCGTCCCGGCTGCGCTGCGAATAGAATCGGATCGCTGCAAGGCGAATCCACTCAAATTGCGCAGTCTGCAACACAGCGGCAACCGCCAGTGCCAGCGCGAAACGCCCGAATTCCGCCGGGCCAAGAAACCTGGCGACAAGCAGCCCGATCGCAAAATTGCACAGCGTGTTGACGAGAAAGGCGGCGATGACTTTCATGGCCGGTACTCCGGACCGACCGGGCATTGCCGCCAGTGGGTGTCGCACACAAATATCGAATCGATCATCGCTGTACTATACGCTCCGCGCGCTACCGCCAGGTAGCTTCAAGGCAATCTGCTTGCCGATGCTAGCCGATTAAGCCTAACGGCGTGTTGTTATGGTCCGCTCAACGGCTTCAAGTTACATATGGCTTCTGACGAAATGAGGCCACCATGACAATCTCCAGGCGGGCAGCCGGTCGCGCGCCTCTAGGCGCAGACGGGCGCGTTGCTGGCCGCAACGCAGACGCAATGTCGGCTGGCGCCCTGACGCGCCGTTCCGCCATCGCCATTCTGGCGGGGTGCGGCGTGTTCTCTACAGCCAGCGCGCTGCGGGTGAGCGAGGCGTCTCCGTCGCAGCCACGGGGCGCCCGGTCGCTTGGGCAAGCGGCGGAGCGCAGTGGGCTCCTTTTCGGCGCATCCATCGCCAGTGTTGGCGTGGATTCGCCCGCCTATCGTGATCTCTATATCGCTCAGGCGCGGATTTTGACGAGCGATCTTGCGCTCAAATTTGCAGCGCTGCGTCCTGACAGCGGGGCGCCGCACTATGCCGACGCCGATCTGTTGGTGGATTTTGCTCAAAAACACGACATGCGGTTTCGTGGCCACAATCTCATCTGGAACGAATCCAATCCGCATTGGATCGGAACCCTGGATGCTGCGCAACTCGGCGCGTTGCTGGACCGGCACATCGATGAAACCGTCGGGCGGTACGCCGGGCGTATGCATTCCTGGGATGTGGTGAATGAGCCATTCTGGCCGGATCACTGGGCTCCGGGATTTTTCCGCAAGGGGCCGTGGTTCGATAAACTGGGGCCTGATTACATTGGCCGGGCGCTGCGGCGCGCGGGGCAGGCCGACCCTGCGGCGAAGCTTGTTATCAACGAGGCCTTTACTGAGCGCGGCGACGGGCTCGGGCTGGAAGTGCGCCGCAGGATGCTGCGCTTGATCGATGATCTTCAGCACGCGGGCGTTCCCTTGCACGCCATCGGGCTTGAGGCGCATCTCCAGCCACAATACCCCGCCGATATCCTCGGCTTCGAAGTCTTCCTGGACGAAATCGCCCGTCGCAAGCTGGATATCTACCTGACGGAACTGGACGTCGATGATGTCGCGCTTCCTGCGGATGTCGACGAGCGCGATCGAAAAGTCGCCGATTATGTGTTTGCGTTTTTGACGCGCGCGTTGGCCTGTCCGGCAGTCAAGGTTCTGGAATGCTGGCAATTGTCTGACCGTTACAGCTGGTATCGCGATCCCGCGCTTGCAAATCGCCGAATTACGGGGGGCTCGCCGCGCCCCCTGCCTTTCGATCTCGATTTCAGGCCCAAACCGATGTTCGACGCCATCCTGAACGCGTTGGAAGCCCGCGACCAAAATAGAAAAGCCGGGTGACGCCATTGGCGACGAGCCGTGACTCCTCGCCGCCGGCTAGCGCGGAAGCGCGCCCGCTGAAATGCGGAATGCCTTGTATGACCTAAGGTCGATGCGAGAAACCCCTCGCTTGAAAGCGTTCGTTTTCACCCGGCGGCGCAGAGTTCTGGAAAACAGTTGCGCGACCGTGCAGGGCGAGCGCAGGATTTCAGAGCGACTTCAGATATTCCAGCAACGCCGTCCTGTCGGCGTCTGACAATTTTGTTCCGTATTCATGGCCGCAACGGCTGCGGCCTGAGTCCACATCGTCGCATCCGGTGGTCTGGAGGGTGAAATCGAACGCACTCTGCTCTTTGGCAAGGCCGACATTCGTCAAATCGTAGTTCGGGCCAATCTTGAAGGAGGCCGGGCGCTGGGCGGCGGGTTTCAGGAGATCGGCGAGTGTCGGCACCGAGCCGTTGTGGAGGTAGGGGGCTGCGGCCCAAATGCCCTGCAAAACGCGCCCTTCATAGGCGCCCTTTGGCGGATTGGGATTGTCGCAGTCAGGCGCGGCGGCGACGCTTGCGATGATTTTCGGCGATGTATCGAGCTCGTGGAAGGCGTGCGAAAGGTCCTGCAATTCGTCCGGCAGGCTGGCGGGCAGCGCTGACGGCAGGAAATCGTCGATGAGCGCTTTCATGTCGGACTGGATCCTTTGCTCGAAGCTGCCTCCCATAAGGAAGTTATCGACGATCGAGCCGATCACCGAAACCGTCAGGACCTTGATCGCGGCGGCGGTCGGTCCAAGTTGAACCACACGGGGAATGCCAACCCCGTTCAGGACGCCCGTATTCACCTGAATACCCAGAATGTCATATGCGCGCTTGTCGGTGCCGACGTTCATGACGCATGTCGCCCAGGTCTGCTGCGCCGGAAACTGAACCTTGCCGGGCTTCTGGCCATGGCAGTCCGCGCAGCCCCCGTCCGCTGACTTGCGATTGAAAATCTTTTCACCGTCGGATTTGAGGTCGGCCTTGATCGGCGTCGCCGATTGGGGCCACCTTGGCCAGCCAATCTGCTTGATCAGCTCTTCGAGCCTGTGCAAGCCTTCGAAATTGACCGAATTGTTATGTAAAAAGTCGACTATGGGTCCGAATTTGCGGGGTTGGTAGGTTCCAAACACGCCGAACACTTCGCCGGTGTTGCGCGCAAGACCCAGAATATTGCTGCCATTGTCGGCAAATCCCGGCCATTGCGTCTTGTCCTGGATGGCTGCGTTCCAAAGGAAGGGATAGCGCACTGGCGCATCTGCGCGCTTGATATTGTCGGCGATGATGAACGCGTCAGATTCCTTGCCAATATCAAGACCGGTCACCCGGTCAAAGATCATAGCCACAGCGTCGAGACGCGAGGGACCCCATTTCATCAGCGGGTCCTGTGGCAGCGCGCGTTGCATCAGCGTGTCATAGCGCAGGAACCAGTTGGCGACCGCGACTTTCAGGGCTGTGACTTTTGAAGGGTCGGGATTGGCGGAGTCCAGCACTGCGGCCGCGAAGGGTTTGAATGTCGCGTCGCTCGACAGAACCGCGCTGACAGCGGTGTCGATGTCGGACAGCAGAGACTGGAAATCGACAATACCCGGACCGCCGTCGATCCGCAGCGGCTGACCGGCGATATTGATCTGGCGCGTATGACAGGCTGAGCAGGTCATGCCGATGATACGATCGGCGCCAGCGCCGACCGCGTTAAAGCCGACAGGAAGCCCGTCCGGGTTCGCCGGATTGGGAAGATAGCCATAGGAAGCGAGGCCGCCCTCAAGAAACGGCTGGTCATTTCCCGGTCTTTTCAAAGCTTTCAGCCAGGCGAGGGGGATCATTTTGGATCCCTGATCCTGCGTATAGAACTGGTTGCGGGCCGCCTCGGTCCAGGCGTCGCCCTGATTGGCGTATTGAACCGGCGTTTGCGCATTGACCGCGCCGCAAGCAAGTTGGAGCGTTGCCACGAAGGCTGAAATCTGGATGAATTTAACTGCGTACATCGGAAATCTCCCTCGATCGGCTTGGACAAGGCACGTTTCCGCAATGACATTTTCGTAATTGAAAATGCGCAAATGTGTCTTTTGGGACAAGAATGTCAGCCAATTGTGATTATATAATCGATTCCAGAATGCGCAAGCGGTTTGTATTGCATAAAATATTCATAAAGCGAGGGTCCGGGCTCATGCGCCGCGTATTCGGTATGCCGTTTGCCGAAGAGCGCGAATTTCGATTGGTGTGAATGGGAGTCCGGACTGACCCTGATGACGCGGGGGCGGATCAGCGGACAAATCATTAACCATGCCTGCGCGTATAAAAAAACCATTCTTGCGCGGGCCGGGTAACCTTGACATTGATTGCCATGCTCCCTATCTGACCGCTGTTAGCACTCGATGCACGTGAGTGCTAACAGGCAATCGTCATGAGCGGGTGACGCCGGGACCCGTGGGTCGTCTGGCTCGCTCGGCCAACCATAGGGAAAACCGTATGAAATTCCGTCCACTGCACGACCGCGTTGTCGTCAAGCGCCTGGAAAGCGAAGAAAAGACGAAGGGTGGCATTATCATCCCCGATACAGCCAAGGAAAAGCCGCAAGAAGGCGAAGTGGTTTCTGTCGGCCCCGGCGGACGCGACGAAGCGGGCAAGTTGATTCCGATCGATTTGAAGCCGGGCAACCGCGTTCTGTTCGGCAAGTGGTCCGGCACCGAGGTCAAGATCGATGGTCAGGACCTGCTGATCATGAAGGAAAGCGACATCATGGGCGTGTTGGGCTGAGGGAGGAGGCGAATAGCGAGTGGCGAATGGCGGATCGCCGTGAAATTAATTCACGGCGCGCGCTGACTTCCGACCGCTCAAAACTATTCGCCATTCACCACTCGCTATTCGCCTTTTCATCTCAATAAGGAACCAAACACAATGGCAGCCAAAGACGTACGTTTTTCTTCTGACGCCCGCGCGCGCATGTTGCGTGGCGTCGATATCCTCGCCGACGCAGTCAAGGTGACGCTGGGCCCCAAAGGCCGCAATGTCGTCATCGACAAGAGCTTCGGCGCTCCGCGCATCACCAAGGACGGCGTCACCGTCGCCAAGGAAATCGAGCTTGAAGACAAGTTCGAGAACATGGGCGCACAGATGGTCCGCGAAGTCGCTTCGAAGACCAATGACACCGCTGGCGACGGCACGACCACAGCGACGGTTCTGGCTCAGGCCATCGTTCGCGAAGGCGCCAAATATGTCGCCGCTGGAATGAACCCGATGGATCTGAAGCGCGGCGTCGATCTGGCCGTTCTGGAAGCTGTCAAGGACATCAAGGCCCGCGCCAAGAAGATCAAGTCCTCGGACGAGGTTGCTCAGGTCGGCACGATCTCTTCCAATGGCGACGCTGACATCGGCAAGATGATCGCCGAAGCCATGCAGAAGGTTGGCAATGAGGGCGTTATCACGGTTGAGGAATCCAAGAGCGCGCTGACCGAACTCGACGACGCCTATATCCTGATCTTCGAAAAGAAGCTGTCGTCGCTGCAGCCCATGCTGCCGGTGCTCGAAGCTGTTGTTCAGACTGGCAAGCCGCTGCTGATCGTGGCTGAAGACGTCGAAGGTGAGGCGTTGGCCACACTAGTGGTGAACAAGCTACGCGGCGGGCTGAAGGTCGCCGCCGTGAAGGCTCCCGGCTTCGGTGATCGCCGCAAGGCTATGCTGCAGGACATCGCGATCCTCACAGGCGGCCAGGCGG
>CAIZEI010000048.1 GCA_903931945.1 uncultured Hyphomicrobiales bacterium | reverse complement strand
GGCCATCGACTTGCCGGGATTGCGGTCGAGCATATCAAGCACATGGATTGCCGTCAGCAAACCGTCATCATAGCCGCGCCCAACCGGCGCGTTGAAGAAAAAGTGGCCGGATTTTTCGAACCCGGCAAGCGCCTTCAGATCGGTCACGCGCCGCTTGATATAGGAATGGCCCGTTTTCCAGTAGTCAGCCTTGACGTTGCGTGAGATCAGTTCCGGGTCCGTCGCAAACAGACCTGTGGATTTGACGTCGACAACAAAGGTTGCGCCGGGATAAAGCTTCGAGAGATCGCGCGCGAGCATCACGCCAATTTTGTCGGCGAATATTTCATGCCCGTTGTTATCGACGACGCCGCAACGGTCGCCATCGCCGTCAAAGCCAAGGCCAACGTCTGCGCCCGAGTCCTTGACCGCCTTGGCCATGGCGTGCAGCATTTCCATGTCTTCCGGGTTCGGATTGTAGCGTGGAAATGTATAATCGAGTTTGGTGTCGAGCGGCACGACCTCGACGCCGAGACGCTCCAGCATTTGCGGCGCGAACGCGCCTGCGGTGCCGTTGCCGCAAGCCGCCACGACTTTCAGCTTGCGCTTGATTTTCGGGCGATTGGTGAGGTCCGCCAGATAGCGCTCTGGAAAGTTTTCGACAAAGCGATAGGCGCCGCCATCGGCATACTGGAACTTGCCGCCAAGTACGATATCCCGCAAACGACCCATTTCGTCAGGACCGAATGTAACCGGGCGTTGCGCGCCCATCTTGACGCCGGTCCAGCCATTGTCATTGTGCGAGGCCGTCACCATTGCAACGGCCGCAACATCAAGTTCGAATTGGGCGAAATAGGCCATCGGGGACAGTGCAAGGCCGATGTCGTGCACCTTGACGCCCGCAGCCATCAGACCTGTCACAAGCGCATATTTGATGGACGCAGAATAGCTGCGATAATCGTGCCCCGTCGCGAGTTCAAGCGGCACGCCCATTTCCCGCAGCAGGGTTCCCAGACCAAGGCCGAGCGCCTGCACGCCCATGAGGTTGATTTCCTCACCGAACAGCCAGCGCGCGTCATATTCGCGGAACCCGGTTTCGCGGACCATCGGGCTCGATTCGAACTCATAGGTATTGGGAGTCAATTTCCGTGCCGGTACGGGATACATGGGCGCCTCCGGGCCGTTCAGGGCCGACTGTTGTGAAATCAAGAATCAATGAAGTCGTTATGCTTGTAACGCGTGAAGCAAAGGCGACAAAGCTGCGCCGTTCAGCGGATGTCAGATATGAGCGCCAGCGTCGCAGGAGCCCATTTCGCGGATCACTGATGCAGAACCAGGCGCCCCCCCTCCGCCGTCATTTTGAGCTTTTTCAGAAAGCTCATGCCGAGCAGGGGTGGGGTCTGGACTCCCGGCGAGGACACGAGCGCGGGCACATCGCGCACCGTCAGGGTCTGCATTCGCACCTCTTTCAGAATGACCATAGCCACCTTTGTGTCGCCGTTGGCGGTATGCGCTGTGTATTTGAATTCGGCCGGCAGCGGGACGTGATAGGCCCTGACCGCGTCATCGTAGCTGATTGAAACATATGTCGCGCCTGTATCGACGATCATGGGAAAGGCGACGCCGTCCAGCGTAACGTCGGAATGGAATTGCCCGCCGCTGTCGGCCAGCAAAACAATGTCGCCAAATCCTGTGCTTTGCGAATAGGAGGCGGGCTTTGGCGCGGCGGCTTTTGGCGCAACGCCTTGCGGGGCGGGGTCTTCGTCCCCGGGCGCAGCCTGGGGAGCCATCGCGATCCGCCGTTGCGGCGGCGGCGCGGTGGGAAACAGCGGCTCGGGCTTTGGCCCGGCGGCTAATGTTGGGGCCCTGCCCATCCAGCTGTCCGCCAATGCCATGAGTTCTTTGGCCTTGTCCGGATTGCCCGAAAGATACGACGCCGCCATGACGCCGAGGACGGCCAGCACGCCAGCGGATTTGACCGTACTGTCAACCATCCATTCCACTCCTCAAGCAAGCCGGAACGCGGCGCGACCGGCGACAGGTTACGAGAGGGAATTTTCCAGCCGGTTAATTCGAAGGCGGCCATTGAAATACGCTGCGCCTATTTCACGGCAATTGTCCCGAATCGATCAACTGCCGGTTGAAGGCCAGAATGGAGCCATGATCGGCGCAGGTCCAGAAATGACCCTCGCAGGCATTCATCAGACGGATGCGCTCCACCCAGGCCGGGGGCAGGGGCAGTCCGGCGGATGTCAATAGGATCGCCCCCAGATATCCGACATCGACAACGGGTATTTGCGGCGGCGCCGGCGGCGCATAGCCCACGCCATTGATGGCGTAAAAGGTTTGATAGGCAATCGAATCATCCGGAAAAACAGCCGCCTCGGCGCTCAAATCCTCGGGTTTGCCGAGCAGCGGCAGCGTGGCCGTGGGATGGTGGTCGCCATAACGCACAAGAAGAAACCGCTCACCGGGAAAACGCTGCGCCAGCTCGCGGCGCAGCGCTTCATCGTCCATTTTCACCATCGCCAGGCGGCGTAAATATTCGCTCATCTGGGGCGGCGTTCCAGGTCCGCCGCCGGGGACGTCAACTTCGGGCATATAGACCACATCGTAAGGCCAGTGCGCTGACATGGTTTCGACGAAAATGAACAATGGCGCGGTTGAAACCTCGATATGCCTTGCGATTCTGTTCAGAACATTGGCGAAAAAGAATCTGTCGCGTTCATTGTCGATCTGATTGCCCTGGATCCTGCGGTCGTCAATTTCCTTGAACCCGATCGACTCATAAAATCGCGACACCGCCATGAAGGCCTTATCCCATGGGGTGAACATGATGTCGTGATAGCCGCAATCGGCAAGCGCTTGCGGTAATGCGCCATGGAGTTTGCCGCGCGTAAAAACCTGCACAAAATTCCGCATGGAGCCAAAGGCATGGGTCGAAACGCCGGCCAAAACCGAGAACTCGGTCAGCCATGAAGCGCCGCCATAGGTTTCGACACGCAGTCGGTGCAAGTGTCCGTCATCCGAATTGAAAAACGGCATCACCGAGCGATCGAACGCCAGGCCGGGGAACAGATCGGGCGAGGTTATCGATTCTTCGTGAATCAGCAGAATATGCGGCGGCGTGAGGCCGGACGCGCAACGCGCCCCGTCAGCGAGCTTTGGCGCTGGCGACTGTCCCGCGATGACAAGTCCACCGCGCGCCAGCGCCTCGCCGGCCTCACGGAAGGATGCATAAAAGCTCGCCAGATGCAGGTCGAACCAGAAATACTGCAAATGTGCGCGCTCGGGCCGGGCTGCGCCGGCAATGGCGGCCGCGCTGGCGCAAACGATGCAAAGCAGCGCCGCCGCCAGCCTCGGCGTTTGCGGACTCTCGACCCGCCAGCACCGCCACAAGACAACCGCCAACGTCGTCGCGCCAATGACGCCCAGAACAAGCTCCAGCCGGTGCGCGGTCCAAAGGTGCAACGCTGTGGCGGGCGAGGTGAAAAATTCGACAATGTCCCAGGCGTGAAAAACCATGTCGTCGTCGGCCTGCTTGCGCCAGGCGATGACGACAACCGCAAGCGCTGCGCCCGCCGTCGCCAGAGCCGCAAACAAAACCCGGCGTGTCAGAAGCGTGAAGAACGCCAAGATCGCCCCGGTGATCGCGAGTGTGAAAAGGAGTGTGACGCCGCCGCCCTCATAAAACCAGCAATAAAGGGCAAGCCCGGCCATTATGGCGGCGGCGCCCGCTACCGGGGGTGGGAAGAAGCGCCTGTCGCCTTCTGCAAATTGCCTCACCTTGGCGTCGTTCCTTTTCTGGCCTGCCTGTCACGGGACGGCAAGTTGCGTGCTAGCAGGCAATTCATGGAATGACAAAGAGCCGTCGGCGGTCTTGATTCCCGGTTTGCCCGCGCGATCCCGGGAACGCCAGGCGACGAGCGACCGCATTTGCGACATCCAACATTCCGCATTCAGGATACAACCAAGTCGTCTTTGTTCCGGCAGGCCGATTTTTATTATAGTTCAGATGTTTACCGGGAATGTTAAGTTTTTAGCAATCCAGAGTTCCTATAGCTCGGACAGCAACGTCACAGATGGTAGCCATTCATGGATTTCTTCGACCTGATTGCCGTGAGATGGCTCCGGCTGCGTCAAGAAGTTTCGAAGGCTTCCGCCCTCGTGACCGGGGATTATACAAAATATTTTGGCGCCCCTGTCGATGAGGACATTGCGCGGCAATTTCGCGCCAGCCAGCTTGACGGCGTCCTCTGGAATACGGGAGGAACCGTTTTTGCCAACGCATTCAATGTTGTAGTCCTATTGTTCACTCTTTGGGGCAATGCGTTGCGCGGCCCGGGCGTGGTCTGGTCGCTGTTTGTGATGCTGGTTGTCGTTCTCGGCGCCCGCCCGCTTTTGAAGCAGCGCAAGAATGGCCTGCAAATGGCGCGCGGCGCCTCTGCGGCCGCCATGCAGCGCTGCGTCCGAAATGCGTTCATCCTTGGTTCAGTCTGGGGCCTGGCGCCGGTTCTGTTCTTTGCTGATGCGAGCAACGACGCGCGCTTCGTGCTCATCTGCATATGCGCAGGCACTTTGGGCGGTGGCGCTTTTGCGCTCGCCAGCGTGCCGGCGGCCGCCGTCGGTATGATCGTTCCACTGATTGCCGGGTCAATCGCCGCTATTTTTCACGATGGCGGAGCCAACGCCATTGTGTCCTCGCTGCTGATTTTTTTCTATGCGGTGTTCCTGTTGCGGAACGTGTTCAATAATACCACGAGTTTGCTCGATCGCCAGGGACGAAGAATCGAACTGGAGCTGCTCGCCAAGCGCGACGTTCTGACCGAACTGCCGAACCAGGCGGCCTTTCGAGCCATGCTTGGGTCAGCGGCCATCAGAATGAAAGATGGCGACGAAAAATATTCGGTTGTGTTGATCGATATCGACAGGATGCGGGACATCAATCATCGCCTTGGTTATCCTGCAGGTGATATCGCCCTGCGGGAAATTGCCGCACGGCTTCGCCTTCACGTGCGCAGCAATGACCTCCTGGCGCGCGTCGATGGCGACCAGTTCGCATTGCTGGTGCGAGGTCTTGCGGGCGCAGCCACTCTTGAAGCCTACGCCAGACGGGTCGCTGCGGCCTTCGCGGAGCCGTTCAGTCTGCCTGGTGGGGATGTGATGGTGACCGCCAGTATTGGCGTGGCCACGGCTGAACCTGAGATGGATCCCCGACACGACGTGCTGAACGACGCCTCGATGGCGTTGACGGAGGCGCAGGGCAAGGGCGCAGGCGCGATGCAGATCTACAATGCTATCGACAAGGCCAGCGGACACAGTCGCAATGCGCTCGAACGCGACTTGCGCACAGCGCTTGAGAAAGACGAGCTGCGCGTGCATTTCCAACCATTTCTGGATATCGGAACCGGGGGTATTTCGGGGTTTGAAGCACTCCTGCGCTGGCGCCATCCGGCGCGTGGTTACATATCTCCGCCTGATATCATCGCAATTGCGGAAGAGCGCGGTCTGATCGACGTTCTGGGGGCATATGTGATGAATGAAGCCTGCCGTGTCGCTGCGCTCTGGCCAGGCCATCTGCGGGTTGCTGTCAATGTGTCGCCGCTTCAACTGCGTTCGCGCACGCTGTCTGAAGTCGTGGCTACGGCGCTGCAAACATCCGGCCTGCCGGCGCATCGGCTTGAAATTGAAATTACTGAAAACGCGGTGATTGCAGACCAGGCGCTCGCGCGCCATATCCTGCTGTCGCTCCGAACGCTTGGCGTCAAACTGGCGCTCGATGATTTCGGTGTTGGCTATTCCTCGCTGAATTATCTGTGGAGCCTTCCGTTCGACAAGCTCAAGATCGACAAATCCTTTATCGACGAAGTCGTGCGTAACCCGGATGCGGCTGCGATTGTCAGAAGCATTTTGAATCTGGCGAGAGACCTGCGTCTCACAGTCACTGCTGAAGGCATTGAAACGGAAGCGCAACTTGAATTTCTGCGCAGATTTGAATGCGCTGAAGCACAAGGATATCTGATCGGCAGACCAATGCCTGAACTGGCGATTCCTGACTTTCTGGAAGCGGCAAATCACGCATTGGCGGCCTGACTTTCGGTTTGCGACAGAACAGCGGCCGGCAGTCCGCGCCATTCGAAGGCGGACAAGAAATTGTGCGCGAAATCCGGGCAGGCTCCATGCCCTGGCTTCGCCTGCAGGCGAAAACCAGCCGAAGAGTGGACGCAAGCACTTGCGGGAATGACCAAAACAGGGGAAAGAGCCCCCAACGCATCCGGGAGGCTCTCTTGTCGCTATCGCTCAGCATCGCCTTTGCATCCAATCCGCGCACCTGGCCCATTCTGGATGGCCGGGCAAAAGTCGATGGCGCAGAGCTCACGCCGAACATTGTCCATCCCTCGGAATTGTTCTGGCGACAGTTGAAATACGCCGATTTCGACGTGGCCGAAATGTCGTTCTCGTCTTTCATCATTGCATTGTCCAAAGGCGACCGGCGTTTCGTGGGTCTGCCGATTTTCACCACGCGGCGATTTTTCCATTCGCATATCCTTGTGCGCCGCGCCGCGGGCATAGAGCGGCCGCAGGATTTGAAGGGCAAGCGCGTTGGCGTCACCGAATATCAGCAGACAGGCGCTCTATGGACGCGGGGCGCGCTCCAGCACGAATTTGGCGTGACGGCGGCTGATTGCGAATGGTTCATGGAGCGAACGCCGGATCTCAGCCACGGCGGCGCGACCGGTTTCGAGCCCCCCAAAGGCGTGACGCTGCATCATATACCGGTCGAAAAAAGCGTAGCTTCCATGATGCTGTCGGGGGAACTGGACGCTTGTATTCACTATCGCGGTCACGCCACGCTGGTGAATCGGAGTTCGGCCAATCTTGCCGCCGACCCTGCGATCCGCACGCTTTTTTCCGATCCGCGGGCCGAGGGCATCCGGTATTTCGAAAAAACCGGGGTCTTCCCGATCAATCACGGCATGGTCATCCGGCGCGAAATCGCCGAGCGGAATCCCTAGGTCGTGATCAATCTGATCAAGGCATTTAACGAAGCCAACAGGATTGCCGACCGGGAACGGCTCGAACATTGCGATTATCATATCGATACCGGCCTGTTGCCGGCGCAGGCGCGGGCGGCGCTTGCGCGGACTGTGGTGCGACATGGCGTGGTCGCCAATCGCAAGACCCTTGAGCTTGCAGCGTTGCATTCCTTCGAACAGGGGCTGACCCCTCGCATCGTGGGCCTTGAGGAAGCCTTCGCGCCAAGCGCCATGGAAATGTAAAATCCTGGACGCCGTTTTGTGCAGAATTTGCAGCGCCTCGTTCGCGCCGGGCTGACAGACGCTCGCGCCCGTGCCACACTCGCCGGATGTTTCTGAACTTCTTCTCTGCGCTCCGGCAGGCCCGCGTGCCTGTCACGCCGCGCGAATATCTGACGCTGATGGAGGCCTTGCAGGCAGGGCTGGCGGATGAGTCCGTCGATACTTTCTATTTTCTGGCGCGCGCGCTGCTGGTGAAAGATGAACGCAATCTCGATCGGTTCGATCAGGTCTTTGCGGCTGCCTTCAAGGGTCTGAGCTCGCTTCTTGAGGCCATGGAGGCTGCGGACATTCCTGAAGACTGGCTTAAAAAGCTCGCAGAAAAATTCCTCAGCGACGCTGAGAAGAAGGAAATTGAAGCCATGGGCTGGGACGCGCTCATGGAGACCCTGCGCCAGCGGCTGGCTGAACAGAAGGGCCGCCATCAGGGCGGGTCCAAATGGATCGGCACGGCGGGAACCTCGCCATTCGGCGCCTATGGCTACAATCCCGAAGGCGTCCGGATTGGACAGGACAAGAATCGCAATCACCGCGCAGTCAAAGTCTGGGACAAGCGTGTGTTTAAAGACCTCGATGGCGATGCTGAAATCGGTATCCGCAACATCAAGATCGCTTTGCGGCGATTGCGCAAATTTGCCCGCGCGGGGGCGCCGGACGAACTCGATCTTGATGGGACGATCCGCGAAACAGCGCATCGCGGCTGGCTCGATGTCCAGATGCGGCCCGAGCGCCGCAATGCGGTGAAGGCGCTGCTGTTCTTCGATATCGGCGGATCGATGGACTGGCATATCAAGGAGGTTGAGGACCTGTTTTCGGCGGCGCGCGCCGAGTTTAAACATATGGAACATTTCTACTTCCACAATTGCCTTTATGAGTTCGTCTGGAAAGACAATGCCCGGCGCTGGCAGGATCGCACGCCGACATGGGATGTGCTGCATAAATTCAGCGCGGATTACAAAGTGATTTTCGTCGGCGACGCCGCGATGAGTCCCTATGAAATCGCCATGGCCGGCGGCGCTGCGGAATATAATAATCCCGAACCCGGCGCGCTCTGGTTGCAGCGCGTGGCGCAAACCTTTCCGCATATGGTCTGGCTGAACCCCACGCCCGAGACGCAATGGAATTATACCCAGTCCATTGGCATGATCCGGACGGCCATGGACGGAAGGATGTATCCGCTGACGCTTGATGGACTGGAACGCGCAATGCGGCAATTATCGCATTAAACAGGGACGCTGGAGGGTCGATACGTTGTTTCCTTTTGCACAGGGCGTCGCCAATTGTTTGCGAACGCAAAAGCCGTTTTCGCGCCGCGATTGCAGTGCGAGCGCCCGTCTCGTCAGGGCTGTCGACGGGGCGCGCGCCGCCGTTGCAATGGTCGCGTTTTTTCTTTGCGCACAGGCGCAAGCCGACGGCGTTGAGGATTTCTATCGCGGCAAGACCGTGCGTTTCGTGATTGGCTCAAACAATGGCGGCGGCTATGATTCCTACGGTCGAACCTTCGCGAACCACGTCGGCGCGCATATTCCCGGCGCGCCAAACGTCGTTGTCGAAAACATGCCCGGCGCGTCGGGCATTACATCGGCGAATTATCTTTATCGGATCGCGCCCAAAGACGGCTCCGTCTTGGGTCTGTTCAACCAGAGCATGGGCCAGCGCCAGATGCTGGAGCCAAAGGCTGTCAGTTTTGACTGCTCCGGGTTCAACTGGCTTGGCGCGATGGTCAATTCCGTCAATGTCATCATCACCTGGCATACAAGCGGCGTGGCGACCCTCGAGGATGCGCGCAAACGCGAAGTTGCGATGGGGGCGCTGAGCAACGATGGCGGCAACGCCATCTATCCCCGGCTGCTCAATCAGTTCCTCGGCACGCGGCTGAAAGTGGTGCTTGGCTATCAGGGCGGCAATACGATCCAGCTTGCCATGGAGCGCGGCGAGGTCGACGGACGCGGCGCTGTTGTCTGGTCCGGCCTGAAAGCAGGGTGGCCGCAATGGATATCCGGACACATGATCAATGTGCTGGTGCAGATCGGCCTTGCGAAAGATGAGGATTTGCCTGACGCGCCGTTGCTGCTCGATCTCGCCAAAAACGATACCGAGCGATCTGTTTTCCGGTTCATTTCCAGCGACACCGCCATGAGTTTCCCGGTATTGGCGCCGCCGGGCGTTCCTGCCGAACGCGTTGCGGCCTTGCGCCAGGCCTTTGACGACACAATGGCGGACCCCGCCTTTCGGGCGGAGGCGCAGAAGCGGGAGCTGCCGATACGGCGCGTCAGCGGCGCGGAGGTGCAGCGTATCGTAACATCGGTGATTTCGACGCCAAAAGACGTGATCGCACAGATCAAAAATGCGATCGGCGAAGCCGCCAGGGGAGATTGACGCGCATGGAATCCATAAGCGGACAAAATCAGATATTGCGGCTTGGCGTCGCCGGGCTTGGCGTCGCCAGCACGTTGTTTTTGCCTGGCGTCGAAAGCTACGACAAGGCGCGTATTGTGGCGGCGGCCGACAGGCGCCCCAGCGCGCGGGAGGCCTTTGCCGCGAAATACAATGCGCGCGTGTTTGAAACGGTCGAGGAACTCTGCGCTGCGCCCGATATCGATGTGATCTGGATCGCGACGCCCAATCAATTGCATTGCGCCCATACGATTCTGGCCGCTGAACATGGCAAGCATGTCATCTGCACCAAGCCGATGGCGCTCAGCGTCGAGGAATGCGAGCGCATGTGCGAGGCTGCGGATCGCAACGGCGTCAAGCTCCTGTGCGGACAAACATACAGCATGAGCCCGGATATTCAGGCGATGTGGAACATCGCAAAATCGGGAGAGCTCGGACAGTTGATCGCCATCAATACGTGGCTTTCAACAGACTGGCTCTTGAAGCCGCGCGTGGCCGAGGAAGTCGATGAAGCGCTTGGCGGCGGCGTTGTGTTCCGCCACTCGCCGCATCTCATTGACACCATCCGTTTGCTGGGCGGCGGCAGGCTGCGCAGCCTGCGCGCCAATGTCGGGCGCTGGATGAAGGAGCGTCCGTGCCCCGGCAATTTTTCTGTCTACATGGAATTTGAAGACGGCGCGCCCGCGACCATCGTCTATAATGGCTATGGCTATTTCGACACATCGGAACTGACCTGGGGCATTGGCAACCGGATGTATTCGGACGCCGAGCGCATCCCCGTGCGCAAGGCGTTGCGCGGTGGAAACATCGATCACGAGACCGCCAAGGAGGGGATGCGCTTTGGCGCAGGTTCCAGCGATGCGACGAGCATGGGTTCGGGCCACGATACGAACGCGGGCACGCGTGCGAAAATTGGCTGGTTTGGCGTGACGGTCGCGAGTTTCGAGCGGGGCGACATCCGGCAGGGCCCCAATGGCATTTACGTCTATGACGACAATGGCCGTCGGGAAGTCCCTGTGTTCGGCGGGCGCGGGACCGGGATGCTGGAAATGAAGGAAATGCACGAGGCAATTTTTGGCGGCAAGCCCATCCAGCATGACGGGCGCTGGGCAATGGCGACGCTCGAAGTCGGCGCAGCGATGGTGCAATCGTCCCGCGAGCGACGCGAGATCATGCTGACGCATCAATGCGGGCTGGCGGAGTCGTAAGGTCGATGCGCGGCGCACGTCATGCCGCACAAGGCCAATTCAGCCATTTTGCCATGACGCGGCCTGTGCGCTCGCACTCACAAATACAGAAATTCCGGTTGGCTGATTGGTAGCAGAGGAGGGACTCGAACCCCCGACCCCAGGATTATGATTCCCGTGCTCTAGCCAGCTGAGCTACTCTGCCCCTGACTGTTTCCAGCCGAACGCGGGAGGCCGCGTGGACGCTGGGGGTATAGGGGCAGGCGTCTTGGCCTGTCAAGGATTGGACAGGTTAAAACGAGGGGCAACGCTATTTCCGGTGCAACCGGATCAGTGTGAACAACTTTATTGGCGCCACCGGGCGGCGTTCCAGCAGCACAATATCATCGCGTTTGCTGAGCCAGTCCGAAACAATCGTCCAGGGAAATTGCGGGTTCCAGCCGAGCCAGTGGGAAAAATAGCCAAACAGGCTTTCAACCCAGGCGACTGGACCGCGCGTTGCGCCGATGTGGTTCACCAGCACGATCTCGCCGCCGGGTTTCACCACGCGCGCGAGTTCATCGAGCAGGCGGTGCGGCTCTGGCACGACGGTCAGCACATAGGGCACGACGACAGCGTCAAAGCTCGCATCCGGAAAGAGCAGATGCATCGCATCCATGACCAGCAGCGCCTCGACATGCGTCAGCCCGAGTTCTGCGACGCGGTTGCGTGCGATTTCGAGCATCGATGAGGAGATATCGACGCCGGTCAAATCAATGTCGCGTTTGAACAGTGGCAGTTCAAGCCCGGTGCCGATGCCGACGTCCAGCACCCGACCTTCAAGGCGGTTGATCGCCTCGGCGGCCGCGCGGCGGCCCGGGCCCATCACAGCCGCAAAGGCTGCGTCGTAAAACGGAGCCCAGCGTTCGTAGGCGATCTGGATGGTGTGGTTTGAGAGCGCGGGAGCCGACATCAGAATGCGGCCATAGTCTGCCGCGCGGGCGTAGTTGCGCGAATGAAGCCGCCGCCAAGCACGCGCGCGCCGGCCCCCGCGCTATCGTAAAAGACGCAGGCCTGTCCAGGTGCGACGCCCTCTTCGCCGGCGTAAAGCTCGACCAACGCGCCCTCCGGTCGGGCGTAGAGCCGTGCGCTGGCTGGCGCGCGCGTTGAGCGCATCCGGACCGCGATTTCCATTCCATCGCGAGCGCTTTCGCTAAAGTCGCCGTCGCCGATCCAGTTGATATCGCGCAATTCGACATGCGTGGTCGCAAGCGCCTGCCGGGGGCCGACGATCACGCGCCTGGTCTGAGGCTCCAGCCGAACAACGTACAAAGGCGATCCGCCGCCGTGGTCGGCGACGCCAAGCCCTTTGCGCTGGCCGACAGTATAGCGCATCAATCCGCTGTGCCTTCCCAGAACCCTGCCGTCGATATGGACGATATCGCCGGGGTCTGCAGCCGACGGCGCGAGCTTCTGGACAATATCTGTGTAGCGGCCTTCGGGTACGAAGCAGATGTCCTGACTGTCGGGTTTATCGGCGACATCGAGCCCATATTCGCGGGCCAGCGCGCGCACTTCGCTCTTGGGGAGATCGCCGAGAGGAAAGCGCAGGAAATCCAGTTGTTCGCGTGTGGTCGCGAAGAGAAAATAGCTCTGATCGCGGTCAGGGTCGGCGGCGCGGAATAGAGCCCTGCCGCCATCCGCCGTCGGGCGGGAGGAAATATAATGGCCCGTCGCCAGCGCATCGGCGCCAAGGTCGCGCGCGGTATCGAGGAGGTCGGTGAACTTCACATGCTGGTTGCAGGAGACGCAGGGGATCGGGGTTTCGCCAGCGAGGTAGCTCTTTGCGAAGGGATCAATGACCCGTTCGCGGAACCGGCTTTCATAATCGAGCACATAATGGGGAATACCGAGGCGGGCGGCGACAGCGCGCGCGTCTGCGATATCCTGTCCGGCGCAACACGCGCCCTTGCGCCTGCTCGCGGCGCCATGGTCATAAAGCTGCAAGGTGACGCCGATCACATCGTACCCCCTGGCGTGCAGCAGCGCTGCCACGACGGAGGAATCGACGCCGCCGGACATAGCCACGACGACGCGCGTCAGGGCCGGCTCGCGAGCGGAGCTAGAGAAGGTCGGGCGCAGGCCTCCCGGGGGAGGCGTGGCGCCCGTGTGGCTGGCCAATGGTTCCGGCATATCTGGGTTCCCGTTGGCGCAGAAATCCTATTTGGCCGACGAATGCAACCTCGGGCTGGAATCGCGGCAAAATCAGGGCGTCTCGCAAATATGGTTAACACGATGTCGATGTGTGTGCCGAAGGAGGACGAATTTTTGTAAATCCTAATAGAAGCACAATAAAAATGCCAATTTCAGGCGGATTTGAATGGGTTTCAGATTGGTCTGCTTAGGCAAATTTTAAAAAGGCGCGCGTAGGTTGTCATCTACAGTGAGTTTTCCAGTGGCCAGTAGCGAGTGAGTAACATGGTTGAACCCCACCGCCCGAGGGTAAAATACGTGATCGGGCCCGATGGCAGCCCTCTGACAATCGCCGATTTGCCGCCGAGCGGCACCAAGCGCTGGGTTATCCGGCGCAAGGCCGAGGTTGTCGCCGCTGTCCGGGGCGGACTCCTTTCACTGGATGAAGCCTGTAGCCGCTACACGCTTACCGTGGACGAGTTTCTGAGCTGGCAGCTCTCGTTTGACCAGCACGGGCTGGCCGGATTGCGCACAACGCGTATTCAGCAGTATCGCCAGTAAGCAGCTTCGCTGGAACATCGACTATCATTTGCAAATCGTTCGCGGGGATTGATCCAGGTCAATCCCCGTTTTGCTGCGCGCGAACGCCATTGCGCAATCGAGTGAGAATTGTCCGGATTTCAGTGGCTTCCGGGCGGTGGACTGAGACCTTGCGTCGCCTTGCCGATTTGCGACCGTTCAAAAAGGATAATGACCGGTATCGCCAGCGCCAGCGGCAGCAGCAGATAGAGCAGCCGCCAGACCAGCAGGGCGGCAAAGACTGCTGTTGCGGGCACTTGCGGCATGACAGCCAGAAAAACGGCTTCCATCACGCCAACGCCGCCCGGCACCTGAGACAGCAGCCCGGCGGAGAATGACAGTAGAAATGCGCCAAGCACGATCAGGAATCCTGGATTGGCGTCCCATGGAAGCGCAAAATATATAATTCCTGCGGCGCCCATCAGCTCGATCGGCGCGGCTAGATATTGGCGAATGACAATGGGCATGCCAGGATAGGTGATCCGGAAATCGCCGATCTTGAGCGGGTGCAACTTGAGCCACGAGCCCAGAGTATAGAGCATGCAAAAGGCGACCATGCTGGCGCCCATGACGCGGGCGGCAGCGGCGTTAATGGCAAAATGACGGGACAGAGAGCTCAGCGGGGCAAGAATTTCAGGCTCGATCAGCAGCACGACGCCCATCAGTAGAATTGTCCCGAAGGCGAATGTGAACGAGCAAAGGGCAACCAGAACCGCCACGTCTGCAGCGGTCAGGCCCTTGGCGGTATAGGCGCGCAAACGGACCATGCCGCCCGAAACAACCGACGCGCCAATGTTGTGCGACAGGGCGTAGGTGACAAACGAGCAGGTCGCCACATAAAAAAACGAGATGCCGGCCTGACGGCGCAGGTGAATCAGCGCGATCCGGTCATACCAGGCCAGCGCCGTGTAGGCGAGAAGCGTCGAACCAAACGCCAGCACATACGATCCGGGCGGGATGGCCGCCAGTTTGGCGCCGATCACCGACGCAATAATCTTGAGGCTGGGCCAGAAGTCGCTGGCCGCCAGAAGCGCCCTGGTCCGGGGCTCCGAGGCGGCTTCAGCCTTCAGCTTTTCATAGAGCTGCCACGCTGAAAGTATGACAGCGGCCAATCCGAGAAACGGCCAGACGTAATCGAGATACCGCTTCATTCAGGTCCGCCAGAAGACGCGCCTTGCGCCGGTCGCTTGTCTCCCTGCCCGATGGCCGGGGATGGCGCAAGAGCGATGCGCCGAATCCGGCGTTTGAATCTGACCTCAGGCGCCGAGGGGACGCAATCCAATCAGGTTCGGGTCAGCCCGGTCCCGCATGGATTCGATGACGCGTTCGCTTTTGTCGCGACCGTCCAGAGATTGCGCTTTGGCGACCTCCTCCAGAGCTTCGGCCAGTCTCGCTTTGGCTTCTTCAAGCTGTCCGCGCAGTTCGTCGGCCGAGTTTTTCAGATTGTCCCTGCGCCCGCGCGCCGCTCGCGCATAGGTCGAATAGGCAAAGTGCGCAGGGTTGGCGTTGCCCGAGCGCTGTTCTTCCGTCGCGATTTCCCGATCGAGATCGCCGGCCATGCGCGTAAATTCCGCGATCATGGCCTCGATTTGCGCAACCCGCTTGCGCCGGTCATCCGCCTGAAATTTCTTGAGGCGTATCAGCGTATCCCGCGATTTCATCACTCGTTACTCCGTCACGCAGGTTAAATTCATTTCCCCCGCAGCCGACAGGCGGGCGGGGCGTTCAGGGTATCCGCGAGACAAATTCACCATGAACGAGGGAGGTTGCTGCTTCCTTACCATCGCCGCCGGAATGCTGTTTTTTCGCCCGAATGCCGAATCATCGATCCCGCAACAAGTGATTCGTTTGAGCTGCCCCAGCGGAATTAACGAAAAGTTTCTGCTTCGCGTTCATTCTGGCAGGCGTCAGGTTGAAAGGTCATCTGCTGTATCGCCTGCCGCCTTAATTCGCCAGTTGTGAGTCACAAGAATCGATTGGGCGTGTTTCTTAAAGTAATGCTTTAATTTATAAATTTTGCCTTTTGGCTTGTTCCAGAAGGTTTTTTCAGAATTTTGATCAACATTCCGCTTTGGGTCTTGCACTGGGGAATCAGACTTTGTTAACCATTGGTCGTTAAGGTTACTGAGTTGGTTTTAACGGGGCAGCCGCCCTGAAGATTGGTCGCTTGACCCTCGTGTTTCGGGGCGGGAGGCTGGCTGGCGGCAATTTGGGGACTCTCATGCGCGTATTATTAATTGAAGATGACAGCGCAACCGCTCAAAGCATCGAACTGATGCTGAAGTCCGAGAATTTCAACGTCTATACGACGGACCTTGGCGAAGAGGGCATCGATCTCGGCAAGCTCTATGATTACGATATCATATTGCTCGACCTGAATTTGCCCGACATGTCCGGTTATGAGGTGCTGCGCACCTTGCGGGTTGCGAAGGTCAAGACGCCGATCCTGATCCTGTCCGGGTTGGCGGGCATTGAAGACAAGGTGAAAGGTCTCGGCTTCGGCGCCGACGATTATCTGACCAAGCCGTTTCACAAGGACGAGCTCGTCGCCCGCATTCACGCCATCGTCCGCCGTTCCAAGGGACATGCGCAGTCGGTCATCACGACAGGCGATCTTGTCGTCAATCTGGATCAGAAGACGGTCGAAGTCAGCGGCGTGCGCGTCCATCTGACTGGCAAGGAATATCAGATGCTGGAGCTGCTTTCCCTCCGCAAGGGGACGACGCTCACCAAGGAAATGTTCCTCAATCATCTCTATGGCGGCATGGACGAACCGGAACTCAAAATTATCGACGTGTTCATCTGCAAATTGCGCAAGAAACTGGCCAATGCGAGCCAGGGACGCAATTACATCGAAACCGTCTGGGGACGTGGCTATGTTTTGCGCGAGCCTTCGGAAAACGACGAACGCATTACGGCGTAACGCCTTGCACGCCAGCGCCTGATCCAGCCGCCCGCCGCCATTCAATATCGTGCAAAACGTCAGGCCGACGCCGGACTTCGTGCAGCATGCACGCCATCGGGTCGAACGAAAAGCATCGGATGGGCGCCAGGGCTCCATACCGGATCGTCGGCGGCGATGGTTTCGGTGGCCCCGAGGATCAGAAAACCGTCTGGACGAAGGACTTTGCTCAGTCTCCCCAGAATATCGACCCGCGTCGCCGCATCGAAATAGATCAGCACATTGCGGCAAAATATCACGTCATATTCCCCGCGTTCATCAAAATCGTTCAGCAGATTGAATTGTGTAAAGCGGATGCTGGATCGCAGGTGCTCGGAAATGCGCCAGCGTTCCTTGTCCCGCGAAAAATACCGCAAGAGGAAATTGGCCGGCATTCCCCTTTGCACCTCGAATTGATTGTACAGGCCTTCCCGCGCCGCCGTGATAGCGGCTCCAGAAATATCCGTCGCCTGCACTCGCACGCGCCATCCCCGCAAATGCGCGGCGCGCTGGTCAAGCGTCATGGCCAGCGAGTAGGGCTCCTGCCCTGTTGAGCAGGCCGTGCACCAGATGCGAATCGATCGCTGGCTGGCGCGCGCTTTTAGCAGATAGGGCAAAATTAACTCGTCAAATTGATCAAATGGCGTGCGGTCGCGGAAAAAGAACGTTTCGTTCGTCGTCAACGCATCCGTGACCTCGGCAAGCAACGCTTGATCATTAGAGTCCAGAAGGCGTGCAACCAGGGCCGAAACATTTTCGCAGGCGCGCTGACGCGCCAGATGCAACAGGCGCGATTCCACGCTGAATTGCTTGTCATTGTCCAGCACGATGCCCGAGGTTCGCCGGATCAGGCTGGAAAATCTGGGAAAGGCGTCAATCATCGCGCTCTCCCTGGTCGCTGGCCCCTGGTCAATCCAATCACAGTCCCGGCAATTTCATCGATTGGCAGGACAGCCGCAGCGAGTTTGCTCCGGGCGACCGCGCCCGGCATTCCCCAGACAACGCTGGTTGCCTCGTCCTGCGCAATGATGGCGCCGCCCGCTTCAACAATTGCATGCGAGCCCGCCAGCCCGTCAGCGCCCATCCCCGTCAGTATGATGCCAAGCGCGCTGGGGCCGAATGATTGCGCAGCCGAGCGGAATAGAACATCAACCGCAGGCTTGCAGAAGTTTTCCGGCGCGGCGTTGCTGTGCACAATCACTGGCGTTTCGCCCATGCGGAGGACACGCATATGCATGTCGCCCGGGGCAAAATAGACCTTGCCGGGTTTCACCTGTTCGCCATGTGCGCCGATGCGCACTTCCAGACCGGTAATGCGCGCAATGTTGGTTGTCACAATCGAAGTGAAATCGGCAGGGACGTGGAGAACGACGAAGATGGGGAGGGCCCCGATTTCAGGCGCCAGGCCGCCAAGAAATTTTGCGAGGGCTTGCGGTCCGCCGGTTGAAGCGCCCACGAAAAGGGCGCGTGGGGCGCAAGCGGAATAGCGGCCCAATGTCAGCGCAGCGGCAGCCTTGGGCGCCAGGCTCGACGTTGACTGTGCGGCCAATTCTTTCGCAACCTGTTTGAGTCTGAGCGGTCCGCTGGTGTGCATGGTATTATTCCCGGTTCGATGAGGCGACGCTTCGTCGAACCCGGATGACATCGCCGGGAAGTCCCGAAAACGCGAACGTTTGATTCATTTCGTCGCCAGCATTCAGCAAAGGCCGATTTCCTCAAGCTTTGACTGAACGATCTGACGGTCGAAGGGCTTCATGATATATTCGTCGGCGCCCGCGTGCATGGCGCGCGCGATATGAGCGACATCGTTTTCGCTTGTGCAGAAAATAACTTTTGGCGCGCCGCCGCCCGGCATTTTTCGCAACTGGCGTAAAAATTCGAAACCATCCATCACCGGCATGTTCCAGTCGAGCAGAATGGCGTCGGGCAATTGCAACTCGCAGGCCAGCAGCGCGCGCTGGCCATCTTCGGCCTCGCTGGTCTGAAATCGCATTCCATCCAGAATGCGACGCGCGACTTTGCGCATGACAGGGGAATCATCGACGATCAGGATATTTTTCATGACTGATTTCCTTGCCTGTGAAAGTGGGTAAAGGTTGGCTCGGAGGCGGGCGCGTTCAGGCCGCCGCGCTCTGGATGGCTGAAATCGAAGAGGGCGTCCATATCGAGGACCGACAGAATGCCATCATTGTATGCGTAAACTGCGGCAGTGACGCCAATGCGCTGGGGCGCAAGATGCGGAGGCGCTGCAATTCTGTCCTTTTCCGAGACTGTGATAACGTCGCCAACGGCATCGACCAGCAGCGCAATGCTTTCGCCAAGATGCTCGATGCCGATCGCCAACGGACTCACGCCTTCGCCGGCGTCGGGCATCCCAAGGCGACGACGAAGACTGACGACCGTCACGATCTTGCCGCGTAAATTGGCCAGGCCGACGACTTCCTTCGGCCCGCATGGCACTGGCGTAATCCGTGCAATGCGAAATATGGTGTGAACATATTCGACAGGAAGCGCGAGCTTTTCCTGTCCTGAGGTGACTGTGAAAATGTTGCGTTCGCGTGACGCCGGCGCATCGACGGCCCGCGGCGTCGTTGTTTTTCGGGTGAGTTCTGGCAGTCTCATGCTGCTGCCTTTGCAATAATGGTCGATTCAAGAGCGTGGAAATTGAACGCCCCGCCGTCGAGAGCTTCGCTGATTGCGTTCAGCAGGGCGCTGCGATCGAATTTTCCGATGGCCGCACACATGCCGGCCGCTCGAGCGGCTTCGAGAACGGCGGGCACTGCGTGCGCCGCCATCGCGATGATCGGGAGCGCGCGTTGACGCTCCTTTAAAAGACTGCGCGCAAACGAATACCCATCCATCCCCGGCATATCGGTGTCCGTTACGATCACGTCGAAACTGGCGCCCTTGTCGAAAAATTCGAGCGCTTCGGCTGCCGACCCGGCAGTCGACACTTCATAGCCGGCCGCCGACACAATCGGCGCCAGCATGTCGCGGAAGAACAATTTGTCATCGACAATCAGGATCGAGAACCTGCGGGTGTGTCCGCGCTGGAATGCGCCGGGGCGCCCAAGACGCATGAAATACGCCATATCCAGTATTTCCGTGGCATTTCCGTTGATGCTGGTGGAGCCGATGACGCCGTTCCCCGCGCCTGCGATTTCAATTTCGAGATATTCCTCGACGATATCGACGATCTCGGAAACCAGGAGCCCCATGGGCTCGCCGCCAACGCCGATCACCAGCACGGGCTGAACGCCCCCAGGCATGGTTGAAACCACATCCTCGCTTGGACTGATGAGCGGCATCAGGCGATCCTGATGATACATCACGCGAATGCCGTCGGATTCGATGATCGCTTCGCTGCGGACGCTTTCGATGCGTGAGATGATCGACAACGGCGCCGCCTTCAATGCGCCGGGGCCCGCGCGGAAAACGATCAGACGCATCGGCTCGCGCGGCGTTGTGAACGCCGGACGAGCGGGCGCGACGCTGAATTCGTTGGGGTTATCGAGGCCGAGGGTTCTTGCCAGGCCGGGCGGGTCGAGGATCAGCACCACCGAACCATCGCCCAGAATCGTATTGCCGGAGAATGTTGTCAGCCCGGCAAGCGATTGGCCCAGCGGCTTGACAACGATTTCCTGCACATCGCAAACAGCATCGACGATGATGCCAAAGTTCATCGATCCAACACGCATCACGACGACCAGCTGGTCTTCCGACACCGCGCTGGTGCAATCTTCAAAACCGAGAAAGCGGCCGAGGTCGGCTATGGGCAAAGCCTGGTCGCGAAGGCGCAGGACCAGCGCGCCTTGTACATTATCGACCCGCGCGTTGCTGTCAGCGACGCCGACGGCTTCCACGACGGCATGTTGTGGCAGCGCAAAGCGGTGGCCATGCGATTCAATGATGAGAGCCGGCGCGATGGCGAGCGTTAGCGGGATTTTCAGTGAGAAAGTGGTTCCCCGACCGATGGTCGTCGATAGCGATATGCTGCCGCCGATGGATTCGATGTTTTCACGCACCACGTCCATGCCGACGCCGCGCCCCGAAATACTGGTGACCTGCGCGGCGGTCGAGAAGCCCGCTGCGAAAATGAATCGACATGCCGCATCGTTGGTCATGCGCGCAACTTCGTCCGCGCTTGCAAGGCCCAGAGAAATCGCCTTGGCTCGAATCCGCTCCACGTCGAGGCCGCGCCCGTCGTCGGATATTTCAATATTGATATGTCCTGTTTCATGCGATGCGCGTGCGAGAATCCGCCCGATTTCGGGCTTGCCGGTCGCGCGGCGCTGCTCGGGCGTCTCGATCCCGTGATCGGCGCAATTGCGCACCATATGGGTCAGGGGATCGCGGATCAGTTCGATCAACTGGCGGTCAAGTTCGGTGTCTGACCCTTCGGCGACCAGCATCATTTTTTTGTTGAGATCGGCTGCAAGTTCCCGGACGAGGCGGGGGAGGTTCGAGAACAGTCGACCGATCGGCTGCATCCGCGCCCGCATGACGCTGTCTTGCAAATCTGTTGTGAGCGAGGAGAGATGCTGGAGCGGGTTCTTGATCAGCTCATCGTTGCTGTGACGTGTTATTTCAAGCAGCTGGTTGCGTGTCAGCACCAATTCCGACACCAGCGCCATAATGCGTTCAAGGGCGCCGACCGCGACACGGATGGTGGCGTGACCGGGCGCTGCCATCTGCGTCGCGGGCGTATGTTCCGCCCTGGCGGTGGACGTGGCGTGCATGTCGTCATGATCGATGGCGGCGTTGTCCTCGGTTTCGGGCACCGGGATCGACATGGGATCGCTGTTGTCGGACTCGAAATGAGCGGCGTCGTTGCCGCCAACTTCAACCTCGATCGCGCCGATGATATCGGTGTCCGAGCCCTCCGGCTCTAGCGCCTGTTGCTCGAGAACGGTGATGATGAGACGGATTCGGTCGATCGCCGTCAGGATCAGGGAGACCCGTTCATGCGTCGGTTTGGCGCCCTCGCGCAATTTGCCGAGCAGCGTTTCAGCAGAATGCGCGATGTTGGCCAGTCGGGGCAGTCCGAGAAAGCCGCAGGTGCCCTTGATGGTGTGAACCAGACGGAAAATCGAGGAAATGATCCTGGCGTTGCCTGGGTCTTGCTCGAATTGCACGAGCTGCGCGCCAACCGAATCGAGTTGGTCGCTGGTTTCGGCTAAAAATTCCTTGAGAATATCGTCCATTGACCTGGCCTGTTCCCCGCCAGGCGAAGGCAGGGTCAATTCCAGGCTAGAATGACTGCAATGAGTTAAGGGAGGCTTGCGACGCGGGGGCTTCCGCATCGCAGCTTGCAAATGAAATGGTCTGAAGGGTCAGGCGGCGGCCTCGACCGGGATTGCGGGAATGGCCAGAAGCTCAACGCCCTCGCCGGTCAGCTCGACCGTCAAATGCATGTCGCAGGTCCGCGCAACCAGGCCGGTATAATATGCCTGGATGCCATGTGCGTCGATGCTGTCTGTTTCCGGACGTCCGGCCAGAAGGGCCGGTACGCCATGCGAAAGGCGGGCGTTGGCGCCCTTGGCGGAAACGCCAATTCTTGTGGCGACGTCCTGGCCTTCGATGGTGACCGTAATCACGCCGCCGCGTGAAATCGCCGCGCTCGCGATCAGGCACAGGTTGAGGGCAAGCTTGACCTTGTTTTTGGGCAGCAGCACCCGCGCCGCATTCCAGACGATTTTGGTGCGTTCGTCAGCGAGCAGGTTGCTTGCGACCTTTTCCGCATCGCCGGTGTCGATCAAGGCGCCTGCGGAGCCTGCCGCGCCAAAGGCAAGACGGCAGAACTGCAGTCGGTTCGATGCGGTTTTGGCGCTTTTCTTGATCAGGTCGATGGCGAAAGCGCGCATGTCGGCGTCTTTTTCGTCTTCCAGAACTTCAAGGCCGTTCACGATAGCGCCAACAGGGCTGATCACGTCGTGGCAGACGCGGGAGCAGAGGAGCGCGGCAAGGTCCAGCGCATCAAGGGAGAGCATGGCCCGCTGGGTTATCGGCGCGGGCGCTTCTTCGGGGTTGGCGGCATGCGCCATCTGGGGGAGCGACATGATGGGTTCCGGGTTGCGGCGCCGCGAGCGGCTCCAGGGTAACTTCTGACCTTGCAATCGCGATGACCGATCGGTCATTGGCGCTCGCGTTCAAACACACGCATCCGGAGAGGCGGACCAACTCCGAATCACCCGGCAAATTGATATCCTGATTCTATGGCCATGACAGCCCTCAAAGCAGGATCGGCCCGCCCGGGGTGGCGGCGGACAGGGACGACCCTGCCACGTTGAGGGTTAACCAGTGGTTTCCATCGCCGCTTCGAAAATTCCGCAGACGTGGTATTGTTGATTCGCGATGAATAAAAACAAATTCCCCGAAAGGGACGAGGACAGTTTGGCGGCGATGTTTGGCGCGATTGCGCTTGCTGCGGGCCTGGCCATTCTTGACGCCCGCAGGACCGGATACACAGTTCGCAGCAAGCCGGACTCGAGTCCGGTGACGGATGCGGACGAGCGCGCGGAAAAGATCATCCTGGCGGCCCTTGCCAAACAGCGCCCTGATATCCCCGTCGTCGCCGAAGAATGCGCCTCGCGGGGCGAACTTCCCGAAATCGCCGGCGCGTTCATTCTGGTCGACGCGCTCGATGGCACGCGGGAGTTTCTCTCCGGCAGCGACGATTTCACTGTCAATATAGCGCTTGTGCGCGATCGCGCGCCAGTCGCAGGGGCGGTTTTTGCGCCTGCCCTGCGCCGCTTGTGGATCGGTGGACGGCGCGGGTTCGTCATGCCTGCCGAAGCCGGAGAACCCATGCCGGGGCCGGAAAGCTGGCGACCTCTGCAAGTCCGGCAAGGTCAATCGGGTCGCCTGTCCGCCCTTATAAGCCGGTCCCATATGGATGATCGTTCTTTGGCCTTGCTTGAGCGTCTGAGCGTCAGCGAACGCAAACCGGTGGGGTCCTCGATGAAATTCTGTCTGATCGCGGAGGGCGCCGGGGACGTCTATCCGCGCTTCGGTCCGACGATGCAATGGGACACGGCGGCCGGCGAAGCGGTCCTGCGCGCAGCGGGCGGCGTCGTGCTGGGCGTCGATGGCGCGCCTTTGCATTATGGCGCGGAAAGCAAAAGCTATCGCAATGAGGGTTTTGTCGCCTGGGGCGATCCGGCGTTGGCGAAAGCGACGACGATCGACGATTGAATCGAAAGCCGTTTCGGTCAACACTCCGTTAACCCTGTTGCGGAAGAATCGTTCAGAATGTGAGCCCGGCCAGAAACCGCCGCACCTGCGCCCCGGCGGGGCCATGGTCGCCGCGGGATATGCGACCGGGCAAAACGCGCGCGTGAGCGCTGACAGATGAGGGCAGCATGATCGGAATCAACCGCAGACAGGTCGTGGCCACATTGGCGCTCGCCGGGGCGGGCCTTGGCGCGCCAGCGGTGGCGCAGCAATCCGCGCGTCCCCAGACTTTCTCGACCGACCAACTCGTCAGCAGCGGGCATCAGTTTTTCGGATCGATCTCGCGCGGCCTGGCGCAGGCCGTCGAGGCGGCGACCAAACGCTGGGGCCAGCCGAACGCCTACATTCTCGGGCAGGAGGCGTCGGGCGCCTTTGTCGCCGGCGCCCGCTACGGCGAGGGGATCATGTACACCCGCAATGCGGGCGACACGAAGGTTTACTGGCAGGGGCCTTCGCTTGGCTTCGATGCGGGGGCGGATGGCGACCGCACGATGATGCTGGTTTATAATCTGCCGGCTGTGAACGCTATTTTCCGGCGTTACGGCGGGATCAATGGCTCGGCTTACCTTATTGGAGGATTTGGGTTTACGGCGTTGACAGCGGAGAATATCGTCATTGTGCCGATCCGGTCCGGGGTAGGCGCCCGTCTTGGCGTGAATCTCGGCTATCTGAAATTTACCCCGGAATCGACCTGGAATCCGTTCTGAGAAGACGGACTCTGGCAATACAAGGCACGCGCGCCCTCCGGCGCGACAAAGCGGGCGGCTCGTCCGCTGAACAGGCTGGGTCATTTTGATCGAGAACGCGCTGTATTTCGCCCTCGGGGGCTTGCTGACCGGGTTGCTCGCGCTGCTCTGCCTGCCGCATTTCTGGCGTCGGGCCTTGCGTCTTTCGACCCGTTCGCTCGAAATGCAACTGCCGCTCTCGATGACTGAAATCGTCGCCGAACGTGATCAGTTGCGGGCCGAATTTGCGATGGAGCAGCGGCGGCTCGAAAAACGCAGCGAGGATTTGCTCGACGCCCGCGCTCGCGACATGGCCGAATTGGGCCGCCGGGCGCGGCACATAGCGACGCTGGAATCAGAAATTGTCGAGGTTTGGCGGGAAAGCGAAGCCCGTGCTGGACGGCTGGCCACGCTGGGCGACGAGCTGACGAGCGCGCGCGCGGAACTGGGCGTGTCGCAGCAGCTGCATTGGGACACAGAAGGTCGCCTCAACAACAAGACCAGGGCACATGCCGAATTGCTGGACCAGCATCAGGACGCCCTCGCCCATATCGACGAACAACGCGCAACTGTCGCCGGGCTCGAAACACGCATCGCAGCGCATGAGGCGGACTTGCAGGATCTACGCGCGGCGCATCAACTGGCTCAGGTTCAGACGCTCGATCTCTCCCGCGCTGTCCTCGCGTTTGAGGATCAGCACGCCGCCGCGCGTTCGGAAGCCGATGCGCTCGCAGTGCGCTACGAGCAGACTTTGGCGCAACTTCGCGACGCCCAGACGGGGGCCGACGAATTCGAGCGCCAGTTGCGCATCGAAAGGCGTCAGCGGATGCACTTTGAGACGGAACTTGAATCCCAGACAGCCGCTCTGGCGCGCGCCGAAGAACGCGAGGCCAGTCTGCGCGAGGAGCATGCAAACCGCATTTCCGCGATGAGCGGCGGGACCAGCGACATGTTGCAGAAACTTGAGCACCTGCGGACGGAAAACGCCGCCCTGCAAGGGGCGCTCACAATTGCTCGTCAGGAAAGCGCCCGCCGCATGGCCTATACCGGCCGCGACGGCGGGGCAGGGCTCGACGATCCCGATGAAGCCGCTCAATTGCGCCGCGCCATCGCCGAGATTGGCGCCAAGGTCGCGCGACTGGTCGAAGAAGGCGGCGTTGAGGACGTTGACGGCGAGCGCCGGCGTGCGGGGGCTGCGGAATAGGGATTTGGATTTAAGGCAGCAGGCAGTGGGGGTAAGTTGGGGCGCGTGCGTCCCTTTCCCGCATGGCGGGAGAGGGTGTCGTTTGCGTCAGCAAACGACGGGTGAGGGCCTCAAAGCGACTTAAATTTGCGGCGTTGAAAGCCTGGCGCCGCCCTTATCCGAGCTTCGCTGACGCGAAGCCCGCCTTCTCCGGATTCACGGGAAAAGGACACGCAAAACGCGATATCCGCGCCGTCCCTCACCTCCGGGCTTCGTCGTCATCCGTCGCCTGACGCTTGACGGAATGGGCGACGCGCTGTAAGAGGTCTTATGGAGATCGAGAACGTCAGGCGCAAGGCTTTGCAGGCGTTCATTGAAACCGGCAAGGCGAAGGGGATTGACGCTCGCCTGTCGAACCGCATTCGCAACATGATCGCCTTCCTGTCCACCGCAGCCGATGTTGAGGAATTAGCCGTTCCGCCGAATTTTGGCTTTCACCGGCTGGTTGGCGATCGCGCGGGAACATTCGCGCTGACCCTGACGAAAAACTGGCGGTTGACATTCAGGGTCAACTTTCGCCAGTCCATTGTCGATCTCGATATGGAGGATTATCCCTGATGGGCATCGCGATTTCTCCTTTTTTTTCGGTGCATCCCGGAGTCTGGCTGCATGAGGAAGTTGTGGGCCCCAGCGGGTTGAGTGTGAGCGAGCTGGCCAAACATTTCGGCGTTTCCCGGCAGGCGATGAGCGGATTGCTCAACGGTCGAACCGGCCTGAGCGCGGAAATGGCGATCCGGTTCGAAAAAGCGTTCGGTTTGAAAGCCGATACGCTGTGCCGCATGCAGACCCAGCACGATCTTGCCCTCGCGCGCCGCCGCCAGGACGAAATCCGGGTCGCGCCCTTGCCCACTGCGGCGTGATGTCGTTTCTGCGCCATATGTCTAGCCCCGGGGCCACCTTGCCCTCCAGCGCCAAAACCGATGACAGGTCAACCCCCGGTCTACCGCCGCTTCAAAATCATCGGCATTCCGCCTTTCGGTCGCAATGTGATGCGCTGCACCGGCGTCACCACATGGCCCGGCGCCAGATTGAATCTGAACTTCTGCACGATTGCGGCCAAAAGGATGACGCCTTCGCGCATCGCGAACCCGCCGCCGATACACACGCGCGGGCCCGCGCCGAAAGGCAGATAGGCGAAGCGGTCAATTTTTTCGCGTACGCCGGGCATGAACCGTTCAGGCAGAAACTCGTCGGGCCGCTCCCAGAGCAGTTGATGCCGATGCAAGACCCAGGGTGAAATAATCACGGTCTCGCCGGCGCGAACGCTGCGCCCGCCCAGAGTGTCAGCTTCGAGCGCCTCGCGCGACAATGTCGCGGCAGGTGGGTAAAGCCGCAAGGCCTCCTCAAATGTGGCGCGTGTTTTTTCCAGCCGGTCGATGGCGCCAGGCGCCTCAAATCCGTCTTGCAAAACGGCGGCGGCCTCGGCCTCAACCTGCGCCCGCCAGTCCTCGCGCTGGCTCAGAAGATAGAGCGACCATGTCAGCGCGCCCGCTGTCGTTTCATGGCCGGCGCCAATGAAGGTCAGAATATTGGCGTTGATCTCCGCCTCGGTCAGGCCGATGCCGGTCTGAGGATCGCGCGCTGCGAGCAGCAGGCCGAGCAGATCGCGCGGCGTCGCGGCGTTACTGTCAGCGGCGGTCTCGCGCCGCTCGGCGAGGAGTTCGGCGATGGCCTCGCCAAAAAAAGTCAACTCGTTGGACGTATCGCGCTTGCCGATGCGCGGCGCCCATTTCGGCAGGCCTATAATGTCGAACGGATGCACCTGACCGAGCCGCTCGAAATAGCGCGACATGGCGCGCGCGAATTCGCCTGGATCGCGCTTGAGCCCTGCGGGAAATATCGTGCGCTGCAAGACTTCCAGCGTGGCGCGCGACATTTCCGCTGCGATGTCGAGCCGTCGCCCGTCGCGCAACGGCGACCAGCGCTCGATCAGCCATCGCGCGCTGGCGACCATGGCGGGCTGGAACGCATCGATGGCGCGCGGCGTGAACAGCGGCGCCAGCGCGCGGCGCTGGGCTTTCCACAATTCGCCTTCGGCTGTCAGCAATCCATTCCCGAGGCCGGGCGACAGCACGCGCAATTGCAATTTATCCTTGCGGTAGTTGGCGACATGGTCGACAAACACGCGCCGCACCGCAGCCGGATCGTGCGCGATGCAAATGCGGCCCATCACGCTATCGGTCTGGATATAGGGAACCCGAAAACTTTCTTCGGACCACGTCGCCAGCGGATTGTTCCACATCCCTGCAAGAAACGAGATGGGACCAAGCGGACCCTTGGGGCGCGGCGGGGCAGGCGTCAGAAAACGGGCTTGACCGCCGGCTTGGGCGGTTTCCATGACCGGCATCGGTATCTCCCGTGCGTTGGACGGTTTTTCTGGCAAGGGAATGGGGCGCTGGCAAGGCCCGTTTGCAGCGAGCTGAAAGAAAGCTAGATTGATGGTTGAAGTGTCGGACTCAACGACCGCGCTGGAAACTGCGGGACAGGAAACATCATGCAGAAATTAATTGACAAGGTCGCCATTGTGACTGGCGCCGCGCAAGGCATCGGAGCTGCTTTCGCCAGGGGACTTGCCGCAGAGGGAGCAAAAATCGTGATCGCCGATGTTGGCGATGGAACCGCGACGGCCAACGAAATCGTGCGTTCAAATGGCGCGGCGATCTATGTCAAAACCGACGTTTCCAATCCCGATGACGTCAAGGCGATGGTCGCTCGCACGATTGCGGAGTTCGGCTCTGTCGATATTCTCGTCAACAACGCCGCGCTCTTCGCCAAACTTGGCGCGAAGAAATTTCAGGATATTTCCAGCGCGGAATTCGATTCTGTGATGGCGATCAATGTGCGCGGTCCCTTTGAATGCGCCAAGGCCGTGGCGCCGATCATGAAAGCCAACGGCGGCGGCAAGATCGTCAATATCGCTTCGAGCACAGTGTTCAAGGGTGTGCCCAACCTGTTGCACTATGTCTCGTCGAAAGGCGCCATTGTCGCGATGACGCGCTGTCTGGCGCGCGAGCTTGGCGATGACGGAATCAATGTCAACGCCATTGCGCCGGGCCTGACCATGAGCGATGGCGTGCTTGGCCAACCCGATTATACGCCCGAATATATCCAGGCGAACATGAATGGCCGCGCTCTCAGGCGCAAGCAGATCCCCGCCGATCTGGTGGGAGCGATGGTGTTCCTGTGTTCCAGCGACAGCGATTTCATGACCGGCCAGACCATGGCGGTCGATGGCGGCAATGTCATGCATTAAACTCGATCAGGGATGGACTGCGCCATGCACAGGACCAGAATTCCACAGGAAACCATCACTGCCGTCACAGCCCGCATGGGACGGGCGCATCCCTTCGATGCCATAGATCCCCTGAAAACGGCGCTGGTCGTGATCGACATGCAGAACCATTTCGTCGCGCCAGGATTCATGAATGAAACGCCGATGGCGCGCGAAATCACGCCTGCCGTCAATCGTCTGGCGGCAGGGGTGCGCAAAATGGGCGGCCATGTCGTGTGGATCCAGAATTCGACCAATGACACCTGGGAGAGCTGGTCCGTCTATCATTGCGATCTCAATACGCCGGAGCGGGCGAAAAAGCGTTACGCCAGCATGGATGAAGCGGCGGAAGGCCATCAACTTTGGCATGCGCTCGATCCGCAGCCGGAGGACACGCGTATGACGAAGAAGCGTTTCAGCGCGTTCATTCAGGGCTCGTCCGGTCTTGAAGCGTTGTTGCGCGCCAGGGGGCTGGACACAGTGCTGGTGGCAGGCACCGCGACGCAGGTTTGTTGCGAGAGCACCGCGCGCGACGCCTGCATGTTGAATTTCAAAACGCTGATGATTTCCGACGCCAATGCGACAAGCTCGGATGAAATCCACAATGCCTCGCTCAACGCCTTTTATTTGAATTTCGGCGATGTGCAGACGGTGGATGAGGCGCTCGCGTCGATGGCGCGCGGGGCGGCTACACGACGCGCGGTCGCCCGATCGCGCTGACGGCCTCAATCGAAGCTAAAATCTGGCCACTGCATGTCCCTTGCGCTGATGACAGCGGGCGCGGCTGGCCAGTTGAAGGCAAAGGCCGGATCGTCCCAGCGCAGGCCGGCGTCAAATCCGGGGCGGTAAATACGGTCGATCTGGTAGAGCATGTCGGTCGCCGGTTCAAGCGTCTGAAATCCGTGCGCAGGCCCGGCCGGGATGAATAGGCCGAGCCCATTGTCTGCGCTGAGTTCGATGCTGAAAGAGACGCCGCGCGATGGACTGGCGGATCTGATATCGAACACCACATCCAGCGCACGACCGCGCGCGCAACGCACGAGTTTGGCTTCCGGCTCCAGACAATAATGCATTCCTCGCAAGGTGTGCGACAAGGCGTTGTGCGACATCGAGGTTTGCCGGGGATGAAATGAGACGCCTGCCGTTGCGAATTCCTCCACGCAGTTGAGGCGGGCGAAGAAGCCGCGCTCATCCCGATGGAAATCGGGTTCGACGAGCAGGACGCCTGCGATGGGAGTGTTGTGAAACCGCATGGCGCTCAGGTCTTTTCATAGATGCAGATGTGTGGAATGGCGGTGACAAAGCGTCCGCCCCATTGTTCAATGAACGCCATATTGGCGCGCACTTCGGTTGCGATGTTCCAGGGCAAGATCAGCACATAATCCGGCTTTGTTTCCGCGATGCGTTCGGGCGGAAAAATCGGTATATGCGAGCCTGGCGTGATTTTGCCCTGTTTCATCTGGCTGCGGTCGTATATCTCGCAGAGCGATGGATAATTCACACCGCAATAATTGAGGAATGTGGCGCCCTTGGCGGCGGCGCCGTAACCTGCAATCGTTTTCCCATCGCGTTTCGCGCTGGCCAGAAAAGCCAGAAATGAGGCTTTGACAGCGGCGATACGGCTGGAGAAATCAAGATATCCCTCAATACGGTCGAGTTTTTTTTCATGCTCGCGGCGCCGCAATGTTGTCAACGCCTCGGTTGGTTCGTGGCGCGCGCTGGCGTGGCAAACAAACAAACGCAGCGAACCGCCATGCGTCGAGAGTTCTTGCGCATCGCAGACGCGCAGGTCCTGCGCGCGCAGGATATTTTCAACCGCAGTCAGGGACAGATAATAGAAATGCTCATGGTAGATCGTATCGAACTGCACGCCATCGATCAGCCTCATGACATGCGGAAATTCGAACACTGCAACGCCTTCGGGCGCAAGCAGTCGGGCAAATCCGCCGGTGAAGTCGCGCGTGTCGGGCGCGTGGGCCAGCACATTGTTCGCGACAATCAAATCCGCCTTGCGGCCACGCGCGGCAATGTCCAGCGCGGTCCTGACGCCGAAGAACTCAATCAGCGTTGGCACGCCTGCGTCAATGGCGATTTTCGCAACATTGGCGGCGGGCTCGACGCCAAGAACAGGGATGCCCATTTCGACGAAATGGCGCAGGAGATAACCATCGTTTGATGCGACTTCCACGACGAAGGAGTCGCGGTCAAGATTGAACCGGCGCACGGCGTCGCGGCAAAAACGCCCGGCGTGGGCCACCCATCCAAATGTCGCGGAGGAGAGATAATCGTAACTGGAAAAAATCGCCTCGCGCGGCGCAGAGGCGTCGACCTGCGCGAGCAGACAGACCTCGCAAACGCGCGCAATCAGCGGATAGGATTTTTCATCGGAAATTTCATCCGGACGCAGATTGCGATTGGCGAGCGGCATGACGCCAAGATCCGCGAAAATAGTCTCAAGCCTTGCGCCACAAAAGCGGCAGGCGGGCGCGGGCGCGCTCACGCCATATAGTCCGCAATGGCGCGTGCGGAGGCCTCGCGCATATCGCAGCCGCGCATGAAATCGAGATACCACCGTGCGGTCTCTGCGATGGCGGCGGCGCCCACGAGCCTGTCGGCAAAGCCGAGGCAAGCGCGCGCGGCCGATGTGTCCAGCGCCAGCAATTGCATCTCGCGAGGCTGCGGACCCTCGGCGTGTCGCCAGCCGGCCGTCATGCCGAAAGCGTTTTGCATGGCGCCGACCAACGCCGACACGGGCATGTCTGCGCCTGGCTGCGGGCCGAAGTTGAGCGCGCGCGGCGGGTTTTCGCCTTTGGCCAAAGCTTCGGCGTAGATGAGATAGCCGCACAGGCAATCCAGCACATGCTGCCAGGGGCGTGTGGCGGAGGGGTTGCGCAGGGTCAGCGGCGTTCCTAGCGCGTGGGCGCGGAAAATGTCCGGCACGATCCGGTCTTCGGAGAAATCGCCGCCGCCGATGACATTGCCGCCTCTTGCCGTGGCGAGCGGGATGCGCTGCTCGTCGAAAAAGGTCTGCGCGTAAGATGCAGCGACAATCTCGACGGCCGCTTTGGAGGCGGAATAGGGGTCATGCCCGCCAAGCGGATCGCTTTCTCGGAAGGGGGAACCGCGTTCAGGGTTTTCATAGACCTTGTCGGTGGTGATCGCCAGAATGGCTTCAAGGCCCTTGAGCCCGCGCAGGGCGTCGAACAGGCGCGCGGCGCCCATGACGTTGATATCGAATGTCTCGACCGGCGCGCGAACCGAGCGGCGCACCAGCGGTTGCGCGGCCATATGCAGCACGATCTGCGGGCGCGCTTTGGCGATGGCGTCTGCGACAAAGCTGGAATCCCGGATATCGCCGAATCGGTCCGAAGCGATCTCATGAATCCGCGCGAGCGTGTAAAAATTCGGGTCGGTGTCCGGCGCGAGCGCAAGCCCGGCGACTTCCGCCCCCATGCGATGCAGCCACAGCGCGGTCCAGCCGCCCTTGAAGCCCGTATGGCCAGTCAGAAGCACGCGCCTGCCGCGCCAGAAAGCAGCGTCCGGTCGTCTCACGTCCACACTTTCCATGGCGCCCTGCCGGTCTCCCACAGGCCTTCCAGCGAAACCTTGTCGCGCAAAGTGTCCATGGACTGCCAGAATCCCGAATGCCGCCACGCGTGCAATTGCCCGCTTTCGGCGAGGTTTTCAACGGGCGTGGACTCCCAGGAGGTCTGATCGTCGTCGATCAGGCCCATCACGTCAGGCTCAAGCACAAAAAAGCCGCCGTTGATCAGCCCATCGCCAGCCCTGGGCTTTTCGACAAAGCGCTCGACTTTGTCGCCGGCCAGCGAAAGCGCGCCATAGCGCGCTGGCGGGATCACGGCCGTCAGCGTCGCCAGTTTCCCGTGGCTTTTATGAAACGCCACAAGTCCGGAAATATCCACATTCGAAACCCCGTCGCCATAGGTGAAGCAGAAGCTTTCACCGGGATCGAGATATTGTGACACGCGTTTCAGGCGCCCGCCCGTCTGCGTGCGATCGCCGGTGTCGACCAGCGTCACACGCCAGGGTTCGGCTGTTGTGCCGTGATATTTGACGCGGTTTTCCCGCGCATCGATTGTGACATCGGAATGGTGAAGGAAGTAATTGGCGAAATATTCCTTGATCATATAGCCGCGATAGCCAAGACAGACCACGAAATCGGTAATGCCGTGGTGGGCGTAGATTTTCATGATGTGCCAGAGAATCGGGCGACCCCCGATTTCGATCATCGGTTTGGGGCGCAGATGCGATTCCTCAGAAATGCGCGTTCCCATTCCACCGGCCAGGATCACGGCTTGCATTTGGGGCTCCGTCTGGATTTGGCCGGGCGCGCGCGCCGGCCGGCGCGAATCAAACTGCGTGGTTAGCGCGCAATGCTACAGACGCGGCCTTAATTCATCATTAGCCCTGACGACTGCGAAAACGGCGCCCGGGCGGCGCCGGGCGAGCCGATTTGCCGTTTGCCTGCTCCGCAGGGGCTGGTAGAACAGCGTGAGCCAACAGGAACCCCCAAATGCAACGACTGACCATCAGTCTGGATGACGCCATGGCTGACGCCATTGACGGTTTCATGGCGCGCAACGGCTACACCAATCGTTCGGAGGCCATGCGCGACCTTATTCGCGGCGCCCCGTTGCCCGAGGCGCCCGAGAAAGCGGCCGGCCTCGAATGCATCGCGGCCATTTCCTACCTCTTTGACTATGAGGGTCGTGATCTTGCCGTGCGCCTCGATCGCGCCCAGCATGAGCATCACGATCTCACGATCTCTTCAATGCGCATCCGGCTCGATCATCGCAATTGCATGGAGGTGGCTTTTTTGCGCGGCCCAAGGCAACGCGTGGAGGAGCTCGGGCGGGCGATTCTGGCGGAAAAAGGCGTGCGTTTTGGTCAGATCAACATCGTGCCGATCCGTTCGGATCATTCCGGCCATAGCGACAGCCACGACCATGGCGGTGGCCCGCACAGGCATGACACGCCGGTTTGGTAGGATCTATTTCCCCGCCGAATCCCGCGCCATCATCGCGAGAGCCTCCTGCACGGTCGTCATGAACTGCGCCGGGAAAATGATGGTGGAGTTTTTTTCGACAGAAATTTCCGCCATGGTCTGCAATGTGCGCAGCTGCAACGCGACGGGATGGGCGGTGATAATGTCGGCGGCTTCGCCAAGCTTCACAGCGGCCTGATATTCGCCCTCGGCGGCGACGATTTTCGCCCGCCGCTCGCGTTCCGCCTCGGCCTCGCGGGCCATGGCGCGCTGCATATTATCGGGCAGTGTAATATCCTTGATTTCGACGGCGGAAACCTGCGCGCCCCAGGGTTCGGTGTGGCCGTCGATGACGTCCTTGATCTGCTCGTTGATGCCTGCGGTATCGGACAGCAACTGATCAAGGCTGAAGCGCCCGACGACGTTGCGCACCGTGGTCTGGCTGATCTGATTGACAGCGTTATATATATTCTCGATCACGATGACAGCGCGTTCGGGGTCGGTGATGTGATAATAGGCGACCGCCGCGATATCGATGGACACATTGTCTTTCGTGATAATCTTTTGGGACGGTATTTGCATCGTCACGGTGCGTAGCGAAACCCTGGTCATCTGCTGGACGGGCGCGAATATCATGTTGAGCCCGGGTTGGCGGACCCCGACAAATTTGCCAAGCAGAAATACGACGCCGCGCTCATATTGCCGCAGGATGCGCATCGATGCGAGCAGGTAGAGAATCACGACCAAAAGGATAATAGGAAGCGTCAGGACCATCTGAAGTCTCCTGATTTCGGCGCGGCGTCGGGCGCAGCGCCCATTTCCGCCATCGCGGCAATTGGACCGAACTCTGCGCCTTTTTGGGTCCGCGGGCAATCCATCGGATTCTACGCAGTGCATCGGTTCGAAATCCCGCAGTCGTTTGTTCGCCTGCATTGCCAGCAAGGCCAAAGCTGGTAAGTTCATCCCAAAGCAACTGTCTTCGGGGAGCAGACGCATGCTGGAGCGCGTGTGTGGAGTTTCGATCGCCGCTGTTTTTTGCGCGGCGGCAAGCATAGCTGTGGGTCCGGCGCGCGCCGACGCCGTTGCCGATTTTTACGCCAGCCATCACATAACTATTGTTATCGGCTCATCGGGCGGCGGCTCCTATGATGTTACGGCGCGGCTGACAGCGCGCTTCCTGCCAAAATACATTCCCGGCAATCCGACCATTGTTCTGCAGAACATGCCCGGCGCCTCGCATGTGCGCGCGCAGGAATATCTCGCCAATCTCGCCCCGAAGGACGGCTCCGCGCTCGCCTTTGTGCAGCCGTCCGTCGTCATGAACGCGATCACCAACCCGGCGGCAAAATACAATCCCGCCGATATGACCTGGATCGGTCGTTTGCAGGCGGTGCATAATGTTGGCTTTGCTTTGACGGCTTCGGGCGTGACGAGCGTCGCCGCCGCGCTCCAAAAGCCTCTGGTGATTGGCGCCGCGGGCTCGACTGGTCCGGCCGCCATGGTGCCCTGGGCGCTCAACCGGATGATTGGCGCAAAATTTAAAATTGTGCGTGGCTATGCTGATGACACCGCTGAATTTGTGGCGCTGGAACGCGCCGAGATCATGGGCATGGGCAGCGCCAATTTTGCCTCGGTCGCGCGCCATACCGGCTGGCTTGAGGGCGGCGTGGTGAAGTTGCTCTATACGATTTCGACCGCGCGCAAACCGGCGGCGCCCGATACGCCCTCGATTGTCGAACTCGTGCAGACCCAGCGTGACAAGGCGGTGATGAGCCTGATTGGCAGCATTCCGGACATTGGCATCACGATAGAGGCGCCGGCGAAAATCCCTGCCGATCGCGCCGCAGCATTGCGCGCCGCCGCATGGCAAATGTTCCACGACCCCGAGTTTATCGCTGGAATGCGCACTCTCGAACTGGATGTCGATCCGCTGCGCGGAGAAGATGTCGCAGCCATCGTGGGGGCCGCCATGCGCACGCCCAGGGACGCTGTTGAGGCCCTCAAGGAATTGACTGCGCCGATGGATTGAAGGCGCTACCCCGCCCCATAGGCGTCCCGCATCTGCGCAATGGCGCCGCGCTTTGTTTCAAACACGCTCCAGTCATCGCGCTCGGCAATTGGCGCCCAGATCGCCTCGACCTCGTCGATCAGCATCGAACAGGGCGTTCGCTGTGCAAAATAGGGATGGTCGAGCGCGGCGTCCGGCGCTGTACCATGCTTGTCAAACGCCTCCAGCACAGCGGCGAATTCAGGCGCGGCGTAAAACTGCGCCGAAGGGCTTTCAGCCGCCCGCGCGCGGCTCGCGAGTCCGCCCCGCCAGTCAAAGAAAAACTGTTCATAGGGCGCTTTGGACGCGCCGAGAAACTCCAGAACGGCCTTGGCGAGCAAAGCGTCGGCGCGCGCATCTGCGCTCGCCAGACCCAGACGCCGCAATAAAGCCTGCGCAAATTCGCGCTGCAAGGCAGGTTCGTAAACCTTGAGCGCCGTCTCAAGTTCCTGCTGTTCTCCGAGCAACATCAGACATTCAGCAAGCCGCGCCAGATTCCACGCCAGCGCTGACGGCTGACGACCGAATGCGTAAAGTCCGCTTTCGTCAAAGTAGGCGGCGGTGAATTGTGGATCGTAATGCGGCGCAAAGCGCCACGGACCGTAATCGAAACTCTCGCCGGTAATATTGATATTATCGGTGTTGAGCACACCATGCACAAAGCCCGCCGCCATCCATTGCGCGGCAAGTCGGGCGACGCGCAGGCAGACTTCGATCAGAAACGCCTTCGGGCGCTGGCTTTCCGGCGCGCTCGCAAGTTCAGGCAGATAGTGTTCGACGCTATGCGCCAGCAAACGCGCCATGGCCGCCTTGTTGGCAAAAAAGGCGAGGCGCTGGAATGTGCCAATGCGGATGTGGGAATGCGACAGGCGGACAAGCACGGACGCGCGGGTCGGCGAGGGTTCGTCGCCGCGCACCAGCGCTTCGCCTGTTTCGATCAGGCTGAGGCTTTTGGACGTATTGACGCCCAACGCCTCCAGCATCTCGGTCGCCAGCACCTCGCGAACGCCGCCTTTCAGCGTCAGGCGGCCATCGGCGCGCCGCGACCAGGGCGTGACGCCGCTGCCTTTTGTGCCAAGATCGAGCAGTCTCCCATCCTGAATATCGCGCAATTGTGCGAACAGAAATCCACGCCCGTCGCCAAGTTCATGATTGTAGTGGCGGAACTGATGGCCGTGGTAGCGCAGCGCGAGCGGTTGCGCAAAGCCGCCGGGCAGGGGCGCAAAGCCGCCGAAATGATGGATCCATTCGGCGTCGGTCAGCGCCTCAAGGCCAATGCGTTGCGCCCAGCGACGATCGCGATGGCGCAGAGTTTTTTGCGGGAATTCGGCGGCAGCGACCGGATCGAAGAATTCTTCGCCAAGTTGGGCGTGGATGGTTTCGGGGCGGTAACTTTGCGAAATGGGCATGGGGCAAGTGTAGCGGGGTTTGCCGCGCTCTGCTACCGGCGGCAGGCGCGCTTGCTAAAGCTTCGCCCGCACCAGTTTCGCACCGGCGACCATCGCGCAAATTTTGCCATAGGCGACTTCGCGGGGCAGGTATTTGAGGCCGCAGTCCGGCGCGACGATGAGCCAGTCTGCGGAAATATACGGCAGCGCGCGCTCGATACGCGCAGCGACGACTTCAGGCGTCTCGATGGCGTCATTGCCAAGATCGATCACGCCCAGAATGATGTGTTTGGACGGCAGGTCGCGCAACACCGAGAGATCGAGATTGGGTTGCGCTGTCTCGATCGAAATCTGGTTGAATTTCGATCGTTCGAGTTCGGTGAGGAAGGCATAGGCCGGCGGCTTGTTTTTCACCAGCGCAGCATAGCCAAAGCAGAGATGAATGGCGGTCGGAACGCTCACCCCATCGAGCGCGCGATCGAGCGCCTCAACCGCAAAAGCGCGGGCCTGTTCGGCGCGCGCCTGCATATAGGGTTCGTCGATCTGGATGACATCCGCGCCTGCGGCGACCAGGTCCTTGATCTCATCGTTCACACAGGCCGCGTAGGCCATGGCGACCTTGACCTCGTCGCCATAGTAGAAATCCTTCGCCTGCATCGACATGGTGAAGGGGCCGGGCACGGTGATCTTGATTTTACGATCGGTGTTGCGGCGCAAAAATTCAACATCGCGCACTTCAACGGCATAACGACGCCTCAGCGGGCCAATGACGCGGGGCACGAGATCAGGTTTGCCGCTGCGGCTCGGAACGACGGCGGGAGTGTCGATATCGAGCCCCTCAAGCGCCGTTGCAAACCGGTTGGAATAGGATTCGCGCCGCATTTCGCCATCGGTCACGATATCGACGCCGGCGCGTTCCTGATCGCGTATGGCGAGCAGCGTTGCATCGTCCTGCGCCTGTTCGAGAAACTCCGGCGCGACGCGCCACAATTCTTTCGCCCGTACGCGCGGCGGGGGGCGCGTGGCCAGAGTTGCGCGGTCAATCAGCCAATCGGGCTGTGGATACGAGCCGACAATCGTGGTGGGCAACAACATACCGGCTCTCTCCGCCATTTGTTCTCAGTGTTTGTGTTTGGCGTCCTCGATCATGCGCCACACCCGCTCGGGCGTTGCGGGCATGACGATATCGCGAATGCCAAGATGCGACAACGCATCGACAAGCGCATTGGCGACCGCTGGCAGCGCGCCGACGCAACCGGCCTCCCCGGCGCCCTTGACGCCGAGCAAATTGGTTTTGGTTGGCACCGGCATGCTCTTGATGTCGATATGCGGGAACATTGCTGCGTGCGGCATGGCGTAATCCATGAAAGAGCCGGTGAGGATCTGGCCGGAGCCGTCCTCGTAACGGATTTCTTCCATCAGCATTTGCCCCGCGCCTTGCGCAATGCCGCCGATGATCTGGCCCTTGAGCAGTTTAGGGTTCAGCACGACGCCGACATCGTCGGTCACCACATATTTTTCCAGCGTCGCGACGCCGGTTTCCGGATCGATCTCGACTTCGACAATATGGCAGCCATTGGGATAATTCTGCCGTGTCGAATGATAGGCCGCATTGGCGTTGAGGCCGACCTCCAGACCTGCAGGCAGATTTTTGGGACTGACGGAGGCGCGCGCAACGTCTTTCATGGTCAGGGTGCGATTGGTTTTGCGGCTTGTGAACACGCCTTCGGAAAAGTCAATGTCATCAACGCCAAGCATATGCGCGGCGATTTTTTTCGCCTTGTCGACAACCTTCTCGGTCGCGGACAGAACGGCTGAACCGCCAAGCGCTGATGTGCGCGAGCCGCCTGTGCCCTCGCCGAAAAACACCTGGTCGGTGTCGCCTTGCAGATAGTGGATTTCATCGGGATGAATGCCAAGGCGATCCGACACGATCTGCTTGAACACGGTTTCATGGCCCTGTCCCTGCGTCACGGACCCAGCGAGCAGGGTGATCGAACCCGTGCGGTCAAAGCGGACTTCAGCGCCTTCAAAGCCCGGCCCGGCTGCTTTTTCGATTGTGTAGGAAATGCCGATGCCACGGTATTTTCCGCGCGCGCGCGCCTCCGCGCGGCGGGCTTCAAAGCCCTTGTAGTCGATCATCTCAAGCGCTTCGTCGAGGACCTTTTCGAACTCGCCGCAGTCGTAGTTGAAGGATAGCCCGGTCTGGAAGGGCATGGCGCCCGGGGGAATCATGTTGCGGCGGCGCAACTCCGCCGGATCGACGCCAAGTTCGTCCGCCGCAATATCGACCAGGCGTTCGATGACGAACGCCGCTTCCGGGCGGCCATTGCCGCGGAACGGTCGCATGATGCTGGTGTTGCTGTATGAGCCCTGCACATCCACATGCACGGCGGGCGTCGTGTAAACGCCGGCGAGAGTTCCCAGATTGCTATAGCCGCCGCTGTCGGACCCAGGCTGTGTGTAAGCGCCGACGTTGGTGAAGGTGCGCACCCGCAGACCGGTGAATTTGCCATTCTTGTCGAGCGCAAGTTCGGCGTCTGTCACATTGTCGCGGCCATGCGCATCCGCGACGAAGGCTTCCGAACGGCTGGCCACCCATTTGACCGGGCGACCGGTGACTTTCGAGCCGAGCAACACAAGGCCGACTTCATTGAAGACGCCCGATTTCATGCCGAAACTGCCGCCAATGTCGCCTGCGACAACGCGCAACCGGCTTTCGGGAATGCGCAAGGTCTCGGCCAGCTCCTCGCGAAAGTTCAGCGCGCGCTGCAAGGTTGTGTAACAGGTGTAGCGATCCGCCGCGCGATCGTAATCGCCAATCGAGCCGCGGGTTTCCATCGTGGCGGCGTAAACGCGGCTGAGAATAAAGCGCCGCTTGACGACATGGTCAGCCGCCGCAATGGCTGCGTCGGTCTTCGCCTTGTCGCCTTCCAGATGAATGAAGCAGATGTTGTTGGCGCAATCGTCGTAAAGTTGCGGCGTTCCGTCTTCATGGGACAGCGCCGTGTTGGCGTTGGCGCCCAGAGGTTCATAGTCGACCTCGACAAGTTCGGCCGCATCCTGCGCCTCATGGGCCGTATTGGCCACCACAAAGGCCACGGGATCGCCCACATAGCGCGCCTTGTCGAGCGTCATCGCCGGGAATTTCGGACGATACATGGGCGAGCCGTCGCGACGTTTTTTGGATTCGGCGGTTGGCAGATCGCCGAAGCCTGATTTAACCCAGTCTTCGCCTGTCAGCACGGCCAGAACGCCTGGCGCCTGGCGCGCGCGTTTTGTGTCGATCCTGACGATGCGCGCATGCGCGTGCGGGGAGCGCACGACCGAACCAAAAACCATATTTGGCAGCACAATGTCATCGACATAGCGCCCGCCGCCCCGCAACAGGCGGGGATCCTCGAAACGCGATACCGGCTGACCGATGGCGAACTCACCCATGTTCCTGCCCCTCACTTGTTCGATAAACCAGCCCGAATCAGGCCGTCAGCGCCTCGACAGCGCGGCGGGCGTAAACCTTCACGATATGCGCGCGGTATTCAGCGCTGCAATGGATGTCGCCGAGCAGCCCGTCATACGGCACATCGATTCCCGCCAGCGCAGCTGGTGTAAAGGATTTGTTGAGAACCGCTTCCATTGCGCTCACGCGGAAAGCGTTGGGACCGGCGCCGGTCACGGCAACGCGAACGCCGTCCACAAATTGCGCGACCATCACCCCGACCACGGCATAGCCGGATGCGGGATGGCGGAATTTGAGATAATGCGCGCGCTGCGGCTTTTTGAACCGCACAGACGTGATCATTTCGCCCGGCTGCAAGGCTGTTTCAAACAGGCCGAGGAAGTAATCGTCGGCTTTGATTTGCCGATCGCTGGTGACGACAACAGCCTTGAGGCCGAGCACCGCCGCCGGATAGTCCGCCGCCGGATCGGAATTGGCGACCGAACCGCCAATCGTGCCGCGATGCCGCACGGCGGGATCGCCAATGCCGCCGGCGAGCGCCGCCAGCGCGGGAATCGCGGACCTGACCTCCGGCGAGGCGGCGACAACGGCGTGCTGCGTCATCGCGTGAATGACAACTTCGTCGCCCTCAATGGAAATTCCACGCAGGTCCGGAATATCCGCAAGGTCGATGAGATCGCTCGGTTGGGCGAGACGGTTCTTCAACGTCGGCAACAGCGTCATGCCGCCCGCCAGCAATCTGGCCT
>CAIZEI010000047.1 GCA_903931945.1 uncultured Hyphomicrobiales bacterium | reverse complement strand
GTCCCTCGAAAAACTTGAGGGGCGGGGGGCGCCGTCCTGGCCGACGCGGGTGGTTCGTCCGCAGTGTGTGGATGCCTCGCGGCGCCCCCTGCGCGGTTTTGTCATCCGACGCGTCCCATGTTCACGTCCGCACCGTTTGCAAGACGGGCGGAGCAGGCGAACGAACCTTGCGGGTTCCCCGGTCATTGTGCCGGTTGTGGGCCTCAGATCGCTGCCACCCCCCTGTCGTCGCAGCGTCATTTTGCAACGACGCCCGACAGACTGATGACAAAAAAGATGGAATGCCTTCCCTCAGTGTACGATGTTTGCGTCCGGAGCCCGGGACGGAGGATGGGTGCCCCCCGGCGCAGGACCGCTCCCCGCCCGCCTTGTTTGCCCTCGCGCGAAGGCCCCTCATCGGGTGGGGATGGCTGAGACCTAGAACAAACAAGGAACAAAGTCAAGGACTATTTTCTGGACAAGCGGCGAAAACAGCGCCGTGGACTCCCTCTCCCCGTAAGAACGGGGCGAGGGTTGGCGCGCGCACCGCCTCACCCCACCCGATCCCAGCCCTGCATTCCGAGGCGCTCCTGCGGTAAAAACCGCGCCTTGTATTCCATCTTGCGCGAGCCCTCGACCCAATAGCCGAGATAGACATGCGGCAGGCCCATACGCTGCGCCCGGCCAATATGATCGAGAATGATCATCGTGCCCATGGAGCGCTCGTTGAACGCCGGGTCGTAAAAGGAATAAACCATCGACAGACCGTCGGCGAGAATGTCGGTCACAGCGGCGGCGACAATGGGTCCCTGGCCGCGCCCGTTGATGCGCGTGTCAGGCCCGCGCCGCCGGTACACAATCAGCCGCGTGTTGGCGTGGCTATCCTCGACCATCATGGAAAAATCGAGCACGCTCATATCGGCCATGCCGCCATCGCGATGCCGGGCGTCAAGATAGGAGCGGAACAGCGAATAGAGTTCGCTCGTCGCGTGCGGGGCGACGGGTTCGCTCACGAGATCCTGATTGCGCTTTGCAATGCGCCTGAGATTGCGGGACAGAAGGAATTCGCCCGCCAGAACGCGCACGGACACGCAGGCGCGGCAGATATCGCAGGCCGGGCGATAGGCGATGGTCTGCGAGCGACGGAAGCCTGATTGCGTCAGCGTATCATTGAGGGCTGGCGCGCGCCGCCCGATCAGATGTGTAAAAACCTTCCGCTCTTCCCGGCCAGGCAAATAGGGGCAGGGCGAGGGCGCGGTCAAATAGAATTGCGGGGCGTCTCGCGGTTCGCGTGTCAATGTCGGGCGCTCCAGCGGCTGAATGGAGCGATGCTAGTCCAGATTTCGATTCCAGCGAAAGGAAAAATGTGCGCGCGTAATGTAAATTATCCTCGCCGCGTGACCACCAGGCCCGCCAGAATATCATGCAGGAACCGCTTGTTGGGCTCGAACAGGGAAAACAGAAAAACTGGCGGGAACATCCAGCTCACGTAATAGAGCACGGCATGGGCGGCGGCGTTGATGAAGGGAACGCGACCGCCATCGATCAGTCGGACTTCGAGGTCCAGCAATCGCATCCCGGGCGTCGCCATGCGCCAGCCCGAAATCGTCACGCCATTGTAGAAAAACGCGACCAGCGGGAACAGCGGCGGGATCACAAACCAGAGCAGCACAAAAGACAGCAGTCCGAGAACGAGCCAGATCGCGAAACACAGGATCGAAATGAAAATCAGATCGAACAGGATCGCGACCATCCGGCGCGAGCGAACGCCGACGAGCGCCGCATAAGGCAACATCCCCAGGGACGCGTAATTGGGGGCGGGCGAATTCCAGCCGCCGCCAGTCTGATTGCTCATTGTGATCTCCGGGCGCTCGAACGTGGACCTCGGATATGTGGGGGGCGCCGGCGCTTCGCGCAAGCCCGTTTGGCGCTCGCGGCGGCTTGGGTTAAGACATCGCCAAACTCGGGAGCGCGCTTTGACTTCATCCGATCCGACCAAACCTTTGTTGCGGGCGCTCGATGGCGAGGTTTTGCCGCACGCGCCGATCTGGCTGATGCGGCAGGCGGGACGCTATCTGCCGGAGTACCGGGAGTTGCGGGCGAGCGCGCCGAGCTTTCTGGATTTCTGCTACACGCCGCAAAAGGCGGCTGAAGTGACCTTGCAGCCGATCCGTCGGTTTGGATTTGATGCGGCCATTCTGTTTTCGGACATTCTGGTTGTGCCAGATGCGCTCGGCCAGAAAGTATCGTTTGAAACAGGGGAGGGGCCGCGCCTCGATCCGATCTCCGGCGCCCACGACCTCGCGGGTCTGCGCGATACGCTCGATATGGGCCGGCTCGCGCCTGTTCTGGAAACGATTGACCGGGTCAGGACGGCGCTGCCCGCGCAAACCGCCTTCATTGGCTTTTGTGGCGCGCCCTGGACTGTCGCGACCTATATGATCGCTGGCCGTGGCACCCCCGATCAGGCGCCGGCGCGGCTCTTTGCCTATCGCCAGCCCGATGTTTTCGCCATGCTGATGGCGCGGCTCGTCGAGGTCTCCGCGCATTATCTCATCGCGCAGTTGCGGGCGGGCGTCGACGTCGTGCAGATTTTCGACAGCTGGGCTGGCGTGTTGCCGATTGCCGAATATGAAAAATGGTGCGTCGAACCCATTCGCGCGATCGTTCAAAAGGTGCGCGCGGACATTCCAGGCGCAAAAATCATCGCGTTCCCGCGTGGCGGCGGCGCGCAATTGTTGCGCGTGGCTGACATCGACGGGGTGGCGGGTGTCGGGCTCGACACGTCGGTTGAACCCGCATGGGCCGCCAAAGCGTTGCCGGCAACCATCACGGCGCAGGGCAATCTCGATCCGCTCGCCCTGCTGGCCGGCGGCGCGGCTCTGGATGAGGGCATCGACCGGATTCTGTCGGCTTTTGCTGGCCGCCCGCATATTTTCAATCTCGGTCACGGCATTTTGCCGCCAACTCCGGTGGAGCATGTCGAGCATCTGGTCAAACGGGTCAGGGGCGGGTGAGCGCCGCCATTCACCCCAAAAATGTCTTCCAGAAAAAAATGGCTGTAATGATAAAATTCAGGCAGGAAATGCCAGCCCGCAAGCTGTGCACAGGAATTTTTTGGGCGATGCGCGCGCCGAAATGTCCGCCAGCGACGCCCGCCGCCATCATGACGAAACACTGCGGCCAGTAAATCACGCCGGCGGCGAGGAAAAACAGGATCGCTGTGGCGTTGGCGCAGGCGACGACCAGAATCCGCACCGCGCTCATCGCCACCAGATCGCGCGCGCCAAAAATCGTCCATGCGGCGAGCATCATCAGCCCGACGGCGCCGCCGAAATAGCCGCCATAGACACCGAGCATAAACTGCACCACGACGAGGGACGTCTTGCCAAGCGTCATCCGCGCCCGCAGGAATTCGCCGATCCGCCGCCCGAAAGCAAAGGCGATTGAACCGGTCAGGAGCAGCCAGGGGATCAATCCATCAAAGGCGCTGCCCGGCGTCAGGATCAGCAAGAGCGCGCCCGCCGCTCCGCCCGCGATGCTGAGCAGCAGCAGAGTCAAAGGCGAGGCGTCGCCAAAGGCGCGGAAATCCTTGCGGAATGTGTAGGCGCTGGTGAATGCGCCGGGGCAAAGCGCGATCGTGCTGGTCATATTGGCGGAGACAGAGGGCACGCCTGCCGCGATCAATGCGGGCACGCTGACAAACGTGCCGCCGCCGGCCGCCGCGTTCATGGCGCCTGCGAGAAAGCCAACCAGAGCCAGAAGGATATATTCAGGCATTTGCAGCTTTCATTGGGGTTGCAACTCGTGTTTCATGCGCGGGGCGAAGTTCAAGGGCCTGGGCTGGCGTGTTAGAAGCGCCATGCAGGCGAAGCAAGAACCGGCGCGCTGGAACAAAAGGCGTTCGCGAGCGAATCCGGAGGCGTTTTCCGGATCCCGTCGGATCGGAAATCAAGTCGGGGAAGGCTGCAGTGAAAGGGCATAGCATGACATCAACCCATTTTGCGCCGCGCGGCTCCAGAGACGACATTGAGGAAGGCCACACGTTTCAGCCGAGGTTCGATTCCGATGGCCTCATCGTCTGCATCACATGCGAAGTTCATACCGGCGATATCCTGATGGTCGCCTACATGAATGCGGAAAGCCTTCGCCTGACGCTGGAAACCGGGATCGCCCATTACTGGTCTCGCTCGCGCCAGAGCCTCTGGCGCAAGGGCGATACATCCGGGCAGACCCAGCGAGTCGTTGAAATGCGCGTCGATTGCGATCAGGACGCGCTCCAGATCAGGGTTGAGGCAGGCGGCGACGGCAAGGCGTGCCACACCGGACGCCGCTCTTGCTTTTACCGGCGGGTTGAATTTGCCGGCGCGGTCGCCAGTCTTGTTATCGACCCGGACTAGGCTGCGTTCAGCCGGCGTTAACGACCGGGGGCGAAACTGACGATCGACAATGTTCAGGTCTGCTCCTGCATTTCCCACAGGCCCTTGGTCGCGCCATGAACAGGTTTCATCTTCCTCTGTTTAGCAGCCATTCAGGTGTCGCCGCCGGGGCGGCGCCGCACCGTCCGAAAATCGGCTTTGCGCTGGGCGCGGGGTCGGCGCGGGGCTGGTGCCTTATCGGTGTGCTGCGTGAACTTGAAGTATTGGGCGTCGTCCCCGATATCATCGCGGGGACTTCGATCGGCGCTGTTGTCGGGGGCTGCTATGCGGCGGGCCGCCTCGACGAACTTGAAGCCTTCGCGCGCAGTATGACGCGGATGCGGCTTTTCGCCATGCTTGACTGGAGCCTTTCAGGACGCGGCCTGATCAGTGGCGCAAGACTTCGCGGACGTCTCGAACAGGGGCTTGCAGACCGCCGGATCGAGGATTTGCCGATCCGCTTTGCCGCTGTTGCGACGGAGGCGGGGACGGGACGCGAGGTCTGGCTGACGCGCGGGCCGCTCGCGCAGGCGATCCGCGCATCTTATGCATTGCCCGGTATTTTTGCGCCTGTGCAGATTGACCAGCGCTGGCTTTTTGACGGCGCCGTCGTCAATCCTGTGCCGGTCAGCGTCTGCCGGGCGCTTGGCGCTGACATTGTGATCGCGATCAATATCATCGAATCCCCAGGGTCATTTCACTCTGCGAGAGAGCACGCGACAGAGTCGCCCACAATAGCAGAATTGTCTGCGCACGGGTCGCCGGGCGCTGTTCGGGCGAGCTGGCTGCGCAACTGGTTCAGCAAGCCTCCCGAAGGCGGCCCCAGTATGGCAAGCGTTATGATGGACGCCTTCAACATCACGCAGGACCGCATTTCGAGGTCGCGCCTTGCCGGCGATCCGCCTGATGTATTTATCCGGACGCGGCTCAGCGACGTCGGCCTGTTCGAATTTCATCGCGCAAGCGAATTGATCGTGGCCGGGCGCGAAGCCGCACGCCGGGCGCTTTCCGATCTTGAACAGATCGGGCTCATCAGGGATCGCGTTTGAGTAGAGACGTTCAGGCCGTGGCGATATAGTCTCGCAAGGCCCGATGCTCGGTCTCGATTTCCTCGATATGGCTCTTGACGACATCGCCAATCGAAATAATGCCTGTGAGCCGCCCCTGCTCAACGACAGGAACATGCCGGAAGCGTCCGTCCGTCATCAATTCACGGATATCGCTGACCCTGGTGTGGCGTGTGGTGGTTGCGACTTCCGACGTCATATAGCGCGTCACCGGATCATTCAGCGCTGCGCCTCCGCCAGCCGCCAAAGCCCGGACAATATCGCGCTCGGATAAAATACCGAGCAGCGCGCCATCAGCGCCCGTCACCGGCACTGCGCCGATGCGCTTGTCATTCATCAGATCGATTGCTTCCTGCAACGTTCTATACGGCTGGACCGTTACCACATCGCTGCCCTTGGCGGCGAGAATACGAGCGACAGTCATGCGGACCTCCTCGTGTTTCCACAGGAGTCTCTCTGGACTCCGTATCGATCAGCTTCCTCCTGCTTGCGCCGGGGCGCAAGGACTTTCTTTTAATATCGGCGTAAATGATCAACGGCGCGGGAGTATTGAGCTCCCGCGCCGCACAAATTCCGGGCGCAGTCTTATGCAAACGGGTTCTTGTACGCGTGGATTTTCACTTCCATCGGGCCGATGGCGGCGCATTCGGCCGTCAGAATATCGCCGGGTTTCACCGGACCGACGCCCGCCGGCGCGCCTGTGAAAATCACATCGCCCGGGTGCAGGGTATAAAACGCCGACGCCAGTTCAATCAGCTTTGAGCAGCTATAGATGAGATCGTTGGTATGCGCGTTGTGGCGCAGCTGGCCGTTGCAGAACAGTTTGAAGGGCACATCGTCCGGGTTCGGCACTTCGTCCTTGGTCACGCACCATGGGCCAATCACTGCGTAGCTGTCGATGGATTTGCGGAACGAGCGCTCCTCATCGCCGCGCACCGTCATGTCGAGGCTCAGGCAGTAGCCGGCCACATAATCCAGCGCTTTGGCGGCAGGAATTTGCGAGCCCTGCTTGCCAATGATGATCATGAACTCAAGTTCATGCTCGTTCAGACGGTCGGGGAATCGGAGATGCACGCCTTCGCCGGCTCCGACCATGGCGGAGTTCGCCTTCAAAAACAAACCCGCCCTGGAAATATCCTTGCTCGGCACACGGTCCGGGCGGCGCGCCGCCATTTCAGCAATATGCGCATGGTAGTTGGTTGGCGCGGCAATCAACTTTGACGGACGCTCGACAGGGCTGAGCAGGGTGACGCTCGAGAGCGGTTTTGAGGGATGGCTGGCGGCGTCGCCAACCGCCGAGCGAATGGCGTCAAGGTTCCAGTAAAACAGATCGCCCCAGCGCGGCTGCTTTTTGCCGGCCAGAACCTTCTCGACGACACCGGAGATGTCGTGAACCTTGTCGCCGATCACAACGCCGTGGCTGCCATCGTCATATCTGCAAAAACGCATACTTTCCTCCTGGGTTGGTTAATCAGTCGATCGTGCAGGTTCCATCCGAGAATTGCAGTTTGACGCCAAACGATCCCTCGTTCAGCGACCATTTCTGCAACCGGTATTTGCGATATCCAAGTTTGTGGTAGGGGTCGGCGTCGGCAATCGCGCGCGCCTCGGCCTCGTTGGCGGCGCGAATGATGATCATGCCGGGTCCCTGCGTTTTGCCCGCCTCATCGATGAAGGGGCCGGCGGCGAACATGATCCCGCGCGCCTCGATATCATATTGGTGGGCGAGATGCTGGGGATGCACGGTATGGCGCTGCTCCGCCGCCAATTCGGAGGCCGGCTCCGAAAAGATGATGTAGAGATGCTTGCGCAGATGTGCGCGCGGGGCGGGGGCGGTCAAGATTTTACTCCGTGCGGATGGCGTTAGACATCTTGAAAATGGCGCGATGCTGGTAGGTAGCGTGCCCTCTCCCCGCTTGAGTGGGGAGAGGGAGGCGCGCTCGCAGGCGCCCGGACTGAATGACCTCAGCTCGCCCGTTTTCGCGCCATGATCTCGTCGCAGCGCAGGTTTGCGGCCTCGACCAATTTGCCCTGCATGGCTTCCTTGAGTTTGACCGATTGGGTCGTCATGCCCCAGCGGTCGGGGCTGCCCGACATCACCTTCGCCCAATAATCCGGGGTTCCAGGAATATGCGTGGCCTCGTCGATCTGCTCGACCTCTGTCGTATACTCCGTGCAAAAGCCATTGGGTTCGATGAAATAGTTGAAGATGTTGTTGCCGGGGCCGTGACGACCGACGCCCCATTCCACGTCAAAACCGTTCTTCTTCAAGCGGCCCGATCCCCGCATCAGCCCATCAAAATTGGCAAGTTCATAGGCCATGTGGTTGAGGCCGGCGCCATGCGCCTTGGCCAGTGCAATGGAGTGGTGATCGGCGCTGCAACGGATGAAATCCATATGCGCGGTCGAGTCGGAATGGCGGAAACCGAGCACGTCCTTGAAGAAGCGGCCCTGCTTTTCGATATCGGCGGAATTGAGTACAATATGCGAGAGTTTTTCGGGCTTGGAGCGGTCGTTATTGGCTTCCTCGTGGCGCGCGACATCGCAGGAAATCGAGACAATCATGCCTTCGGGAGAGCGCATGGAAAAGCCATAACCGCCGCCAGCGCTTTTCGGCAATTCCGCCGGCGCGGCGGTAATGTCGACGCCATTGGCCAGAGCGAGAGCATGCAGTCCATCGGTTGCGGCGCGGTCCCGTGCGGCAAAATCCATCGAGCGCAGGGCGGCTTTGGGCTTTTCGTGGATCGTCAATATATGGTGCTCGGTCGCCCCGCCGCGCAGATAGGCAACGCCATTGGAGGACGCGACCTCCTCCAGGCCCCAGACGTCGCGATAGAAGGCGGTGGATTGGGCCAGATCGAACACATCGAGTTCGACGCCTCTTAGGTGCGTAACGCGGGGATTGGCCATCTCTGTCTCCTCAATTCGATGCAGCGACTTTAACTTGTTCTTGCGGCCTACGCCACTCCTGCCGGGCCATCGCCGCGCAGCCGCGCGCTCACCTTGCGCTCGAACCAGCGCAGCCCCGCGACAATCGCCACCAGCGGCAGAATTTGAATGACGCCCAGCGCGCAGACCGCGCCGTAGCTGCCGCCTTCCTCCCACATTGTCAGGCTGATGGTTCCGAGCACGTGCGTGCCGGGGCCAACGAGAAATACAGAGGCGGACAGTTCGCGCACAGCCAGCACGAAAACATAGAGCCAGGCGGCGATGATCACGGGCGCCAGCAGGGGCAACAGGATGCGCACAAACATGCGCAGCGAGCCTGCGCCCGCCATTTCGGCGGCTTCCTCAAGCTCCTTGTGGATTTGCGTCAGACCGCTGGTGGCAAAACGCATCCCGTAGGGCAAATAGAGGGTGATATAGGCGATGAGCAATATCCAGATCGTATTGTAGACGGGGATCGGCAGAACAAGATACGCGAACAGCACGCTCGCGCCGATAATGACGCTTGGGACAGCAATCGGGCTGAAGGCCAGCGCGTCCAGCACCCAGCCATAGCGGACCGCGCCGCGTTGCGTCACCCAGGCGCAGGCGAAGGTCAGCAACACGACAAATGTCGCCGCCATCGCTGCCAGAAGCACGCTTGTGCGCACAGCTTCCACAAAGATCGGATAGTTCAGGATGAATGCGTAGTTCGCCATCGTGAAAGGCGATGTCGGCGTCATGAACGGCGTCGCCAGATTGCGGAAAAACGACTGCCAGATCAGCGTCAGCAGCGGCAGGCCGAGCGCCAGCGCAAACATCAGCGTCAGCGCAATGGAAACCGGCCAGCGCCAGACGCCAAGCTCAATTGGCACGGGCTTGTAGCCCTTGCCGGTGACAGTCGCATAGGCCTGCGCATTGGCGGTGGCGCGGCGATAAAAATACACGGCCACGATGCAGATCGCCAGCAGCGAAAGGGACAGGGCACTGGCGACGCCGAATTCCGGCGTTGTCTGCCCGGTCGCGCGCTGCACCTCGGTCGTAAACACGTTTATGCGCGCAGGATTGCCAATCAGCCGGGGCACGTCGAAACTCTCGATGCCGCGCACGAAGAGCAGCAGGATCGTTGACAGGATCGCCGGCCGCAGGATCGGCAGGGTTACGCGGCCAACCGTTTGCGCGGACCGCGCGCCGGACATGGTGGACGCTTCCTCCATGCGCACATCCAGCATCCGCAGGGCAGGGCCGAGCAGGAGATAGGCAAGGGGGAAATAGTGCGACGACAGCGCCCAGATCATACCGGGCATGGTGTAGATGTTGAGCAGCGGCGCCGTTGAGCCGGTGACGCTTTTATAAAGCCCGTTGAACCAGCCGATATTGGGCGACAGCGTCAGCGTCCACGCCATGGCGAGCAGCAGGCCCGGCAGGGCGAAGGAAATCAGCGCCAGTGAATGGAAGATTTCGCGCCCCGGCGCATCGGTTCGTTCGACGACCGTTGCGACAGCCCCGCCCATCAGAAAGGTCAGCGCGGCTGTTCCCGTCGCAAAAATCAGCGAATTGCTGAAGACTTTGAGGATGCTCCAGCGGCCATAGGCCTCCACGAAATTATCGAGCGTGAAGGGGCCGGGGCCAAAGCCGGTGTCTTCTGTAAAGCCGGTATAGAACAGCGCCGCCATCGGCACGATCACGAACCACGCGCAGATCACCCCGCAGACGGCAAGCCAAACCGCCGCCGGTTTGATCGGCGGGCGTTTGTCGCGCGCAAAAGTGACACTGTTCCCCGCTTTGAGGTCAGGCTGGATCGCAGTCACAGATGGCTCATTCTCAAGCGTCGTCACTCCCTATCGCGGCTGAAACAGATCGTTGAACTGCTTTATACGTTTGCGATCTTCATCCGTCGATAGCAGAACGGTCTGGGTTTTGACGCCTTTGAAGGCGTCAAAGATATCAGGCGGGTTGGGCGTGACATCCGCGCGCGTGGGAATCCGCCCGAATTTGGTCAGAAAAGCCTGCGCCTCGCGGCTGATCGAGTAGTTGGCGGCCAGCTTGGCGGTTGCGGGGTGGGGCGCGAGGGCGGCGACGCCGACCTGTCCGAAAAACAGCGGCGCGGGGTCGATCACGAAAAAGTCTGTCGGGGCGCCGCCGAATTTCGCATTCAGCGTCAGGTTCACGTAATTATTGAGGGCGAACCAGTATTCGCCCGAACCGACTGCGCGCGCCACCGCCAGATGGCCATTGATGGTGATCGGCTGAACGGCGGAAATAATGTCCTTCAGCAGTTTGAGACCCTTGTCCTCGCCATAGAACAGCAGGATCGCGGTCATGAAGGCGTCGTCGGTGCCATCGAGCGCAACCTTGCCCGCCCATTCCTTGTGTTTGGCGAAATCCTCATAGGTTTTGGGAAGGTCCTCGCGCTTGACGTATTTGGTATTGTAGGCGGGAGAATTGTAATTGGAATAGACGCCAAACCAGCGCCCGTCGGGGTCTATGGCGTCCGGCATCAGATTTTTGGCTTCCGGCGGGGTGTAGCGCAGAAGAAATTCTGGCGGGATTTTATTGACATTGGCGGTCTGCATCACATCCCAGGAGTGCTGCCCGGCGCGATTTTCGATCAGCACGCGCGCCAGAAGCGCGGAATCCGAAGCCCGCACGTAATTGACCTTGACGCCCACAGCCTCCTCGAAAGGCTTCCAGAGCGGCAGGCCTTCTTCCTCGTTGGTGGTGGAGTAAACGGTCAGCGAGCCCTCTTTTTTGGCCGCGTCCGCAAGGCTCGGGTCGAACCAGGAGGGGGTTTGGGCCTGAGCGGGCGCAATGGCGAGACCAACGCAAAGTCCTGCGGCAAGGGCCGCTCCGAAGTTTTTGAAACGATGCGACATCACTGTGGACCAACCCCCGCGCCCGTGTGGCCGGACATTTGGCGGGGAAGGGCAGGCGGGTCAAGTTGTTTGTGGGCGCGTGTGATCTCTCCTCCCCGTTTACGGAGAGGGGCAGGGGGTGGGGCGAAGCCGCGCCCCGCCACTTGCGCGCCTTGTCGCAACAGTGGAATGTCCTGCCCAACATATTCCGGAGGCAAACGTGGCCACACAAAACAAACCGATTTCTCAAGTCGCCACCGACCGGTTCGATCTCCGCGGTCGCGTGGTCGTGATAACAGGCGGCGGCAAGGGCATCGGCAAGATTTACGCGCGTGAATTCGCTCATGCCGGGGCAAAGGTTGTCGCCGCCGATGTCGACGGCGAGGGCGCGCAGGCGGTGGCGCTGGATATCGTCGCCGATGGCTATGAGGCCATCGGACTGCGCTGCGATATTTCCAGCGCTGCAAATGTGGAGGCGATGGCCAGAGCCGCGCTCGAAAAATTCGGAACCATCGACGTCCTTGTCAACAACGCGTCCCTGATGAGCGTGCTGCCGCGCCGCGACTGGATGGAAATTCCGGTGGAGGAATGGGACCGCGTGATGGAGGTCAACCTGCGCGGCATGTTTCTCTGCTGCCGCGCCGTCGCGCCCACGATGAAAGCCAACAGGCGCGGCAAGATTGTCAATATTTCGTCGAGCCGCGTCTGGGAGGGCACGCCCCTGCGCCTGCATTACACCACCTCGAAAGCCGGCGTGGTCGGCCTGACGCGGGCGCTGGCGCGGGAATTGGGCGAATATGGAATCAATGTCAACGCGATTACGCCGGGCGCAACGCTGAGCGAAACGCAGGTTGCAAGTTCTTCGGGCAACTATCTGGCGACACGTGTCGATGGTCGCTCGTTCCAGCGCGCGCAAATGCCGGAGGATCTGGTTGGCGCGGTCATGTTTTTATCTACGCAGGCCAGCGATTTCATCACCGGACAGACCATCAATGTCGATGGCGGCAAGGCCATGCATTGATGTTTGCGCGGACGATAACAGCCATTTTCACCGTCATGGCGGGAGCGTTTCCGGGCGCCGCTGTCGCCGACGAAAGCGCCGTTGCCGATTTTTATCGGGGCAAAACCATTTCCATGGTGATGTCGTCCACGGCTGGCGGCAGTTATGACCTGATGGCCAGAACAATCCAGCGCTATCTGCCGCAATATATCCCGGGAAATCCTGCGATCGTTGTGCGCAACCAACCCGGCGCCGGAGGACTGGCGGCGGTCAACGCGCTCTATCACACGGCGCCGCGCGATGGCAGCGTGATCGCCGCAATCCAGGGGAGCGTCCCATTCGAGCCCATGCTCGGCACGAAAGAGGCGGATTTCGATCCGCTGAAATTCAGCTGGCTGGCCTCGCCGAGCAGCGAAACCTGCGTGATGACCATCTGGGGTGCGGATACAATCAAATCAGTTGATGATTTGCGCGCCCGCGAAATCACCATGGGCTCCTCGGGCGCCAACTCCAATCCAAGCTTTTTTGCGCGACTGATCAACGCGGTTCTGCGAACAAGACTGCGGCTGGTGTTTGGCTATCCGGGCCAGCCCGATGTGTTTCTGGCAATGGAGAAGGGCGAGGTCGAGGGCCATCCCTGCGTGTTCTGGACCGCGCTGCAAGCCACACGCGCCGAATGGTTGCGCGATCGCAAAGTCAGTCTGGCCCTGCAATACGGAACGACGCGGGAGTCTGCGCTGGGCGCGACGCCATTTTTGCATGATCTGGTGACTGATCCCGATGACCGCGCGCTGGTGGAAGTCGCGCAGGCGCCGCTGGCTTTGGGTCGGCCCTATCTTGCGCCGCCGGGCGTTCCACAAGATCGCGTCGGCGCGCTGCGCCTGGCGTTTCAGCGTGTATTTGACGACAGCGCATTCCTGGCGGAGACTGAAAAGCTGAGCCTCGTTGTCAATTCGCGTCTTGGCGGCGAGGCCATGGCCGACCTGATTTCGAAAAGCTATTCTGCGCCGGCAACGACGCTTCAACGCTTGCGCGATTTATCAAAACAGTGAGGGTGTCATGCGCCTGTCCCTGAACAAAATACGCCTGTGCGCGGCTGCGATCGTGTGTGCGCTGCCATTTTCCGGCGCGCGTGCGCAAACGCCGGTCGATATTCAACTGGTTCTCGCCGTGGATGCGTCCGGCAGCGTCACGCCAAGACGGTTTGAATTGCAGAAGCAAGGCTATGTCGCGGCGCTGCGGGACGCGAAAGTCCTGTCGGCCATTCAATCAGGCCTCAACGGCGCGATTGCCGTGACCTTGTTTCAATGGACCGGGCCACGGTTGCAGGCCGAAGTCATTCCCTGGATGCTGGTGAAAGATGAGGCGTCCAGCAAGGCTGCGTCGGACGCCATCGCCGCGGTGCCCCGGCGCATTTTTGGCGGCGGCACATCGCTCAGCGGCGCAATCGATCATTCCATGGCGTTGCTCAATCAGGGGCCTTACAAGGGCGAGCGTCAGGTGATCGATATTTCAGGCGATGGCTCGAACAACAGTGGACGCCTGGCCGAAACGGCGCGGGACGAAGCTGTGCGCAAGGGCGTGGTGATCAACGGCCTGCCAATCCTGACGATCGAACCTGATCTTGACGACTATTATCGCGATTCCGTCATCGGTGGCGAGGGCGCCTTTGTCATCGCCATCAAGGAACTCGACCAGTTCGCTGACGCCATTGTCAAGAAACTCATTGCGGAGATTGCGATGAACAATCATCCCGGGAAAAAGCGCCTCGTCGGTTTCGAAGGCGATTTGCGCAATCAAAACGCTTTGCGCTAGAGAGAGTGTCAGGCGGCGTCAGCCGGCGAAATTTCAGGGGAGCGAACGATGTCCGGTACAGCGCGTAAACTCGGCGATTGGCAAAATGTGCTGGTCGAAGTCGAAGACCGGATCGCCTGGGTCACGTTGAATCGCCCGGGAAAACGCAACGCCATGAGCCCCGGGCTCAACAACGATATGGTTGAGGCGCTCGACGCGGTCGAACTCGACAAGGATGCCGGCGTGCTGGTGCTGACTGGCGCCGGCGAGAGTTTTACCGCTGGAATGGACTTGCGCGAATATTTCCGCGCGCTCGATCATCTGCCCTATATCGAACAGGTGCATGGTCGCCGTTCCGCCTGGCAGTGGCAGTGGCGGATGCTGTCCGCCTATTCCAAACCGACCATCGCAATGGTCAATGGCTGGTGCTTTGGCGGCGGCTTTACGCCGCTGGTGGGCTGCGATCTGGCGATTGCGGCGGAAGAAGCGCAATTCGGCCTGTCGGAAATCAACTGGGGCATCATTCCGGGCGGCAACGTCACCCGCTCGGTTGTGCAGACCATGCGTCACCGCGACGCCATGTATTACATCATGACCGGCAAGACGTTTGACGGAAAAAAGGCCGCCGAAATGGGGCTCGTCAATCAGGCGGTGCCGCTGGCGAAACTGCGCGAAACGACAAAAGAACTTGCGCTTGAATTGCTGGGCAAAAACCCCGCAGTCCTGAATGCAGCCAAGCAGGCAGTGCGTTCGACACAGGGCATGTCGTGGGAATTGTCGGATGAGTATCTGATGGCCAAAAGCCATCAATCCCGTTTCCTTGATACGGAGGGCGGGCGCGCCAAGGGGCTCAAGCAATTTCTCGACGAAAAATCGTTCCGGCCCGGTCTGGGGGCTTACAAGCGCGATGAATGAGGATGTCAACGCGCGGCGGGCCGCGATCCGGCGCCTGCTCGCGCCGCGTTCGGTTGCTATTGTCGGGGCTTCGTCAACGCCCGGTTCGCTCGGCGGCGGAGTTCTGGCAAATCTCGAACGGTTCGGATTCAAGGGAGAGATCCATCTCGTCAATCCCTCGCGTTCCGAAATTAACGGGCGCGCATGCATCCCTTCAACGCGCGACCTGCCTGAAGGCGTTGACGCTGCGGTCATGGCGATCCCGCACAAGGGCGTTCTTGACGCATTGCGGGGCTGCGCCGAGCGCGGCGTTGGCGGCGCCATTGTATTTTCCGCCGGGTTTGCCGAAGCGGGCGAAGAGGGTCGCGCCGCGCAGGCGGCCATTGTCGAAATCGCCAAAAAATCCGGCATGGCGGTGGAAGGGCCGAATTGCCTTGGCGTCGTCAATTATATTGACGGGATCTGCCTGACATTCGGCGTCGCGGCGCCGTTTCCGCCAGCGAACGGACGCGGCGTGGCGATTATTTCACAATCGGGCGCGATGGCGACTGTGGTTCGCGCTGCATTGCACGCGAGGGATATTGGCCTCACCTGCACCGTTTCGACCGGCAATGAGGCGGTGAACGGCGTTGAGGATTTTCTCGACGCGATGCTGGACGATCCCGCGCACGCCTGCATTGCGATGGTTGTCGAGCAGTTCCGCAATCCCCGCGCGTTCCTGGATCTGGCGCTTCGGGCGCAGGCGATCAAAAAGCCTGTATTTCTGCTGCACCCGGGCCGGGGGCAGGCGGCGCGGCATTCGGCGGCGACGCATACCGGCGCAATCGCAGGCGACTGGGATGTGATGCGCGCCTGCGTTGAAGGCGAGGGCGTGTGCCTTGTCGAAAGCCTCGAAGAACTGATCGACGTCTGCGAAATTGCCCTACGCAGTCCCCGCCTGCCGCGCGGCGGCATGGCGATGATCACGGATTCAGGCGCCTTCAAGGCGATGACGCTCGATACATGCGAGCTGCTGGGGCTTGCGACGCCGCCGCTTTCGCCGGCCTCCGTCGCGGTTATCGGCGCGATTGCGCCAGGATTGATTCTGCCGACAAACCCGCTTGATCTGACAGCGCAGGCTCTGGTCGATCCCGATCTCTATCGCAAAACTCTGAAGCCGTTGCTCGATGATGATGCATTTGGGTCGATCCTGTTCGGCGTGATTTTTTCCAGCCCGCTGATGGCGCATCGCAAGAACAAGCTGATCATTGACGCCTTGCGTGAATTCAGGCCGGAGAAGCCGGTGTTTCTGGCGATGCTGGGCGACGAGGCCGAGGTGCCCGCCGATCTCATCGCGGAGTTTCGCGCATTGGGCGCGCCGTTTTTTCGGTCCCCGGAGCGATTGATGCGCGCGCTGGCGCGGCTCGATCAATGGGCGTCGCGGCCTTTATTGCCGGCAAAAGCGGCTGTGGCGACTTCGTCGAAATTACCGGTTGGAACCATTCCCGAATATCGCGCCAAGGACTTGTTGCGAACGTTCGGCGTGGCGATGCCCGAAGGCGGTTTCGCCCGCAACCTGGACGAGGCGGAAACGATCGCCGCGCGCATCGGCTTTCCCCTCGTATTGAAAGCGCAATCGCCTGAATTGTCACACAAAAGCGACGCAGGCGGCGTGGTTCTGGGCGTCTCGGACATTGCGGCCTTGCGCGAGGGCTGGACGCGCCTTTACGCCAATGTCGCTCGCGCGGCGCCTGACGTGAAGCTGGATGGCGTTCTGGTTGAAACCATGTCGCCCAGGGGCGTTGAGCTGATTATAGGCGCCCGCAACGATCCCGAGTGGGGCGCTGTTTTGCTGGTGGGGCTCGGCGGCGTAACGGCCGAAGCTCTGAAAGATGTGCGCATTCTGCCCGCTGGCCTTTCGGCGGATGTTATCGCAGCTGAAATCAGCAGGCTGAAAGGCGCAGCGCTGCTCAAGGGTTTTCGCGGCGATGTCCCGCGCGATATCGCTGCGGCTGCGCGGATCGCAGAGGGCGTGGGGCGCTTTATTCTGGCGCATCCGGATGTGCGCGAGATCGATATCAACCCGGTGCTTGTTTTGCCCGCCGGCGAGGGAGCCCTCGCCCTCGATGCGCTGATCGAGGCGGCGTGAACGCGTTTTCGCGTTTTATGAGGCCGCAATCGGGTCGACAGCTGCGGCGCGCGGCTCGGGCTTTTGCAGAAAAACGCGCGTCAGAAACGCCCGCACGGGCGCGTCGAAATTGCGATTGATCCATGGCGACACGATCATGAGTCCGGCGATAAAGACCAGCGCCGTCCAGGGCGCGTTTGCGCCGGGATCGATATTGAACGCCCATAACATCGACGTAAACACCCATCGCAGCGGATAATGGATGGCGTAAACGGTGTAGGAAATAGCGCCCAGACATTTGAACGATCGGATCAGCGACGGCGGCGGCTCGACAGACGCCCCGCACCAGACCAGAAGCGGCAGAACCGGAAAGATGACGATGGCATAGGTTGCTGCGCGGTTTTGAATCGACGGGTCGAGGCAAAACACACAAGCGCACAGGACCAGCGTCAGGAGAGGCGGCAGTTTCATTCGAATGGAGTGGAATTCGTAAATCAGCATGCCCATGGCGAATGAAAATGTCGCGCGCGCGATCATCATCGGCATATATGCAATCTGCGGTTCGACGTTGAAGCCGCCGTCTGGCAGGGTCGAGACAACCATGTAGATGAAACACGCGGCCATCAGCGCACACAGATACAGTTTTCGCAGCCTGAACAGAAACACGCAGAAAAACAGATTGACGACGAGTTCGTAGAACAGCGACCATGCCGGGAGATTGAGCGGAAAACTGGCGTCCTGCAGCATTTGTCCGGAGAACAGGGATGGCCCGCCCCAGCGAAATTGCGGCGCGAAAAACAGTCCATCGAGCACGCTGACAATATAGGCGATGGTGTTGTTCGCGGAATGGGACGCCGCATTGCCGATATACAGCGGGACATAATAAAAAATCCCGATGATGGTCCCCAGTAGGTACAATGGATAGAGCCTGATCAGGCGAATGAGCATAAATGGGCGCGCGCCAAGTCCGGCGCAGAGCTTTTCGCGATAGGCGTGCGTCACAATAAAACCGCTGATGATATAAAACAGATCGACCGCCAGCGGGGCGGACGCCGCCTTCAGCGGGCGCGCGATGTCATACTCATGCAGAATAATCACGGCGAGGGCGGCAATGCCGCGCATGGCGTCCAGCGTCGAATATTGCCGTGCGCTCTCGATGCTCGATCCTGCCTCTGAACGCATGGGGGAACGCTTCCGGCTCGCTGCGAGCCTGTGATGACCGCCAGCGATTGCGCCCCAGAATAGGGGAGCGCGCATAATTTTAGGTTAAATGGTTTTGCGTGGCCTATTCCAGCCGGATGCCGGCGGCTTTTGCGATGGCGCCGATGCTCTCGACCTGCGATTTCATAAAGTCCTGAACCGGCGCGCCGCAAAGACCGGTGGGCGTGTATTTTGCCGCCGCCAGCCGCTCGCGCAACGCGGGCGCGTTCAGCGCGGACATGAACTGCTTTTCAACCCTGTCGACCGTTTCGGGCGCGGCTTTGCCCGGCAGCGCAACGCCATGCCAGGAGGAAATATCAAAATCGACGCCCTCTTCGCGCGCTGTCGGCAGATCGGGCAGCGCCGCCAGCCGCTGGCGCGCGGTCGTCGCCAGCGCGCGGATCAAACCGCCCGCGATCTGCGCATGAACTTCAGAAAGATTGGCGGCGGCAGCGGTGACCTGCCCGCCGATCACTGCATTCACGGCGGGGGCGCCGCCGTTATAGGGCACATAGGTCATATCGATTCCAGCCGCGTGCTTGAACGTTTCCGCGACAAGCTGCTGCGTTGAGGCCGGCCCGTTGCTGGCGATCGTCAGGGCGCCTGGTTTCGCTTTGGCTGCGACCACCAGATCGCTGAGCGCCCTGAACGGCGAGTCGGCTTTCACGATCAGGATTTGCGGGGATTCCGCGAGATTGCAGACCGGCGTCAAGTCTGTCAGCGGATTGAACCCCTGCGGTCGCAGAATCGGCGAAATCAGCGTCGAGTTGGATGAAATCAGGACGATTCCGGCATCGGGCGCGGCGCGCGCGACATATTCGGTGCCGATCATCGAGCTGGCGCCGGGGCGGTTTTCAATCACCACAGTCTGCCCGGATTTCTGGATTTCGTCGCCCATCAGGCGCGCGAAGATGTCGATGCCGCCGCCCGCTGCAAACGGCACGACGATGGTCAACCGGGATTGCGCCCCGGCGGCGGGCGCGAGGGCGAGCGCAAGGCCAAGCGCGCAAATGAGGGTCTGTGTTCGCAAGCGCATCGATCGGAGCCGTTCAGGTTCAGGAATGTCAGAATCAGGCAAGCGTGGTTCGCAAGGCGACAGTTTTAGGCGGCTTTGCGATCGGGCGCTACCGATGGCGCGGCGATCATTCGCCCGAGTGAAGCCGGCGGACACGCGTCAGGACTCAGAGCGACGGGAAAGAGAAGCGCTGAAGACGCCGGGACGGCGTCAATTTCAGCGGCCATCGTCGCAACCCTTTTGCGCGCCGGATCTCTGTCGAACAGCCTGTTTGCATCGACTTGCCGCACATGCTTTAGTCCGCGCGCGCAATCAAACAAGACATGGAGGATCGAATGAAAGCGATGCATCTCAGCGCGGCGCTCGTTGCTGCAATGCTGACCGGTGTTGCCCCCGCCGGCGCCCAGACGATTGTCGACCAGTGGTCGAGCGTGCAGGCGCCGCCCGCTCCAGAATTGAAAAAAGTGAAGGTCGATCCAAAGACCACCGCCTTCCTGGTGCTCGATCTCATCAGCCAGATTTGCAACAAGCCGGGCTGTATCGCCATGCTGCCGAAAGTCGCAAAATTCCTCGACGAGGCGCGCGCGCATAATATGCCGGTCGTTTACAGCGAAATCCCCGGACGCGACGCCAAAGACATCCTGCCGCAGGTCGCGCCGAAATCGGGTGAGCCGATCGTCGCGTTTCGCGCGGATAAGTTCATCACCACTGACCTTGAGAAAATTCTGAAAGATCGTGGCGTCACAACCGTGATCGTGGTTGGCGTCGCGGCGGAAGGGGCTGTGCTCTACACGTCAAGCCATGCGGCCTTCATCGGCCTCAAGGTCGTGGTGCCTGTCGACGGCATGTCCTCCGCCACGCCGTTCGGCGAGCAGGCGACCGCCTGGGCGCTGACCAATGCGCCGGGCGTTGCGCCAGCGACGACGCTGACCCGCTTTGACATGATCGAATGGTAGTTGCCCCCGCGCCTGACCTGATTCAGCCGGGGGCGTGGGCGGACGCCGTCGGTGAAAGCCGGCTCGACCGCGCTTGTTGCGCGATCATCAATCGCGTCAAACAGAACGCAGCGCCATTCCGTCAGGCCGGGCGAGTTTTGCAGGCGAATCCTCATCCAGAGGAGAGGATGGTTGCGGATCAACCGTGTGAGAGGTAACGATGCTGCCGAGTATTGCGAATTGGCGCGGTTGCGCCAGAATCCAAAAAGATTGAAACCCCTCACCCGGCGCCCTTGGCGCCGCCCTCTCCCTCCGGGAGACGGTTCGCCCCCAAAGGGAGGTCAGATGATCGCCAAAGCCGCGCGCCTCATGTTCATAACTGCCGTCAGCGTATCGCCGGCCCTCGCGCAATCGCCGTCCTGGGCGCCGGCGGATATTCTGGCTGCGGCCAAAGCCGAGGGACCGGTCACCGTCTACTCATCTGTCAACGAGCAGGAAGCGCTGCCGCTGTGGAAGGTTTTTGAAGACGCGACCGGCATCAAGGTCAATTACATCAGAGGCAACGATTCCGCGCTCACCTCCAAGGTGCTGATCGAGGCGCGCACGGGCCAGCAATCGTGGGATGCGCTGGTGACGACCAATGTGACGCGCATGCCGCCGCAGGTGCGGCTAAAGCTCGACCTGCCCGAGGCCAAAGCGCTCGACGCCAAATTCAGGGACCCCAACGGCGCCTGGTATGCCGTCTACGCCAATTACAATGCGCCCGCCTACAACACGAATTCAGTCAAACTCGATAAGCCCCCCCGAAATCTTGAGGAATTTCTCACCCACAAGGAATGGATCGGGCATGTCGGGATTGACGCGCTGGAATTTCCATGGGTGCGGGGCATTGTTGAATTCTATGGCGAAGACAAAGGCATGACGCTGCTGAAACAACTGTTCGACGAATTCAGGCCAAGCCCGGTTGATGGCCATCTTGCGCTGGCGCGCGCCACCAGCGCCGGGGAATATTGGGTGACGCCGTCGAATTACGTCAATCTCGTCAACAATGTGAAATCAACCGGCGGACCGACGGACTATTGGGGCGCTGACCCTGTTGTGGTCAATCTCGGACAAGTTGTTGTCAACCCGAAAGCCCCGCATCCCAAATCAGCCTGGCTTGCAGCGAACTTCCTGCTCAGCAAGGAGGGGCAGACCGGCGTGTCGCGGCAGGGACGCCTGCCGGTGCGCGCCGATGTCGCGCCTGTGCCCGTTGACGCGATCGCCAAACTCGGCGACGTCAAGGTCATACCGCTGGAATTCACTCCGGAAGAAGAAAAATCCTGGCAGAAGCGCTATCAGGACCTTTTACGCGGGCATTGAATTGGAATAGTTTTACGTCAAATCAGGGGAGATCAGCATGATCCAGGTTCGCCGCGTTGGCCACGCCACGCTCACCACGCCCGATCTCGAACGGGCGATTGAATATTACAACGAGGTGCTCGGCCTCAACGTCGTCGCCCGCGACAAGAACAGCGCTATCCTCGCCACCAAAGTGGGGCTGGAGGCGATCGCGCTCGTCAAGGGCGACCGTGGCGACCTCGAACGCGTCTCGTTTCAGGTGGCGCCGGGGACGGATCTCAACGATTGCATCAAGGAACTCGCCAAACATAATGTGCGGGCTGAAAAGCGCTCAGGCATCAGCCCCGGCGTGCGCGACAGCATCACCTTTGTCGATCCCAAAGGCAATCACGTCGATATCTACGCCGAATATGAATTCGCCAAAGACAATGGCAAGCCGATCGGCATCATGCCGCTGAAGCTCGGCCATGTTGCGTCGGCCTGTCTCGACATCCGGCCGGTGATGCAGTTCTACATGGATGTTCTGGGCTTCCGCCTGTCCGACATCCGCGGCGATTTCTTCTGCTTCCTGCGTTGCAGCCCGGATCATCACACGGTCAATTTCGTCAACGGCAAGAAGGCCGAACTCGCGCATATCGCTTTCGAGGTGAAGGACTGGCCGGAAATTCATCGGGCCTGCGATTATCTCGCCAAAAACAACCTGATGCTCGTGTGGGGGCCGGGCCGGCATATCATCGGCCACAATATCGCCGCCTATCATCGCAATCACGACGGCGTTCGGGTCGAACTCTATACCGAAATGGACCAGATGAAGGATGAGACGCTCGGCTATTTTGATCCGCGTCCCTGGCATCAGGAATTGCCATTGCGCCCCAAAAAGCATGGGCCCGAAACGCGCCGGAATTATTGGGGCTTTGGCTCGGAACGGGTCATTCCGCAATATAGCGAAGGGCTTGACCAGGGGCCGAAGGACTAAGGCCGGCGCTAGGCGCGGCGATCGCCTGAGGTCGCCGGGTTCGGTTTGGCGACAGGATCGGTTTCGAGCAGCGCGAACAGCACATGGTCGCGCCATTCGCCATTGATCCGCAGATAGGAGCTTGCCAGTCCCTCGCGGCGAAAGCCGACGCCCTCCAGGACGCGCATGGAGGGCGCATTTTCCGGCAGGCAGGCAGCCTCGATCCGGTGCAGGCGCAACGAGCCAAACGCAAAGCCCGCAGCGGCGCGCACGGCGCGCGCCATCAATCCCTTGCCTGCGTAGGGTGCGCCCATCCAGTAGCCGAGCGTGGCCGCCTGCGCCACGCCACGTCTGACCTGGCCGAGCGTGAGACCGCCAACAACCCGATTATCGCGCTCCAGAAACAGCAGGAAGGGATAGGCTTCGTCGCGATCGAGCTCTTCTGAATGACGCCGCAACCGTCGCCGGAACGCCGCCCGCGTGAGATCGTCCGGCGGCCAGGTCGGCTCCCAGGGCGTCAGAAAGGCGCGGCTTGCCTGTCGCAACTCCGCCCAGCCCGCATAATCGCGCATTTCAGCCGGACGCAAATAGACTCCGTCGCCGCGAATGAAATTCGCATTGTCCGTGCTTGGCCCCAGTCGAAACAATGCCATCTCGGCGCCCACTCCATCGCTGGAACCAACGTGGCGCAAGAATACCACTTTTCAGAGCGTGTGGAAGCGTCCGCTGCGTCCATTTGGATGGGGAATGCTCACGGTGGCCAGAAACAGGGGGGCAGCATGACGCAACAACTGGCGGCGGTTCATCAAACCGCGCCCCATTGATTGCCGAAGGTCCATCCGGCCGGCGCGGGTTCGTCGCCGTCAAAATCCAGCTCCACATTGGCGCCGAACGGGTCTTTGAAAAACATCTGCCAGACGCCGAAAGGATCGTTCAGGCGTCGCATACGCCAGGCGATGCCGTGTTCTTTCAGCATCGCGATGGCGCGGGCCATTCCGGTGGCGCGGAACGCCATATGGTCGAGCATGCCCGCTGTGTCTTCAGGCAATTCAGCCTTGTTGATGACATGCAGGATCGGCTTGTCGCCGCTATAGAGCCACAGGCCCGTCCCGCCAAGATCAGGCGGGCGCGGACCGACGCGCAGACCGATCATTTCATAAAACGCCTGCGTCTTGTCGCAGTCGGAGGTGAGCACCGTGAAGTGATCCATGGACCGCAGCGTAAAGCCCTGCGTGGCAGCGGTTGAACGCGTGTTCATGTCATTCTCCCTTGCTTCGTGTCTTCATTCCCATCAGATTGGCGAGCAGATTGCGTTGCGCCTGCGAGGTGCCCGCCGCAATCGTGGCGGAGCGCGAGTCGCGCAAATGCCGCTCCATGTCATATTCCTGATTGAGCCCGTAGCCGCCCATGATCTGCACGCCCATATTGGCGAGCCGCGTGTAAAGTTCCGATGTGTAGAGCTTGGCGTGGGTGATCTCGCGCAGCGCGTCCTTCTTTTGCGAGACCAGCCAGTTGGCGCGCCAGGTCAACATTTTTCCCGCTTCGAGCTCGGTTTCCATGTCGGCCAGCATATGACCGATGGCCTGAAACGAGCCGATCGGCTGGCCGAACTGAATTCTTTCGCGCGCATAACTGGCAGCGAGATCGACAACCGCCTGCGCGCCGCCGCAATTGCCGGCGGACGATACTGCGCGCTCGAATTGCAAGCCGCCCATCAGGCAATCCCAGCCACCGCCTTCGCCGCCGATCACCCGGTCAGCAGGCACGCGGACATCTTTCAGAAAAACTTCATAGGTGCCAACCGTTCGTCGCCCCAGCATGTCGAGTTTGCGCAATTCGACGCCGGGCATGTCGTTGTCGATGAGAATATGCGACATGCCCTTGCGGTAATGGGCCGCGCGATCCGTCTTCACATAGGCGCAGATGACGCTGTTTTTAAGGCCCGCGCCCGTGGTCCAGAGTTTTTGGCCATTGATGATGTAGTGATCGCCATCGCGCACAGCATAAGTGTGGATATTGCCAACATCCGAACCGGCATCGGGCTCCGAAATGCCGATGCAGAATTTGATTGAGCCATCGAGAAGTTTAGGCAGCCAGTAGGCGCGCTGCGCTTCGGTGCCCTTGCGATAGACATTCAACCCGCAAAAAATACTGCCGCCAAAGGCCATGCTGACATCGGTCGTCACGCGCGACAGCTCGAAAACGACGAGGGCCAGATCGAGCGCGCTGGCGCCGAGGCCGCCGACTTTTTCGGAGAATGGCAGGCGTAAAAGTCCCGAGTCAACCCAGGCCTGATACAGCGCCTCAGGGTATTTGCGCTCGTCGTTCCATTTGCGCAGGGCCTCGCGCGGCGCGTGTTTCGCCATCAGTTTGATGACGCTGTCGCGCAGCATGTCCTGCTCTTCAGTGAACGCAAAGTCCATGGGTTCCCTCCGCTGCGAGCCTAACCCGCTGCAATCACGGCGTCGAGCGCCAGCGCGCCCTCGCCCTTGGCGTAGACATTGACCGGGTTGAGGTCGATTTCCAGAATGCCGGGGTTGGCGAGCATCAAGGCGCCAATGGTTTCTGCAAGTTCGCAAAGCGCTTCGACATCGCGCGCGGGCGCGCCCCGCATCGGGCCAAGCAGGGCTGCGCCTTTGAGCTTTTGCAATTCGACGGCAATTTCTGCTGCGCCAGCCCCGGCGGGGAGCAGCCGCGCATCGTGCAGCGCCTCGGTCCAAACGCCGCCAAGGCCGATCAGCAACACGGCGCCCCATTGCGGATCACGGCGCGCGCCGACGATCATTTCGAGCCCGCCTTTCGGGGCGATTTTCTCCACCAGTGCGCCATCGAGCGTCAGGCCGGGCAGAGCGGATTTGACGTTGGCGTTCAGCAATTTGAAAGCGGTTTCAAGTTGTGTATCGTTCGAAATGCCGATGATGACGCCGCCAACATCGCTCTTATGGGCCAGCGTATCCGCCTGCGCCTTGAGCGCGACGGGGTAGCCAATCTCCGCAGCAATCGTGCGCGCGTCCTTCAGCGTTTTGGCAAGCCGCCCGCGTGGCGCATGAACGCCAAGCGCAGACAGCAATTTCTTGCATCGCCATTCCGCCAGTGGGCCCTTGTGGTCGACATTCAGCGCCGGCGCCGTTGGCGCAGGCGTAAAATGCTGCGCCTGCTGCTCGCTCCATTTTGCAATGCGTCCAAATGCGCGGATGGCGCGTTCCGGAGACCTGAAGAATGGCACGCCGCTGGCGCGGACTTCGGCGAGAAAATCCCCGTTCAGCGGGTAGTCATCGCCAAGATAGCACAGCGCTGCCGGCTTCTGCGCGCCTTCAAGTTCAGCTTGCACCGCTTTCCATTTGGACATTTGCTGCGGTTTGCCGCCGCCCATCGCAGCCACAAGCAAATAACCAATGGCGGGGTCGGCGAGAACCGCGCGTGCGCTATCGCCAAACATGTGCGGTTTGGTCATCGCGGCGGCTGTGACATCGAGCGGATTGTCGACGGTCGCGAATGACGGCAGCACGGCTTTCAGCGTTGCTGCGGTCTCCGCTGAAAATGGGGGAATGGACAGACCGATGTCATCGGCCAGATCGAGGCCTACGCCGCGCAGCGCGCCGGAATTGGACAGCACTGCAAGCCCGCCCGCTGCGGGTCGGGGATAGCGCGCAAGGAGGGCGCAGACATCGAACAATTCGTCGAGCCCTTCAACGAGCAGAACGCCCGCGCGTTCAACACAACATCGCATTGTGGCGTAATCGCCGGCGAGCGCGCCGGTATGCGTTTTTGCAGCTTCACGCGCCCGAACGCCGCGCCCCGAATGCAGCAATACAACCGGTTTTCCGGCGGCGCGCGCGCGTTCGCACAGGCGCAGAAAATTCTGCGGTCGCCGGATCTGTTCGACGAAAACCGCGAACAGACGCACCGAGGTGTCGTCGATCAACAATTCGATACAATCTTCAGCGGCGATGACAGCCTCATTGCCAGTCGATATCGAATGTGAGACGGGCGTTCCGCGCCCCTGCAGCGCGTAACGAATATTGCCCGACATGGCGCCGCTTTGCGCGATGACGCAGACGCCGGGGCCCGATAGCGCGTTCAATTCCACGGGCTCGAAGGTCAGCGGCGTAGCGTTCGCATAATTGACCAGGCCAATACAATTGGGGCCGATCACAGCCAGGCCGGCGCGTTCGGCGATTTCTGCAAATTCGCGTTGTGCGATCGCGCCCGCTGCGTCCTGCTCGCTGAAGCCGGACGCAAAAACGACAGCGCCGCCGATCCCGCGACGGGCGCAGGCTTCAAGACTTTCACGCACGAAGCTGGCGGGCGTGACGAGCACTGCCGCATCGATGCCCGGCTGCAAGTCGTCAATGCTGGCGAGGGCCTGCCGGCCGTCAAATTCGCCCCCTTTGCGGCTGACGAAATGCACCTCGCCGGCAAAGCCGAAGCGCTTGAGATTGGCGTACACATTGGCGCCGATGGAATGCGGCTCGGCGGAGGCGCCAACAATGACGACAGACGCCGGGCGGATCAGCCGCGCCAGCGCCATTTGCATTGAACTATCCGGGTTCACGAAAACCTCAATCGCGCTTGTAGGCGCCCAGACCCGGACGGTAGGATTTTTCGTCGAGGAATTGCGACATGCCTTTGACGGCGCCCTTTTCCGGATCGCGGAATTTGGTCGCATCGATTTTCGAGGCGAGATATTCGGCCGCCATATCCCAGCTCATTTCGCGGGTGTAGTGATAGCCCATTTTGCAGGCCCTGAGCACATGTGGGTTTTTTTCCATGAGCTTTTTGGCGAGCGCAACGACTTTTGGAACCATTTCCTCGCGCGGCACAGAGAAGTTCACAAGGCCGATTTTTTCGGCCTCTTTGCCGTCGAACGTGTCGCCGGTCATGATGTAGTAAAGCGCCTTGCGCTGTTGCAACGCAGCCGCGACCGATTTGGTTACGATTCCGGCGGGGATAATGCCCCAGTTGATTTCCGACAGGCCGAACGTCGCGTCATCTGCCGCGATCGCCATATCGCAGGCGCATAAAAACTGGAACGCGCCGCCAAAGCACCAGCCATTGATCATGGCGATGGTGGGCTTCGGGAAATGCATCAGCCGTCGCCACTGCCAGGCCGAATTGGCGCGATTGAGGCGCTCGCGATCGACGGGCGAGCCTGCGTCGGGTTCGCGGAAATATTCCTTCAGATCCATGCCGGCTGAAAACGCGTCGCCTGAACCTGTCATCACGACGACTTTAGCGGAGTCCTCCTCCTCCAGAAAATCGAGCACCTTGATCATTTCGAAAACGATGCCGGGGTTGATCGCGTTGCGCTTGGCAGGGCGGTTGAGCGACACCCAGGCGATGCCATCCTCGATTTTTACAAGCACATTTTTCTGGGGCAGGGATGCTGTTCCGGCGTCCGACATGGGGTCCTCCTGATCGATCGGTTCGGGGCTTTTAAACCAGACCACGCGGGCGGAGTCGATGGCGGTTCTTTCAGTTTATCTTGCTCGGCTCCGATCGAAACTGTATGGGAATTATAACAGGACTCCAACGATGGCAGTCTGTAAACGGTTGGAGGAACCATGACCGGAGCTGACGCGCATAACCCCGCCCGTCCCCAACTCGACTCCTTCGCCCATGTGAGCCTGCCCTGCCGAAATATTGCCGAGGGCAAGAGATTCTATGTCGATCTGCTCGGCGGCAAACTGCGCGTGGATCAGCCAACGTTCTGTTCGATCATTCTGGCGGGCGCGGATGTCGGCATCGGTTCAGAGGGCGTCACCTTTTCTGCGCCCGGCGCGGAATATCCGCATATCGCATTTTATTGCGGGCCGGAGGCGATGGCCGGCATGAAGGATTACCTCGCCGCCCATGGAATCCCCAGTTCGAATTACTGGACGCGGCAGGGCGTGGAAACGCTGATGTTTTTCCGCGACCCCTCCGGAAATGTCATTGAACTCTTCTGCAAGAGCGGTTTTCCCGGCGCCGATACATTGCCCAAAGGCCCGCCGCGCGGCCATGGCGTCGCCGTCGATATCGAAAAGCTGCGTTACGATAGCTGGAAAATGCCGGGGTAGGAGCGCGATCGGACGATTGCAGGTTGCCGCTGGCTGCGGTCCGGCAGTACATACAAACGCATGGAGAGGCTGTCAGGATTGATTGCTGTCAAAAAGGCTGAACTCGACCGGCTGCGCCCGTTGTCGGGCGGCGCGCTAATGCAGCTGCAGAAATATTATGATGTTGAGCTGACCTATACCTCGAACGCTATCGAGGGGAACACGCTCACGCATCGCGAGACCGCCGAAGTTATCGAACATGGCATTACGGTTGGCGGCAAACCGCTGCGCGATCATTTCGAGGCCGTCGATCATTATGAAGCCGTGCAATGGATGCGCGGTCTTGCCGCAGAGGCCACGCCGCTCGGCGAAAGCGCCGTTCTGGATTTGCATCGCCGCATTGTCGCCCGCAGCGAGCCGGCGATTGCCGGAGTTTATAGTCCGCATCCCCGACGCATCGCGGGATCGCCCGTGATTTTACCGAACCCGTTGAAAATCCCTCAGCTCATGGAGGAATTCGGTTCGTGGCTATCGACCGCTGCGTCGATGCCGGAGCAGGCGTTCGAGGGCCATTTCCGGTTGACAGCCATTCATCCCTTCAGCGACGGCAATGGTCGCACCGCGCGCCTGTTGATGAACCTCATGCTGATTCGTGGCGGCTATCCGCCCGTCGCGGTTCGCCCCGAAGATCGGAAGACCTATCTTGACGCGCTGGAGCGCGGTTCGCTGGCCGAGGATTTGAAGCCGTTCCAGACGTTCATGCATGAGCGGCTGGACGCGACCCTGGATGAATACCTGCGCGCCTTGCGTGAAGCGCTGCCCAACGCTGATCTGCAGCGTTAGGCTGGCAATTTCGCGATCGCGGCTTCGGCGCGCTTTCTGATCTTGTTCCATTCGCGGTTTCGTATGTCTTCGATTGGCGCGAGCCAGGCGCCGCCGACCGCAATGACATTGGGCAATGCGAACCAGTCCTCGATATTGCCGATTGTTGTTCCGCCGGTCGGCAGGAAACGCGCGTGCGGGAATGGAGCGTACATGGCGCGCAGCGCTTCGGGTCCGCCAAAAGCCATCGCGGGGAAGAATTTGACAACATGAAAGCCCTTGTTGATCACGGCGATCAGCTCGCTTGGCGTCGCAATGCCCGGAATGAAGGGGAGGTCGCTGCGCGCCGCCGCGTCGAGCAGCGCCGGTGTCGCAATGGGGCTCACGGCCAGACGCGCGCCGACCTGACTGGCCAGCGCAAAATCGTGCGGCGTCATGATGTTGCCCGCCACCAGCGTCGTGTTGGGCGCGTGCTTGAGAATATTGCGGATGGCCAGTGGCGCGGCAGGGGTGCGCAATGCAATCTCGATCGTGGGCAGCCCGGCGTCCGCGAGCGCCTGTGCGAGAGGCACGGCGTCTTCGGCCCGTTCAATCGTAACCAGAGGCAGGAGCCGGGTTGAACCCAGCAGCACAATAGGAAGTTCGCTGTGCGACGCCATGTCAAATCCTCCTCGCGGGTTGGCGGACGGGGTTCTCAAGTCTGCAACCGCAAGCATAGGCTTTCCTGCAGGCAGGGCAACGGGCAAATTGTTGCAGGGGCGAGGATGGGCTGCCCCAACTCGACCGCTCTGCGCCGTAAGCGGGCGATATCATTGCAGTTTGGAATATAGACTGCGGCGGCTTGGCTGTGATTTCGACATGTCGCCAGAGTCGAAATTTCATCGACGTGGCGTTGGTTAAGCCAGTAACTGCGTTTTTTTGGCAAGGGATGTGATAATATCCTTTATCGATCTCTTGTCTCCCGATTGTCCTTGCGTGACTTATCATCCGGTGATAACGTTCATGCAATGCTGAAACCAGCCCGCGATCCCGGCCTCGACGATCTTCTTGGCCTGAATGGCGAGGTTCTTGTGGTCGATCCCACGGGCAGCCATTGGGTGAAGTTCGTTTGCCTCAAAGCGCCGCCGTCGCCGGAGCGGCCACACGGCGTCAGCTAATCGCTGACGCTCCATGCGGCCAATGGCGATCGTATTGTTGGATTTGACAATGCGCATGCCGTCTCGACGGGAAGCGGCCCGTCGCGCCAGATGCGCGCGACGCATGATCATCATCACCGGCGCGGAGCGACGAAGCCCTATGACTATATAGACGCCGCGACCTTGCTCCGGGATTTCTGGAGCGAGGTTGACGCGGTTTTACGAGAGAAAGGAGTGATCCCATGAAAATTCTACACATCGGCATCGCGCCATACGAAGACATGAAAGCCCGCACCATGGCGATTGCGCGTGGCGAATTGAAACCAGGCCCGGACGATCCCAAGCTGTGGTTCACGTCCATCGAAAGCCTGGCGCGCGTGTTGTCGGACAAAAACCGCGCCTTGCTTGATTTGATCATTGAGCAGCAGCCAAAATCGCTCGCCGAATTGGAGAGCCTTTCCGGGCGCGCGAAATCCAATCTGTCGCGCACATTGAAAAGCATGGAGAGGTTTGGCCTGGTTGAATTGCTCAAGGGCGATGGCGGCGCCTTGCGTCCGCGCGTTCCCTATGAGGAGATCAGGCTCGATCTTCCCATGAGGCATTATCACGCGTCCTTATTGACCCCCGCGCCGGTTTGATCGGACAATGAACCATCTCGCGCCGATCATTGCGGCCCGCGTTCCCGCCCTGATTGCCGCCGTCGGCGAGAAAACGTCCTATCGCTTTTTCGAATTCTTCACCGCCAATATCGCTATTGCCGCGTATTTCGACAAAATAATAAATCTCTCCCTATTTCACCGAGGCCAGCATTTCCCGGCGTAGAATCGCATTGATGCGGGATTGATAACCCTTCCCCTGTCCACGCAACCACGCCAGCACATCGGCGTCGATACGCACAGTGGTCGATTTCTTGACGGGCCTGTAAGGATGTCCGCGCTTGGCGCTTTTCCAGAAAGCATCGGACAATTCCGGGATATCGCTGGTATCAACCTCGCGATCGGACGGTGACGCCAAAGCGTCGATTTCAGTCCGCTGCGCGGGTGTCAGCGGCGGGAGTTTTGCAAGATCAACAGCTATTTTTACCATGCTGTCTGGCATGACCTTTTTTATCGGCCCCGGCGCCGCGCTTCGAGCGCGGATTTGCGTTCTACCCCCGATCCGCCGCCGCCCTTGCCAACCTGTCATTGATCGCCTCGCCCAATCCCTCCATCGGAATGGGCGCAACAGCAATGGTTTGCGCTCCGCTGGCGTCGAGCGCGCGCAGGGCGCCGAACAGGCCGGCTGCGGCCTCGACAAGATTTTGCGACGCCGAAAGATCGATCCGCTGGACGCATTTTGCATCCGCAAAGACACCGCCAAAATCCAGCGCGCATTCGTCTGCCGCAACGCCTGTCGCATTTAACCGCACCCGAGCGCGTGGCGCATAATGGGACGCCAGCATCCCTGGCGCCGCGATCTTGCCATCGAGCGGCGCCGCCAGCGTCCGGCCCAAAACCCGTTCAATGTCTGAAGTTGGGAGGCCGCCAGGCCGCAACAGGCGCGCCTGCCCGTCGAGGCAGGCGACAATCGTCGATTCGAGCCCGACGCCCGCCGCGCCGCCATCCAGGATGAATTCGATTTTCCCCTCGAGATCTGCGCCGACATGATTGGCCGTGGTGGGGCTGACATGGCCTGACAGATTGGCCGAGGGCGCGGCCAGCGGGCGACCCGCAGCCTCGATTAGGGCGCGGGCGAGGGGATGGGCGGGCGCGCGCAAGGCGACTGTATCCAGACCGGCGCGCGCCAGATCGCAAACGCCGGCGCCCCGCGCCAATGGCGTGACGAGCGTGAGCGGACCCGGCCAGAAAGCCTGCGCCAGCCTGAGAGCATCGGCGTTGAATTCGCCCTGGCGCTGCGCCTCGGCCAGTGAAGCGACATGGGCGATGAGCGGATTGAAGCTCGGACGGCCTTTGGCGGCGTATATTTTTGCGACCGCTTCGCTTGAGGTCGCATCGGCGCCCAGTCCATAAACAGTCTCTGTCGGGAAAGCGACGAGCCCCCCGGCGCGCAATATGTGCGCCGCCTCCTGAATGGATTCGGGCGTGGCGACAACCCTGCGCGTGCTAGACTCATTGCGCATTGTGGCGCTGACATCCCTGTTGTTTGCTCACGACAGCCAGAAGTGATTTGTCATAAAACCCATTGGGGCGGCGAGTTGTGGGCTGACGATGCAAGTCCGTCAACCCGACGTCGCCGACCAAGCCTGAAGCGGAGCCAGCCCATGCCCTATCGCGCGCCCATCGACGACATTCTTTTTGCCATGAACCATGCGGCAGGCATGAAAGAGGGGATCGAGTCCGGAGTTTATGCGGATATCGCGGATGGCTTCGCCAGGACCCTTCTTGAAGAGGCGGGCAAATTTGCAGAGGACATTCTCGACCCGATCAATCGCTCGGGCGATCTGCATGGGTCCAGACTCGTCAATGGCGGCGTGCAAACCGCCCCCGGCTGGAAGGAAGCCTACGCCAAATGGCACGAAGGGGGATGGGCGGGCGTCGTCACGCCGCAGGAATTTGGCGGCATGGGCCTGCCGCATCTCCTGAACTCCGCATGCTTTGAAATGTGGACGGCGGCGAATATGGCTTTCATGCTGTGCCCATGCCTGTCGTTCGGCGCAGTGGACGCGCTCATCGCGCATGGCTCAAAGGCCTTGCAGGACATCTGGTTGCCGCGCCTCGTGTCCGGCGAATGGCCGGCCACCATGAATCTCACCGAGCCGCAGGCGGGTTCCGACCTCGCCGCCCTGCGATCCAGGGCCGAGCGCAACCCCGATGGAACCTACCGCATTTCAGGACAAAAGATTTTCATTACCTATGGCGACCACGATATGAGCGCCAATATTGTGCATCTGGTTCTGGCGCGGCTGCCCGACGCCCCGCCAGGAACGCGCGGCATTTCGCTGTTTATCGTGCCAAAATTCCTGCTCAACGCCGATGGAGCTCCGGGCGCGGCAAATGACCTGCGCTGCACCGGCGTCGAACACAAGATGGGCATTCATGGCTCGCCGACCTGCGTGATGTCCTATGGCGATCATGGCGGCGCGATCGGGTGGCTTGTCGGCGAGGAAAATCGCGGTCTCGCCTGCATGTTCACCATGATGAACGCCGCGCGGCTCGCGGTCGGACTGCAAGGCGTCGCACTCGGCGAACGCGCGTTTCAGCATGCGCTGGCCTATGCGTGCGAACGCAGGCAGGGCAGGGCGGCGGCCTACAATGGCGAGGGCATGGCGCCGATCGTCTATCATCCGGATGTCAGACGTCAGCTGATGACGATGAAAGCCCTGACGCAGGCGGCGCGCGCCATCTGCTATCTGACCGCCGATGCGACAGATCGTTCGCACCGGCTGCCTGATGCGGAAGCGCGCAAGCAGGCGGGCGAACGCGTGGCGTTGCTGACGCCTGTCGCCAAGGCCTTTTCGACTGATATCGGCAATGAGGTCGCCTCCATCGGCGTGCAGGTGCATGGCGGCATGGGCTTCATCGAGGAAACCGGCGCGGCGCAATTCATGCGCGATGCGCGTATTGCCGCCATTTATGAAGGCACGAACGGCATTCAGGCCATCGATCTTGTGCAACGCAAATTGCCGCTTTCTGGCGGCGCCACGGTGCGCCGCGAAATCCAGGACATGCGCCGGACGCTGGCCGAGCTCGATCGGGTGAATGCGCCGGAGTTTGGCAAAATGGCCTTGCGCCTGCATGAGGCCGTCGATGCGCTTGAGCGCGCTACGGAGTGGATGCTCGGCAAAACGGGTTCGGCGCTGGAGGATGCGCTGGCGGGCGCCACACCCTATCTCCGCCTGTTTGGCCTTGCGCGCGGCGGCGTCAGCCTTGCGGCAATGGCGCTGGCGGCGCGCGATGGCGAGAGCGGCGCAGCCATTCCGACAGCCCGATTTTTTGCCGAGCAGATCGCGGTCGGCGCCGGCGCCCTCGAAACCACTGTCACCGAGGGCGCCGAAGGCGTCGGCGGAGCGCTTGCCGCACTGGGTGCTGTGGCATGAGCGAGCATATCCAGCGCTCGGTGGCGCAAGGCGTGTTGCGCATCGAAATCGCGCGGCCCGACAAGAAAAACGCGCTGACAGGCGGCATGTATGAGGCCATGATCGCGGCGATGGACGCGGCGGCGCGCGACGATGAAATGGGCGCGATCCTGTTTGAAGGATCGGGCGGATCATTCACGGCGGGAAACGATCTCAACGATTTTCTGACTTTTGCCGAAGATTTTCAGAAATCGCCTGCGCTGCAGTTTGTGCGTGCGCTGGCGGGATTTCCAAAACCCGTTGTGGCGGCGGTCGATGGCGTTGCCGTAGGCGTTGGCGCAACGATGCTGCTGCATTGCGATCTTGCCTACGCTACGCCAGCGGCGCGCTTCCGCATGCCTTTCGTCGATCTTGGCGTGGTGCCGGAGGCCGCGTCGTCGCTGCTCCTCCCGCAGCGGATCGGTCTGGCGCGGGCGAGTGAGTTGCTCCTGCTGTGCGAGGGATTCGACGCTGCGCGCGCGCTGGACATGGGACTTCTGAATGGCGTGGTTGCGCCGGAGGACCTTGGGCGCATCGCCATGGAAAGGGCCGTGGCGCTGGCGCAAAAGCCACGCAACGCGGTTCTGGCGACACGCCGTCTCTTGCGCGGGAACAGTGCGGAAATCGCAGTGCGGATCGAGGAGGAGGCTGCGCTTTTCGCCGCGGCTCTGCAGGCGCCCGAAGCGTCTGCGATCATCCGCGCGTTTCTGGCCAAAGGCCGTAGCTAACGTGCGAAAGCCGGCTGTTTTAGCGCCCGGCGGCGTGGTCGGCGATGCGGCGCGCGGCATCCGCCTCCCAGTCGCCGACTGGCCTGAAACCGGGCATCGTGCGGCAAAAGGCTTCGGCTTCGCGCAGAATGACATCGGCGGGTTTTGAGAGATCGAGCGACTCGATGCAGGGCTGGGCGATATACCAGGGCGTATCGCAGAAAATCTCGATGCGATTGCCTTCGGGATCGCGGAAATACCACGCAAAGGCGTTGCCATGATTGGTGCCGCGCGTGTCATGGACGCCCGGTTCGTCTTTCGTGCGGCGCCAGACGGCCTGCACCTCGTGGATCGAGGGCACGCGAAACGACAGCTGGTTGATGTGATTGAAACCGGAGAGATCGGGGCGACCCGATACCAGCGCGACCTGATGATGGTCTCTGGCGTCCCAGCTCAGGAAAACAATGTCGAGGCCGCGCACGACGCCGCGATCTGTCTCGGTGAAGCCAAGCACGCGTTGATAAAAGTCCACCATGCGGGGCAAGTCGACGCAGTGAAAGCCGCAATGCGCGAAGGCGAGCTTTGGCGCGGCTGGCGGTTGACGCCCGGTTTGAAGATCGGATGGCGCCAAATCCCTGGCCATGCTGTGTCCTTCCTGCAACCTGGGTTCCTCCCGTCTGACTTTGCAAAGCGCGCCCGGCAGGTCAAGCCGCTTTCCAATCGCCACGCGATCGTTCATGGTCGCGCGCGCCAATTTTGTTCGTGAGCGCGGAGCGACCGATGACCTGGCCGATGGGCGTTGCGATCTATTTCACGATCTGGTGGATCGTGCTGTTTGCCGTGCTGCCATTCGGCGTGCGCTCGCAGCATGAAGAGCCCGATTATGCGCAGGGGACGGACCCCGGCGCGCCGGTCGCGCCCAAACTGCTGCAAAAGGCTCTCTGGACCACGGTGCTCGCAGCCGTGGTTTTTGCCGGCGTCTGGTACGCCATCAATCTGGACGTCTGAGCGCCCCGGGCAACGTTGATTTCGTGAGGCGCGCCCGTCAAAACGCCGTGAACGCGTAGAGCATCAGCGTATTATTGTCCCTGGCGTTCCGGCAGCCTGGACAATTGTTGAAATCGATGTCGTATTTCGCGCCATTGAATTTTGTCCAATAGGTGTACGTCAGGCCGATGCGCGTATTGGCCCATGGCCAAAATCCGGGACCGCCCTTGCTGAACGGCAGGAAGGCAAGATCGGCCGTCCAGGATTCAGAATTGGGCGAAGAGCTCAAGTTGCTGGTGTAAAGAAAGGCGTCCGCGCTTCCTGTGGTCAGGGTATAGGCGCCGGTGAGGCTGATCATGTGATCGTAAATATACGACACGGACGCCTTGAAACTTCTGAGATCGTTACTCGGGTTCGCGGAATTTCCAAGACCGAACGAAGCGCCCAGTTGCTGCCTCTCATAGATGTAACTGGCGCGCGCCGTCACGGCATGGAGATCGCCGATCCACTGATATTGGGCGTCCAGTCCGATATCGGTAATTCTGTCGGTTCCCATCGAGAAGTCGCCCGCCGGGCCGATGTTCGCGGCCATGCCGAACGTCCCGAGCATCAGGGAGTTGTTTCCCCAGTTCGGCTCGATCGCGAGGCGCCAGTAGGGCGCGAGCCCCTGGATGGCAAACGTCTGGTTTGGCGGGGAAACGCCGAGCGTCGTTTGGGTGTTGCGCGACAACGAGCCGTAAGCGCTGAGTTCAGCATAGACAAGATCATGTGCAAAGACATAGGCGCCCGCGCCCGCAGCCTGGCTCGATCCCCAGCTTTCAATCATTGTGCCGGCCGCCGGAGACAGCGCGAATGCGGATTTGATGTAGGGAAAGTTCCACTGGGGGGTCGTATTCCAGACATCCTGCACGCCGGGCGCGTTATTGGCGGTGAACCCGAAAAGAAAGTCCAGATTGCCTATTTTGGCTGTGTCGGCATAGCGAATGTCGGCCAGATCGAGGCTGTATGTTCGACCATACCCGTTGTTGAATGTCGTCTGCACAAAGGCGCCAAGATTTCCATAGATCTTGCCGCCATAAAAAATGCTGACCTGCTGCGAAAGATCGATGTTGTTGTTGTTTGCAAAGCCGCCATTGGGCGATCGCGGCGTGTAGTTCCCCATGGGCGCATCAAGGCTGCGCGCGTAATTCGTAAATGTGGACTGCACCATGGCTGCGATCGGCGGCAGCTTGCTGTCGCCGCCTTCCAGCGTGTAACCGCCCAGTTTGAAGCGGCGACCGAATGGCGTGAGTTCGGGAAAGGCGGTGTGGCAGGACGCGCAAGGCTGCCCGGTTTGACGCGCGAAACTGGGGAGCGCGGCTGCGTCCTCCGGAGCGAACAGGACGCCCGACAGGATGGCCGCAATCGCCGCTGAGGCGAGCAGCCGGCATTTTAACGCAGGGAGTTCAAAAAAGTGAGTTTTCACGGCACATCCCCAATGGGCGGATTTCGAGCAATCCAGCCCTCCCAACCTCAATGTCTCGAAAGATTTAGCATTTGACTTGCCACAACGGCGACTGCGGAATCTACGCACATATATAATCGCATCTGTGGCTCCCGAATTGATGTGCATCAAAGCTCAAGCCGCGTATCGCAGGCATTAGTTCGTCGGCGGTCCCATCCGGGCGCCGCGCATCGCAGAGGCCGCTGGGTAGATTCCGTGGCTATGCCTCGGGGTCGCCCGGATGTCAGATGCAGGCCAAACCTGGAGATGACTTCGATGAGCGGAACAATCAATTTTTGCGGGCGGATTTCCAGGCGATCCATGATGCATGGCGTCGCCGTGGCGGGCTCCGCGCCGATTTTGGTCGCCGGACTGCAACCGGCGTTCGCCAAGATTTCCCAATCCTCAGTCGCCTATCAGGGTTCGCCCAAGGATGGCCACGATTGCTCGAATTGTGCGCTGTTCATCTCTCCCACCTCCTGCAAGAGCGTTGATGGCGCAGTCGCCGCGAGCGGATGGTGCAAAATCTGGGTTAAAAAGGCTGGGTGATTTTTCGGGGCAGTGATTGCGCCGTTGACTGTGCTTATCCGCCCCTTCGGATGGCCTTCTTCTCATGGGAGAAGGCCATCAAATATTGGATTTCCACGCTCAGCCGGATGCGCGTTGCATGAATGTATCGACCGAGAACCGAAAACTCTCACGGCGCAATGGTCGAAGAAAACTTTCAAGAAATTCTTCGCAGCCTTTATTCCTGGCTTTTCCAGCGTTTGACGGCGCCGACCTCGATATCGAAGAGGTCGAGAATCCGGCCCACGGTATGGTTGACAATATCGTCCAGCGTTTTGGGCTTGTTGTAGAAAGCGGGGACAACCGGACAGATCACGGCGCCCATCTCGGACAATTGCAGCATCGTGCGCAGATGGCCCGAATGCAGCGGGGTTTCGCGCACCGCCAGCACCAGGCGCCGCCGCTCTTTCAGGACAACGTCGGCGGCGCGGCTCATCAGCGAACCAGTCACACCCGTCGCGATTTCGCTCATGGTGCGGATCGAGCAGGGCGCGATCGCCATGCCGAGCGTGTGAAACGAGCCGGACGAAATCGACGCGCCGATGTCGCCCATCGGGTGGAAATGGTCAGCCATCCCGCGCAAATCCTTCAACGTCAGTTCCGATTCGTAGGCCAGCGTCATTTCCGCGGCCTTGCTGACAACCAGATGCGTCTCAACGCCTGACGCCCTGAGCAATTCCAGCATGCGGACGCCGTAGATAATCCCTGAAGCGCCGGAAATGCCGACGATGATGCGCTTGCGCCGTTCGGTCACGATTGTTTTTCCGTTATTTGATCGAAGGCCGAGAGAATGGCGGCAACCGCCGGTTTGTCAAACAGCGCCCCCAGCAATCCCTCATAAGCGGCAATGTTGGCGCGCGACGCGGGGCCGGGCGTTTCTGCTGCGCCAAGGCTGGAGACCGGAAACTGCGCATACAGAGCTTCCTGTTGCAGGCGCTCGGATTCGAGTTCCAGCGCCTTGACCCTGTTGCGAAGGGATTGCGCGGCTTCGGACGCGAAGGAAGCAGGAGGCGACTTGAGACATGTCCGAACATTGCGCAGGGGAACGACCACGCAACGCTTCCAGTCCTCTACCGCTGCTGCAATGACGGCAACCTCAGCGACAGAAATCACGCGCCCGGCGCGCGCCGCATAAAGCGCGAATAGGAGGATATTGACGTCGACGCCCGAAATTTCCTGAAGGGTCAGGCAGGCCGGAGGAACGCCCGCGCGCCCGTAAAGATCGAGCGAAAACGCCCAGAACGGCGATTTATGGTCCCTTTTATCAGTCATTTCAAAGACTTTCCGGAGGTTCTTAAGGATCTGAACCCAATTCTTTCCACCCCTTGGGCAGATTACACATCGGGGCGTCCGGCAGCAATGCGATTGCGGCTCTGGGACAATTGGCCGCTTCAACCAGCGCTGGCGATTGGACGAAGCAAAGATTATGTGTTCATATCTTGATCTACCTCAGGGAGGCCGTGCGCGGAGAGAGTATCCGTCACGGTGGGGTATCGAGCCGGCGAGCAATGGGACCGTTCTTATGACGTATAGCGCGTTTTTTGACAAAGCGATTGCAGGACTGAAATCAGAGCAACGCTATCGTATTTTTGCCAATCTGGAACGCGATGCGCTGCGGTTTCCGATGGCTTTGTGGCGCCCGGACGGGCCTGATTCCACCCCTCGTGAAGTTTCGATCTGGTGCTCCAACGACTATCTGACCATGGGCGGGCATGATCTGGTCATCGACGCTGTGGTCCATGCGGCCAGACGCCATGGCGCGGGCGCGGGCGGCACGCGCAACATTTCGGGCACGCATCACCCCATCGTCGAACTCGAAGCGGAGCTCGCCGATCTTCATGGCAAACAGGCGGCGCTGGCCTTTACGTCGGGCTGGATTTCCAACCTCGCGGGCATTTCGACCATTGCGCAGATTCTGCCGGACTGTCTGATTATTTCGGACGCATTGAACCACAATTCGATGATCGAGGGCGTGCGCCGTTCGGGCTGCGAAAAGGTCCTGTTCCGCCACAACGATATGGCGCATCTGGAAGAAATCCTGCAGCAGGCGGGACAGGAACGAGCCAAACTCGTCGTCTTCGAGAGCCTGTATTCGATGGATGGCGACATTGCGCCAGTGAAAAAAATCGCCGCGCTCGCCAAAAAATACAATGCGCTGACCTATGTCGATGAAGTCCACGCCGTCGGCATGTATGGACCGCGCGGCGGCGGCATCTGCGAGCGCGAAGGCGTGATGGACCAGATCGACGTGATCGAGGGCACCCTCGCCAAGGGGTTTGGCACGCTCGGCGGCTATATCGCCGCCGACGCCAATATCATTGACGCCGTGCGCTCTTTTGCGCCCTCATTCATTTTCACAACCACGCTGCCGCCGACCGTGGCGGCGGGCGCCTGTGCGGCGGTTCGCCACCTCAAAACCTCGCAGAGCGAGCGCGCGCGCCATCAGCGTCAGGCTGCGCTGACCAAACATGCGCTGACAGCGGCGGGCCTGCCGGTGCTCGACAATGAGTCGCATATCGTGCCTGTGATGGTGAATGACGCCGAACTCTGCAAACAGGCGAGCGACCTCCTGCTTGAGCGGCATTCGATCTACATTCAGCCGATCAACTATCCCACGGTCGCCAAAGGCGCCGAACGCCTGCGCATCACGCCGACACCGAGGCACACCGATGAACAGATCGCCGGTCTGGTCGAGGCGCTTGTCGATGTCTGGAAAACGCTGAAACTGCCGTTCCATTCCGCCGATATCGTGCCCTTGCGCAAGTCCGGCCTCGCCATCGACCATTGCGCCTATGCGGATATGAAGCGCGCAGCGGAATAGGGCGGCGTCCGCGAATGGCGTCCCGCGTATGAGGCTCAGCCATGTTTCGCTCGGTCCTCATCGCCAACCGCGGTGAAATCGCCTGCCGGATTATTCGCGGCGCCCGAAAACTCGGCATAGCCTCGATAGCTGTCTACTCGGATGCGGACGCACATTCCGAACATGTGCGAACTGCTGACCATGCCGTGCGGATCGGGCCGCCGCCGGCGCCAGACAGCTATCTCAACGCTGCAGCGATTGTCGCAGCGGCCGTCGGATCGGGCGCCGAGTGCGTCCATCCCGGATACGGGTTCTTGTCCGAGAACGCCGAATTTGCAGACATGTGCGCGTCGGCGGGTCTGGCGTTCATTGGCCCATCGTCAGCGGCCATGCGCGCCATGGGCCTGAAAGATGCGGCCAAGGCGCTGATGGAAAAGGCGGGCGTTCCGGTCGTCCCGGGCTATCACGGGCCCGGGCAGGACGAGGCGGAGCTGACAATCGCCGCCGGGAACATCGGATTTCCCCTGATGATCAAGGCTGTGGCTGGCGGCGGCGGCAAGGGCATGCGGCGGGTCGATGCGCCGTCCGATTTCAGCGCGGCGCTCGCCAGCGTGCGGCGCGAGGCCAGACTGGCGTTTGGCAATGACCATGTGCTGCTGGAAAAATACATCGCCAATCCCCGCCATATCGAGGTCCAGATTTTTGGCGACCGCAACGGCAATATCGTGCATCTGAATGAACGCGATTGTTCGTTGCAGCGGCGCCATCAGAAAGTCATCGAGGAGGCGCCGGCGCCGGGCATGACTCCGCAATTGCGGGCGGCGATGGGGGCGGCCGCCATCGGCGCGGCGCGGGCGGTCGATTACGTCGGCGCAGGCACGGTTGAATTCATTGTCGATGGCGCGGACGATCCGCAGGGCGGGTTCTGGTTCATGGAAATGAACACCCGCCTGCAAGTCGAGCACCCCGTCACCGAAGCGATCACAGGCGTCGATCTCGTCGAGTGGCAATTCCGCATTGCGGCCGGCGAAAACCTGCCGCTCGGGCAGCACGATATCGGCATCCAAGGCCACGCCGTCGAAGGGCGGCTCTATGCCGAAGACCCCGCCAACGGATTTTTGCCCTCGCCCGGCAGGCTCATCGGACTACAGTGGCCTTCGCTGCCCGGCGTTCGCATTGACTTCGGCGTCCGGGAAGGCGACGACATCACGCGGTTCTACGACCCGATGATCGCGAAAATCATCGCGCATGGCGCGACCCGCATGGAGGCGCTCGACCGGCTTGCAGGCGCGCTCAATGTAATGCTTGTCGCCGGTCCGCAGACCAATCAGGCTTTTCTGAAGGCCCTGTGCGAGGCGCCGGAGTTCCGCCAGGGGCGGTTCGACACCGGATTTATCGACCGCAATCTGGAAGAGCTGGGGGCGGCCCCGCAAGCGCTCGACGAATATTCCGTGGCGCTGGCTGTCGCGCATCGCATGCGTTCCAGTTTTTGCAGGCGTCCGGACCGGCGTAACGCCGACGGGACACAGGCCGCGGGCTCACTTTGGGATGCGGTCGACAGTTTTCAGCTTGGCGGCGCGCGAACCCTGACTATTCCTCTCCATGCGGGCGGTCGCAACGGTTTGGCCTCAGTCGAAATTGGAGCGCTTGCGGCAGGCCAGACCCTTCCATCGTTTATCGTGCGGTTCGGGGCGGCGCGCGCCGATGGCGTCATAAAACGTGCGGCCAACGAATGGATCATGGAAGACGGCGACACGTGTTTCGTGCTTCGCGCGGGCGTTCAAACCGTGGTTCAATTTGCTGCCGAGGCAAGGCGCGCAGCGCCGGATGACCCGGGTTCCGGACCGGCGCATATCGTCTCGCCCATGCACGGAAAGCTTGTCGCGCTCTATGTGGGCGTTGGCGAGACCGTCCAGAAGAACCAGCGGGTGGCGACGGTTGAGGCGATGAAAATGGAACATACGCTGCTTGCGCCGGCGACCGGGCGCGTGCAGGAGATCGCCGCCCAGCCCGGCGCGCAGGTCGCGCAGGGCGCTGTGTTGATCGTGATCGAGCCTGAGGGAGGACCCGGCCATGGAGCCTGAATTCGCACTTGTGACCGGCGGCGGCACGGGCATCGGACGTGCTGCAGCGCTGGCGTTGGCCGGCGCGGGTTACACGCTCATGCTCGCCGGGCGGCGCAGGGCGCCGCTGGAAGAGGCCGCCCGCGCCATTGCCGCTGCGGGCGGGCGCGCGGAAATCTGCGCCTGCGATGTCTCGAAACCCGGCGATATCGAGGCGCTTTTTGCTGAAATCACATCGAAATTCGGCAGGCTCGATTTGCTGTTCAACAATGCAGGCATGGGCGGCCCGCCGTCGCTGCTGGAAGACCTGCCGTTCGAAGCCTGGGCGCAAGTCGTCGGCGTCAATCTCACCGGCGTGTTTTTATGCACGCAGGCGGCGTTTCGTATCATGAAATCCCAGCAGCCCCGGGGCGGGCGGATTATCAACAACGGGTCGATTTCGGCCCATACGCCACGGCCAAATTCGATCGCCTATACGTCGACGAAACACGCCGTCACCGGCATCACCAAGGCGGCGGCGCTCGATGGCCGCAAATACGATATTGCTGTTGGGCAAATCGATATCGGCAACGCCGAAAGCCAGATGGCGGACAAGATGAAAAAGGGCGTGCCGCAGCCCGATGGCTCCATCCGCCCGGAAGCGACGATGGCGCTCGATCACGTCGGTCGCGCCATTGTGGCGATGGCCCGCCTGCCGCTCGAAACCAATGTGCTGTTCATGACCATCAAGGCGACGAAAATGCCGTTTGAGGGCAGGGGGTGAGGGGCGCTCCCTCGCGACATCGCCCCCTCGCCCGTTCTTATGGGGAGGGCGCGAATGCAAAGCGTTCGCGCGGGGGTGAGGGGCGGCGTGAAAGATCATTCGCCACGGCTGCTCGCTTTGCGATCCGTATCAAACTGCTGCTCAAGCCGATTGAACACATCCGCAGCAGCGATGCCGGCGCCGGGTTCATCGAAGGCCGAATTGATGGACTTTGCCAACCGATCCGTGCGCTCGGCCAGTTGCAATTCGCGCGGCGTGATCTGCCAGGAGATGCCCCATCTGTCTTTGCGCCAACCGCATTCACTTTCCTGGCCGCCACTGCTCAAAACTTACACAAGCTCGTCGGGATCGTCGCCTGCGGCCCGCCAAGAGCCGCGTTCCGTGTCGTGTGAGCTTCCAAGGAGTTCAGGGACGCCCTCCCGAGGGCGAGAACGGAACGGATAGTACGTTCCATCCCGCGAAAGCAGGACCGGACGGACGGCAAATTGGAGCCGGGATCAATCAACGCGGCCGTTTTCAATGGCGTTCTTGAGATTTGCACCATCTGGGGTCGAGAGTGGTGACTTTTAAGGGTTCCGAAGTGTTGGCGTTGGGAAGTTCACGGCTGCGTCGGCGGGGCGTGGGAAGCTTTGAACTCGCGGACGCCGCCGAGATCAGTCATGGTGCAATGCCAGTCCCCAAAGCTGTTCTGGAAGCATAGACCGGTAGCGTTCGGGTTGGTGGTGAGATTGCAATTGCTGCCAGGGGCGGCGTTGATCTGCCCCAGCTTCCCGCAGACAAATTCGTTGAAGCTGCCGCGTATGGGTACGACTTGCTGTGCCGGATCGATGGCGTTTGTCTTTGCGAATCCGAATGTGTCGGTGATCATGTTGAAGGGACGGGCCCGGCCTAATTGCACCGTCACGTCGGACACCAGGTAGATCGATTCGCCCGAGGCGTTCGGCCCCTCTGTGAATTCTTGGTCGCAGATGAAATACTGGCGAGCAGTTTCGGCGGTCAGGGCTTTCGTGCGGGAGGCGCAGGTGCGGGGATCGCGCGAACCAAACTTACTACCGATAGATTGGGCGAATGAGGACACGGATGAAATCGGCAGCGCAAGTAAGACAAAAAACAAGGGGAGCTTCTTCACGGTGTTCTGCCTCTCGGGTTCGTTCACAAATTTCATCTTCAACAGGAACTGTCTATTTAAAAGTACGGTTGGCCGCAACAGCAACAGTGAAAATGCGAAAACATACTGGCGCCTCGCGAAGCGGGGCTGCTTTTACATATTTTGAATTCTGCGCGAAAGCCCCTGTCCAAAGCTGTCTTGACGCATTCGAAGACAAACGGAGGCGGCATTCGAAAGCCGCCCCCAATCTTAATTGCGACGTTGCGATGAAACTGTACTTTCGACATTGGTTTTTCCGCAATGGCCCACCAAGAATCAATGACTTGCAGGGTGACACTGCTGACGGTTTTTCCGCATTTTTGAATCTGGATTTTCCGTAGACGGACGCACTGTTTTGGCGCAGCGCTTTGGCTGGATTGGTATCTATGATCTGTCATCGTCTTTTGGGGTCGGCAACCGGGTCGTTGTGGTCGTCCAGAATCTCAGGAAAAAGCTATTTCAATTGATTCCAGTAGATTTTTCGACCTTGAATTTACGACATCGTCGTGTCCCGTAGGCGTCAATTGACGCCTAAGTTCCGGGGCAGTGCCCGCTCATCCGGTGAGAAATGTCGAAATGTGGCTTGTTAACGTTTCGCCAAAGCAGGTACGTTCTTGGACACACTGACGTCGGACCGCAGGTAAATGATAGCGTGAAATTTCTCACGATCCAGAGCTTGGTGGATGCCGGCCGCCTCGATTTCATTTTTCAATTTTTTGAAATGCACGCCGCGCTCTGCGGCCAGCTGGAAAAGCGTCACGTATTTGGCCCTGAAGGCTTCATAGTCGGTGCGCGGCGTGATCTTCACCGGGCACCTGTTGATCGGATTGATTGTCGTGACGGTCGGCAAGACGCCCCGCTCGATGAGCGCGACGACTACGCGGGTCGCGACGCGCATATCCTTTTCGATCTGGCGGGCTGTTAGGCCGTCGAGTGCCTCGCCGCGGGTTTTCGCCTTGATCTCATCGACGTTGACCAGCACGGAGAGGTAGCCGGCCTCATACTTAAGCTTTCCGGTCCAGGCGAGTTGGCGGTCGAGGATCAGTCGGACGATTTCCACAGCGCCGCAATTGGCACGCTTTGCCGCCGCAGGAATCGTATCTATGGCGCCAGTCGTCGTGGCGATCGTTTCGGCGCCTTGGAGCAAAGTCTCGAGGAAGTTGTCGACGTCCGCCTTGGCGAAGGCGTTGGCTCCAATGTCGCCATTCGACCTGATCGCCGGCTTAATTATGCCGGCGTCGGCCAACAGCTTGGCGTGGACTCGGCCAGCGTTGAGATAGGTCTCGACCTCGGTCAACGAGAGCCCGTCGAGCACGCCGCGGTCATTCAGCGCCTGGGCGCGGTCAGCGTCAAACAGAACCAGATTGTCCGCCCTTGCTTCATGACCATCCGCCAGGAGGCCTTGGGTGGCCAAGATCTTCCTGAGCCGCTTGGGATGGGCGCCGAAGGCCAAGTGTGCGGTTCGGATCGAGTGCAAAATGCGCTTTTCGACCGGTCGGCCAAAAATCACGTCTTCCGGACCGACCGGCATTGTCTCGATGATGTGCCGGCGAAAGATCGCTCGGAACGGATCGTAATCCGAATTTTTTATAGCGTGGGCCCAGATGTAGAGCGCGCCGAAGACGCCTTGCGGGCCGTCATGGGCCACACCTTTGTACGGCTCGAAGGTCTCCTGCATTTCAAGCAGGAAGGCCCGAATGGAAGGCTCGCCGCCGGCAGCGATTTCGAAACCGGCCTGTCCAGCACTATACCAGTCCTCGTGGGTGTAAGCCTTCACGGCGACGTAGCGGCCGCCGAACGCGACAGCGCCGAGGATCTCACAGACCTTGGCTGCGACGTAGAACTCCAAACCGTCGAGCCATGGCAGGGTTTTGGGCGCACTGTTGAGGCGTCCGAGCAGATACTGCTCAAATGTGGACGCGGGGCGCGCGATGTCCGGCAGGCCCTCTATCCGATCAATCGTTGCGGAGATGTATCTCGCGAAGTCGTAAACCTGGTTGGTGCCTTCGACGACGCCGAGATCTACGATGGCGGTGTTGTGGGCCGCGCATGTTCTGATCGACGCGATATTCCAGTGGAGTCGGTCATGGATGGAGATCTCCGGCGCGAGTCCAGAGGTTTGAATGTCGTCGGCCGCGCATTTCGGGCAGATCTTCACATGAGTCATCTGGGCGGCGACCCTGTTGAGCTTCTGGCCGCGGATCAAGGTGTTGTTGCCATCGCGAACGAAGGCGTTGGCCTGCAGCGCCCCCTGAGGGACGCCGGAGAGCAGGGCGAGTTGGGCGATGACCGTGGGATCGCCGCAGACGAGACCCTGGAACGATAGAGCCAAGTCGGCGCAGAAGTTTTTCAGATGGCGGCACCCTTGCAGCAGCGCCAGGCGCGAGGCGAAGCTCGTCGGCGTTTCGTCGCGGCCGAGGTCCAGGGTGGGGTGGAGTTGCAACATCGTCATGTGCTGCCCTTAATTCTTGCGGCGCCGCCGGGTGGGTTTCGGATCATTTTTCGGGTCGCGTTCATTGGGATTTGTCATGCCGACGCGGCGGCAATCGATCGCGCGCCAGTTGTTGGCCACGAAGGGGTTGGCCGGTGCGGCGTTCTGAGTGCGGCGCGCGTAAGCGATGGCGAAGTGTTCGCGCGTGGCGATGGTCGCGCTCGATTGGAGGGCGATCTCGATCGCCTCGATGGAGATCTCAATTGCGGTGCCTAATTCGTCGAGCCCCGCGTGAAGGAGGCGCTGCGCAAGTTGGCCGCGGAAGTCGACGGTGAGCCCTGAGGTCTCCACCAGGGTTTTTACGGTGCCTTTGATGGCGGCGGTGTCGCTTTCACAGAAGCTGCGAAACAGCACGAAGCGCGTGCGCCGCCGAATCTGCGTGTCTTCCTCAATGAATTGCTGGATCTCGGGCGTACCAGAGAGCAGCAGGCAGATTGGGTTTTCCTGATTATTGAGCAGCGATTTTAGCGTGTTGCGGATGCGCGGCGCCTCATTCTTTTTGGCGTCCTTCGTCACGTTTTGCAGCTCATCGATATAGATCAGCTTTGTGCCGAGCGTGGTGAGGCGGATCTGGACCATCTCCCAGACTTCGTGCTCCTTTCGGTCTACCTGGAGTGGATAGCCGAGGCGCCACAGGATGGCGCGGCCGAGCGTCTTCAAGGTGCAGGAGCCGGGCGTGGTGACGCTGATGACCGGGCACGATGGTTTGCCGAAGTCTGGCAGGTCTGGATGTTGGGCGAGCATGCGTTCGATCGCAGTGGTTTTTCCTGCGCCGCTTTGGCCAGGCACCGCGACGACGCGACCCTCGACGCGCCTTTTGCCGTCGCCCGTCTGGTTCGGCATGACGCGCAGATTGCCGCGCGCGATCAGCCAGTCGAACATTTCTCGAAGTTGGTGATCACGCGGAGACTTGATGTATCTTAGGCGCACCGCATTCATAATTTCGTCGATGCGCTTGGCGTTTTTATCGGAGTTGACTTCGTCGGTCATGGTTGGTCCATGTTGTTTGAAGATCATTCGCTGCTCCAGCCGTCAGGGAGATCGGCGTCGTCTTCGTCGTCGTCGAGGTTGGCTGAAGGGGTGATTTCGCCGGTCTCTGGATCGACATTGATCCGGTCTTGCGGCGCTGTGCGCGGGGCGGGGGCCACCAGTGGCGGCGCCACTGGCGGTGTGTAATTGCCGGGCGGATTGGCTTTAATGGCCCGTGCGAGGATGTCGCCGCCGGCGTCGGGGTTTGCACGGGCGGCTTCACGCGAGGTCCAGGGAATCTCGACATGTCGCTCGAACCGCTCGACGGTCTCCAGCGTGATGATCGGGCAAGCGATGTTGTAGGTAAGCCGCGCCGCCTCGCCGATCGCCTCAATCTGGTCGAGCGCGTCCAGCGCGATTTCCTCGTCTGGTACGTTTCCATTTTTGAAGCGGCGCCGTAAATCCGCGCAGAGTGCGATCACCGTCATCATGCTGACGCCCTGCATCTCTTCGGTGATGCATTTGACATTGTGGAAGCCTTTGGCGCCGAGCCTTACCGAAACCCAGCCGACATTGAGCCGGTCGGCGATGACATCGACGTCAAATGGCTCGCCGGCTTTGAGGCTCTGGTTTGCGTCCCGTAAATGTTGGCTGAGAACGCGGTCGTTGTAGTAATTGTTGAGAACTCTCACGCCATTTTTGTCGAGCTGCCGCGTGAGGTTTAGGCCGCAGGCATTTCGCCGCGTATGGATGTCCGGCGCAGGTGTGACGCCGCGTTGGCGCTCAAGTCTGTCCCAGGCGTGATCGGGCGTGTCACCGGCAAGGCTTTCGTGCCCTTCGCGGTGGTAGCAATCGACCACATAGAGCACGAGGACGGTCGCCAGTTGCTCGAGCGTCAGAGCCGCGATATCCGGAGCATCGCCGCGCGTGACGGTGTTCTCGAACGTTCGGCCCACGAGGCGGGCGAAGGCCTGCACGTCGATCGTACGGAAGAGGCGTTCTATCTTGCCGCGCATGAAGGCCAGGGCTGCCGGCGGATTGTCCGTCTTGATGCCGAGTTTGTTGCAAGCGGCCTTGAAGGTCGACCAGAAAGCGGAGCCCTGGTCGGTGGCGATTTTTTCGCAGCCGCAATACATGCGCCAGGTCGAGCGCGCGCCGGCCGTAATGGCGTAGTTTGTTTTGTCGATCATGCCCATTTCGAGGGTCGCGATCGCTGCCTCGGCGGTTTCCGTCGGCGACATCCGCATGCCGACGACCGCCTGGCTGGCGCAGTCGAGCGCGACGCAGAGATTCCAGCGGCTTTTTTCGAGCCCGTCTTTCTGCTCGGGCGACAAGTAGGGCCACAGCTTGCTGTAGCGCAGCCAGACTTGGATGTGCGCTAGCCAGAAGTCCATTTCCCATCTTTCGCCGAGGCGCGTAGCGGTGGGTCCGCCCATGACGAGTGCGAAGTGCGACTTGGCGTTGTCTTCGCCCTGTCGCCCGGCATAGTTGTAGAAGGCGCCGTTGGCCGCGATGCGCGCTTCGAGAGTGTTATAGTCCGGGCATCCGAAGGGGCCGAGGTCGCGCTTCTTGCGCGCCCTGTTGATTCTGTTGATTAGGCTTTTCATGCGCCGATGGACGTCGGCCACCGTCGGTTTGCTATTGCTCGCGAATTTCCGCGACGCCCAGAACAGGACGGTCTGGATGTCGGCATCGAGCGGCGAAGGCTGCGGCCCGTACTTGTATTGATCTATTAGCGCGAGCGCCGCGCCATTGGCGCTCTGCAAGGTGTTGTACCAGTTGCGCACGGATTTCGCGCAAGGGATCCAACGGTGATATCCGTTTCCGTCCGCGCGTTTTTTACCTTTTAAGCGGTCGAGCTCTGCGCCTCTGACCGCGAAGATGAGTTCGAGGGCGCGGTCGATACTCTCATCGGACTTACTCGCTTGGCCCATCTGGATCATGCGGTCGAGGCCTTCAACGATGATCTGCTTGAAGTCGATTCGGTCCTGTCGCTTGAGATGCAGATCCACGAGCCGGAGATCGCCCGCGAGCAGGCGGATTTCCGCCGATTTTTGCTCGAAATAGCCGCGTTCGTAGATGAGCCGGCCTGACCTTTTGAGCTCTGCGATTTGTTCGTGGGTAAAGGTCTCGACATTGCCCGGCTCGTCGACGCGCTCAAGCGCGTGGCCTATCGTTGAGCTGTCGTGCGGCTTGTAATGAATGCGCGCGTTTTTGTCTTCGGAGCGATTGCTGATGCTGATCCGGTCGAGTGGACCGAAAGCTTCCCGGATCGCGGGCCCTTTGGGCCCGGGCTGTTTCGGCAGATAGGGGACGAGGGCCTTGCCTTTCATTGGTTGCCCCGTCTCGATGCGGAATGGCGAACGAGGGCCGGGAAGTCGATCATGATGTTGCGCTCGATTTCGATCTCGCCTTCGTCGATGAGGCGGACGACGGCGCGGAAGCCTTTGCCTGCCAAGCCGCTGGCGGTGACAAGCGTCTCGATTGTGACGGCGCCGTTGAGTGTGCCGACGATGTCGCGGATTTTCTTGTCGGCCGAGCGGTCGTGGTCGCGCCGGACCGCGAGGATCAGCTCGGCGTTCCTTATAAGGTTTTTTGGCAGGTCGGCGTCCGTGACAACGGTGTAGGCGTCGGCAAGCGTGCAGCCCTGTTCAGCGATCGCCTTGATTATACGCTCGACTTCTTCGGACCGTTTTTGTGGCCGATTGGCGATGGCGATTTTCCAGCCGTTGGCCATGGTCGCCAGGAAGTCGAAGGTGTGTTCACGCCAACACTGTTCGACTTTGTCAAAATATTTGACGGCCGGCGGTTGCTCGACGAGATCGACGATGTCGCGACGAGCGAGAAGTACAACGGCGACATTGCCTTCTTGCAGGCTTTCGCAATCGACCGCCCTGACTGCGCCAGGAGCGCCAGTGATCGCCGGGATACGCGTTCGACCGGTGTGGCGCGCGGTCGGAGCCCAGCGGCGGGTGGCTAGCGATGGTAGCGTTTCCTGCCAGTAGTCGATGTCGTCTATGCGGATCCAGTTTGGGCCTTTGGGTATGTAATCTGCGTCGGTTAGAAAGTCGGTCGAGCGCATGCCTGTCGTCCGTGCGAGCGTGAGCGATCAGCGGGGAGCTCGTGCTCTCCGCCGGGCGATGCTGGACGCGGATTTTCGGGATTTTTGGCGCTCGAACAGGCGATCGCGTGCGGACCGCCCTTGTATTCAGGGCAGAGTCGTGCGATGTTCGGAGTAAGGATTTGGGTCGTTCCGCTGCAAGTTTCTCAGGCTTTGGTCAGCAGTCCGACTGGCGATCCTCGTTCAAGCGCGCGGTCCTTCGGATCGCGCGTTTTCGTTGGGGCGGCCTACAAAGTCATGGTCTTCTCCTAAGCTGTTGAGTTGACTCCCTTAATAAAAGGTTGAATCCGCGCGGCGAAGTCGTTGGCACGGAGGTCACTCGCATGGGCGAACGTCCATCCCCTTGGGGTTCGTAACGTACGCGGCAGATGTGATACGACCGCGTTCACAAAGCTGTAGCTCTCCCGCTCCAATCAGGCGTGCAATAGCGCGAAAACCGTCGCCCTCGAGGCCGCTTACTTTCACCAGGTCTGAAATCTTGATACGGCCATTGATGGTCGCGGCGATGTCACGGATTTTCTGGTCGTGACCGAGACGCGGACCTCGCCGCGCAGCATGTATGCGGATAACGTTATGCAAGGCATCTCGCGCCACGTGTTGGTTGGTGAGGAGGAGGTAGCCATCCGCAAAATGACCCATCTGTGCGCCGATGAGTTTCAGCGTCTCTTTCAGACTTTGCGAGCGTTCAAAGGGACGTACCGCGATCGCGATTCTTCGACCGTCCTTGAGTAAAACAAGAAAATCGAAGAAGTGCCTGTGCGTCTTGCCTTCCGCATCCTTGTATTGGACCGGACCAGCCTGTTCCCAGACGTTTTCGACGCGGGAATCGGCCAGGATCAGGTAGAGAATTTTGAGCTCAAGCAGACCTTCCGTCCGAATTTCCCGCTCGCGACCCCCGTCGCCGCTGGTGGTGGCCAAAAGGATGGCACGCCCGGAGCCGCGCGAGCGATGGCTGATATGTCGTGTCGCCGTGGACGGTGCTGGCGGCTGCCAGCCGTCTTCAATCGTCGCGAAACGCAATTCGTTTTTCGCCGATGCGGTAGTCACGGTTTCTTCGGTCACCGAGAGCCCCCTTTACCGGTGCCCGTGTCGGCCTTCTTCGATCGACGAGTGTCGATCAAAAGCACCGTTGATTCTGACGACCGCTTGTAGATCTCGTGACCATTAAAGGACGTCTTCCCAAGCGGGAAAACTATGAAATCGACTTGGTACTGGTTATTTTGACACATCTATACGCCCGTTATTCTCAGGCGTTCATAGAAGCAAAAATTGTAACTCTAAAAAAGTAATATATACTGCGAATTGGAACCGTAAACCAGTTTGGCTTTGTAGTGCAGTTTCGTATCTGATATGTTCCGGTTGGCGCTCGGTTGGGTGTTATTTGCCGGGAGGATTGCTTCCAGAGGCTTGGTTTTTCGTGCCTCTGCGCCCCAGCCTTTTCAGTTTCCCTTCCAGTTTCAGCCGTCTGAAGACATGAAGGATTTGATTTGCCGAAACTTCTCGGTCTTCCTGATCCATTTCCTTCAGAAGGATGTCGCGACAATGCAAATAGGTCCTGGCCTCCGTCGGCTTGCGATCGAGTTCTAATAGGCGCTGAGCGACCCTCTCAAGATCGGTTTGGGGCGGTGGAAAGCCGCGAGACGCAAAAAATGCCTCGAATTCGACCTCGTCAATATAAATCCAATAAAATCCGCGCTCGTCATCAGGATACTTATTTCCTGCTTTGATTCCAATCTGTCCGAAAACGAATCTTTTGTCCGAGATATCCTTCGATGTGTTCCACGCCATTAGTTCTATTTTTTCGAAAGGACCTGTTGTGTCGGTAAGATCTTGGAATAAATTATCACAGGCAAATGTCGTTATCTTGCCGCGCGCGAATTCGCGCGTCATCGTTTCCAGAACATCAGCAAATATTCGTTTATCGTCGTCGCTTGCGGGGTGTTGGTTCCTGGCTAATGAATATGCGAGGCCAAGCCAGTTTTCATCAAAGTCGTACCACGTAATTTGGCTCTCTTCGTCTATTTTTCCGACATGCTTTCTTGGAATGTATGTCAAATCGAACGAATATAGCATTTGGTGAATTTTCGTGGATTCTTCCCAATCAGGCTGGGGTGACGGCTCAAAATCGTTGTACCGTCGATAGATGTGTTCAATTTTCGGCCATTCATCAGGATATTCGCGTTCACCAAGACGCTGGAGCGCTGCGAGCAGAAATATTACCGGCCTTCCGTCCAGCGATCTGGATGCTGCGGGCCATGCTTTCGGATCACGCCAAAAATCAGGGTCAAAGGCAATTTTCAACGGCGGCCCCGGCTTCGGCAAAAAGATCGACCATATGGGCCTTAATTCATCCGCGTTAATGTTGGGTAACGACTCTGGCTTGCCTCCCGTCATTTTGCCGGTTTTTCATCGAATCTTGTTTAAGTCTCGACCAATTGTTTTTTCTTGGTCTAACGTTCATTTTGCGGCATCGCCTTCAAGAATGAGCTGGCGACCGTTTTTCCGCGCAGCCGCGTCATCAAGGCTCGTCATGTTTCCTTCTTCGGTTTTTTTCAATCTGTTGACAGAGCGGTTTCCATGGATCGTGAGATAGATCCGCCGATGTCGATCTTTAAAATCGGAAAATAGGCACTGTTTTGTTGATAGAGAAAAACGCCCGTTTATTTTTTATCGATCTCAGTCGATTCAGAAAACACACAGCCGTTTTTTCATTCCAAAAATGCAGGAATCGACTCTTGTGCTGATTTAAAATTTTGCAATTACGCAAAAACTTGACGTTGTGTCTTTCGTTCGAAACACTGATGCTTGTGTTTGCGTTGGCATCGGAATTTGTATGTCGTGGAAAACGGTATTCTCCTGCTCTCGTGTGATTGGGGCGGCCGTTGGCAATTGCGGTCGCCTTTTCTGTCCGGTGCCGGCAGGAGGCACGACATGAGGCGGCGCGAGGCGTTGGCGATACTCGGACTGCCATTGCTGCTCGCGGGATGCGGTGAGCCGGATCGCGTCGTCAATTGCCGCTTGATCCTCGAAGTCGAGACTCCCGAGGGTTTGAAAACCGGATCGAGCGTCGTCGAGAAAATATATCACCTTAATTCCACGTTCGAACGCATGTCCGGCGCGGACTGGAACTACCAAACGCGGGGTGAGGCGACGGCTGTCGATCTCGGCGCGCGCGGCATCCTGTTTGCGTTGCTGAAGGGGGATGAAGATCGCCCGCGATCGGGCGCCGGACCCGGCCCCGGCGTATTCTTTCATCTCTATGGAGCGCATCCTAACGAAAATCAGGCGGTGCTCGCGGCGCTTGATGCGATCAAGCGCGACAAGCCGCGCATCGAGCTTCCGGTTTCGAGCGCGCCATTGCTGGTGCGGTTCCGCGACATCAACGATCCCAAGAGCGTCGAAAAAGTTGATCCGCTCGATCTCGCCAAAACCTTTGGCGCAGGCGTCAGGCTGACGCGCATGTTCGTCGAGGCGACGGACGCGCCGGTGACGGAAGAGATCGCGAAACGGCTCGGGTGGTTGAATGGGTCTTTTCTAGGTACCGGAACGCTAAGCGAATTCGCCGGTCCAGGCAACCCAAGCAAACTATCGAAAAACTTATCGACGGTTGAATTTCAAACGGGGTTTAGACGATGAGCATGTCGCCCAATCTATTTCTAGCAATTCTTTCGATGGACTCCTACAATCGCGGCTATGGCGCGGGAGTTGCGGGTCTTTCTGACGCGGAAAATACAGGCCTCGGCAATGCGATTATAAAACAGCACCAAAGCAACCAGTCGGCGGTTGACGCCGGTTTCTACGCCATTTCCTACGACGTGTCGGCGATAGCCAATCTCAACGCCAACACTGTTATCTCGTATCGCGGTACGGATAATCTTGATCTAACCAATCCTGCCAACGACATCCTCACTGGATGGATGGCGGCGGCCGGCAAGAACACCTCACAGGTCGGACTGGCCCTCGCGTTCTACCAAACGGTTACTGGCCAAACTGTCTATCAGGGTGCGGTCGCCAATACGATTTTGACCGGACACTCACTCGGCGGCGGTCTCGCCGGTATCGCATCGATATTGAGCGGCACCGCAGGTTTCGGTTTTGACTACATGCCACCAGAGATCATCGCAATTATCCTGGCGGCTCAAAATCCAGGCACGTCACTCAATTGGAGCGCGTTCCAGGGTTCGTTTACCTCCAATGAAATTCTTCAGTCAGCGCGCAACGGTAATTTTCAGTTTGCGCTTTCTCTTCTTCCGTCGATTGCTATCTCGAAACTCGACAATTTGCTCGGCCTTGATCCTGCAATTTACACTGGCGTCACTCTTGCTCAGATTGCGGGCGTTACGAGCACAATCGATGCAACCATTGTTAAGAACCCACCGGATGGACTTCAAAGCTTCTCAGGCATTGACAGCGGGCTGTCGCTCCAAGCGCGCGCGTTACAGCTCCATATGATGGAGCCGCTGATTTTTTTGCAATACGCAAGTGACAATAATCTGACGGATTGGCAGACGATCGGCAACGAATTCTGGGCTGCCTATTTCAACGAGGATGTAGGAAAAGCACTTGGGTTGGTGCAAGGCAATGATTCGAGCTCGCCGCCACCTGGAACGTCGGCGTCGACGGGCACCAGTGATCCTGCCGGGCAGATGCGTCGTATGATTGCGTATACGGCGATCGACGAAGGTGTAACACCGTTCGGCGAAATGGGCATCCGCTCAATGTTCGCCGATGCCGACTTTCTCGGGAAGTTGGTAGCACAGGATTATTTGACCGGGTTACTGGCAGGTAAAGACCTTAAGAGCTCCCTGTCAGAGATCCTCGTCCAAAATGCAGGCGATCAGGCAGCTACCGCCAAGCAGAACAACGGTCATGATGCAAGTTGGGCAGATGGCTCTGGCGTGTTCGCGGGTTCAAACAACTTGGTCCTCAAAATCGATCTCGATCCGACGCATTGGATGCAGACGTTCGAAAATGGTTCAAATTCGCAGACCGATATCATCGGTCTCGGCGATCTCGTATACAGTATTCTGTCGAATGTTGCGGATAACGCGGGAAACACGGATCCGATAAGAGCTTGGATTCAAGCCAACGCGCCAACCGACTTTTCCGGTAACACTCCCGTACAGGGGCTACTCAGCGCCAACTTGCTCGACAAATTGGATCAAATTACGCTGGCGCAAATCTCTTTGAGCGGCAGAGACCTTTCGGGTTTTGCCGCAGTTGATGCCGCGAACGGTTCGCCGGGCGGCGCGCTTCTTGTTGGAAGCGACGGCGTGGGCACAATCACCGGCAGCGCCAACGGTAATGATCTTATTATCGGCGGCAAGGTGATTGTTGTCGGTGCTGGCGACAACGTGATCCTTGGCACGGCGGCTTCTGAGACCTTTGATCTCGGAATGGCCGGAAATGGCAAAAATTTGATCTTTGGTGGCAGCGCCGCGAATACGGTTGATTACACGAATGGCGGTGACAGTGCGACGGTGGTTCGAAATCAAATCCACATAGGGTCTCCAGATGGGGTCTATTTTACGCAAGCCGGCGATGACGTTCTCACGGTAGGAGCGTCGGGCGTTGTCGATGATGTTCTGAGCGGAATTACGGATCTAAAAATGCGGGCGGGGCCGATGACGTTTTTCGTCGGGCCTAATGCGGGCGCACGAAATCTTCTTGTCGAGTTTGGTACTGACGGCTCTACGGAGTCGCTCGATTTAACGGGCGCTGCGCAAACGACTTCCATTTTTGCAAATCCGGATCATTCGGTCAGCTTGTCCGTTTCTGGGATAAGTCTGACTGGACTTACGCAAGTGCAATACGGCAACGCGAATAATCTAGTCGATTTTCGGACCCAGGATTTGTCACGATTGACGATCTTGCTCGGATCCGGAAATGACCTTGTATACCTGAGCGGGAAGGACAAGGCCGTTATCGGTCAAGGTGGAAACGATAAATTCTTTGCCGCGGAAGGATCAAGTTTCATCGACGGTGGAGCTGGGCGGGCGACGATTTCGTTTGAAGCTTTAGCAACGTATCCAAATTGGACATCGTTTTTGACAGTGAATCTTCAGGCGGGCACCGCCTTCGGGTTTGGCGTCAACGACACTTTTATAAATGTTCAGAACGTCGTTGGAGCCAATAACGGTTTAAACGAGGATCTGATAGGGTCGTCCGCGAATAATGCCATCACCTGTGGCTCTGGCGTTGATGTTGTATGGGGCATGGGCGGTGACGATGTCATCACTGGACGGTACGGGGTCCTCGACACCGCCTATTATCAGGGAACGCGTGATCAATACGTTGTTACCGGGTATTCGTTGCCCGGAACCCAAAGTCGTTTGACCATCCATGACACTGTCAGTGGACGGGATGGCACGGACACCGATATTAACGTCGGGCTGTTTAGATTCTCTGATGGACTGACGGTGACGGCCGCGGACCTGTTGAAACCGAAAAATATCCACGTTGAGAATGCGACTTCGTTGGAAAATGGCCGTTTGACGCAGGCTGAGGTTGTCGGTCAGGTTGTTGCGCAAGGCGCCAATGTCGGCGACGGCGTAACATATTCTCTGAGCGCCGCATTCACTGCTTATTATTCGATTGACGCCACGACGGGTGTTCTGACCCGGCTTGCTGGGTCAGCCGTGTCATTCGCTGGTTGGATGTCGGAGATTGGGGATCTTTTGTCGTCGGTTCGTGGCCTGTCAGGCGACGTATTTCCCGATGGGCAGGCGGCTTCTCAGACAGCGGCTGGTCGACTTTCGAATTCGCCTTACGAGGTTGACGTCGTTGCAACTGACACGCTGACTGGCGGTTCAACCACTCAGCACGTTTTTTTCAAAGTTGCCGACCCGCCGCCGACGTCTCTTACCTGGAACACGATTCCTGGATTTAAGATCGCGGATGCGCTTCCGGGGACGATCGTTGGTCAATTCGTTGCTCAGGACAATGACACCTCGGGATTGGTTTTTTCGCTGACGAACAATGACGACGGTCGATTTGTCGTCGATCCCGTGACCGGCATTGTCAGGGTCGCCGCCGGCGCGCCTTTGGATGCTTCAGATACGTCTCTTTATAGCCTCGGAGGCGAGGTCACGGATACGGCGGGGAATTCGTTAACCGTGAATTTACCGGTCAACGTCATTCGGTTTGAAATTTCGATCGATCAATGGTGGTCGCACGATACGGCATGGCTTTCCGGATCGGTTTCGCCATTGGTCGTTGATTTATCCGGGACAGGAATCAAAACGACGGGGCTTGGAGGGTCCTCGACGTATTTTGACCTTGCGGGGACTGGCCATGCGTTGAAGACCGGTTGGGTGCAACCGGGCGAGGCATTTTTGGCAATCGCCAATGCCGATGGAAGCATCAGCAGCATTTCGAATCTTTTTGGCTCAAATGGCTCGAATGCCAATGGCTTTGCCGCGTTGTCCGCGCTGGATTCCAATGGCGATCACGTGATCGACGCCAACGATGCGGCATTTTCTCAACTTGTTCTGTGGAATGACGCGAACGGCGATGGGGTTGTCGAGGAGGGCGAAACAACAACCCTTGGTCAGGCCGGCGTCGCGTCGATCGCCTTGAACTACGCGATTATTTCTCCGACTGCGCCTGGTTATTTAAACGTCGGAAACGAGATTCGCCAGACGGCTGTAGTGACGATGGTGGATGGTACGACTCGAACCATCGCCGACGTTTGGTTCGCGAATAATCCGACGGAATCGGAATGGGTTTGGCATGCTCCGTTGGCGCTTGATCTGTCGTTGCCGGATTTGTCGGCATCGGGATCGTTGGATTCGCTTCAGCAGTCATATGCTGGCGATCCGACGCTCGAGGGCGAGATGGTGGCGCTGATTAATGGCGCGGCCTCGATGTCCATGGCGCAGTTCACCAGTGGGGTGAAGTCCATCATTTATGAATGGACGGGTGTGGCGAATGTCTCGTCGACGGCGCGCGGTTCCTATGTTGATGGAAGAAACCTTGGGGCGCTTGAAGCGCTTTTCGGCATGCCGTTTTTGGAAACGGGCGCGAGCGTCGGTCCGTTGGGCGACAATCCAGGCCCGGCAGGTGCTTCGTTTGACGCATTGTTCGGCCAAATTCTTCAGTCGTTTGTCGACGATATCGCGGTTCAGCTGGTCCAGTCCGGCCAGTTGAACACGAGCAGCGTGGTTGGGTCATTCTACTCCGGGCTTGCGTATGACCAGGTGTCGACCGTGATTTCGGTCGGGCAAAATGCGACCTACGATGAGCTGGTGGCGAATGGTCGGTTCCTTCCTGCGTTGAATGCTTTCTTGACGAGCGGCGCGAATAACCCGCCGAGCGGCGATCTTGCCTGGAGAACCATTGCTTCGTGGTACAGCGCGCAGCCGATTGGGTTCAATGCGCTGGCTTCCAATGGAACGCCTGTCAATTACGGATCGTATTTCGGTTTTAGCTTCAACGGAAAAACATCTGGTGCAGGCGAACTGGCGTTTGCACAGCCTGGATCGCCACTGGGGTCCGGCGTGACGATCAGTGGCGCTTCTGATCTCTTTATCTGGGCGAAAGGCGACGGCGCGCTCGGCGTGAGCGGCTATTTGGCGACGGGTGCGGCGGCGACAAATGTCTTGTTGTTGGAGGACGTCGCGCGGTCGGACATCGGTTTTGAATACGATCCGAACCGCCCAGCTGATGGTCTTGAGGTCCTGATCAAGGACACTGGCGATCTGATCACGCTGAGTTACCAGGGGGATGGCCTTGGCGCCATCCAGTCGCTGGTGTTCGCGGATGGATCGTCCTTGGCGCTGAATAGCGCCTTCACGCCGGTCTTTTCTGTGCTCAACAGCGCCGGCGTTATCACGAGCTGGGCTGGGCGCTCGTTCCTTCAGGGATCGGTGGGCAACGACACAATTCAAGCCGCCGGCTCGGTGAATACGATCGACGGCGGTCTAGGCAACGACATGTTGATTGGCTCGACGACTGGCGCGGACACATTCCTTTATGCGAGCGGCGCCGGTAACGACACGATTTCAGAAGGCGCGAAGTCGGTGGCGACCGACGTTTTGTCGTTCACGAATCTGGCGTCGACGCAGGTGTCCTTCACGATGTCGGGCACGAGCCTGATCGTGACCGACCAGACGACCGGTCAGGCGATTACCGTGCTGAACGAATTCGGCGCGGGCACAAGCGTAGCGACGATGAATGGTAACGGCGCCGGCGTCGAGCAGTTCAGCTTTGCTGATGGCGTGACGCTGTCGCGTTCGGACGTAATGCACCGGGTATAAAGCGCGGGCGCAAAGTGTACCACTGAACCGGCTTTGATTTGGCTTTTGCG